>DAOUBQ010000018.1:0-89621 GCA_034432755.1 Anaerolineales bacterium
GCTTTTCCTTTCCCGTCTTCGGGTCGGTGTAGCGTTCTGTTTTCCGAACCAGTTCGAACCCAACGGGCAACGATACTCCTTGGCTGTGATATAAGCAGGTCACAAAGTTGATGCCCTTGATGGTTCTTTGCTGGGAATGATCGTAGTGCCAGCAAACGATGTCGTTCTCGTCGGTGTATGGTTTTTCCGCAATACTGTCATCCACAATCACCACGCCGTCTTGGCTTTCAATCTGGCGCACATGCGGCTTGACAAGCCGCCACAAATCCGCCGAGGTTTGTTCTTCCCCTGCCAGCAAGCGTTGCACTCGGTCGTGGCTGATTTCACCATCCAACAGGGAGGACAGCCCTGTCGCCGTGGTTTGTCCGAAGGCGCTTATCAAATAGTCGCTGTACAGGTCAAGAAGTTTGTCGTTTTTCATGCACCAAGTTTACTCAAATCTGCGTAAGGTGAGTTAAAAATAAAGACTAAATGGATTATCCGCCTCAACCAGGGCTCAACGTGAGCATTCGTTTCAAGGTCATCATTCCGTATGTCATCCTGACTCTCGTGGTTGCTATCATCGGGGTCTATGTCATCACGCAATTGGTTTCCGTCAGGCAGGAAGAGCGGCTAAGGAATCAGTTGCGCGAGGCCGGTCGGATTGTTTCAGATGAGTTCGGCAAGCAAGAAAGGCAAAACATCGAAAAGGCGCGCTTCATTGCTTATACAGAAAACCTGGCAAAGGCGCTCCAATCGGGTGACCGCGCCACGCTCGAAAAATTGGTCATTCCACAAGCAGAGGGCAATCGCCTGCAGCAATTATTTTTAATTGATGAGCAGGGGCGCGAACAATTGCACTTGTTTCGCAATCCCGATGGCGTTTTAGAAATAATCAATGACGAAACCGGGCTGGGCCGTTCCCCCTGGCTTTCGGCGCTGCTTTTGAACAATTCTGAAACGGCCAGCCGCGTTTTTGGTCAGAACCCCCTGGATGGACGATATTATCACTATAGCGCTCTTTCGGTTTTGCTGGACCGAAAAACCGTTGGCGTGGTGGTGATAGGCACTCCGCTCAACGACCTGTTGCCGCGCCTGAAGAGCATCTCACTGGCCGATGTCATCTTCTACGATGGAACGGGAAAAATCATCGCCTCGACCCTGCCCGGGCAGGCCGAAACCGCAGACACCGAAGCAACGTTCGCACTTGACCAGGCCACCCTGAATCTCATCCTGAAGTCTTCCTCCGTAGTCTACGGGGAAAACAAGGACATTTCCGGGCGGTATTACAGCATTGCGCGCGACGTTTTGCAAGTTGGACGCGACCGGCTGGGAATCTTTGGCGTTGTGCTGCCATTAGATTTTGTGATGGAATTTAGCGTAGCCAATCGCAATTTTTACATCCTGTTATTTACGGCCATCGTTGCGGGCGTCATCTTGCTGGGATACGGCATTTCACGAATGCTCATCAACCCGCTTCAAAAATTATTGCGGGCTTCACTGGCCGTTGCGGGCGGTGACCTGAACCAGCGTACCGGTATCCGCGCAGGTGATGAAATCGGCGAATTAGCGCAAACATTTGATGAAATGACAAGCCGGCTTCAAGAACGCACGGCTGAATTGGAAAAGACCTACAAAGTTCTGGAACAAATGGACCGCACCAAAGCCAGTTTCATCGAAGTGGCCGCGCACGAACTCCGCACGCCCTTGACGCTGGTCAAAGGGTATACCCAAATGCTCGCCATGAAGTTCAAAGACGAACCCGAAACCATCGCGTTGACCCAGGGGATTCTGGATGGTTCAGAACGAATGCAAGAAATTGTGAGCAGCATGTTGGACGTTTCGCGTATTGATAGCAACATGCTCAAAATCTTGCCAGAAGATGCCAATTTGGGCATGGTGCTGGGCCGGGTTTACAAAACGTTCCAAGAGGCGCTCAAAGAGCGTCATCTCACCCTCTCCATACAAGGCGTTGATGGCCTGCCGATTCTCCAGGCTGACCCTGACCAACTATACAAAGTGTTTTATCACTTGGTCATTAACGCCATCAAATATACCCCCGATGGCGGACGCATCACCATTCACGGTCATTTGGTGGAATCTGGGAATGGGCAAAACGAAGTCGAAATTGTGGTTAGTGATACGGGCATTGGCATCGAACCGGAGCATCACCAACTCATTTTCGAAAAGTTTTACCAGACCGGTGAAGTGTACATGCACTCCTCGGGCAAGACCAAGTTTAAGGGCGGCGGGCCCGGCTTGGGTTTGGCGATTGCGCATGGTATTATAGAAGCACATGGAGGCCGCATTTGGGTTGAAAGCCCAGGGCATGATGAAGTCAACTATCCGGGCAGCAAATTTTTCGTTCGTTTGCCATTGAAAGTGAAAAGCGATGAACACAGCCCAACTTCAAACGCGTGAGCAGCGCGGCTGGCGACTCTTCGTACTGATTTTGTTGATTGGCCTGCTTTTCTTGTGCGCAGCCGGGCAAATGGCGATTCGCCTGGCCGAGCGCTGGGAACTCTTGGGGGTCAACATGCGCTCTGCAATTGACCCCGATGAATCGTTCTCGAAAGGGCCAACCCTCGCGCCGCTTGCGCCCATTCTGCCAGAAATCGGCACGCCCCTGCCCTGGTGGGATACCTTCCTTACCCCCTCCAGCCCGCTCAACCCGCTTGTGCCGCCCGTCATACTGACCTTTGCCCCGAGGATGACATTTACACCAACCGCCACGATTTCATTAAGTACCCCCATGCCCACTGCTTCACCAGTTTTCACTGACGCGCCCACCGCCACCTGGACGCCTCTGCCGTATTTTTCGCCCACTCCCATCTTCATCATCTGGCCGACCCGCACCAACACCCCGCCTCCAACCACCGGGCCTACCCGCACCCGCACGCCCACTGGAACGGTGACGGCTACCATTACCCTTACTCCAACTGTAACGACAACGCCTACTCTTTCCGCAACTCCAACCGCGACGCCAACGCCCACCCCTTCCGCTACCGAAACCTCAACACCAACCATAACACCAACCATCACAGAGACACCAACGCCGACCGCAACCCCAACCACCACCTCTACGCCAACCGAAACATCCACTCCGACCGAAACAGCCACCATCGCCCCGCCGCCAAGCGGCGTCAACATTGGGCCGGGAGATGGGGCGATTTATGTCTTGCTGAATGGCGATTCATTAATCATTGACATGGGCGCCAACCTGATTATTGGCGATGGCACAAACACGCCCGATATGGTGTATTACGAAATGGCGGCAGGTGGAGGAATTTACATGGACTGTATCACCGTTCAAATCTCGGAAAGCTTTGGCGGACCATGGTTCGTTGTGCTTGACTGGTGTGATGCAGTCGTCCCAGGCGTGGATGTAAATACCAGCCTGGGAGGACTTCTTGGAGGTCCTGTATATTCTCCAGAGACCGACAACCTGTATATCAACCCTGGCGATTTGTATGGCACACCTCCCACAGGAGTTATGATTGATATTGACTCACTGGGTTTGACAGGCGCTTACCGTTATGTGCGCCTGAGTGTTCCCCCAACAGGAGCCGATGCGGGCGCAGAAATTGACTCCATCGGCCTGTATCCCTGATAAAAACTTGTAGGGCGAGAAAATATCTCGCCCTACAAGTTTTTTACCAGATACAACTCCCCGCGCTCGAATCCTCGCTCCAGATAATATTTGCGCGTGCCAACCGCCGCGATGACCGCCATGCGCCGGAATCCGCGCGCGCGCGCGATGGTTTCGGCTTCTTGCAGCAGGCGCGTTCCCAAGCCAATATGCTGGGCCGTGCCATTGCCCTCCGCCCCAACGGGCAGCGACTGGCCGTAGACGTGAACTTCGCGGATAAGCGCGGCCCCTTCCAGGTCAGCCAACCCGGTGGGGGGCGATTCTTTTGCGGGCAGTGAAAGGCGAATGAACCCGGCAATCTGGTCGTCGGAGGTGACGAAGGAAAGGAAATGCTCCTCGGCTTGGGCGGCCGTATACACCAGGTCGTTCAGATTGAGCGCCGAAACGTTCACCTGCGTTGCGCGCACTTCGCGGCAGCGAATGCAGTTACACCGCGTTCCGCGCCGCTCCATCTCCTCGTGAACATCTTGGCGTAAGGAGGTGCGTTTGTTGCCCTCCACCACATTTGTTGATGGAATATCTCGAATGACGCGGTTGATGCGGCAGTAGCGCGGCACGCTCGGTTTGATGTCCGCAATCAGGTCAATGAGACTCTGGGTGGTATAGGGTTGGTATTCGCCACGCTGCCAGACCTCGTACAACTCGGCATTGGCGAGCAGTTGGTTGGGGTAAATCTTGATTTCATCGGGGCAGTAGCCCTGCCACAGGCGGGCGAAGTCGGCGCGGTCGCTTTCGGGGGTTGCGCCGTGCAGGTTGGGCATCCAGTGCAGGACGATTTTAAACCCGGCGGCGCGCAAGAGGGCGGTCGCTTTGAGCGTTTTGGCGGCGTCATGGCCGCGTTTGTTCATCTCCAGAATGCGGTCATCCAGGCTTTGCGCGCCCATCTGCACTTTGGTCACGCCCAAATAGCGCAGCCAGCGCAGTTCTTTGGGGGTAATTTCATCGGGGCGGGTTTCGATGACTAAACCGACGTTGCGGTGCGGCGCGGTTTCGTTCAGCGCCTGGGCAGCAGTGAGTTCACCAGGGGCGCAGCGTTCGCCCTCTTCATTTTGCGAAGCAACATGGAGGAGGGACGTTAAGAGATTGGGGGGCGTATTGAGCGCATCAAAACAGCGCTTGATAAACCACTCCTGATAGTCGCGCCGATACGCGCTCCAGGTACCGCCCAAGATGAGCAGTTCGATTTTATCGGTAGGATGACCGAGGGCTTGCAGCGCTTCAATGCGAGAGCGCACCTGGGTATAAGGGTTAAACTCATGCTCCAAGGCGCGCATGGCGCCGGGTTCATCCGGCAGGTAAGATTTCGGCATGCGCACATCGGTGGGGCAGAAGATGCACTGCCCGGGGCAGGGATAGGGCTTGGTGAGGACAGTAACGGTCGTGACGCCCGAAAGCGTTCGCACCGGCTTCATGCGGATTCGTTCGAGCAGGCTTTTATCGGGGCTTAGCTCGCCGCGCGCGGTCATTTGGTAATAGGCAGCCACCAGCGCGGCTTTAGAAAGCACACTGCCGTCCGACATGGGGTGGTCACGCAGGGCTTCCAGCGCGTCGGCGCCGTTAATGATTTCATCCAAAATCACCCGCGCCTGAGCCAGTTTTTCGGGGGTAATGGCTTTTTGCTGTTTCCAGCGGGTTTGGCGGTCGGTTAAGTTCATGGTCATTGGTCAATCTACAATCTAAAATCTAAAATCTAAAATCTAAAATCTAAAATCTAAAATCCCTCATCCCATTGGGTATCTCATACGTTGACCGCCAATGAGGTGAAGATGCAGGTGGAAAACTGTCTGCCCGCCATCGGCGTTGGTGTTGACGATGAGCCGGTAGCCGCGTTGGGCAATCCCCTCCGCTTCGGCCACCTGGCGGGCCACCACAAACAGGTGACCCAGGGTAGATTCATCTTCCAGGTTGGCATGGTTGACTGATTCGATATGGCGGTTCGGCACGATGAGGACATGCGTGGGAGCGACGGGATGAATATCGCGAAAGGCGGTGACTTGCTCATCCTGATAGACGATGTCGGCCTGGGCCTGGCCGGCGGCAATTTTGCAGAAGATGCAAGAGGGGTTCATGGCATAGAGCATTCTTGACAAACGAGAGTAAAGATGAATGGCGAGCGCTTTGGACATGCAAGAGTGCGTAAATCGCAATTCGAAAGTCGAAAATCTTAAGGTCCCACCACTGGCAGCGGCCCATAAGCGGGGGAGCAAACAATGTCATAATATTCGATTTCTGTTGCGCGTACTTGCTCGGCATAGACGGCGGCTTGTGCGCCGATTTGGCGCACCGTGTCTATGTGGTTGCGGGCATCGGGTGACCAATAGCGCGGCAGGGTGAGCAGCGGGTCACCGGCGGGGACTTCGGGCAGGTAAGAGGGGCGCATGGGGTCGCTTTGCTCGGCTTGCGGCACCCAGTTGAACATGACCGGCCCGCGCGGGTTGACGGTGAACCCCAGCAGGTAGTGATATTCGCGGGCAATTTGCACGGCGCGCGGAGTAAAGCTGCCGCCCGGCCAGATGTAGGCAATGGGCGTTTTGCCAAAATATTTTTGGAACATCTCAAACGGTTTGCCCAATTCCTGGCGTATGTAATCTTCAGTGGAACTGGCGGTGATGTTGATATTATGGACGTAACCGTGCGCCTGGTGGTCTACCCAGCCTTCGGCTTCTAACTCGGTGTTTTGCTGCCAGAGGTCAGGACGCTCATCGAGCGTGATGTAGGAATTGATCACCTTCCAGCCCCATTCGCGGTAGTATTTGGCAAAGGTGTCATCGAAACTTTGCCGAAATTTGCGGTCATCTACAATTAACAGCACCGAACGCTGCGGAATTTTGGCGTTGTGGTAGAGAAAATCGGCTGCCTGCTGCATGGTGATGGCCTCGAAGCCCTGCGCTTTGAGGTCTTCCATCAGACGGCGAAACTCTTGCATTGACATGTCGTGATAGACGCCGGTGGCATCGGTGTTGACCTCCCCTTTGGCAATGCCGTGAAACATGATGGGCATGAGAACGGTGCCAGGGGCGGCGTTGTTGGGGTTCCATTTGGCGCGCAGGAATTGGCAAGTGTCGTTGAGATAGGTGCGCGGCTGGTCGAGCGGTTTGAGCAATTGGGTGGTGAACCCGGCCGGCAGGGCGGGTGGGGTGCGCCGGGGGTCGAGGGTGGCGGTTGGGGAGGGGGTGGCGGTTGGGGTGGGCAGAGCCGCCTGGGCAGTTTGCGAGGCAGCCGCGTAAACGGTGGCAACTGCCTGGGTGCTGGCAATGCTCACGTCAAGCGTTGGGGCGGGGGGCAGGGGGGCAGCCTGGGGTGCGCAGGATGCTAAAATAACGGCGAACAGGAGAGTGATTGCGAATCGGCCATTGCTCATTTGTGAGAACATAGCCCCGATTTTAACCGAAAAGACATGGCTTTCCCTTAATCCAGGATAAGCCATGTCTCATTGATCAATTTTACAAATTAGCGCTTACTCATTGCTCTTGCCGCTAATAAAGTCTTCTGTCTTTTGGCGGCAGATGTCATCGCGGTATTGGATGGGCGGAGTTTTGAAGAAGTAGGACGAGGGGCCGGTGATGGGGCCGCTCAGCCCACGGTCGAGAGCCAGTTTGGCGCAGCGCACCGCGTCAATGATGACGCCTGCCGAATTGGGGCTGTCCCACACTTCGAGTTTGGCTTCTACATTGAGCGGGACGTTGCCAAAGGTGGTGCCTTCCATGCGGATGTAGCACCACTTGCGGTCGGTGAGCCACGGCACATGGTCGGAGGGGCCAACATGGACGTTATCGGGGTCTATTTCGTAGGGAATCATGCTCGTCACAGCGCCGGTCTTGGAGATTTTCTTGCTTTCGAGCCGTTCACGTTCCAGCATGTTCAGGAAGTCGGTGTTACCGCCGAAGTTGAGCTGGTAGGTGCGGTCAATTTTCACGCCGCGGTCAACGAACAGGCTGGTAATGACGCGGTGCAGGATGGTGGCGCCGACCTGGCTTTTGATGTCGTCACCCAGCACGGGCAGGCCGGCATCTTTGAAGCGTTTGCCCCAGTATTCGCTGGACGCGATGAAGACCGGGATGGCGTTGACGAAGGCGCAGCCCGCTTCGATGACCTGTTCAACGTACCATTTGGTCGCCATTTCAGAACCAACCGGCAGGTATGAGACGACCACGTCGGTTTGGGTCTCTTTGAGAAGTTTGACGATATCGGCGGTGGGGCCGGGGGCTTTGGTGATGACTTGTGACAGGTATTTACCGAGGCCATCGTGGGTCATGCCGCGCACAACCGGTGCGTTGAGGTGCGGCACGTCGCTGAACTTGTAGGTGTTGTTTGGCTCGGCAAAGATGGCTTCGCTCAGGTCTTTGCCGACTTTGGTGGCGTTGATGTCAATGCCGAGCGTGAATTCCACGTCGCGGATATGATAGCCGCCCAGGTTGACGTGCATAATGCCAGGGACGGTGGCATCATCGGGGGTGTTTTTGTAGAATTCCACGCCCTGAACCAGCGACGAGGCGCAGTTTCCCACGCCGATGATTGCGACTCGTACTTTCTTCTTACTCATGCGGTTATGTCTCCTTACGATTTTGTTATTTTCCTGTTCCCCACGCCTGGGTTTTGCAGCAAAGGGAGGGGATTATGCTGGTGAATCCTGCGGATGAAGTATAATTTTATCGTACATCGCCGGATTTAACTATCAATTCTCAACGTATGAATACCCAACTCCAACGAATGCAGCGGCTGCTCGAAATCGGCCGGACATTAAATACCGTGACCGAACTGCGAGATGCGTTGCTTTTAATCCTGGGCGCAGCAACCGAATTGACCGATTCTTTTGGCGCTTCGATTTTAGACCCAGAACCAGACGGAGAAAGCCTGCGGTTCCTGGTCAATACGCCCGACCTGCAAATGCTCCAAACCCTGCTCATCCCCATTGACGAGAGCATTGCCGGGCTGGCCTTCCGCAAAAAAGAGACGGTGGTGGTCAACGATACCAGTCAGGCGCCGAATCACTCCAAGCGTGCAGATGAAGTAAGCGGGTTTCCAACCTATTCGGTCACGGCCTGCCCCATCTTGTTCCGCGGCGAGGTGCTGGGGATTTTGGAAGTCATCAACAAGAAGAGGGGTGTTGATTATACCGGAGAAGATGTTACCATCCTGGAAACGCTTGCCGCCCACGCCGCCATTGCCATCCAGAACGCGCATTTACAGCAACAACTAGAAGAAACCCGCGAAGAATCCCAGCGACTCGATAAAATGAAAACCGACTTCGTGGCAATCACCTCCCACGAACTGCGCACCCCGCTGGGGCTGATTCTCGGCCATTCCACCTTCTTGCGCGAACTGGTTGGGGAAGAACACCAGGAACAATTGGATATCATCATTCGCAATGCCATGCGCCTGAAAGAAATCATAGACAGCATGACCCGCGTGCATAACATCCAGAGCGGGGTTGCCTCGGTGCGGCGGCGCACGGTTTCGGTGCGCAAATTAATCCTCGATGCGCTGGCCGCCATCAGCAAGGAGGCTGAAGCCAAAGGCATCACCCTCGGTTTCGACATCGAAGATTCAGATTTAATGATTGAAGGCGATGCCGATAAGATTGGGGTTGCTGTCTTTAACATCATCCAGAATGGCGTGGCCTTTACCAACCAGGGTGGCTACGTCTTTGTGGTGGCCGAAGAAGTGCCAGGTTACATCAAAATCACAGTCAAAGACAACGGAGTTGGCATCCCAGCCAAGGATTTGAATCACATTTTTGAGCGATTCTACCAGGTGGAATCGCATCTCACCCGCAAGCACGGCGGCATGGGGTTGGGGTTATCAGTTGCCAAAATGAATATCGAACTCCATGGCGGGCGCATCTGGGTTGATAGCGCCGAGGGCCAGGGCAGTACTTTTACCGTCCTGCTTCCGCTCGACACCGACCAGGCCAAAGCCGCCGATAAAGTCTTCATCAGTTAACATGGACGTTTCCCTCGTTATCGCCGGGCAACTGCGCCGACAGTTTCTCATCCCTCCCGAAGGTAAGCCGCTCTTAGACAAACCGGGAGGGAATTTGTTGTATGCCGCCGCCGGGACGCGTCTGTGGACAGACTCGGTTTCCCTGCTGGCGCGTGTGGGCGAGGATTTTCCCAGCGACTGGCTGCGCAGTTTCCAGCAAAAAGGGCTCGATACGCGCGGCGTTAAAATCGTCCCCGCCCCAATGGATTTACGTTCCTTCATCGTTTATACCGACGAACGAAATTTCCAGCGAGCCAACCCGGTTTCGCATTTTGCCCGCCTGGGGCTGCCTTTTCCCAAAAGTTTGCTTGGCTATCAACCGCCGCAAAATGAACAGGATAGCCGCACGCAAACCAATCCCGATTCACCCAAACTTTCCGACATCCCTGCCGATTACCGCACCGCCAAGGCCGTCCACCTGGCCCCGCTCGACCTGCCGACCCACTCCCAGCTTGCTGCAGCCTTCCGGCACAGCGGCGTTTCTTACGTCACCATTGACCCTAACCCCGGCTACATGAACGCCAACTACCTCGACGACCTGCGCTCGCTCCTGCAAGGCGTCACAGCCTTCCTGCCCTCCGAAGAAGAAATCCGCAACCTCTTTTGGGGCCGCACCCACGACCTGTGGGAGATGGCCGAGTCGCTCGCCAGTTTTGGCTGCGATATCATCGTCATCAAACGCGGCGCGCGCGGGCAACTGGTCTATGACCGCGTGGGCAACCACAAATGGGAAATCCCAGGCTATCCGTCGAACTTCGTTGACCCCACCGGCGCGGGCGATGCCTTCTGTGGCGGCTTCCTGGCCGGGTACGCCGCCAGCCTCGACCCGCTGCAAGCCACCCTGCATGGCAACATCTCCTCGTCATTTGCCATCGAAGGCAGCGGCCCTTTCTACCTGCTCGATTCGATGCCCGGCCTGGCGCAGGCGCGCCTGGCTTCGCTGGCAGCCCTGGTCAGGCAAATATGAATTCACTCGAACGCATCCTCAACCTGGCGGTCCAAATCCAGCAAATTCCCGCGCCCACATTTGAAGAATCGGCCCGCGCTCAATTCGTTTTGGAACAATTCCACACCGAGAAATTGACCGATACCGAAATGGATGCGGCAGGAAATGTCTTTGCCCGTTTAAGCGGTGGAAATCAGTCCCCGCTGGTCGTATCTGCCCATCTCGACACCGTCTTCCCGGCTAAGACACCCCTGGCCGCGCGCCGCGAGGCGGGCCGCATCTACGGCCCCGGCATCGGCGACAACGCGCTGGGCGTCGCCAGCCTGTTTGGCCTGGCGTGGATTCTGCGTGAGCGGGGCATCACCCTGCCAGGCGACTTGTGGCTCGTGGCGAACACCTGCGAGGAGGGCCTGGGCGACCTGAAAGGCATGAAAGCCGTCTGCGAACGATTTGGCCCCTCCCCGCTCTGCTACCTGGTGGTGGAAGGCATGGCACTCGGACATGTTTACTATCGCGGCACAGGCGTACGCCGTTATAAAGTCACCATCCACACTCAAGGCGGCCACTCGTGGACCGATTTTGGCAAGCCCTCGGCTATTCACGAGGTCTCCAAACTGGTTGCGCAGATTGCGGCTCTTAAAACGCCATCCATACCACGCACCACCTTCAATATTGGGCGCATTGGCGGCGGGATAAGCATCAACACGATCGCACCCGAAGCCTGGTTTGAATTAGATTTGCGCTCCGATAGCGCGGCGCAGTTAAATGACCTGGCCCGGCGGGTAGAAGCGCTGCTCGAAACGGCCAACCAGCGCGGCGTGCGGGTCGAGCGCCAGGTCATCGGCCAGCGCCCAGCGGGTGAAATTCCCTCTTCCCACCCTCTCATCCATCTGGCGAGCGCCACCCTGCGTGAACTGGGCATCGAACCGAGCCTGACGATTGGCTCCACCGACGCCAACATCCCGCTCAGCCTGGGCTACCCGGCCCTGGTGCTGGGTATTACGCGAGGCGGCGGGGCGCACACGGTTGGGGAATACCTGGAAACCGGCCCAGTCGCCGATGGGATGGAACAGTTAACGCGCTTTGTTAGCAGAGCCTGGAAGGTGTAGAATCGTGAGAGCCGGGGACGCCGACCCCGGCTCTCGTCTAAGGAGGAGAAGAGAAATCACTGTTGTTAATATAGCACAATGCCTACGGCCATGCTTGACGCCCGATATACGATTATCCTATGCTTACCCCACGCAAAAGTTAGCAAATTATTAACAAGGCTCACAATGAAAAAAATTTCCCTGCCCCGCAATGTGTGGGGACTGACAGCCACCTCGTTTTTAACAGACGTTTCCTCCGAAATGCTCACCAACCTGATTCCGCTCTTCCTGGCAAACGTGCTGGGCATGCGCACGAGCGTTATCGGCCTCATTGATGGCGTCGCCGAAACGACCGCCAGCCTGCTCAAACTCTATTCCGGCGCGCTTTCTGATAAACTCGGCAGCCGCAAATGGCTGACGGTGGCCGGGTACAGTCTCTCAACGCTTGCCAAGCCCTTCTTGTACTTTGCATCCACCTGGGGCTGGGTGCTGGGGGTGCGCTTCGCCGACCGGATTGGCAAAGGCATTCGCACTGCCCCGCGCGACGCCCTGTTGGCAGGCAGCGTGGATGAACACCAGCGTGGACTGGCATTCGGCCTGCACCGCGCCGGAGATACCGCCGGGGCATTCACCGGCCTGGCGATTGCCGCGCTGGTCATTTACCTGACCCAGTCTGGCACGGCTCAACTGACCCGTGCCACCTTTCAGACAATTGTACTGCTCTCTATCATCCCAGCGGTGCTGGCGGTCTTAGTGCTGGCCCTGTTCGTGAAGGAAGTAGCCGGAAAAGCCCAGACCACGATGCCAACTCTCAGCTTGGCGGGCATGGACAGGCGTTTCAAGATATTCCTGCTTGCTGCGATTTTGTTCACCCTGGGCAATTCGTCCGATGCTTTTATCATCCTGCGCGGACAGGAACGCGGCTTGAGCGTGTTGCAGGTGATGGGCATGTTGCTCACCTTCAACGCTACTTATACCATCCTGGCCGCGCCATTGGGCGCGCTCTCTGACAAAATCGGACGCCGCAAACTTATCTTGGGCGGCTGGCTGGCCTACGGATTGGTCTACCTTGGCTTTGCGCTCTCCCAAACCGGGGGGCAGGTCTGGATTTTGTTTGGACTCTATGGGGTTTACTACGCCGCCACCGAAGGCACGGCCAAAGCCTTTGTGGCCGACCTGGTCCCCGCCGAGCGGAGCGGCACGGCCTATGGCCTGTACAACGCCGCCATCGCACTCACCGCTCTGCCCGCCTCGCTCATCGCTGGGATTCTCTGGCAGGGCATCGGTTCCTGGAATGGCTTTGGCCCCGCTGCCCCCTTTATTTTTGGAGCAGGCATGGCGCTGGGGGCAGCAGGCCTGTTTTGGTTCACTTCAAAATCTTAAACACCGTTCCCTCGCTGGTCCCCTGCACTTCGGGGAAGTAGGCCAGCCAGGCATGGGCCGGTAAAACGCGATACTCACCCGCCAGGGAGGGGATGATGGTATAGGTCAGCACATAAGTCCCGGCGGGCAGGGTTTCGGCGCTCCACCGAATTCGTTCGCGGTAAATTTGCGGGCGGTTAAAGTACCACCAACCCCAGCCCGCGCCGAAGGGGTCGTTTTCCTCAAACTGGATTTCTACCGATTGGCTTTCTTCGCCCTGCTGGCTGGTTTTAAGCGCCGGGTCGAGAATCTCGGCCCCGGCGGGAACGTAATCTTCCAGCAAGAAAGAATACGCATCGTTCGGAATCGTCACGGTCACGCGCACGGTGAGGCGGCCCGATTCCTCCTCGCGCATCTGGTAAGAATCCACCGGCTGGCAATTCTTCCCGTTACATAGCAGGTATTCGCGGCTGACGGCAATCCCCCGGTTGAGGGCGGGCGCTGTTTCAACAGGCCGCAGCGCCGAAAGCATGGCACGGTAATACAACCGTCCCACCCCGGCCTGGCGGTTGATGACGAGTTGGTTCGCGCCGTTTAACATCATCTGGCTAAGGGGCATGATGGCGGTAACCGTTGTCAGATTTTGCGGGCCAGAGGCCTGCCCCTGGGCGATGTTGACCCCATTCAAAGCGGCAGAAAAGCCAAAATCGGCCCGAAATTCGCCCGTGGCAGCCATGAAGCGGTTGAGGGCCAGCATCACCCAGGCGTTCTCGTAATCGGAAGCCCAGCCTTTTGGCCCGCGCTGCGAGGCCAGGTAGCGCGCCGCATCCGCCGCCAGCGGGCTGGCCGGGTCGCGCTCGGTTAGGGTGTAGACAACCATTGCAGTGGTATAGAGCGGCGAGCCGGGGGTCATCCAGCCGCCCTGTTTGCTCTCCCAGTGAATGCCGGTTGAGGAGCGGATGGCGGTCGCCTCGAGGTCGGAAACCAGGGTGCGAATGCGCTCATCCGCCGGGTTGGTGCGCGCGAGCGTCGTCGCCAGCATGGCCTTTGCCCAGGGGTCGAGTCGCTCGCGTTCACTGTAAAGTTCCTCGGCCACATAGCCAAAATTGTTCAGGCTGCCGGTCTCTTGCAAGACGAAGGCATAGAATGCGGCGCGATTGGCCCAAAACGGGTCGGTGAGGCTCACAGCGCCGGTGAACGGCTCGGCAGTGCTAAACAGATAATCGCGCCCGCGCTGGATGGCCGTGAGCAGGGTGGCGTCGTCGCCCGCCAGGCCGCTCTGGCGCACTTTTTCCAGGCCATAAACCATGTAAGCCGTCAGATAAGCGTCGGCCTTGTCGCTGCCAATCGCCCAGGGCCAACCGCCGTCTTCGAATTGCGCGGCCAGCAGGTGTTCAGTCGCGGCGCGGATGTCGCGTGTCAGACGCGTGCGCAGGGTGGGGTTTTCGATGCTCACGCTTTGCAGGGTGAGATAGGTGATGGTGTTGGGCAGCAGGTACGAAAGAATCTGCTCGGTGCTCCAGGCCGGGTCGGGCAAGGTTCGGGCTTCGAGCGCGCTCAAAATGGCCGAAGCCAGCGAAGGCGAGAGTTCGAGGGTCAGTTCGCCGCCCAACGGCTGGAACGTGCGCGGGATGGCGAGTATTTCGGTCAGCGTGGCGTTTGAGTCCGTCAAAATGCCTGCTGTGCTGAAGGTTTGCGGGGCGATATAGCGCAAAACCGGAATTGCCCCCTCGTTGGGGCGCGCGGCGTCCTGAAATTGGGCTGATTGGACCGTGAACACGGCGTCGAGCGCTTCGACATCCCCTACCGCGCCGCGCCAGGCCACCCGCGCCCTGCCATTGGCCGGGATGGTGACGGTTTGCTCGGCCTTTACGCCCGCTTCCAACCGGAATCCTTCGGCTTTCAGGCTCACAACGGCCTGCTGTTCTTGGGTGGTATTGTTGTTGACGATGGCCGCCAATTCGGCCACGTCGCCCACCACCAGGAAGCGCGGCGTTTGCGGGCGAATGAGCAGGTCTTTGCTGGTTACCACCTGCACGCGGGCCTGCCCAACTTTTGTGTCCTTCGTTAACCCGCGCGATTCGACCTGCCAGGTGGTCAGGCTGTCGGGCAGAGTCAGGGTCACCTGGGCCTTGCCCTGCGCGTCGGTGAGGATGTCGGCCTTCCAGTAGGCGGTGTCGGGGAAGTCGTCGCGGAGGGTCAGGACAGCCTCGCCGCCTCCGCCGCCCTGCCCTCCGCCCAAATCTAACAGGCGGCGGGTGGAGATGGCGTTCGTCAGCCCGGTGCGCACTCCGAGCGGTTGGATGCTATAGTAGGCAGGCACAATGTCCTCAGAGTTGGGGTCAGCCAGGGCCAGCGCAGCCAGGTCCACCACTGCCAGCGAAAATTCGCCCTGCACCGGCTGACCTTGCTGGTCAGTCACGGTCAGGTCGAGGGTCAGGGTGTCGCCGGGTTTGGCCTTTTCGGGCGCGGCTTTCAAAGCGATATTAAGCGTCAGGGCGGCGGGGTCAACGGGCAAGTTGATATAGCCCTGCCTGAAACTCGTATTCGGCCCCAGCAGGGTGGCCGAGATGTAAATGTTGGGGGCTTCTGCTTCGGTGATGGGGAATTGAAACCGATAGCCTTCCGGCGGGACGGGGACGACCTGTACGGTTTTGAACGTCCCGCGCTCGGTGGTCAAGAGCGCCTGGGCCGGCTCGTTGAATGGGTTGGGGAGGAACACTTCGGCGGTCTGGCCGGGTTTGTATTCGGCCTGGTCTGCCGTCAGGCGAAGTTGGTCATAGGGCAGGTTGGGCCAGGCTGCGTTTTGCGTGCCGCCCACCCACAAGAGCAGTTGGGTTTTGGCGCTGCCACTGGTCACTTCGAGGGCGTAGGTTCCGGCTTCGGAGGGCGTAAACGTGACCTCGCCGCGCCCATCCGCGCTGGTGGCGATGGCTTTGCTCTCAACCGGCGTGTAAACTGGCGTCAAACGATACCCGTAGGTGAGCTCCTCGCGTTCCCAGCGCACTTTTTTGAACTCGGCCTGGACCGGGCGCGAGACGGGATTTTGCTCCCAATCAACCGATAGCAGGTCAAAATTCATCGGCGACCCGGCCTGCCCAAACCAGACCTGCGGGCGGATGCCGATGTAGAACGAATCGGGGTGGATGGTGAGCGTGGCGCGCGCGCTGACCGGGAAGCCGCCGCTTTCGGTGGCGGTCACTTCGAGAATCAGTTCGGAGGTGTCGTTGACTTCGATGTTTTCGAGCGGGATGACGAAGCGGCCGTTGGCGTCGGTGCGGCCCTCGCCGCTTTGGGAAACGTAGCCAAATTTCTCGCCCAGCGAGAGCCAGCCGTCTTCGTAGATGCCCGTGCTGAAGGAGGGGATGGAGAAATCGTCGCGGCGGTTGTAGAGCGACCACTGGAAAGGCAGGTCGGCGGCTGGCGCGCCAAAGAAGTATTCGGCGCGCACCAGGCCGGTCAGCGCTTGGCCGCTTTGGGCCGGGTCGGGCTGCATTTGCACGCTCAGGTTGATTTCTGGCTTGCGGTAGTCGGCCACCTGGAAGGAAATGCTGCCGCCCTCCACCCATTGGTTGTTGCCCAGGTCAATGAAGATGCTATACCCGCCAGGAATGGCTTTTTCGGGCAGGTTGAATTGCCCGTTGAATGTGCCAAATTCTGAAAGCGCGATACTGCGTTCCTCCAGCACGCCGTTCGGGTCAGTCAGGCGCAGGGTGAATTGTCCGAGATTCGCGGGGTTGTAGCGGCCATCGTACAGGCTGCGTACAATGCCGCGAAACGAGACCACGTCGCCGGGGCGGTAAACGGGGCGGTCGGTGTAGAGGTAAGTCATCAGGCGCGGGCCGCTGGTGTCGTAGGGCAGGTTGAAATCCCAGGAGCTGACGCCCAGGTTCCAGTTGGGCGAGCCAATTCCAAACTGCTCCTCGCCGGGTTTGCCGATGACGACCATCCGCACGGATGCGCCGGAGGGGATTTCGCCGCGCCACAGGCCGTTGGAGTCGGTTGCGCCGTTGGCAATCTGCGCGCCTTTTTCGTCATAGACGCGCACGGTGGCAAAACTGACTGGTTGGCGGGTGCGTAAATCCACCGCCCAGGCCAGGGCTTCGGTTGCGCTGGCTTTGACCGTTACGTTAACGTCGCTGGAGACCAGCAGGCGCGTATTGCGGGAGCGGTAGGAAATATCGGGCGAGTCAATTTGCATCAGGTATAAACCCGGCGTGAGCGGCCCATCGCTCAGGCTGAACTCAACCGGCTTGTTGAGGTTGCGCGGCAGGTCGGGGCGCAGGGTCCAGGTTTCCGTATCGGGCGGGACGAAACTTTGGCGGAAGTTGTAATCGCTGTCGAACCGCAAGAAGTCATCGAGGGTAAGCGTGCCGCGCGAGATGAGAATGGTCTGCACGTTGACCGCCCGCACGCTCAAGACCGGGTCGTCGGGGCGGGTGAACAATTCCTGTACCCACGAACCATACTCCAGCGAGGGCCGGGCGTCTGGCTCGCGGAAGGTAAAGCGGATGTCCTGCCCCAGGGTTTGTCCCCATTGGTCGGCCAGCGAGGCGGGCAGCGTGAGGGTGTAGGTTTGCCCGGCCTCGAAACCGCCGTAGATTTTGAGAGCAGTTCCTTCAACCACTGCGCCAAACAATTCGTTGCGGGGCGAGAGGACAAGCATCTCAGAGATGTTCGCGTTTTGGGGAATTTTGGGCGGCGCGCCAAAATACAACACCAACCCTTCGGACGGCGAGCGCAACCCGCCCTGCGGGATGTTAGCGCCCTCGAAACGGAAAGAGCGATAGGTGAAAAATTGCGACTGGACATCCTGCCCAAGCGTCTCGCCGCCGCGTGAACGGGAGGCCGCTCCCACTGTCAGCGTGTAGGCCGTTTCACGGGGCAGCAGCCCACCCGAAGCGGTGAACGTGACGACCGTGCCGCGCTCGTTCCAGGAGAATGTTCCGGGGACTTTGTTGCCATCCGGCCCGCGCAGGGCGAAGGCGGATTGGACACTGGCGGTGTCCATCGGCTGGTTGAAGGTCACTTCGATTTTGGGGTGAAGGTCTATGAAATCGCCGGATTGCGGCGAGATGTTTAGCACTTCGGGCAGGGCGGTGCGAAAAGCCCAGGCTGTGTTTGGCGCGGAGGTGTCGAGCGGCGTCCCGGCGCTGCTTTTGAGCGATGGGTTGACGCGCACGTTGTAGTCGATTCCGCCCGCCAGGCCGGGGTCGGGATAAAAAATGTAGGTGCTGGTGTTGAGCCATTCACCGCGCCCGCTGGCAACGGGTTCGAGCGTGAACCCGATGGGCAGGGAGGCCGAATCGGTTCCCAACGGCACCACCGGCTGGTTAAACGTCACCACCACGGCGGAATCGGGACTGACCGATTGGGCCTGGGGCGCGGGCAAGACCCGGGCAACGGTCAGCAGGCCGGGGGTGCGGTATGAAAGGGTCACTTTGCGGGGCAGGGATAACCCTTGGGCGGTTTTGGCTGCCGTTCCGAGCGTTATCTCAATTTGGTCATCCGCCAAAAAGGCCTGGGCCGGGGTGATTTGCAGGGTTGAGTCATTCAGCCACAGGAACCGGAATTGGGAGGTATTGGACGAACGCAGGGCCGCTTCTACCGAGGCGCGCTCCATTGGCTCACTGAAATAGAGGGTGAGCGGGTTTTGAAGACCAATCTGGCTGCCAACCGGCGGAACGGTCTCAACGACGGCTGGGGGCAGGGGCAGGGCGGTGGGGGTGGGCGTGGGGTTGGAGGCGGGCGGCGTGGCGGTTGGCAGACCGGGCAGGCTCAGGTTGCAAGCCAGCGAGAGAATCAAGATAACTATCAGGGTAAACAAAAAAAAACGACGCTTCATGATGGCCTCCATGATTTAATTATACCTTTAGGATGGTCGAGGGGCTGCGAAAGTTCCAACGGGGGCGAAGGCGTAAAAAAGACCCGGCGCGTTGGGGAGAATCTGGGTCTTTTGGGAAGGCGTATATTGGCTAAACGAGTCAATTGTACAGACCACCCCCTTCGGCGGGACGGCCTGGAGGATCAGGTGCGCGAAATCAACAAAGCCGCCACCCAGGGCGTGCGCCAGGTCAGCCCCGACCTCTCGCTGCTGGTCAGTTCAGTTTCGACACGCATAGCGGCACCATGATGGCAAAACTGAATGCCGGTCTGCCGCACACCAGCGGCGGCGACATGGTCTACGATGTGACTCCGGAGAGGATGGCCCAATATGCTCACCAATTTGCCGCGCAAAACGTCAAAATCTTTGGCGGCTGTTGCGGCTCCGCGCCCGAACATATTCGCGTAATTGCGGGGGCGCTCAAGTAAAAACGAATATTGACCATCCCCCTGTTTCCTCTTACAATGATTTTATGCGTTGCTTACCCTCGCGCCAGCCAGGAATTTCATCGTATTATGGTGGTTTTTTTCGGCCTGACCACGACCCGCCCTGGGTTGGCTGACTCCGTATTCATGTTGCTTTAGACATTTCCGTCCCCTTTGATTGTACTTACCAAGGAGTTTCCCATGCCCGCACCTTTTGTTTCCAAACGCGCGCCCATCTACCAGGATGTACCTGATGAGAAGTGGAATGACTGGCGGTGGCAGTTAAGCAACCGGCTGAATAGCGTCGAAGATATCGAAAAGGTCCTGCCACTTTCTGAAAGCGAGCGCAAAGCCCTGCAAACCCAGGGACTGTTTCGGGTGGATATTACCCCTTACTTCATTTCGCTGATTGACCCTCAAGACCCCGAAGACCCAATTCGCAAACAAATTATCCCTCGTTCTGAGGAACTGCAGGCCTTTACTGCCATGATGGAAGATTCGCTGGCCGAAGACCGTCACTCCCCCGTTCCGGGATTGGTACACCGCTACCCCGACCGGGTGCTGATGCTGGTCACAACGCAGTGCGCCTCCTACTGCCGCTACTGCACCCGCTCGCGCATCGTTGGTGACCCGGCGCAGACCTTCAAGCGTGAAGAGTTCGAGATGCAAATTGAGTACCTGAAACGGACACCACAGGTGCGCGATGTGTTGCTCTCCGGCGGCGACCCGCTGGTGCTGGCGCCTAAAATCCTGGAGGAGTTACTCACCCGCCTGCGCGAAATCCCGCACATCGAAATTGTGCGCATCGGCTCACGCGTGCCGGTCTTTATGCCCATGCGCATCACCCAAGAACTGACCGACATGCTCCAGAAATATCACCCGCTCTGGATGAACATTCACGTCAACCATCCCAATGAAATTTCATTGGAACTAGAACAGGCCTGCGACCGTCTTACAAGAGCAGGCATTCAATTGGGCAACCAGTCGGTTTTGCTGGCGGGTGTCAACGACTGCACCCATATCCAACGTGACCTGGTGCATAAGCTCGTCCGCATTCGCGTGCGCCCGTATTATCTCTACCAGTGCGACCTGGTGGAGGGAGCCGGCCACTTCCGCACCCCCATTGCCAAGGGCATAGAGATTATCGAAGGCCTGCGCGGGCATACATCGGGTTACGCTGTGCCTCAGTACATTATTGATGCTCCCGGCGGCGGCGGCAAGATTCCGGTAATGCCCAATTACCTGATGAGCATGTCGGACCATAAAGCCATCGTGCGCAACTACGAAGGCTACATCACCACTTACGAAGAACCGACCGAATATAAGATGCACGACCCAAAAACCTGTAAGTACTGCCAAAACAAGCGTCCCGAACCAGGCCAAACCGGACTGACCGGCCTGCTCGATGGTGATGAGATGTTCATCAAGCCCCAAAACTTCGACCAACTGCATGACCGAGGCGGCCTTCAGCATCGCTTAAAAGATGAAAGCAAGTGGAAACCCCTCGGTATCGGCCAATCAACCGATTAAGTTCCTCTCGGTGATTTATAATCAGGTGGGCAATCTGGCAAACTCAGCCTCGCTTGCCCACGTTGTACCGAGAAAATAATAGAAAAGGAGAGTATCATGATGAAAGCCCCTCGTTTTGTTCTTCTGTTTCTAGCACTGGCCCTGTTTGCAGCCGCCGCCCTACCGGTTGCCGCGCAGCCAAGGGCCACGCAGGCGCTCCCAGCCGCATTACCAGCCCAATCTCTTGTAGATTCTGCCCTCGGCCTGCCCTTGTTGGCTCCTATGAGCCTGGTATCCCTTCCGGTCATCCGTGTTTCGGTTGAAAACGCATCAGCCAGTGCAGACTATGCCTGCACGCTGGTTTCACAAAAACCCAAAAACTGGACCAAAATGCAGCGCCGCAACATCTTCGACGCCACCTGGACGGTGCGAAACACCGGCACCAAAAACTGGGGTAAAAGCGGCATTGATTTAAGATACGTCAGCGGCACCAAGATGCACACCTATGGCGATTCGTATGACCTGCCTAAAGATGTTGGCCCTGGCAAAAGCATCGCCCTGATTGTGGACATGATTTCACCCAAAAACAAAGGCTACTACACCGCCGTTTGGGGCTTGTATAAGGGCAATCAGCTGTTTTGCAAATTGTCTGTGACCATCAACGTCAATCGCTAGGCGCTTTTGTTCCCACCGAGACATGGACAAGAAAAGCGCCGCCTTGTCAATCGCAATCATCGCTATCCTGGTATCGTCAGCCTGCGTACTGACGATACCAGTGCCTAGCGCCGTGCCGGTTACGCTCCCGGTTGATACAACCACTGAAGTATCACAACCAGACCAACAGCAACCGCAAGACGTTAACCCCACCTTTACCCTCGTCTTTACGGATACCCCCGCGCCTACCCTGACTCTCGCGTTCACGCCGACTTTCTTCCCCACGATTACCCCATTTCCCACTGCATCGCTCACCCCTAGCATCACGCCAACCCTGGTCCCTGTGGAAATTGCCACCTTAGGAGTCGACCTCCCGCAAGAAACACTGACCCAAATTGCGCTAACCCCGCTTTCTTCAGGCGACCCGCCTGGGGCTGAGTATGCCTGTCTCGTGACTGCCCGGCGGGTGGCCGATTTTACGGTCTTCAAACCCAAAGCACAGTTCACCGCATGGTGGGATATGCGGAATGTCGGGCAAAAAAAATGGGCGGAGGGGATAGTCGTTATCTCCCTGGTGGAAGGGCCACGCCTGACAACCGACCGCTTTTTCCCCCTGCCCTCCGAGCCAAAACCGTGGGAACAAATTCGCCTTCGGCTCGAAATGACTGCCCCCGCCCAAGAGGGAACCTATTTGATGACGTGGGGACTTAAGAACACGCGTTCTAACCGACACTTTTGCTTCTTTAAGATAAACATCGTTGTCAAAAAATAGGAAGATTTTCTGGAGGTGCTATGCACTATCGCCGTTTGGGCCGTTCGGGCCTGAAAATCAGTGAAATTTCGCTTGGTTCCTGGGTCACGCTTGGCGACCAGATTGATGAAGATTCATCCATCGAGTTAATCCAGGCTGCCTACGATTCGGGGGTCAATTTCTTCGATAATGCCGACATCTACGCCAATGGGCAGGCGGAAGTGGTAATGGGTAAGGCGCTAAAAGACATTCCCCGCGAGGCACTGGTCATTTCATCGAAAGTATTTTGGCCAACCATGCCCGGCCCCAACGGGCGCGGCCTCTCACGCAAACACATCACCGAATCGATTCACGCTTCGCTCAAACGGCTGGAGACCGACTATCTCGACCTATATTTTTGCCACCGCTTCGACCCTGATACCCCGATTGAAGAAGTAGTCTTCACGATGGATTCGCTGGTGCGTCAGGGGAAAATCCTGTATTGGGGCACCTCCGAGTGGCGCGCCTGGCAGGTGACAGCGGCCATCGCGGCGGCTGAACGGTACAACCTGATTCCACCGACGATGGAACAGTCCCAATACAACATGTTCCATCGCCGCCGCATTGAAATTGAACTGGCCCCTCTGTGCAAGGAATATGGACTGGGGCTGACCACCTGGAGTCCACTCTATTACGGCATTCTGACCGGTAAGTATAATGATGGAATTCCCGCTGGCAGCCGGGCTGCAATGGAAAGCATGGCCTGGATTCGAGACCGGATTACCCCAGAACGCGTGGCCATCGTGCGCGCATTGAGCGAAGTGGCCGCCGATTTGCACATCAACACCGCGCAACTGGCTATAGCCTGGTTGCTACGCCGCAAGGAGGTTAGCAGTGTAATTACCGGGGCAACCAGCGTAGAGCAATTGCAGAACAATCTGGAAGCCGCAGAGGCCGTGGACATGCTCCACGACGACGTACTGGAACGCATCGAACAAATTTTGGGGAATTATCCCGACGAGGACTGAAAACCACGTCCCGAAGGTCTCAAACACCTTTGGGACGTGTTTTTAACCGACCAAATTCCCTGGCAATCACAATTTGTCCTTGATTTTGACTCGCGTTTGTGCTATTTATAGGGCAATTCTTTCTAAAGGATTTCTATGCACCGCGAACGCGTCTCTGAAAATGTCTACTGGTTCCAAAGCGAAGTGTATGCACAGGTTACGGCGGGAGTCATCGTCGGGCCGCAATGGGCTGTGGTCATTGATACCCTGGCTACCCCCGAAGAAACCTTGAGTATTCGTGAATATGTCGAGCATGAACTGGGATTGCAAATTCGTTATGTCATCAATACCCACTACCACGCCGACCACACCTGGGGCAACTGTTTTTTCCCTGGAGCAACGATTGTCGCCCATTCTCAATGCCGAAAATTGATGGCCGAAAAGGGCATTCCTGCTCTAGAATCGGCCAAAAAACAAAACAACGCCTTGCGGCAAGTGAAAATTGTGCTGCCGCACCTGACTTTTGATGATGGCGAACTCAACCTGCGGGTAGGCAAGAAAAACCTGATTCTCTCCTCGGCTACCGGCCATAGTCACGATGGCATCTGTGTATTTGTAGAAGAAGACCGTATTCTGTTCGCAGGCGATGCCTTCATGCCGCTGCCTTATGTGGTAGATGGGAACATTGACGAACTGGCAGCATCCATCAAAAAGATTGGGCGCATGGGGCTGGAAAATATCGTGCAAGGACACGGCGACATCATCTTGCGCGGTGAAATTGACGCAGCAGTTAAAGAAAACCTGGCTTACCTTTCGGCCATCCGCAAGGCAGTCCGCACCGCGCTTAAACGGAAGACGCCTTTTGAATATCTCGACGAGGTGACGATTGAAGAATGCGGCAAAAGCCGCGTGCACTTGGGCGGCCTGGCCCCGGCCCTGCACCAGCGCAACCTGCGCGCACTTTACCGGCATCTGTTAGAAAATAAAGACAGCACAGAGAATGAATACTGACAAAACACCGGGGACTTGCCCCGGTATTTGATTTCACTTCGCATTGTGGGTGGCTGCCGCATCCTGTTGTTGTTTGCGCTCGCGCAACTTTCCATGCAGGCTAATATTGACTACCCGTTCGGTCCCGTTCATCAACTTTTTAATGTTGGGGCGTAAGGCCCACACCAGCAGCAGTAATGTCATCACACCATAGGTGACATCGGTCCACGAAGCGCCAGGTGCGGCGGTGAGAACACGTACGAGAAAGACAAGGGTGGCAAATAAGCCCACACTAAGAGTTGTCACCGAGGCGTATCCCAGCGTGAAAAAAACGAGCGCGCCCAGCGGCAAGATCACCAACACCGAAGGCCACCACAGCCCAATCGCCCCGCCCAGGGCCGGGGCGCCCCCCGCCCCACCACGCAAGCGCACAAAGCGGCCATTTTCGTCGAAATCGGGCAGGTAGATGGAATAATTGTGTCCAAGAATGGCAGCCAGCGGGGCGAGGATATGCACCCAATGACTACTGGGGCTGACGGCCAGGGCAATCCAGGTGGCCAGCGTGCCTTTGAAAATATCGAGCAATGCCGTCAAAAGTCCCGTGCCAAACCCGGCAGCGCGAAAGGCATTCGTCCCGCCAGTGCGGCCACTCTCTACCGTGCGAATGTCTTTGCCCGTTTTCAGCTTGACGAGCAGCAACCCAAACGGAATGGAACCAAGCAGATATCCCAACAGCACAAGTCCGCTGTCAATGAGCAATTGCATCATCATCCTCCAAATTGGTCTGTTGAAAGTAACACAACCAGCCAGAAAAAGTTACACGCCGGTCACAATCAGCGGCACCGCTACGGCACGCCCAGATTCAATCCAAAATGCGTGCGCCAGCCATTCTCCTTCGCCGGGTGACCAGATAATTTGGACAGCCTGATAATACGCTTCAGCAATATCAGTTGGCGAGGGAACAGCCGGGCCGTGCGGGTGTGAGTGGAAGATAGCCAGCACTTCCAAACCGGCAGATTCGACTTGCTCGAAAGCCTGCAACTGTTCGAGCGGCTCCATCCGAAACCGCACCGGGCTGCGCTCTGCATTGCTGACGGGTATGACCACCTCTCCAACTCCCTGCCGCCCGCCAAGCAAGCCGCAGGCTTCCAGCGGGGCGTGGGCTTCCACATGCGTGCGCATCTGCTCCCATTGAGCGTACGAGATGGTCAGGCTCGGAGGTCGAGCTTGTTGAGACCATGCGGCTGCCCGTCCTAAGGGACGAGGGGAGCGCTCACGGTGAAGCCTGCGCATCATCCGCCTCCTAGCAAGGCTGCGGCGACCGCAAAAACGCCCACGCCAGCCAGTGCATAGATTCCAGCCCGACGCGGCGAAACTTGTTCGCGCAGGTTGATGACCAGGCCAGTCAGAGCATACAAAGGGCCGAGCAAGGCCAGGCCGTACTGAACAGGCTCTAGCGGCCAATAATGCAAGGCGGCAGCAAACTGAGTTAACACAAAGGCACTCGTGAGGGACCACAAAATATCCCAATGCCCAGTCTGCAAATGGATGGCGCGCAGTGTTACCAGCCCAACAGAGGGAAAAATTGCCAGGACCAGCACCGTGAGTCGCGCGCCAGAATAGGAGAGCGACGAAGCCAGAATGACGAACAAGGCAAACGACAACGCCATCAGTCCGGCAGAAGCAGCGGGGTAGCGCACGTCCGAAGAATCGAGGGCAATGTATTCGGCCACCAGCACCAACAGCAATAAAATTCCACCAAAAGCGAATCCCAGCCACCAAATCGGGCCAAGCGGCAGGTTGTAGAGAGGAATGCCCAACACCAGCGCGGTCAGGGCCGGTAAAATCCAATGCTGAATGGTGTGGCCCCCGTCGTATTGGGGATGCCCGCGCAATAACCAATCAACGCCCGATGCGGTCAACCCGGCGGCCAGCCAGATAGCAAGGGAGGTCGGCTCGAAATTGAAAGAGTAATCAACCCCAAATAATTGGAAAAAGACCGCGTATTGCTCGCGCTCTATCAATTGGGCCAGGGCATACGAGAGCAACACCGCCGCAAGCAACACACTCAGACGGTTGGAATCAGGAACATGACGGCGTTCACTCGGCATACAACGATTGTACCTGCGCAATTCAGACAGTGGAAGAGTGAATTTAGCTAAAACAAAAAGGGAATGAGCGCTTTACGGTTTTTGGGGAAGTTCGGAAATTTCTCACGGTACCAGGCCAGCGTTTTGCGGCTGCGCGCCAAAAGGTAGCCCGCCATGCCCACCAAGGCAACCAGGGCAAACAGGTGACGCGAGAGGAGCAAAATCCCCACCCAGGCCACAATTTCAAAAAAATAATGTGGACAGGCCACATATTCAAACCACCCGCCGCGTGGAATGACGTATCCCAGGGTGTCGCGGCGCAGGGCGGCAAGAATTTTATGATGGTGAAAGTTGGCGGTTTCTCCAAACACAAACAAGAACAGCCCAAGCCAGAACCAGTTATCGGCAGCCGCAAGCGGCCATTGGTTCAGGAAACTGATGAAACCAGCCACCAAAGAATAAAATGAGCCAATTGCCAGGGTGGTGAATGGGTCTATAGGGCCAGAATATTTGTGCAAAAACAGCACCTCCAGACAGCGCTTTGCAAAATGCCCCAAGAGAGCAGCCAGCACAATGGCCTGCACCAGGGTGGACGTGGCAAGATAGGGCAGAGAAAATGCCAGAGCCGCGAGAATCGGCAAGAAATACAAGGCAAACATCCCCAGCCGGGCGTCCATTCCCCTTTCCGGGCGAAATTTGCTATATTTGAGCAGGGTCGAACCCATCCACTCGCCCGCACCCATGCCTGCCGCCAGCAGCGCGAGCGCCAGGTAAAGCACGATGTTGGGAATGCTCCATTCGGGCAAAATCATATCAGCCTCCAGATTTTATTTCGTCAATCAGCACGCAGGGCGGATTATAATCGGGAGCGGAGGCAGATATGGAATATACGTCTATTTTGGTCGAACAACGCGGGCGGGTTGGGCTGGTCACGCTCAACCGTCCACAAGCGTTAAACGCGCTCAACCAGGTTTTGCTTGCGGAACTGGCCCAGGCGCTGATGTCCTTTGATGCGGATGAGAACGTGGGAGCAATAGTGTTAACGGGCGGCGAGCGCACTTTTGCCGCTGGCGCCGACATCCGCGAGATGGCCGAGGCCAGCGAAGCCGAAATGCGTCAGAAAGGATTTGTGGACTTGTTCGATGGCCTGCAGCGCGTCAAAAAGCCGCTGGTGGCAGCCGTCAGCGGCTTTGCGCTGGGCGGCGGCTGTGAATTGGCTTTGGCCTGCGATATCATCCTCGCCAGCGAAACAGCCCGCTTTGGCCTGCCCGAAGTGACCATCGGCGTTATCCCTGGGGCGGGCGGCACACAGCGGCTGACCCATCTCGTTGGTAAATATCTGGCAATGGAGATGATTCTCAACAACCGCCACCTTACAGCGGTGGAGGCGGCCCAGTTTGGACTGGTCAACCGGGTATTGCCTGTTGAACGGCTGCTTGAAGAAAGCATTGCCCTCGCTGAAAGCCTGGCCGCGCGCGCGCCGCTGGCAGCGCGTTCGGCCAAACAAGCCGTTAATCAGGCTTTTGAGGGGTCGCTCTCTCAAGGGCTGAGTGAAGAGCGTAATTTGTTCTATCGCCTGTTTGCAACCGAAGACCAGAAGGAAGGCATGAAAGCCTTTTTGGAGAAACGCAAACCCGAATGGAAAGGAAAGTAAACACATCGTGAACGACGAGCGAATTGCTTTGGGATATTACGCGCTGGGAGATGCCTTTGCCCAGCTTGAATTACGAGATGTTCCTGTGCTGGCGCACGCCTCGTTGCGCTCCTTTGGGCGCGTGGAAGGCGGAGCCGACACCTTAATATCGGCTCTGTTGCCCAACGTGGCCGCTCTCATGATGCCCGCCCACACTTACATTACCATGATTACCCCGCTGGCTGGCCCGGCCAACAACGGCATTGTTTACGGGCGTCGCCAAGACCAGAACCGCATGGCCGAACCATTCTCGCCAAACATGCCCGCCGACCGGCTGATGGGGATTGTTCCCGAAACCCTGCGTCAGCGCCCCGGCGCGAAGCGCTCCATGCATCCCATCCTGTCCTTTACCGGTATCAACGTGGACCGCGCCCTGAAGTCGCAGACGCTCGAAGAGCCGTTTGCGCCCATCCGCATGTTGGCCGAAAACGATGGCTGGGTGCTGCTCTTGGGCGTTGACCACACCGTCAATACCACCGTGCATTATGCCGAAAAACTGGCCGGTCGGCGGCAATTCATCCGCTGGGCGATGACCGAAAACGGAATTATTGACTGTCCCAACTTCCCCGGCTGTTCGGCAGGGTTCAAGCCGCTCGAACGCGACCTGGCACCATTCACCCGTCAAATTACCGTCGGAGAGGCCACCGTCCGGGCAATGCCGATGAAGGCAATTGTGGATGTCGTCGCTGTGCGCCTGTCGCGCAACCCGCGTGATTTGCTGTGCGGCGACATCACTTGTGAACGTTGTAATGAGTTACGGAAGTAGCAGGCGTTTATGGATGGCGTTGTCACCTTTGTGGTGGTCATGATTGGCTGGGTCTTCTCGCTCACCCTGCATGAATTTGCGCACGCTTTCGTGGCCTATCAGGGCGGCGATTGGACGGTGCGCGATAAGGGCTACCTGACCTTCAACCCGCTCAAATACACCCACCCGGTTTATTCAATTGCCCTGCCGCTGCTCTTTTTGATTTTGGGTGGGATTGGCCTGCCCGGTGGCGCGGTTTACATTCAGACGAATTTATTGCGCTCGAAACGCTGGCAAACAGCGGTTTCGCTGGCTGGGCCGCTCTCCAATTTGTTGGTGGCAATTGTGTTGGGCTTGTTGCTGCAAATTTTGCCGGTTTCAATGAGCCGAATCTGGCCCGGGCTGGCTTTCCTGGCATTCTTGCAAGTGATGGCGGCCTTGTTCAACCTGCTGCCCATCCCGCCCTTCGATGGCTACGGCGCTTTGCGCCCGCACCTCAATTGGAGCGTGCGCGAAAGCATGGATAGATTCGGGCAAATCTCGCTATTCGTTGTCCTGCTCGCGTTTTGGTATCTTCCGGTTGTAAGCAGCGCGTTCTTTGGGCTGGTCAGGTTCATCGCAAACCTGATGGGAATTCCTATATACCTGGCTGCAATGGGACAGTCAATGTTCCTGTTTTGGAGGTAATCCTTATGTCCAAAATTGCCATTGTCACCGATACCGATTCCAGTCTACCCTTCGACCTGGCCGAACAATATCACATTCAGCAAGTCCCCATCATGATTCAATTTGGCGAAGAATCCTTCCGTGATGGGTACGACATAGACAGCCGCGCCGTATTCGAGCGCATTGACCGTGAAAAACGCCTGCCCAAAACTGCCGCGCCCGCCCCCGGTCAATTTACGCAAGCTTTCGCGCGCGCGTTCGATGCCGGCGCGCAAGAAATCTTATGTCTGAGCATTAGCGCCCAAATGAGCGCCACCTACGCGGCGGCGCGTCAGGCGGCAGAACTCTTGCCCGAAAAGCGCATCGAAATCATGGATACGCGTACACTGAGCATGGGGCAAGGCTACATGGCCTTGGCCGCCGCCGAAGCCGTTGCGGGCGGCGCATCGCTCAAGGAAGCCAAAGTCATTGCCGAAGAAATTCGCGGGCGCACCTTCCTGTTCGGTTCGCTGGCAACACTCAAATATATTGCCATGAGCGGGCGGGTCAGTTCGCTGGCGGCGGGCATGGCCGGCCTGCTGGATATCAAACCGATTTTGACCCTGCGCAACGACAAGCTGGAACTGCTGGAGCGTGTGCGCACGCAGAGAAAATCATGGGCGCGCATGGTCGAGTTGTGCCAGGAAAAAGCGGCAGGCAAACGGTTAGAAAAACTCGCCATCCTGCATGTCAACGACCCCACCGGAGCGCAGGAAGTGGAAAAAATGCTTTGCGCCACCCTGCCCTGCCCGCCAGCCATCACGCGCGGCGAAGTGCTGCCAGGGTTGTCCATTCACACCGGGGCAGGTACAGTCATTGTCGTAGGAGTAGTGGGAAAGGAATAACGCTCATCGCGCGCGAACCAATCCAGCCTCCCAAGGCAGGAAGGGCAATTGCTCATCCCTGCTTGTGGGGGGCTTTTTTATCTGGAAAGTCTGTAGAGAATTTCCGAATAAGAAAAGCATACACTACGTTAAGTATTCAAGATTGAGCGAAAGGAACAGTCAGTGACCCTGCCCCACGCGGAAACCGAAACGGCCCTCATCACAAAAGCCCAACATGGCGACCGCCATGCCTACGGAGAACTGGTCCGCCAACACCACCCGGGCGTCGTGAACGTGGTCTATCGCTTATGCGGCGACGCCGAACTGGCACAGGATGCCGCCCAGGATACCTTCATCCAGGCCTGGCTGCATCTGCCCTCCTTTCGCCCCGGCTCTTCGCTGCGCAATTGGCTGTACCGCATCGCCGTCAACGCCGCGCTGGATGTCATTCGGCGCAACGCAAAAACTTCCGATGTGCCTTTTGATGACCTGCCGCTGGCCGACCCGCAAACCAGCCCTGAAAACGCACTTTTACAAAACGAGCGCGCCCGCGCCGTGCAAAAAGCCATCCTTGCCCTTCCTCAGGCCAGCCGTTCGGTACTGGTGCTGCGCGAATATGGCGAACTCTCGTACCAGGAAATCTCCGCCGCGCTGGACATTCCGCTCGGCACGGTCATGTCGCGGCTAAATTATGCCCGCACGCAACTTAAGCATTTATTAGAACCGCAACTTATCAACCTGGAGATGGAATATGCCTGAACATATCACCCAGTGGCTGGGCGCCTATCACGATGGAGAACTGCGCGGTGCACGCCTGCGCCAGGTGGAAGAACACCTGGCCGAGTGCGCCAACTGCCAGGCCGAACTGGGTGAAATGCGCTCGCTCTCCACGCTATTGAAGGAAAGCGCCCCCGAAGGAGATTTCCTGTCCTCGGAGCGTTTCGCAGCCAACCTGGCCCTGCGCCTGCCCCACCAAACCGAAACGTCCCAGCCCCGCAACAAAACCCTCGAAATTGGCTGGTGGCTGGTGCCGCTCGGTACGCTGGGAGCGTGGCTGTTCATCGAGGTCACGTTCGCGCTTCGTTCGGCCATCCTGTTCGTGGCAGATGTTGGCCTGCTCGGCAGGGACCTGGCCTGGATACAGGGTTATCCGCTCCAGATGGGTTGGTTTGCCGCGGCGATGAACCTGCTCGGGAGTCAGGTCGGCCCGGCAGGGCAGGCAGCGCTCTCCACGTTGAACGAGGTCCATTTATTCGTTGCCCAGGTGACAGAGAGTCTGCTCCCGCAAGCCCTTTTAGCGGTACTTTATTTCGGCTGGCTAGCGGCCTGGTGGCTGGGTCAGTCATCCCAAACATCCCAATCAACGAGAAATTTTCCCAAAAGATGAATCAACCTTTAGTAACCAATGTGTAAACCGGTTCGATGCGCGCTGGAACCATTCAAAAGTAAGATAAGCGTTCAAGAAGGAGTGTGTACTATGTTCGACATCAAAAAGATTCTCGTGCGTTCCTGGCATATCCTATGGAACTATCGTACCTTGTGGATTTTCGGCTTTATCCTGGCTCTGGCAATGGGCAGCGGTGGCGGCGGCAACGGCAGCAACTACTCGCTCAATGATGGCGACCGACGCCAGCCCAATTCAGAATGGCGCAGCGACTGGGATGGCCTGCACGGCGAAGGTTTTGCCGAGAAATTGCAATACGGTTTCCAGCAAGCCGGCCAGGAATTGCAAAAATTGCAGGCGCAATACCCGGTTGAGTTTCGGATGGGCCTTGCCGCGTTCATCACGTTCATCATCGTTGCCATTTTGATTGGCCTTCTGGTTGCCATCCTGCGTTATGTGGCTGAAACCGCATCCATTCGCATGGTGGATGAATACGAGCAGACCGGTGTCAAAGTCGGTTTCCGGCAGGGTTGGAAATACGGCTGGTCGCGCGCCTCGTGGCGGCTGTTTCTGGTCAACTTCCTGGTGCATATCCCGGTCTTCGTTCTGTTCGTTATCCTGGGGCTGGTGACCTGGTGGATTGTGGCCTCGGCCATGGGCGGCGCGCGGTCGGCGCTCATCACCAGCCTGATTGCAGGAATTGGCCTGGCATTCCTGTTCATCTTTATTACTTCCATCCTGATGGTCATCCTGTATGTGTTGCGCGATTTCGCCTGGCGGATGGTTGTTCTCGAAGACGCTGGCGTGCTGGACTCGCTGCGCAATGCCTTTGGACTGGTAAAGCGCCAGTGGAAGAACGTCGGCTTGATGTGGCTGATGATGCTCGGTCTCAAGATTGCCTGGAGCATAGCCTTCTTTATCTTGGTCTTCCCGTTGCTGATTGTCTCCATCCTGACGGCGGTGGGCGGCCTGCTGGTAGCGATTATCCCCACCCTGTTAACTGCCGGGGTAGCGAGCCTGCTCTCCGCGCCCGATTACTGGCCCTGGATATTCGCCGCCATCATCGGCCTGCCACTGTTCGCCGTGATTGCTTTCTCGCCCATCCTGCTGGTCGGCGGCTGGGGATTGATTTACCAGTCGAGCGTATGGACCCTGACTTACCGCGAGTTGAAAGCGCTCGAAGCAGTGACGCCGATGGCAGACGAGCCAATTGAAGCATAAGGGCAACCCGCCCGGAATGAAAAAGGGACCAGCCTCGATGGAGGCTGGTCTCCCGATTTTATTCGTATACTCGCGGTGGTATCCTACCTACCCGTAAGCGCGCGGGGGCGTTTCAGGGGGAGGGGAAGAAGCCAGCCCGGCGGGAATCTCCTCGCTGCGCGGTGGGGTTGAAGTGGGTGATTTAACGGTGGTCATCTTGCGCAACAAATCGTACCAGAACGGCGCGCCCTGCGCAACGGCAACCGTCGTTATCAGCAAGCCGATGATTTTTAACAGCCAAAACCACAAGAAATCGGCAAAGGATGCGATTGGAGGAGTGTTTTTCAGAACGGAACTCCAGCCAATGTGGATGGTCAACTCGTCCAGGTCGGCTAACAAGGGGCCGGTATCGGCATCATAACCGTACTGTTCGATATACGCCTGGGCTTTGACCGAGGCAATTGCGCGCATATCAGGCGTGGCCCACAGTTGCCGGAACAGGTCAATGCTATCCATGCCCAGAACCAACGTCAGCGCCAGAGAAAAGAGAATCACGTATCGGCGAGCAAGTGCGGTAAATATCTCGGAGGCCTGGTTCATCAGGCCATCAAACCACAAGGACATCTTGGCGCGCAACTCCAACACGTTGCTCACGCCGCTGTTGACCAAGCGCAGCAATTCCGTTTTCCCTTCGGAGGGCGGCAGTTTGTTGATGAGTTCGATGAGTTCCTCGCTGTTAGCGGCAATATCGAGCTTTGCCAGGTCGAAGAATGCGTCCAGCAAGTTGGAAACCGGGATTTTCTCCACCCGTTTTTCGACCAGTTTGGCGTTGCGGGAGAAAATATCGCGCCAATCTTGGTAACGCATTGGGGCCAGCGAGCGAATTTGCGGCATACTGAGCAGTTGCCCTAGCGTTTTGCCTCCCACAATACGCCTGAGAACCCCCTCCAGTGTCCGCCCGCGCGTTTCAAAGGTGTTCATCACGAACTGGCTCATCCAAGATACCACCAGTCCCATCAGGTAGTAGGTGAGGGCCATTCCCAGGGCAACTTCGAGGACCTGCGAGAGTGACATATCTGCCTCCAGCGAGCGATTAAACGATGCGACTCTACTGCAAGACCCAATGAAACACAAAGTCCCCAAGAGACACCAAGGAAATGCTTTTAATCGCTTACATCGTGTCTTTTGTGTTTAAAGGTCTTTTTGCGGTGGACTCACTATGACAATTGTATAACAATCTGGCCGATTCGAAGCACTGTCGGACAAGGTGAGGGAGTCTGGCGATATGCTTGATACTGACGAATATAAAATCCCGGCATGGATACCGGGATTTTATAACGGCGCTGCCCCACAAGGCTGGCGAGCAAAGGCTACTTGCTGTTGGTGACATTAATGTCCGTGCCGCCCTGCGCGCTAGGGGTAAAGGTCACATCGAAGGATTTTTTTGCCCCGTCATCACAGGTCACAGTCCATTTTTCCTTCCACATTCCGTCCGAATCGGGCTGTTGCAGCACCTCAATGGTGGTCTTAGAAGCGTCGGTGGCCGAGCAGCCCGACACAGCCGCAGCGGTAATAACATAGACCCAGGTATCGGCGCGCAATACATCATCGCCCAGGCCGCCTTGCGGAACAAAATCGCCATAATTATAGGGAGATTCGGGGATTTGCGGCAGGTCGCTTTCATCGGTTGGAAGGACCGGAATTTCAGGGAAAGCGGGGAAGTCCTCAGAATCAGGCGCGGGGGGCGTGAGCAAACCTTCGTTGACAGTGGAAAAAACATTGCTGACGCTTGGCCCCAGGACCGTCAGAACCAGAATGGTGCCGCCAATCAAACAGCAACAACACAATAACAGCGCAACGCCAACGCCAATCAGCAAGCCAGTATTCGATTTTTTGGGGGCTTCAGCCGCCGGTTGAAAAGATGCTTGTTCGTACATGTCTCCTCCATGTTTCTCACTTTGGGGGTATGGGTAAGCGCGGCGGTTTTTGGCCGCATTAGAAATATCATACATCAGACTCTTGAAGGCCAACGATGACCCAAAAGGGGGAAGAGTTTTCTCAACTTGAAAGATACAGGCTGAGCGGCCCTTCGAGCAGCGCAAAGGCCACAATCAGGCAGCAGCAGCAAAACAACAGGATCAATAAGACAGCCCCAACAATGACGAGCGGTTTGTTCTGGGGCAATTGTAGATTTTCCATGAAATTCTCCTCTCTTGTGATTAAAAAAGAACAGGGCGGAGAGCACCCGTCCTGTCCATTTTACCCGTTCTTTTATTTATCGTTGAGTGCCGCCACACCGGGCAGTTCCTTGCCTTCTAAAAACTCCAGGCTGGCCCCGCCGCCGGTTGAGACGTGCGTCATCTGCTTGGCAACGCCCGCCTTTTTCACCGCGCTGGCGCTGTCACCGCCGCCGATGACGGTCGTTGCGCCACTCTCGGCGAGCATTTTGGCGAGGGCAAACGTCCCTTCGGCAAATTTGGGGAATTCAAACACGCCCACGGGGCCATTCCAGACGACCAGTTTCGCGCCCGCCAGGGTCTGCTTGTAGAGTTCGAGCGTCTTTGGCCCAACATCCAGCATCCGCCAGCCAGCGGGGATTTTGTCCACATCAACCACCTGGCTGTTGGCTTCGGCATCGAATTTATCCGCGATAACCGCATCCACCGGCAGGACGAGTTTGTCGCCCAGTTTGGCCAGCAGCGCTTTGGCGGTTTCGAGGGCTTCCGCTTCCACCAGGCTGTCCTGCATGTTCAGGCCTGTGGCCGCCAGGAAGGTATTCGCCATGCCGCCGCCGATGATGAGTTTGTCGCATTTCGAGGCGAGAGTCTCGACCACCAGAATCTTGTCGCTGATTTTCGCGCCGCCCAAAATGGCAACGTAGGGATGTTCGGGGTTGGCAACCGCCTTGCCGAGGTACTCCAGTTCCTGTTCCATCAGGAAACCGGAAACCGCCGGGAGGAAGCGGGCAATCCCTTCGGTGGAAGCGTGCGCCCGGTGCGCAGAGCCAAAGGCGTCGTTGACGTACACATCGGCCAGCGCCGCCATCTGCTTCGCCAGGTCGAGGTCGTTCTTTTCCTCGCCCTTGTGGAAGCGGGTGTTTTCGAGCATCACCACATCACCAGGCTTGAGCGCAGCGGCGATTTTTTCCACTTCCGGCCCAACGCAATCGGGCGCCATAATCACCGGCTTACCCAAATGACCGGCCAATACTTCGGAGGCGGCCTTCAGACTAAATTCGGGGTCTGGCCCGCCCTTGGGGCGCCCCAGATGGCTGGCAAGCAGCACCGATGCGCCCTGGTCCAGCACATACTGAATGGTCGGCAGGGCGGCCTTAATGCGCTTGTCATCGGTCACTTTGCCATCGGCCATCGGCACATTGAAATCAACACGCATGAAAACGCGCTTGCCCTTCAGGTCAATGTCTTTGACGGTCTTTTTATTCATGAGAACTCCGTTCGAATAGACAAGAAAACAAGTACACAGGTAAACAGGGTTCCTTGTCTACATGTGTACTTGTGTACGTTTTACTTTTTACAGGCTCTTCGCCATCAGCGCGGCCAAATCCGCCGTGCGGCAGGAGTAGCCCCATTCGTTGTCATACCAGGTGACGACCTTGATGAAGGTGCTCTTTTCCTTGCCCAAGACACTGGTGAAGGGCAGGTCAACCGAGGAGCTGTAGGAGCTGCCTTTGAAATCCATGCTGACCATCGGTTCATCCACCGCTTCGAGAATGCCCTTAAAGCGCGGGCTGGCGGCAGCATCGCGGAAGGCCTGGCGCAGTTCTTCGGTGGTGGTTTCCTTCTCAATTTCAGCGGTGAAATCAACCACCGAAACGGTGGGGGTCGGAACGCGCAGCGAGTAGCCGTCGAACTTACCCTTCAGGTCGGGAATGACCAGCGCCACCGCTTTGGCCGCGCCGGTGGTGGTCGGGATGATGTTCAGGCCCGAGGCGCGCGCGCGGCGCAGGTCGGAGTGCGGCATATCCAGCACCTTCTGGTCGTTGGTGTACGAATGGACGGTGGTCATGAAGGCGCGTTTGATGGTGTACTTGTCATGCACCACTTTGGCCGCCGGGGCCAGGCAGTTGGTGGTGCAAGAAGCGTTCGAGACGACATGGTGTTTGGCCGGGTCGTACTTGTCTTCGTTCACACCCAGCACCACCGTCAGGTCTTCGCCTTCGGCGGGGGCAGAGATGATGACCTTCTTGGCGCCGCCCGCGGTGATGTGGTTGACCGCGCCCTTGACGGTCTTGCCCTTCTTGTTTACGCCGTCTTCTTTGATGGTGAACAGACCGGTCGATTCAATCACGATGTCAATGCCCAGGTCGCCCCATTTGATGTTGGCCGGGTCAGTTTCTTTGAAAACTTTGACTTTCTTACCATCAATCAACAGGTCTTCGCCGGCCACTTCCACTGTGCCATCATAGCGGCCATAGGTCGAGTCATACTTGAGCAGGTGCGCCATCGTTTTGATGTCGCCGATGTCATTGAAGGCCACCACTTCGAGCGTATCCGGGTAGTAATCACGGATTGCTTTGAACACCTGGCGGCCAATGCGGCCAAAGCCATTAATACCAATTTTGGTTGTCATAAAAAAACCTCCTCAGGTTTACATATTGTGGTCTACTGCAAAAAGACTTTTAAACACAAAGGAAACGAACAACACGAGGGACACGAAGGTTAAGAGATGAAAAGCAGTTCCTTTGTGTCTCTCTGTGACCTTCGTGTTTAATTGGTTTTTGCAGGAGAGTTGTATTGTGATTTTTTGCACAAACGGAATTTTACCATAACTTTGGAGCATGAAACGGCAATCAGTTCGACGCCATATTAGAGAAAAAGCGCGCTTCTGCTCGAGAAATGGCAACAACTCTTCAATTGTACAACATAATCGGCGTTTTCCGCCCGCTGGGCGCGACGGATTTTCATGGCTTTCTCACCATCGCTTGCGCCGCTTTGTTTAACGGGATAGACAGGATATTTTCACCTGCTTTCTGCACAGCCATCCTGAAATCCTGTCTATCCTGTTTGTTTTTTAGCCTGAAACCAGACGCCAGATTTTACCAGACACTCCTCTTTTCTCGTTTCAACCGCCAGAGAGACTCTTAAAGGTTTTACCGGGTTGCGCCCCGCTGGTTGGTTTTCCACCAATTAACTTGCTTTGTCAATCCGATAACGGCCCCGTGCGTTCGTAAAGCAAATCCATCAGCGCCTGCGCCAGTTTGACCGAATCATGCCGCCAGGGCTGGTCTTCATCCACCAGGGTGGCGGGGTAGATGGGGTAGCGGTGAGCAGTCTCGTCAATTTTCACCCATTCCACCCCCTGGGGCAGCGGCTTTTCATACCAATTGTTGCAGACAATGATATCGAATAAACGCTCGCCAAGGTGATTTTCCAACACCATAACATGGTCGCTCACCTGGTAGCCGCTCGTCTCGCCGTGCTGGGTAGCAATGTTGACCACATAGACCTTGAGAGCCTTACTCACCCGTAGCGCCGCCAGCAAATCGGGAACAAGCAGGTTGGGCAGCAGGCTGGTGTATAAACTGCCCGGCCCGACCACCACCAGGTCGGCGGTTAAAATGGCTTGAAGCGAGGGCGGAAAAGCCGAGGGGTTATTTGGTTCGAGATACACGCGCCGCACCCGCCCCTGCGCTTCGGGAATGTGGCTCTCTCCTTCTACGCGCACTTCTTGAGAGGAACCGGGTAATTGCACATCAGCAATCAGTTTGACATCGTGCAGGGTGGCCGGGAGCACGCGCCCGTTGACCGAGAGCACCCTGCCCGATTCGGCCACCGCTTCCTCGAAACTGCCCGTTAAATCGGACAGGGCGGAGATGAACAGGTTGCCAAACGAATGGCCGCCCAGCCCCGAAGCATCGGTAAATCGGTATTGGAACAACTGTGTCATCATCGCTTCGTCGTTGGAGAGTGCCGCCAGGCAGTTGCGAATATCGCCGGGCGGTAAAATGCCCAAGTTCTGGCGCAATTTGCCCGAAGAGCCGCCGTCATCGGCCACTGTCACAATGGCGGTGATGTTATTGGTGTGATTTTTTAGCCCACGCAGCAGGGTAGATTGACCATGTCCGCCGCCCATCACCACCACGCGCGGCCCGCGCTCGCGGCGGCGATGACCGGCTATCTGGTCAATTAATCGCTGTCCGGGGCGCAGGAAGGGGTTGAGCAGGGCGCGGTTCAACCCGGCAAGGCCCCAAATGACCAGGCCAAATCCAATGACGATGAAAATTGCCACCCGTATGGGGCGCGGCCAAAAGCGCAGGGTGGCAACATCGAGGACATCGATCAGTTCGCTGGCAGGGGTTGTTCGGTAAATATCTAACAAAAAGTAGGCCACACCCACGCCCAGGAAGGTGATTCCGGCCAGCAACATCAATAGCCATCGCTTGACCCCCAGCCCTGGTTTCAGCCACAACACCAACCCTGAAATTTCGGTTTGCAGAGAAAAAAGCCACTTGCGCATGTTCACGCGGCGATAATAGCAGTGTTCCTATCTTTCGTCAAATTGACCTGCAAATTACCTGATGACGATAGACACATAGTTCAGGGGAACGCTTATCCAGTCTGTCACAGTCTGCGCGAACTGGATGAGCGGTTCGCCCCACAGGCCCAGCAACAGGCACAGGCCAATCAAGAGCGCCGGGGCGAGCAGGTGGTCGCCCTGCTTGGGCTTGACTGCCGGTTTTTGCTTAAACCAGATTTTGATAAAAGCCGAGATGACGTAAAACAGGGTCAGTATGCTGGCAACGCCAATGATAGCCAACGGTAGGTACTGAGCGGCCTCAATCCCGCTCCAAAAAATCCCCAATTTACTGAGGAACCCGTTGGTGGGGGGAATGCCCGCTAACGCCATGCCCCCCAGCAGGAACAGCGCCCCGGCGAAAGGATGATACTTGCCCACTCCAACCACGACATCGAAAGACGCTGATTTGACCGCCGCACGGCTCGCCATCGCACCTGCCAGCATCAGCATGGCCGATTTGACCAGCGCATGGTTGAACGCAAAGACCAGCGCCGCGGCAATCGAAAGCGGCGTATCCCAACCAATCCCAACCAGAATAAACCCAATCTGGCTGAGGGTGGAGTAAGCCAGCATTCGTTTGGCGTTGTGGGTTCCAGCGGCGCCAAACCCGCCATAGACGACGCCCACCACGCCCAGCAAAACCAGCAGGGGGCGCAGCGCATGGGCTTCGCTCACAAACAGCAGACTGGTCATGCGCAGCAGGCCATACACGCCCACTTTGACCACGACGGACGAAAGCATGGCACTAACCGGGGTGGGCGCGGCAGCGTGAAAATCGGGCTGCCAAAAGTGAAACGGGAAGGTGGCGCTTTTGGTCAAAAACGTGACGGTCAGTAGCACCATTCCAGCCAGGGTGAGGGGCGACAAAGGATGTTTGTTTATCAATTCGCTTAACTGCGCGATATTGAGCGTTCCGTATACGGCGTAGAGTGAGCCAATCCCAAGCAGGAAAAAGGTGGATGCGACGGTGCTAATGAGGATGTATTTGTAGGATGCCTCCACGCCAAATTCGTCATCGGCGATACCGGTCAGGGCGGTGGCTGTGATGACGATGACCTCTGTGAAAACGAACAGATTGAGCATGTCGCCGGTCAGGAACGCGCCACTCAGGCCAGTTGCCAGACCAAAGAAGAGCGGGTAGAACGTGGGGTATTGCACCACTTTTTCGGTCGAACCCAAAGCATATAAAATGCCAGGGGTCAGAACCAGATGGGTCATCAGGAGCATCAGGACCGTTAATGGGTCGGCTACCAGCGCAATGCCAATCGGCGCGGTCCACAGACCTGAATGCAACACCAAGCCCTGCTGGTTTGCCAGGACACCCCATGTGAGTGCGCAGGTCGAAAGCAGGGCGAGCAGCATGATTGCCAGCGCCAGGCCCGATTGCAGGGCGCGGCGTTTGCGCGTCAGCAGAGTAACGACCACGCCTGTAAAGGGCAGCAACAGAGGGGGGAGAATCAGCCATTCCATAGGGACTTCTTTCAAATACCCAATGAAAAACTCGCCGCCGGGCAAGCTTTTCACTCAAACATCTTTGCCCGAACCTCTTGGGAGGACCTTCGCGAGATCATCACGGAGCGACTGTTTCATAGGCAGGCCGGTTTTGTAAGCGGCAGAGGAAATCGTGTGCGCCACAACCGGAGAAGCCAACAACAAAAAAATAATGATGACGAATCCCTTGAAGATGGTCAGGTCTGGCAAGACGACAACCGCCGCGCCCAAAATCATCACCGCGCCAAAGGCGCTGATTTTGCCAGTGGCGTGCAAGCGAGTATAGACATCGGGCATACGCATCACACCCAGCATTCCCAGCGCCGAAAAAATTATGCTCAATAGCAGCAGGAGAATGGCAATGATTTTCGAGAGAATAACAAAGATTTCCATCGCTAAAACATCCTGTGGTCCACAATATACTTGGCAAGCGCAATAGTTGTCAGGAAACTGAGCGCGGCCAGGCCAAGCGCAATATCCACGAAAATGACGTTGTTGGCGTTGACATGCAGCGGGGCATACACTTCGCTGACGATGGCGAATAAGACCAACATACACAGGATCAAGATTCCGGTCAGGTCAACGCCAATCAGGCGGTCGAAACTGTTCTCGCCGCGCCAGGCGCGCCAGGTGGCAAGCAAAAAGAAGAGCGTATGTAAAATCAGGGCGATCATCGCCACATAGACCAGCACATTGTCCAGGAATTGGTTGAGAGCATTCATCAGTTCACTCGTTTCTCGTTTACTCGACGATTTTACTCAACAGATTGCGGCGCAGGGATTGCGCGTCTTCCGCATATTCTTTTGAACGGTTGACATCGAGGGTATGGGTGTACAGGATACCTTTTTCATCTATCGCAATTACCATCTCGCCAGGCGTCAGGGTAATGGCGTGCGCGCTCAGCGCAGCAGCCAGTTCGCTCTGACAACCAGAATCAATCGCCACAATGCCGGGACGAATGGGGAGTTTCGGGTCCAGCACAATCAGGGCAACGGTGTAGGCGCTTTTGAACATGTCCACAATCACCAATCCGGCGTAGCGCAAAATGCCAAAGAGAAACGGAAAGAATCGTCGCCAGTTGAACGGGCGCGAGCGGCCAGGCAGTAACGCGCTGATGCCCAGGGCAATCAACGAGCCAAATACCAGGTTAGGAAGCAGGTTGTCGCCGGGGCGGTGCGAAAGCGCCAGGTAGACCAGTAAGAGGGGCAGGGCTATTTGCAAACGTACCATCGTTTTATTCCTTACGGTAATCCCACTTGCGGCAAGGTGTTGATCACTGCAATATAGGTTTCAGGCTGAAGGAGAACGGAAACCGCATAGTCTGAAGCGGATACCAGCGGCCCACTCCAAATCCCCAATGCCAAGCAAAGCGCAATCAGAATGGCCGGGGCAATCAGTTTATCACCGTTTTTGGGCTTGAATTCTGGATTCTGCTCAAACCAGATTTTCATGAACGAACGAATGACATAACTGAGCGTGATAACGCTGGCAATGCCAATGATGCCGAGCGAGAGATATTGCCCGGCTTCGATGCCGCCCAGGAAAATCATCAGTTTACTGACAAACCCGTTTAGGGGCGGGACGCCCGCCAGCGCCATGCCGCCCAAAAGGAAAAGAAGCCCAGCGAACGGGCTGTTTTTTCCGATTCCGACGACCGCCGAAAAAGCGGCATTTTTATCGGGCGTGCGGCTGGCCATGGCGCCTGCCATCATCAGCATGGCCGCCTTTGCCAGCGCGTGATTGAAGGCGAATACCAGCGCGCCCGAAAGCGCCAGCGGGGTTCCCCAACCGATGCCAACCATGATGAACCCCAACTGACTCATCGTGGAATAGGCCAACATGCGCTTGACACTATACGTTCCGGCGGCGCCCAGGCCTCCGTAGATAACGCCGATCACGCCGACAATGACCAGCAGGGTCTTGAGCAGTTCGAAGCCCGGAAAGAGCATGATGGTCAGGCGCAGGAAGCCATACACGCCTACCTTGACAACCACCGACGACAAAACTGCATGAACCGGCGTCGGTGCGGCGGTGTGGAAATCGGGCTGCCAGAAGTGGAAGGGAAAACCGGCGCTTTTGGTCAGAAATGTGGCGGTCAAAAAAGCCAGGCCCGCCATGGTGAGCGGGTGCGAAGGATTGGCGGCAATCGCCTGCGACAATTGCGCCAGGTTGAGGGTGCCATGCACGGTGTACAGACTGCCAATTCCGAGCAAAAAAAGGAGGGCGCCCACTGTGCTGATAATCAGGTACTTATACGAGGCTTCGACGCCGTATTTGTCATCGGCCATGCCGGTCAGCACCGCGCCGCTGATGACGATGAGTTCGGCGAACACGAACAGGTTGAACAGGTCACCAGAGAGAAAAGCGCCGCTCATGCCGGTTGCCAGGCCGAGGAATACTGGATAAAAGGTCGGATATTGAACGACTTTTTCGATAGTGCCAGTGGCGTACAAGATTCCGGCAGAAAGCACCAACTGAGTCATGACCAGCATGAAAACACCCAGCGGGTCGGCAATCAGCGTGATTCCCGCCGGAACCGGCCACGCACCCGATTGCAAGGCCAAAATTTCACGTCCCACGAAAACCTGCTGCGCCAGCGCCAGCGAGGACGCTAAGGCGGCGAGCATGAATCCCAGGGCAAGGCCAGCCTGCCAACGGCGATTCTTGCGAACCAGCAGGGTGACAATGACGCCTGCAAAGGGCAGGACGACAGGGAGGAGTAGAGAGGATCCAATCGCCATTAATACTTCAGGCCTTCGATTTCATCGCTGTCACTCGTCTTATAACGAAAACCGATAACGTAGAGCAGGCTTAGCACGAAAGCGAATCCGCCCGCGCTGATGACGATGGCCGTCAAGACCAGTGCTTGCGGCAGAGGGTCGCTGATTTGCGCAGTATGGTTGTAGTAAGCGGCGGCAATCCCATCGTAAGCGCCTGCCGTCAGTAGAAACATGTTGACAGCGTTGGCAAGAATCACCAGGCCAATGGCAGAGCGAATGATGTTGCGCCGCAACAATTGGAATACGCCCATCGCAAACATCGCGCCGATAGCAAGCGCAGTCAGAAAGTTCAACATAGTGAGTACCCGTTATTTCTCATAAACTTAATTCTGCCCGATTTCGGCCAGCAGATCATTGCTTTCTTTATCCGCTTCGGCGGGATGCCCGAGATTGTCGAGGATCAACACCGATGCGCCCATCACAACCAGGCAAATGGCGACTTCAAAGAGTAGAGCATTACTTAAAGAGACTCCATTGGGCAGGAATTGGGTAACTCTGAGCAAGTCATCGTAACGGATGACTGTAAAAAAGCCTCGTCCTTGCTGGCCGTTCCCAAGCAAGAAGCCCAACAGGGCATTCGCAAGGGCCAAGCCCAGCCCCAACCCAATGAAGCGCACCGGCTTGAGCCATTTCAATTTAGATTTGATGGCGTTATAGCCAAAAATGATGTACCAACTGGCAATCGCCAGGCTGATGGTGACGCCTGCGGTAAAACCATCGCCGGGCTGGTCATGCCCATAGAAAACATGCGTGAGAGCCACAATCACTGCCAGCGGCAACAGAGCATAGGCCAGCAAGTGCAGGAATGAGGATGTAGGCAGGCCAAACGCGCCGCGCGGCTCGCCGACCGGGTTTTGTCGCTCTGCCGGCTCAAGCTGTTCGCCTTTGTTTGCCTTGCGGACGGTATAGTGCATAATGGTGTAAATCCCCAGGGCGGCAAAAGCAAAGACCATGATTTCCAGCATGGTATCGAGCGCTCGGAAATCAACCACAATTGCACCAACAATGTCTTTGGCGCCTGTCAGCGCTTTGGCGTTTTCGTCATAATACAAGGATGCTTGCGCAGGATGCTGGCGCGATTCGAGCGAGGCGAAGGTGATAGCAAAAACTACTGCTCCCAAAGCCAACGCAAGGAAAGCATCGCGCAGTAAACCGAATCGCGTTTGCCGCAAGGTAAATTCCTGCGCTTTTTTACGCAGCGTGCGTGGGATGATGGTCAGAATGATGACCAGGATGACGGTAGCGAGGATGTCAACCACGACCTGCACCAGGGCCACATCAGGAGCGGGTTCCATTGCCATCCAGGCCGCCACCGCCAAACCCGAAACCCCAAAGCCGAGAATGGCGTGCAGGTCACGCAGCAGGAGAACGCTGACCAGCGACGCACCAACGGCAATCAGTAAGGCCAGGGAGCGCAGAAATACGAAAATCCAGTTCGTTTCGGGCAGGGCAAAGATGTTTTGGAATTGCAGAAACTCGAGCGGAAGACCGCCAAACCACAAGACCATAGCAAAAGCGGTCGTCAGCATGACCCCAATGTAGAAGCGGATTTGTCCACGCTGAAGCAGGGTAGCCTGGCGCGCGCCCCATGCCAGCCCGGCGAGAGTCCCGTCATAAAGCGCGTTGACGGTCAGGTTGGGCAGGAAAGCCATCAGCGCCGGGCGAATACGATTGCGCTGCCAGAATAGGAACAGACCGAGCGAGACGGCCACAATCGAGAGAATCAGCGGCACGTTGATGCCCGTCCACAACGCAAGCGAGACTTTAACTTTATCGCCATAAGCGGCTTTGGCCGAATCGGCCAGAAAGTTGGCGAGGAAGGCTGGCTCAACCGGGGTGATGCCTACCAACAGCGAGAGCAGGGCGGGCAGGGCGGGCGCGAACCAGAAACCCCACTTCGGGTCATAACCATGCGCGGGGTGTTTGAGGTCTGCCGGTTGGGCAAGGAACACGCCCCACACGAGAATCGCCGCCTGGAACAAAATCAGCGCCCCGGCGATGACGGTTGTGAGGGGGAACAAAGTGGCGAGAGCGGCCGGCAGGCTGGGGTGGGTGGCAGAGGCCAGCAGAGTCTCTTTCGCCAGGAATCCAAACAAGGGGGGCAATCCAGCCATCGAGAGGGCGGCGATTCCCACAATCCCAAACAAGATGGGCATTTGCTTGCGCAGGCCGCCCAGTTTGCGCAGGTCGCGCGTGCCGGTTTCATGGTCAATGATGCCTGCCGCCATGAACAGCGCGGATTTGTAGAGGGCGTGCGCCAGAATGCCGATGACCAGGGCTTTGAAGGCGATTTCGGTGTCTTGGCCGATGAGCGCGACCAGCACGCCGAGTTGCGAGACGGTGGAATAAGCCAGGAGCGGCTTGAGGTCATTTTGTTTGGCGCCTAAATATGCGCCCACCAGCATGGTGGTCAGGCCAAAGAGCGAGAGCGTCCAAAACCAGGTATCGGTGCCGCCCAGGGCTGGGTTGAGCCGCGCCAGCAGGTATACTCCTGCCTTGACCATTGTCGCCGAATGCAGGAAGGCGCTGGCCGGGGTGGGGGCGCTCATGGCTTCAGGCAGCCAGATGTGGGCCGGAAATTGGGCGCTTTTGGTGAACGCGCCCAGGACGACGAGGCTGAATAGCGCCGGGTAAAGCGGGCTGGCGGTCAGGATGTCGCGGCTGGCAAGAACGGTTTTGAAATCGGCGCTGCCGCTGAGATGCATCATGAACAGGAAGCCTGCCAGCAGGCCAATCCCGCCGCCGCCGGTGATGAACAGCGATTTGAACGCGCCTTTACGGGCGGCTTCGTCTTTATATTTATAGCCGATGAGCAGAAAGGAGGAGATGCTCGTCCCTTCCCAGAACAGGAAGAGGGTAATTAAGTCACCCGCCAGGACCACGCCGAGCATGGCGAGCATGAAGAGCAGAGTGTATGCAAAGAAGCGGTACTCGATATTCGAAATTCGAGATTCGCTGGTTGAGACTTCGAGTTTCGATAAATCGAAACTCGAAGTCTCGTGTCCCGAATGATCAAAGTAATAGCCTGTATAGATGACAACCAGCGTGCCGATTCCGGTAATGATGAGGCCGAACAAGGCGGAGAGGCCATCCAGGTAAAGCGAGAAGTTCAACCCCAGGGAGGGAATCCAGGGAATGGAGAATTGCAGGGCTTTTCCGTGTAGTTGGGCAGTGAAGTAAAGCAGCGCACCGAAAGAGGCAAGAGGGAAAATAGAAAGAATCCAACCGGCTTGCGGGTTACTGAGCGACGCGCGGCGCAACAAGAGAATGACCAGAATCCCAAGGGGGAGTAGGATGAGAGGAAAGAGCAATTCAAGCATAGGAATATTTTAGCAAAGAATCATAAAAAATACCCGCTTTTGCAGCAGGTTTTGATACTTCATTAGAATATGTTCATTTACGCCCGGCGGCGGACGTGGAATTCATACCAGAGCGAGATGACAAGCGTCAGCGCGGTCAGTGGCAAGACGAACCAGGCCATCACCATATTAACCATCGGCAGGGCATCGTGACCAGTGGCGTTCAAAATAAGATAGACCGTATACGCGATGTAGTAGCCGAAAAAAAGGAACCCCTCCCAGCGGAAGATTTGACCGCCGGTAAAAAATATCGGTAAGGATGCCAGCGCAACCGCAATCATAACCAGAAGATCGAAACGGATGGCTGCTTGCGAAACAGGTATGCCTGCCGGGACGATGATGGCGCTTAAGCCAAGCACCGCAAGCAGGTTGAAAATATTGCTGCCGACGACATTTCCTACCGCAATATCTCGTTCGCCTTTGATGGCGGCCATTACCGAAGTTGCCAGTTCGGGCAGGGAGGTGCCAACCGCCACCACCGTCAGGCCGATGACCAATTCGCTGACGCCCAGCCAGCGGGCGACTTCCACCGCGCTGACGACCATCCAGCGCGCGCCAAGAATGAGCAGCCCCAGCCCCACCGCAACCAGGGCGATGTTCAACAGCCAGCCGCGCCAGTTCTTTTGCTCGTGTGGGGCGTATTCTTGCTCATATTCCTGCTTCACTTCCTGGCTTTCGGCGCGGCTCTGGTGAATGAGGAACCACATGTAGAGAAGCAATGCGCCAAATAGAATCAAGCCTTCAAACGTGCTTACCAGGCCATCCCATGCGAAAAAGAAGGTGACCACTGAAGCACCAATCATAATCGGCACATCCTGACGCACCACCTGCTGCTGTACCATTAACGGAGCAACGGCGGCAGAAAGTCCCAAAATCAGCAGGATATTGGCGATATTACTGCCAACGACATTGCCGATGGCGATATCAGGTTGGCCCGCCAGGGAGGATTGAAGATTGATTGCCAGTTCGGGGGCGCTGGTGCCAAAGGCAACCACCGTCAGCCCAATGACCAGCGGCGAAATGCCGGCCCAGGCCGCAATGCGCGAGGCACCGCGCACCAGCCACTCTGCGCCCAAAATGAGCAAAGCCAAGCCAGCAACAAAGAAAATCCCTGTGAGGATGGTCATATTTGTCTCCAAATGGATCGCGGCGACGAAAAGTCCGCCAGGAATTTTGTATGAGATAATGTCACTGATCATACCACCACTTTACCATTCTTTCTTGGTCAGCCTGGCAACCGGCCACAAACCCGAAACGACCGTGCCGGGCGCAATCATCTCTATAATTTCTATCGCCGTCATGGTGAACAGGAGTAAAATTCCTGCATACGTCCTGAAAGGATAACTCGATGTTGAAAATTTTGCTGGTAGAAGACATACCCGATACAGTCGAGTTGGTGCGCAAGGCATTATCCGCGCATGATTACGCAGTCGTCCACGCCCCCGATGCTGAAACGGGATTGCAGATGGCGCTCGACGAACATCCTCATCTCATCCTGCTCGACCTGGGCCTGCCCGATTACGACGGCCAAACCCTGGCAGGCTGGCTGCGCGCCGAACCAAGCCTGACAGGCATTCCCATTATCGCTTTTACCGCCTGGCCGCAAGAAACAGCCCGAAAAATGGTGGAAAGTTACGGCTGCAACGGGTATATCCAAAAGCCCATCCAGAAGATCAAAGATTTCGTTGACCAGATTGACTCTTTCCTGAAAACCGGCTGAAGATGCCTGCCATGACCGACGAAAAAATTCAACTCGTTCCAACGAGCCGCTTCACCATCGAACAATTGACCGCTATTTATAACCAGACTCGTGTTGACTACCTGGTTCCGATGCCTATGAACGCCAAGCGCCTGGGAGATTACATCGCGGATTACGATGTAGACCTTGACCATTCCCTGGTTGCCATGCAGGGCAATGAATTGCTGGGCGTGGCGATGTTGGGCGTGCGCGAAGGCCGCGCCTGGATAACCCGCCTGGGCGTGCTGCCCAACATTCGGCGCAGCGGCGTGGGGCAGGCGCTCATGGAGGGGCTGCTCGAAAACGCAGCCAAACTCAATCGTCACTTTGTGATGCTGGAAGTCATCAAAAACAACCTCCCGGCGCATCGGCTCTTTCTCAAACTAGGCTTCCGGGAAATCGGGGAACTGCTGGTCTTGCGCCGCGCGCCAGTCCTTCCCCCACCCGACCCGGTCGTTGCCGATGCCCGGCGGCTCGAACGCATTGACGCCCTGCGCCTGGCCGGACGCGACCGCGGCACCATGCCCTGGACCAACCAATCTGAAACCCTCCTCAACGCGCAAGATGTTTCTGGGTTGGAAATTACCCTGGCCGATGACAGCCAGGGCTGGTTAATCTATCAACGCCAAAAATTTATTCTCACCCGCTTTGCCTACAAAACTGAAAGGGGAAATCCTGCAACGGTGGCCTATGCGTTCCTCTCGCACCTGCACCATCAGTACCCCCGGCTCGATACCCACCTGGAAAACATCCAGGTCAACGATCCACACCTGTCTGCCTTTTATGAAATGGGCTATGTAGAATCTTTCCGGCGCATCGAAATGTGGCTGGGCAACCCACCGCCAGAACTACATATCAAAGCCCCCGCCGGATTGCCCTGAAACGGTTGCGCAGGCTGACAATATCATATTGAAAGCAGGACGAAGCAGTCTGATGGGTGGATAATCATGTACAATTTATCAAAGTCAATCTTGCGCAATCTCAAAGTATGGCCATGCAAAACCTGTCGAAATTTATCCAGCCTGTGAAAACGCGGGAGAAAGTGGTCATTCTCTTGGCAACTGTGTTGCTATACATTGCGCTGTTTTACCCGCTCATTACTTTCGTTGGGCCGGTCGGTGCAACGCTGGTGACGATTCCGGTGGCCGCTGCTGGCTGGTTTTTTGGGCCAACGGCAGGGTTTATAGCGGGACTGGCGAGCATTGGGGTAAATGCCGGTCTTTTCTTCCTGTTCGCTGGTTCTCAAGGGATTGCCCTGTTGCTGGCGGGCTGGACGGGCAACCTGATGGTGGTGGTTGCTGGCTACAGCCTGGGATTGATAAACAGAAAACTTACAGAACAGGCGCGTTTGCGCACCACGTTAAGATCTCTTGAACGCTTTCTCTCCATCTTGGCGATGGCCGCCAGGGATATTCTCGACCCCAACTTAACAGAGGAGCGCTATTTTTACCTTGCCCGTCACCTGTCAAACCTGTTTGTGGCCGATGACGCTTATATTTTGAAGTGGGATGCCTCTCAGCGCAAGATGACCCTTCTGGCAGCCACCTCGGACAATCAAACGCCTGCGGCGAACATTGTGTTGGAAAACGACCCACTGCCCCCGCAAACCATCTATCTTGGGCCAAACCAGGCGCTTATCTTCAACACTTTTTCGCCGCCCCGCTTTGTTAATCTTTTCACCTTCAATGAGATTTCTCTGCCGGCCCGTTCTGAGTTCATCCTGCCACTAATGGCCGGAAAGTACAAATTTGGCGTGGTCGGCTTTGTATTTGGTGCGGCGCATTCTATTTCCTATGATGAAATTATCCTGGCTCAACTAGCCAGTTCGCAGCTCGCCCTGGCCTTTTTGACCGCCGAACAGGACGTTCGTATTAAGAAACAACTGCGTGAATCCAGCACACTCTCGAAAATCGAACGCGCCCTGAGCGCAACAGAAAAGGTGGGACTGGAAACACTGTTGCAACTGATTGTGGATTCTACCCAAGAACTCATCCCCACTGCGCAAAAAGTCGTCTTGCACCTCGTTGATACCGAGAACCAGGTTTTGATACCGCGCGCAGTGGCCGGGTCCAGAAATATCTCCAAAGCAAAATTGAATATGCGCCTGGGAGAGGGCATCGCAGGCCAGGTAATTGCCACTGGAAACAGCATTTCCATCGCTGATATCCACGCAGACCCGCGCTTTATTGAACAGACCGCCCCGGTTAACAATCACTCCCTGATTGTATCGCCCATCAAAAAGGGCCAACATGATATATTGGGAACCATCAGCATCGAAAGCGAACTGTCGAACGCTTTTAACCCCGATGATGAGCGCCTGCTTGAATCACTCGGCGTGCAGGCCGCTATCGCCATTGAAAACGCCAGCCTGTTGGAAACCACCTCGAAAAATTTACAAGAAATCAATGCCCTCTACCACATCAGCAGGAACCTGGCTGCCACCCTCGACCCCGACCGGTTGATACGCGACATAACCAACCTCTTACACGAGATTTTCGGTTATTACCACATCCAGGTCTTCGTTGCTGACCCCCAGAGCGGCGACCTGGTCGTTCGTCATGCCAGCGGCAAACAAGCCGCTGCGCTTATGGGACAGAGCAATCGGATTGCCGTTGGGACGGGCATCGTTGGACATGTGGCTGAGATTGGCGAGCCGTTTGTCACCAATAACGTCGAGGCGGTCGTCTTTTTCATGCGTCATCCCTTATTGCCAGATACGCAATCTGAACTGACCGTCCCTATCAAAATCAACGACAAAGTATTGGGGGTGTTGGATATTCAAGAAAAACCCCCGCGCCAGTTCTCGCAACGCCAGATGAACCTGATGATGGCGGTGGCAGACCAGTTAGCGGTTGCGCTGCAAAAAGCCAACCTGTACCAGGAATTACAAAACTCGTTGCGCCAGGAAAAAGAGATGCGCGCCCAATTAATCCAGAGTGAACGGCTCGCGCTGGTCGGGCGCCTGCTGGCATCCGTCTCACATGAACTGAATAACCCCCTGCAAGCAATACAAAACGCGTTGTTCCTCCTCAAAGCAGACGAGGAGTTATCTGACCAGGGCCGCCAGGACTTGAATATTATCCTCTCGGAGACGGAACGCATGGCCTCCCTGATTGGCAGGCTGCGTTCGACATACCGCGCAACCCAGGCCGAAGATTTCCAGGAAATCATGCTGAACGACGTTATCGAGGATGTCCATGCTCTCACATCCACCTACATGAGACACCGAAGCATTATCTTCACCTTCCATCCCGACCCCGGCCTGCCTGCCATTCCGGTCATTCCCGATAAAATCAGGCAGGTCATCCTGAATCTGTTCATGAACGCCATTGAAGCCATGCAAAACGGCGGCAATCTCACCGTCCATACCTATCACTTGCCTGACCAGGCGCAAGTCCTCATCACATTTTCCGATACCGGGCCAGGAATCAACCCCAAAATTTTCTCTCGCATCTTTGAGCCATTTGTAACAGATAAAGAAGCCGGCACCGGACTTGGCCTGACCATCACCGCCGACATAGTTCACCAGCACCGCGGCGAGATTTACGCCGAGAACAACCCCGAAGCAGGCGCCCTCTTCAAGGTCTGGCTGCCCACCCGGAGGCAAGAATGACCGGGCATCTCCTCATCATTGATGACGAACCTGCCTTGCGTCATACCCTGGCACGCATCCTCCAACGCGCTCATTTCGAAGTCACAACAGCCGCCTGCGGCCACGAAGGGCTAGATTTGCTAGACAAGCACCTCTTTGACCTGGTTTACCTCGATATCCGACTGCCCGATCTGAGCGGCATGCAAGTGCTAAAGCACATTCATGCCGCCCAACCCGACCTGCCGGTCGTCTTATTCACCGCCCAGCCAGACCTACACTCTGCCCTCGAAGCGCTGCGGCAGGGAGCCACCGATTATCTGCTCAAACCGCTTCAGCCGGGCGACCTTATTCAGCGCACACAAAGCATTCTCGCCAAACAAGAACGAGAGCGCCGTAAACGCCAACTCCGAACGCAAATTGAAGCGCTGCAGGCTGAACTCAAAAGCCTGGAAAATGACGAGACTCCTCAGCCCCCAAGCGCTGCCGAACCAATCGGCACAGACCGTTTTTTGACACGCGGCAAAATTACCCTCGACCTGCTCGCCCGCCGCCTGACGCTTGGCGGTCAAAACATTAACCTGCCCCCCACCACCTTCGATTACTTTCTGGTTTTGCTGCGGCACGCCCCAAACGTAGTGGATTATCAAACCCTGGTCACAGAAGCCCAGGGCTACCAGGTCGAATTCCGCGAAGCGCAGGAACTGGTCAAATGGCATGTTCACCAAATTCGACAGGCCATTGAACCAGACGAGCACTCGCCCCGCTACCTGATGAATGTGCGGGGAACCGGGTACCGCCTTGTCGTAGATTGACCGTCCCGAAGGCTTCCAACCTTCGGGACGGTTGCTTCTTCCCGCCAACTTTTGCCAACTTTTCCCGCATATCGCAAACTGCACAGCAAAAAATATTGTGCAAAATAAATATATGGCGACGAATATCCTCTCCAATCCTCCCGATATTATCAATGCCCGTATCCTCGTGGTAGACGACAACCCTGGCACTGCGGCCACCTTAGCGCGCGCCATTGCCCGTTTGAGCCCCACCCTGGAGATCATTTCTGCCACAGATGCCGACTCAGCCCTCCAGCAAATTGGTCATGCTCCCATAGACCTGGTGATCACCGACATGATGATGCCAGGCCTCAACGGGCTAGAACTTATCGAACGCCTGCGCAAACGAGCCAATGGCAACCCGCTCCACACCATTCTGGTCACTGCCTATGATGTGCCAGGTTTAAAAGAAAGTGCCCGGCGCATGAAGGTAGACCATACCCTCATCAAGCCCATCTCGCCCGAACGAATTTGTCAGATTGTTCAAAAAATGTTGGGAAAAGAACAGGCCGCCAGCCCCAACCCCGGGCCGGGGCAAAAATTCAGGCTATTGGTCGCCGATGATAACCCCAGTAACCTGACCCTCTTAGCGCGTTATCTGCAACAAGAAGAATACGAACTGACGACAGCCTCAAACGGCCCCGAAACACTCGAAAAAGCGCGCGCCGAACAACCCGACTTATTACTTCTGGACGTGAACATGCCAGAGATGGATGGTTTTCAGGTCCTGGAACAAATTCGCTCCAACCCAGCCACAGCGCACATTCCGGTCATCATCGTCACCGCCGCCCGGCTCGACCCGGTTGATATGCAATACGCCCTCAACCTCGGCGCGGACGACTACGTGATGAAACCCTTCGACCGCCGCGAACTGCTGGCGCGAATCCGCACCCGCCTGCGAGTCAAAGAGGCCGAAGACATCATCCGCCGCCGCAACAAAGAACTCAACCTGTTGCCCGAAATTGGCCGCGAACTGAACGCTCACACCGACATTAACGCACTCACCGACATCATTTTGCGCCGCACGGTTGAAACCCTGGGCGCCAGTTGGGGGCATCTCCTCTTGCTCGATGGAAGCAAAACAAGCGACCAGAAAACGCATTTCTTTTCTGCCGCATACACCCTGCCCGATGTACAGCCTTTGCGCCAACAAGTGCAAAGAACCCGCCAGGGGTTCATCATCAGCGATGCCCGCCAGGATGTACGCTGGCCGCTGCCCGCCGAAGATTCGACCCGCTCGGCGCTGGTCGTTCCGCTCCTTGGCCGCGCTGACCTGCTCGGCCTGCTGGTGCTGGCGCACGAAAAACCCAATTATTTCATCAACGAACATTTGCTCCTGCTGCAGGCAATTGCCAGCCTGGCAGCAATGTCTATCGAAAACGCGCGCCTGTTTGGGCTGCTCAAGCAGACTGACACTCTATCGGCCAAAATTTAGAATACGCTTTCGTCCATACTCAAAAGGAGAAACTCATGAAAACTCTGCGCATTTTCGCTCTCTTTCTGTTGATACTTCTACTTTCGGCCTGCGCCGACCAGACAAAAACTGTTTATACCGTCGTTGCCCCCGCCAGCCTCAAGCCGGGTGACGCCATCCCCGCCCCCAGTGGCGAGGTCATCCTCACCGTTAGCGGCAAAATCAGCGCCAAAAATAACGGCGATACGTTGCAGATGGACCTGGCTACGCTCGAAAAACTCGGATTGGTCGAGTATGATATCCATGACCCCTGGATGAAAGAACAAGTCACCTACACAGGGGTATTAATGAGCGATTTTCTAAAATTTATACAGGCTGATTCCACGGCTGAACTGGTACACATTGTGGCGCTCGACGACTACCAGGTAGACCTTTCAATGCGCGAATTGCAAAAATGGCCGGTGTTACTTGCCACCCGTGCCAACGGCGCTTATATGACGGTCAACGAAAACGGCCCCACCCGCATCATTTTTCCGTTTGACCAATATCCAGAGATTGACAAAAAAGACTATCAAGACCTGAGCATTTGGAACATTGTTTCTATGGAGGTGCGATGAACGCCGCAAACCGTACTGGCTGGAGGCCCTCGGTTGCCCAAATAACCATTTTTGCGATTGCCTTTGGGCTTTCACTCATCTTCCTGGTCTTTATGGTTCAGTCGTATTTGCAAGGCGCAGGAACAAGCCAAGGATTTATTGATAAATCGGAAGCGCTGGCCACCATCGCAAATATTCAGCGTCACACCGTTCTCCTTTTCGTACATACACAAGACTGGCTGAATAACCCAACGCTGGGCAAAGCAGAAATTGAAAAACAGCGCGCACTCCTTAATTCACAAATCCGTGTCTTGCGGCCTCTCTTGGCGCCCAAAGACGAATCTGCCCAAAAAATAACAGAACTGACCGCCGCCCTGCAAACGTACGATGAAATCTTAACCAACCTCGGTGAAACCCCCTCACCGGCGGCAATTCAGACAGCGCGTCCGCAATTAATGGCTTTGCTCAAGAAAATGGATGAAGACCTGGTAAAACGCGCGTATGACTCACAAGAACGCCAGTTTGTTATCCTTTTCGGTTCTTCCTTAAAACAACAAGAAAGAAGCCATCAGTTGTTGCTTGGCTCATCGGTGGCGTTCATAGTCATTTTTGCCATTGGCACTGTGTTTTACCTGCGCAGCGAACGCCGCACGTATGATTTACGCCAACAGCAATTGCATCAATTAGAATCAGCCGTCTCCGAGCGTACCCGCGCCCTGCAACTGGCCGCGCAGGTCAGCCAGCGCATTGCCGCCATCCGCAATCAGGCGCAAATAGTGGTAGAAGTGGTAGAGCAGCTCAAACAAACCTTTAACTACTACCACGCGCACATCTACCTCTTCGATGAAAAAGAAGAAAATCTGGTCATGGCCGGCGGCACCGGCCAAGTGGGCCAAACCCTGCTGCAGCGCAGACACAGCATTCCGCGCGGCAAAGGCCTGGTGGGGCGCGCCGCCGAAAACAAGCAAGCCGTACTGGTTGCCGATACCCACGCCGACCCGGCCTGGCTGCCCAACCCCCTGCTGCCCGAAACCCGCGCCGAAGTTGCCGTGCCGATTTTGTTTGGCGGGCGCGTTTTGGGCGTGTTGGACGTGCAGAACGACCGCACCGCCAGCCTGAGCGAGTTGGACGCCCTGCTGATTGGCACCGTCGCTGACCAGGTGGGCATTGCCCTCGAAAACTTGCGCGCCAACCAACTCACAGAACAACTCTTCCAAGACTATCAAACCCTCATCGAAACATCCCCAGCGGCCATCGCCATTCTGGACGCAGAAAGCGGCCTGTTTGTGCAGGCCAACCCACAAATGCTGGAACTCTTCGAGTTGACGCCCGAGGACGTGGGAAAAACTGGTCCCATTCAACTCAGCCCGCCCACCCAGCCCGATGGGCAGCCCTCCGAAACGGCAGCCACCGCCCGCATTCAGCGCGCGCTTCAGCAAGGCGGCGCCGTATTTGAATGGATTCACCGCACCCGCAGCGGGCGCGAGTTTCGCTCCGAAATTCGCCTCAGCCCCGCCCCCGACCGCGAGGGCCGCCCGATGCTCAACGCTATCATCACCGACATCACCGCCCGCTACCAGGCCGAACAGCAGGCCCGCCGCCGCGCCGAGCGTGAAGCCATCCTCAACCGTGTTACGCAGCAAATTCAGAGCGCCACCCGCATTGAAGACGCGTTGCAACTGGCCGTTCGCGAGTTGGGTCATGCGCTGGGCAGCAAGCCTGTCATGGTAGCCATTCAACCAGCCGCGCTGCCAGAAGAGAAGGAAACCCAACGATGAAAAACAACTTTTCTCTCCTATTTGCTTTGCGCAACCTTTCGTTACGCAGCAAATTGTTAATGAGCATCCTCGTTATCACCGGCCTTTCAATTTTTGTCTCAGGCTACTTCTTTTACTCGCGTACCCGGCAAGCGCAGAACTTCCTGCAAAACGAATTACAGAAAACCGTAAAAGCGCAATCTAGCCGGCAGGTAAGCAACACTATCCTGGCGGAAACCCAGAAATTCGACCAATTCCTGGGAAACATTACGGCCATATTAGCGCGCCTTTCGATATATCAATCATCCCTTTACGCCCAGAAAACAATCTTGGCGGATGGCAGGTACTGGAACGCAGGTGAAAAACTCATTCTATTCCCTGACGGGCAAACAGGCAACCCAAAAAGCGATACGGCGTCTGTGTTCATCCCCAACACCATCCCCGTCACCGACGCCATGCGAGACGAGATCAACCTGAACATTTACCTGGATTTTACGGCACCAGCCATTCTGAAAAGCACATCAGATATCGCCGCTCTTTACTTCGTCAGCGAACAAGGATTTACGATTTATTATCCGAATATCGAACTGGCAAAAGTGGCGCCACCAGGCTTCGACCCTAGAACACAGCCTTACTACCAAGCAAGCCTGCCCAAAAACAACCCTGATAAGAAGCCCGTATGGGGTGAACCGTACCAGGATACCGCTGGCACCGGCCTGATTGTCACAGGTTCGATACCTGTCTATGATGAGCGTGGTCACTTTAAGGGTGTATTGGGCATAGATGTCAAACTTACGACAATTACACAGGCAGTAGAAAAAATCCAGATAGGGAAAACCGGCTTTGCCTTCCTCATTGACCGCTATGCCCATCCAATTGCCATGCCGCAAGCCGGGTACGCCTTGCTAAACATACGCCCTGAGGTCATTGTCCCAGGCGAAACGGCAAAAGAAACCCTGTTTGACAAATTACCGGGCAATTTTTCTAACCTGCTGCTCGATATGACAAACGGAAGAACCGATACGACCACGCTATCCATTGAAGATACGTCTTATTACATAGCATACGCTCCACTTCTTACCACTGGTTACAGCCTGGGCTTAATTGTTCCTACCGCCGAGTTGGATGAGCCGTTCCTGCTTGCGCAAGAACGCATTGCGGCTGAAACGCAGGCCACGTTGCAATTCTCGCTCCTGGTGGCGTTGGGGGTCTTTCTTGTCAGCACCGTTGCCAGCCTGGTGCTTGGGCAAAGCATTTCTGGCCCGCTCATTCGGCTGATCGAGGCTGCCCGGCAAATCCAAGGCGGCAATTACAAGGCGCGGGCAACGGTCGAAACCACTGATGAAATCAGCACATTGGGAAACCTCTTCAACAATATGACCAGCCAGATTCAGCAGTCTTTTGTCGATCTCGAACAACAAGTGTCTAACCGTACCAAAGCCCTGCAAGCCTCCCTCGAGGTCAGCCGCCGCCTGTCTGCTGCCACCAGCCCCCGCCAGTTGGCCGTTGAGGTCGTGGAACAGGTGCAAGCCGCGTTTGGCTACTACCATGCCCATATCTATTTCTTTGATGAGCAAAACGAAAACCTGGTGATGGCCGCTGGCACCGGGCAAGCCGGCGCGGCCATGCTCGCCGCCGGGCATAGCATTCCCAAAGGGCGCGGCCTGGTGGGGCGCGCCGCCGAAACCAACGAAGCGGTGCTGGTGGAAGACGTGACCCGCTCCATCGGCTGGCTGCCCAATCCCTTGCTGCCCGATACCAAGTCGGAAGCAGCCGTGCCGATTGCCGTTGGCAGCCAGGTGTTGGGCGTGTTGGATGTGCAGCAGAATATTGTTAACGGACTCGGCGAGAACGACATCGTCCTGCTGCAATCCCTGGCCAACCAGGTCGCCATTTCACTGCAAAACGTCCGCGCCTACGAGCGTGCGGCCACGCAAGCCGAAATGGAAGCAACCATCAACTACCTTAGTCAGCGCATTCAGCGCGCAGGTACAGTCGAAGAGACCCTGCAAATCGCCCTGCAAGAAGTCAGCCAGGTCTTGGGTGCTAAGCGCGCCCTGGTCATCCTTTCGGCGCAGGATGAAAACCCGGCGCAGGCTTAATCTACGCTCAAGGAAACCCATCGCTCATGTCAACCCAGCCAGCCAAACTTCACACCCTGTTACATCTCTTGTGGAAAAGCCCCGCCTTTGGCGATTCCTTTCCAGCCGAGGGGCTGGAGAGCCGCGTCATAACGCAATTTGACTGGATGTATGCCCGCCTGACCGAGGCGCTGCTCCCCATCTTGCAGCAAGCCCTGCCCGGCAGCGCTCCTGGCACATCAACCGCCATCGTTGAGCAAATTGCCCCAAAGAGCATTGCCTTTTGCGCGGCCATTTCCGCTGGAGAAATTCGGGATACACAGCACCTGTTAAACGCAGCAGCGGCGATTTCCATCTCCTACTGGGCCGACCAAAGCATGGACCGCGGTGATGAGTGGATGCTGGCTGCGGTTCAATTCCTCAATCACAAAAGCCTTGCCGATGAGCTTTCCAACGCGCAGGCCTTTCGGTCGCGGCTGGAAGGCTTGCGCCACATTCAGCGTTTTGCCAGCCAGATTACGCGCTCTGCTGACGATTTGCCCTACGCCCTGCAAGCCATTGAGCGTGATGTGCTGGGCAATCAGGCGCAAATGCGAACGCTGAGCCTGCAATTTTTGCAAAGCCAGGCCGATGATTTTTGGAATGTGTATGCCCAAGACGTTGCCCAAACGATGATTGATTGCTCCGGGCTGATGAGCGCCGTCGCCATCATCTACGCCATTTACCGCCTGCAGCAGCCGGATTTACCCTCCCTGAATGAGATTTACAGCCACCCGGCGTTGATGCGTCTGGTGCGTGCAACCTTCAATGTTGCCGTGCGTGTTTTCGATGATGCCGGTGATTGCTACATTGACACCGGACGGGATGCCGCCTGGGGCAGTTTTAACCTGAACATTTTCAACCAGCCGCACCCCAAACTCCTCCGGGCCTTTTTGGAATACGCCGAAATCTCCGAAAATCACGCCTTACACGCTGAGATTTTGACTTCTTTCGCCTTGCCGCTTTTCGAAAGCCGCGCCGCCCTGACAAATCTCTTTATGCGGCTCACGCGGCAGCGGATGGCGGCCCTGCCCGCGCCGCTCTGGAGGCGCTATCAGGTTTTCCTCACGCTTTGCAAGCGCACGCTGGAAGCCGGTTTCATCAACGTGCTGGGCGATGCGTTCCTTTCCGAAAACGCTCACCCTTCGACATTCGAGCACGATTTCTTGAAAATGATTGGCCCGGATTCCCGCTTCTTTTCATCCGGGCAGGAGGCAACTTTATGAACGCAGCACAATCCTCAGCGCCGTTTTGGCGTGACTGGCCGCAAAGATTTTTTAAGACCTTTATTTTGGCGCATCCCTCCATTCATTCGGCGCCGGAGCGTTACAAGGCGCAATTGCTGTCGGCGCTTTCCCTGTCCTTTTCGCTGATTGTTTTTGGCGGTTTGCTGGTCACGCTGCAACTGACCGGGTTCAGCGTTCTGATTGCGGCGGGCTTCCTTTTCAGCGCGCTTTCGTTCATCGCCTATCTGGTCAGCCGCACGCCTTTTTATGGCCGCGCCGCCTTGATTTTTGTGGCTGGTTTTGCGTTCCTGGCGCATATCGCCTCGTTGTTGGTCGCTTACCCGGCCCTCTTCATCACGCTAACCTTTGCCATTCTGTTTTTGCTGACCAACCTCTTTGAAGTCAAGTGGATGGCGCTTTTCATTGCCGTCAATGTCGTTGCGGCGCTGCTGCTTTCTGCGCTTTTTCTGCCGCAATTGCAGGGGCAAGAAGCACTCAATGTGCGCGCCGGTCTCTTCACCCTTGGTCTCTTCGTTCTGCTCTTTGCCTGGTACCGCAATAACCTGGAACGCCTGCGCCTGCAGGAAGTCGCTCAGGCGCAAATCGAATTGCAGCAAGCCACCCTGGAACTGCAAAACGCGCAGCGCGAAGTAAATGCCCGTCTTGCGGAACTGCGCCTGGCCGCCGAAGTCGGGCGCACCATTTCGCAGGTAGGGGCGCTGGATGTCATGCTCAAGGATGCTGCGGAACTCATCCGCGCCCAATTTGACCTGTACTATGTCCAGGTTTACCTGGTCAACCCGGCCCAGACCGCCCTGGTGCTGCAAGCAGGCACAGGCGAAGTCGGCGCGGCACTGTTGGCACGCGCTCACAAACTGCCGCTCAACACTGGCTCCATCAACGGGCGCGCCGCCCTTGAAAAACAACCCGTCGTCGTTGCCGATACGAGCGCCAGCCCCGTTTTCAAGCCCAACCCACTGCTGCCAGAGACCCGCTCCGAAATGGCCGTTCCCCTCCTGGTTGGTGAAAAAGTCCTGGGCGTGCTCGATATGCAAAGTCAGCGCGCCAACGCCCTCAACGCCCAAATTTTGTCGGCCTTTGAAGCCCTGGCCGGGCAAATCGCCATTGCCATCCAAAACGCCAAACTGCTGACCGAGGCCGAAGAAGCCCGCGCCGAGGTGGAAAAGCAGGCTCGCCGCCTGGCACGCGCCAATTGGCAGGAATATCTCGATAGTATCCACCACCCCGAACAGATTGGTTACGTCTTTGAGCAAGACCAGATTTTACCGCTCCAGGCCGAGACCGTTACACAAGAAGAACCCAATGCGTTGGCGGTTCCCATCTCGTTCACTGGCGAACCACTCGGCTCTTTGGTGGTTGAATTGGCCGAAGAGAGTCAATCCCATCAGACGGTTGAACTACTCAACATCGTGGCCCGTCAGGTGGCGCAGCACATCGAAAGCCTGCGCCTGCTCGAAAGCGCCGAGCGCTACCGGGCTCAAGCGGAGGAAGCCTCCCGCCGCCTGACCCGTGAAGGCTGGCAGGAATATTTCAGCGCCCAGGCAGACCAGTCTCTTGGCTACCTGTATGACCTGAAAGAAGTGAAACCCATCGAATCGCAAGCCGCGTTCGCTGCCGAGTCTGCGCTGGCCGTTCCCATCCGCGTGCGCGATGAAACCATCGGCAAACTGGCCGTTTTGGAGGTAGACTCTGCTGACCCCGAAACGCTTGCCCTGGTCAACGCTGTTTCTGAGCGATTAAGCGACCACATCGAAAGTTTGCGCCTGTCCGTCCAGACCCAAGCGGCCTTGCAACAATCGGAAAAATTGTTCCAGATCAGCCGCGACGTGACAGGAGCGGCAGATTTACAGGAATTGCTCAAAGCCATGGTCGAAGCGCTTAATCTGCGGCCAATCAACCGCGCAAGCCTGGGAATTTTCAGTTATAACGCGGCAGGCGAATTAGAAAGCATGGTGGACATTGCAAATTATTGGAATGGCTCAGGTACTGAACCGGCTGTGGTAGGCACGTCGTTTTCGGCATCGTCACTGAAAGTATTGTCAACCTTCGTCAGCAACACTCCCATTTTCTTCAACGACACTTTCCAGGATCAAAGGATGGGGGAGGCAGAGTTGCAAATTTTGAAAAAATTAAATGTACATGCTCTGGCAGTTCTCCCGCTCCTGTTAGGGAAAAACCAGATTGGCGTTATTCGCCTTTTATCTGAAGAACCGCACAATTTCACGCCAGAAGAAATTCGCTTGCTGACAGCCATTACACCGCAAATTGCTACGGTCGTGGAAAACCGCCGCCAGTTTGAACGCGCCCGCCGCCAGGCCGAACGCGAAGCCCTGCTCAATGCCATCAGTCAGAAAATTCAAAGCGCCACTTCAGTCGAGGCCGTGCTGCAAATTGCCGCCCGTGAACTGGGCCACGCCCTCGGCGCGCCGCGCGCCATTGCACAATTGAGTCTGAAAGATTAATATTCGTAAAGGAAGGACCACCTTCGCATCGAAGCGCAAGCCGCTGACAAAGACAAACCAATATTTGTATGCAACCCGATAACAAGATAAGGCAACCTTTGATATGAACGAAGACCGCCTAAAGAACCGCCTTAAGAGCCTGTTTGAGGACATCGAAAACCTGGCCTCTCACCCCAACCCCGATGTAACCCTCATGCGCCGGGAGTTGGACTCTTTGCGCGCCCGGGTGGCCGAAGTAGAAACTCAGGTGGAACAGTGGCAATCTTCGCTGCGCTACCAACAACTGTCACACCGTTTTTCCTCTGCTCCCAGCCTTTACGAAAAAGAACAAATTGGCTTTGCCTGGCTCAATGGCAATTTGCAGCCGCTTCACCTGGCACCGCTTTCCAAACTTGATGTGCAGCGCGTGCTATATCGTTCGCTTACCGCCGCAAACAAATCTATTGGCGCCATTGTGGTCGAACCGCCCCCCGAAAAACAAACCTGGCAGCCCGAAGAAACAGGCCTGGTGGATGCGCTTGCCCGTCAAATCTCCCTTCAAATCCAAAACCTGCGCCTGATCCAAGCCGCCGAGCGCGCCCGCGCCGAAGCCCAGTCCGCCACCCGCCGCTTTGCCCACGAAAGTTGGGACTCTTTTCTAGACGCCATTCACCAAAGCGAACGGATTGGCTACATATATGACCAGGCCAGTGTGGAGCCATTTAACCAGCCAACCCCAGCCCAAGGCGGCATTCAGGCCACCGTATCTGTATTAGAGCAGCACATTGGCCGCATTGTGCTTGAACAAGACCCCGCCAGGCCGCTTTCTGAAGAAGATAAGGCCTTGGTCTCCGCCGTTGCTCAACAGTTGGGCCAGCAGGTGGAAAACCTGCGCTTGCTGGCCGATGCCGCCCGCGCCCGCGCCGAAGCCGAAGAAGCCACCCGCCGTATGGCGCGCGACAGTTGGAAAGATTACACAAAAAGCAAACCCCAAGCAGCCCTGGGGTTTATCTACGACTCAAACCAGGTTCTACCGCTGGCCGAACCGCCCGCCAACCTCAGCCTTTCAAAGCCGCTCATGGTGCGCGGCGAGCCAATTGGCGAGCTGGCTGTGGCCGGGCTGGGCGATATTTCTCCCGAAGTGGACGACCTGATGAGCGCCATCGCATCTCAGGCCAGCATCCACCTCGAAGCCCTGCGCCTGACCGAAGAACTGCAAAAACGCGCCGCCGAATTGCAAGAACTCGACCGCCTGAAATCCTCCTTCCTGGCAAACATGAGCCATGAACTGCGCACCCCGCTCAACTCCATCCTCGGCTTTTCAGATGTCATCCTCGAAGGCATTGATGGCCCATTAACCGAGTACATGGAAAACGACCTGCGCCTCATTCAGAAAAACGGCCAACACTTGCTTTCCCTCATTAACGACGTTCTCGACATGGCAAAAATCGAATCGGGGCGCATGAACCTGCACCCAGAGCGCTTCAAAGTTCATGAAATGCTTGAAAACGTCATCAGCATCACCTCCACCCTGGCAAACGCCAAAAACCTGGCGCTCTACATCGAACCCGAATCTCAAAAAGAACTTGAAATCATTGCCGATAACACCCGCATCAACCAGGTCATGATTAACCTGGTCAACAACTCCATCAAATTCACCGAAACCGGGCAGGTTTCTCTACATGCCTGCGCGCTCGGCAATGATAAAATCTTAATCACCGTCAAAGATACCGGCATCGGCATCCCCGAAGACCATTTGGAAAAAATCTTCCAGGAATTCTCCCAAGTAGATACCTCAACCACCCGAAAAGTTGGCGGCACCGGGTTGGGTCTGCCCATCAGCCGTCGGCTGGTTGAAATGCACGGTGGGCGGCTGTGGGCCGAAAGCGCTGGCATTCCGGGGCAGGGTTCAACGTTTTACATCGAATTACCGGTAGAAGCCAAAATCACCGAACCCATTGAGAAGAGAGTCAAATAACCATGTCCAAACCTGTTCACCTGGAATGTACCGCCTGCGGCAACCATCAGCCCTACCAGCCCTTTCAACCAACCATTTGCAATCAGTGTGGCTCGCAATGGCTTGAAACGCGCTACGATTACACCGCTTTCAAACGAGAAATCTTGCGCGGATTGCCAGGCCGACCCTTCAACATGTGGCGCTATCAAGACATCCTGCCGCTCGAAAACCCCGCCGGGCTAGATTTGTACCCCGCGGGCGGAACCCCGCTCTGGCTATCGCAGCGCTACGCGCCCGTCCTCGGGCATTCCAGCGTTTACATCAAAGATGAACGCTACGGCCCGACCAGTTCTTTCAAAGACCGCCAGGCCGCCGGGGCGGTGGCCGCCATGCTCGAAAGCGGAATCAAAGAAGCCGTCATCGCCTCCACTGGCAATGCGGCTGTCGCTTATGCTGCCGCCTGCGCCCGGGCCGGCATTAAACTCTGGGTTTTTATGACCAGCCTTGTGCCGCAAGAGAAACTGCGCGAAGCCGCCCTATTTGGGGCCGAAGTGATTCGCGTCAGCGGCAACTACGACCAGACCAAGCAAATCGCCGCCCAGTTTGCCCAGCGGCGTCACCTTCTGCTCGACCGGGGCGCCAACTCTATCCCCGCCCGCGAATCGATGAAAACCATCGCCTACGAAATCGTCGAACAACTCGGCTGGCGCTCCCCCGATTGGTACATCCAGGCCGTCAGCGGCGGCATGGGGCCCATTGGCGTATACCAGGGCTTTGAAGAACTGTTCCGCATGGGGCTGATTGACCGCATTCCCAAACTCGCCATCATTCAGGCCGAAGGCTGCGCCCCGATGGTGCGCGCCTTCAAAGCCGGCAAAGCCACCGCCGAGCCGGTCATTCCCGATACATCCATCATCATCCTCTCCACCGGCGACCCCGGCACCTCATACACCCATCTTTGGAACCTGACCCAGAAATATGGCGGCGTGATGGAATCGGTCACCGACGCCCAGGCCTTCGATGCCATGCGCTCGCTTGCCAAAAGCGAGGGAATGGCCATCGAACCAGCCACCTCAGTCGCTTTTGCCGGGCTGGAGAAACTGCTCAAAAATAAAGTCATCCGCCCCGAAGAAACCGTCGTCATCAACTGCACTGGCCACACCTTCCCGGTCGAAAAACACGTTTTAGGCGACCAGTGGGCAGTGGATGTTCACCTGAGCGAAGGCCAGTCCCCCGCCCCGCGCGAAGGCTTGCAGGCCGCGCTCGAAAACCTGGATGAAAAAGCCACCACCGTGTTACTGATTGACGACAACCCCGATGACGCCCTGCTCATCCGCCGCATTCTTGAAGCCCGCAAATCATACCGTGTCTTCCATGCCAAAGACGGTTGGGAAGGACTGGCAATGGCTCGCCAAAAACTGCCCGATTTGATTGTGAGTGACCTCACCATGCCCGGCATTGACGGCTTTGGCCTGGTCGAAGAGTTGAAACTCGACCCGCGCACGGCGGACATCCCGATTGTCGTCGTCAGCGCCAAAGACATCACCGAGGAAGAACGGCAGCGATTAAATGGTCACATTCAGGCCCTTTACCAAAAAGGCTCACTCACCCCGCGTAAGTTTGTTGAACAGGTAGTTCAAACGATAGAAGAAGACAAGAACGGCCAAAAGGGAACCTGAACAATGGGCAAAAACATTTTGTGTATCGAAGACAACCCCGATAACATGATGCTCTTCAAGCGCGTCTTGGAATCCGCGGGGTTTACGCTTCGGCAGGCATTCAATGGGATGGATGGGCTGAAGATTGCCGAAACCGAACTGATTGACCTGGTGTTACTGGATATCAACCTGCCCGATATTGACGGCTACGAAGTGACGCGCAGACTGCGTACCAGCCAACATCCCAATGCCGCTTGTCTTCCCATTCTTATCATTACCGCCAACGTCCAGAAACGGGATGTAGAAAACGCCATGTCTGCCGGCGCAACCGAATTCATCACCAAGCCCATTGATATTTTTGAGCTATGTGCCCGGGTCGAATGCTATCTCTCCCCATCAAACTCATAACAGCCAATATAGAACCAGAGAGAAAAAGAGCCGATTCGTCCGCTGATTGCCGTTTGGCTGGCAAGAAATATCAAGGAGTATTGTAATGGGAAACAATGTCTTGTACATAGAAGATAACCCCGATAACATGCTACTCGTCAAGCGCGCGCTTGAATCGCGTGGATATCATCTATTACAAGCCAAGACCGGTTTAGAAGGTGTTGAGATTGCAGAAACGCAAGACGTAGATTTGGTTTTGCTAGACATCAATTTGCCCGATATTGATGGCTACGAAGTGGCAAACCGGCTGCGCCACAGCCACAAACATGCCCTGGCCTACGTTCCCATTATTGCCATCACCGCCAATGCCCTCAAAGGCGACGCCGAAAAGGCCCTGGCTGCGGGTTGCGATGTCTACATGTCCAAACCCATCAACATTCGAGAGTTGTGGGCCCAAGTAGAGGGATTCTTGCCTTCCAATTTATAACCTTTCATCATCCGCTTCAACAAGGTGCCAGGAAGCCAGATTTCCTGGCACTTTTTTCTTACTCACCCCGGCTTGACGCCGACAAACAAAGAAAGTAACATCACCCCAAAGCCAAGCATCATCCCCAGGAGAAAAACAACATGAACACCGGCGATTTCAACGGCTGGCCCACGCGCATCCTCGAAAACCAGTTCGTGCGGCTCGAATTCCTGGCCGCCTCCCCGCGCATTGTCCGCTTTTCACCCGCTGGCAAAGCCAACCTGTTCGCCGACTTGGGCAACGAATACAACGAAACCCCCTACGGGCCATTCTACTTTCGGGGTGGGCATCGCCTGTGGCACGCGCCCGAAGCCATGCCCCGCACCTACATACCCGATCACGAAGGCACAGTTGTCAGCCAAATCCCCGGCGGCGTGCGCATGGACCAGCCCCCCGAACCCTGGACCCACATTGCCAAAAGCATCGAAATCCATCTCAATCACGACCAACCTCAGGTCATCGTCCACCACGAACTGCGCAACGACGGCCCCTGGCCGGTAGAATTTGCCCCCTGGGCGCTCACCATGTTCCGGCTGGGCGGCGTAGGAATCTTCCCCCAACCGGTAGGGAATGCCGACCCGGCTGGCCTGCTTGCCAACCGCCAACTCGCCATCTGGCCTTACACCAAACTGGATGACCCACGCCTGACCCTGCGCGACGACTTCATCCTGCTGCGCGCCAGCGGCGGCCTGCCTCCCGTCAAAGTGGGCTACTTCAACCCGCACGGCTGGCAGGCCTACTATCTTGACGGCACGCTTTTCATCAAACGTTTTGACCCGCGTCCAGGCGCCAACTTTCCCGATGGAGGCTGTAACACCGAAACCTACACCAACCACAAATTTATCGAACTGGAAACCCTGGCCCCGCTCACCAAACTCGCCCCCGGCCAAACCGTCATCCACACTGAAACGTGGGAAATCTTCGAAGGACTCTCGCACCCCCTCATCCCGCCCGCCCTGGCAGAAATTTTAAGCCGTATGTAAGCCGAATTAATTCCAGCTTACATACAGGAGAACACAATAGACGCGCTTGAAGCCATCCGCAAACGCCGCAGTACCCGCACCTTCACCGGCGAACCGATTCCTCGGGCTGACCTCGAAACCATCGTTGATGCCGGACGCCTGGCTGCCACCGGCCACAACCAACAGCCCTGGGATTTCATTGTCGTCACCGACAAAGAAACCATCATGCAGTTCTTGCCCGCCGCGCCCTGGATTATCCAGGCTGGGGCGGTGATTGCGCTCGTTCTCGACCCCAAAACGCGCTGGTGGGTAGAAGACGGCGCTGCCGCCATCCAAAACATGCTGGTTGCCAGCACCGCGCTCGGCTACGGCGCATGTTGGATTCAGGGCGATGTTACCCCGCGCGAGGAACATTTCAAGGATTTGCTCAATATCTCGGACGAAAAACGCCTGATGGCGCTGATACCGGTTGGGGTTCCGGCAGAAAACCCGCAGCGAGAGAAAAAGCCGCTCACGCAAGTCATCCACTGGGAAAAATTTTGAGAAAGATCATGAAAACTTCCATCCACCCCCGTATCACCGCCCGCAACGAACGCACGCGCTGGTTCCGTCAGGCCCGCTTCGGCATGTTCATTCACTGGGGCTTATACGCCATTCCGGCGCGCGGCGAATGGGTGCGCAGCCACGAGCGCATCAGCAACGAAGACTATCAGCCCTTTTTCGAGGAATTCAACCCCTCGAATTATGACCCGCGCGCCTGGGCCAGGCTGGCCCGCCAGGCCGGGATGAAATACGCCGTGCTGACCGCCAAACACCACGACGGCTTCTGCCTGTTCGACAGCCAGTTGACCGACTACAAATCCACCAACACCCCCTGCCGCCGCGACCTGGTGTGCGAATATGTGGAAGCCTTCCGTGCCGAGGGGTTGCGAGTCGGCCTGTATTACTCCCTGCTCGACTGGCATCACCCCGATTACCCAGCCTACGGTGACCGCTTCCACCCCATGCGCGAGAATCTCGCTTACAAAGACCGCCCGCAAGACTTCAACCGCTACATCAACTACTTTCACGGCCAGGTACGTGAATTGCTCACCAACTACGGCCAAATTGACATCATCTGGTTCGATTTTTCCTACGACCAGATGAGCGGCGAAACCTGGCGCGCCGCCGAACTGGTGGAGATGGCGCGCACCCTCCAGCCCGGTCTGCTGATTGACAACCGCCTCGACGCTTCAGGCGACACCAACCGCAGCATCGAGAGCCTGGAACCGCCCTCCTACTGCGGCGATTTTGCCTGCCCCGAACAAATCATCCCACCCGCAGGCCTGACCGATGATGCCGGGCGGCCCGTCCCCTGGGAAGCCTGCCTGACCCTCAACAATCACTGGGGCTACTGCGCCGCCGACCACGATTACAAATCATCTCGCCAGGTGATTCGCGCCCTGGTGGAATGCGTCAGCAAGGGCGGCAACATGCTTCTCAACGTTGGGCCAGATGCGCGCGGCGAAATCCCCGCCGAATCGGTTGAAATCCTCGAGCAAGTTGGAGACTGGATGCGCCGCAACAGCGAGAGCATCTACGCCTGCGACCGCGCTTCCTGTCCCAAACCAGAGTGGGGACGCTACACACAAAATGGCAACACGCTCTATGCTCACATCTTCGAGCGCGGCATCGGCCCGGTCAACCTGCGCGGGCTGGGCGGCAAAATCCACAAGGCGCGCTTGCTGACCGATAGGTCGGAAATTAAACTCAACCGCCCCTGGAACACCCACGATTACCCCGATGACGCCTTCATCGAATTCCCCTCTGCACGCCTGCCCGATGAAACCGATACGGTGGTGGCATTGCAGATAGAAACGGCATCTTGATGATAAAATCACCCCGCATTTTTATCTTGTTGAGAAAGGCATTCCCACAGCATGAGCATTTCACGAGCCGTTTACATCGGCACTGATAGCGGCGCCACCACCTCCAAAACCGGCGGCGTGTGGAGCGACGGAACCACCATTTCGACCAAACTGTTGCAAAAACCCACCAACGCCCAGCACGGCACAGCCGCCGTCATCCGCGGCTGGGTAGATGGTGTCAACGAATACCTCGAACAAAACAGTCTCTCCTGGGACCAGGTGCAGGGTGTGGGGCTGGCTATTCCCGGCCCGTATCAGCGGTACGGTGTATTAGACCGTTCTGCCAACCTGCCCGTCAGCTTCGCCGGCTGGGACGTGCATACCGAATATAGCAGCGCCCTGGCCGAACGCGCCGGTCGGGCGGTTCCGCTTGTAGTCGGCAATGACGGCAACTACGGCGGCGTGGCCGAAGCCCAGCGCGTGCGTGGTAATGGCAACAGTACCGTCCTCATGCTGGCCCCCGGCTCTGGCCTGGGCGTGGCTTATATTGATAGTCATGGCCTGCCGCTCGAGGGCGATACCCTGGCTGGCATGGAAGGCGGACACATGCCCGCCCCTCTGCATCTGCTTGGTGCCAAACCATACCCCTGCGGCTGTGGCAAAGACTGGGGCTGCTTTGAAGTCTACACCACCATTTCGGGCCTGCCCTACCTGCTGGCCGAAAAACTGGAAAAATATCCCGACCATCCTCTGGCGAAATCCAACGCACCAGTTAAAGAAAAAGTGTTGGCCCTGCGCGGGCTGGCCCAACACGGCGACCCGCTGGCAAGCGAAATTTTTGACTTCCAGGCGCGCGCCATGGGCCTGCACGTCGCCAACCTGGCCATGGCGCTCGACCCGACTTTTGTGGTCATTGGCGGCGGGTTGATGGACCCCGAAGCCACCACCGAAGCCTTCCGCGAGCGCTACCTGCGCATCATCCGCGAGACGGCCCATCCTTACCTGTGGCCGGCCCAGCGCAACCGCATTACCATCGTCCCTGCCACCCTGGGCGACCTGTCGCAAGCCATCGGTGCAGCCTTGGTCGCGCTCTATAAAGCGCGCTCATAGCGATATCCATGACCCCGCAACAATGGATCATCTTTGGCACCCTCTTGATGACCCTGCTCCTGTTCGTCAGCGGGCGCTGGCGTTATGACGTCGTCGCCCTGCTGGCCTTGCTGGTCGTGACCCTGACCGGGCTCATTCCAGTCGAGCGCGCTTTTAGCGGATTCAGCAACCCGGCAGTCGTCACCGTTGCGGCGGTGCTGGTGCTGAGCCGGGGCCTGCAAAACTCAGGCATTGTGGATTGGATGGGGGGCAAGTTATCCATGCTCAAAGGCGGAATCACCATCCAGTTGCTGGCCCTGACGGGTATTGTCGCCGTTCTCTCGGCCTTCATGAACAACGTCGGCGCGCTTGCCTTGCTCCTGCCGGTTGTGCTAGATTTATCGCGCAAGAAAAATATCCCTGCTTCGGCGCTGCTCATGCCACTGGCCTTTGCTTCGCTCTTGGGCGGCATGACCACTCTGATTGGCACCCCGCCCAACATCATCGCCGCCTCGTTTCGCCAGCAGGCAGTGGGTGAGCCGTTCCGCATGTTCGATTTCTCGCCGGTTGGGGTCGGCGTGGCAGTGGCCGGGATTCTTTTCATCGCGCTGGTCGGCTGGCGGCTGATTCCGGCCCGGCGCAGCGCGGCATCCGGCTCGCTGTTCGAGATAGAAAATTACGTCACCGAAGTGCAAATCCCCGCCGATTCAGACTTGGCGGGCAAACGCCTGCGCGACATCAAGGACTTCACCCGCGCCGAAGCGATGGTCATCGGGCTGGTGCGCGGGCGCGAGCGGCGCATGGAACCTTCGGCGCAAACCAAGTTGCAGGCTGAGGACATCCTGATGGTGAGCGCCGATACCGAAAACATCAAGCGGCTGGTCGAAACATCGCGGCTGGAGTTGGTCGGCAGCAAAAAAATCGGCAAAGTTGACCTGGAATCGGACGATGTGACCCTGCTGGAAGTCGTCGTGACTGAAAATTCCCTGCTCTTGGGCAACACGGCCCGCAGCCTGAACCTGCGCGCCAACTACGGCATCAACCTGCTGGCCGTTTCGCGCCAAGGACAAGTGCTGCGCCACCGCCTCGATAGAATCCGTTTTCGCAGCGGCGATGTCTTGCTGCTGCAAAGCCATGTCGAGACCCTGCGGGAGACCGCCAATACGCTCGGCTGCCTGCCGCTGGCCGGACGCGGGCTACGCATTCAACCCGCGCGCAAAATGCTGCTGGCGCTGGCGATTTTCGGCGGCGCGCTCCTACTGGCCGCCCTGGGATGGCTCCCGGCCCAGGTCTCGTTTGTGGCAGCGGTGGTGGCTATGGTGATTGTGCGCATCGTCACCCTGCGCGAGGCCTACGAGAGCGTTGATTGGCCGATTTTGATTCTGCTAGGGGCAATGATTCCAGTCGGCGAAGCGCTCGAAACCACCGGCGGGGCCAAACTGCTGGCCGGATCGCTCTTGCGGGCCTCCCACTCCATACCCGCCGAGTTCGCCCTGGTGATACTGCTGGTCGCCACGATGTTTCTTTCGGACGTCGTGAACAACGCCGCAGCCGTCGTCTTGATGGCGCCCATCGGAATCGGCGTGGCGCGCGGATTGGGCGTATCGGTAGACCCCTTCTTGATGGCAATCACCATCGGGGCCTCGTGCGCCTTCCTGACCCCCATCGGACACCAGTCAAATACGCTGGTGATGGGCCCCGGCGGCTACCAATTCGGCGACTACTGGCGGATGGGCCTGCTGTTGGAAGTCATCATCGCGCTGGTTGCGATTCCGTTGATATTAATTTTCTGGCCTTTGTAAAATCCACAACGCCAACATGGACAATCCGCAAGCCTTCAATGCAATCCTCGAGGCATTCCTGAAAAACAAGCGAAGCAAAAAACAACCGTCCCGAAGGTTTCAGAACCTTCGGGACGGTTGTTCATGGGTTTTTGAGCGTTTCATCGTGTTTCCCGGCAGCGCGGAGCAGGAGAATATCGCCGGGCAAACGCTGGTATGTCATTCGGTAGGACTGGTCGATTCGTGCTTCGTAGATTCCCGGCGCGCCCTGAATGGGTTTGGTCTGCAAAGACGGGTGGCGCGGATTTTCGGCCAGCAGGCGCAGCGTTTTCAGCACCTTCTTCTGGATTTCCGGCGGCAGGAGCCGAAAAGCCTGCCGGAATCTCTCTGTCAGTTCAACTTCCGGCATTGGAGAGTTTCTTTAGGTCTGCTACTGCGTCATCTACATTCTGGTAGCGATGCACGCGCCCGGATTCGATATCGGCCTGGGCTTCCTTCTCCATCTTCTGCCAATGTTCTTTCCAAAACCAGGCCTGGCCGGGCGGGATGACTTCCAGACGGCTGATAACAACCTGGCCCTGTTCATTGAATGAAAACGCCAAGTCATCCCCTTCGCGCAGGTTCAATTGCGCGCGGATTTCTGCCGGAAGCGTCACCTGGCCCTTAGAGCGCAGGCGTGTTTTGAAATAAGCATCCATTGTACGATTCTCCAACTTTCTGATATTCTAACATAAATAAATCCGCGTCATCATATATAAAAATCGCGCCGAAGGTGACGAAGCCCTCGGCGCGATTAATCATGCTTCTTTCGTTATTTGCCGAACGCAGACAAGAGCATCTATTTCGGTTGTTCTCCGCGTATTCCGTGTCCATCCGCGTCCAAATCTTAATATGGTTTCGCCAATAGATCCTCGAACACTTTTTTCGAGGCTTCATCCACCACCGCGTGCTGACTGCCGCCGTGACTGTCCATCGTCACCACGACGGGGAAATCCCTGACTTCGATGACCCACAGCGCTTCGGGGACGCCGAACTCCAGTTTGAAAACGCCCAAAACCTTTGTCACGCTCTGGGCGATATAAGAAGCCGCCCCGCCGATGGCGTGCAGATAAACTCCTGGCGTTTCCTGGCAGCCTTTGAGTGTTTTTGCGCCCATGCCGCCCTTGCCGATGACGCCCTTCACGTTAAAGTGCTTCATTACATCGGCCTGGTATGGCTCCTCGCGGATGGAGGTGGTTGGCCCAGCAGCCACGAATTTGTATTCACCGTTTTCATCCTTGCTGACCACCGGCCCACAGTGATAAATCATGCTGCCATTGAGCAGTTTCTTGAGTTCTTCGTACACTTGCAAATCATCGCCCTTTGGCTCTTTGGTCTTCTTGATGAACGTTTCCATCATCCACTTGTGGGCGGCATCACGCCCGGTCACCATCACGCCGTTGAGCAACACCGGTTCGCCCACGCGCAATTCGCGGATGGCTTCGTCGCTGGTGGGTAATTGTATTTCGCGCATAATGATCCTCCTGCAGGGGCGGGTTACCCCGCCCCTACGCATCAATCGTAAACAACCTCGTCGCCTTTCACCACCATCTTGCGGCGGCGGTAGGCCCAGCACATGTAAGAAACTGACACGAAATAACTGGCCGGCAGGCGATGCAGGCCGGTGATTTTGGTGTCAATGACTGTCGTCTGACCGCCGAAGCCCATCGGGCCAATGCCCATCTGGTTCGATTCATCAGTCAGGCGTTCTTCGAGAGCGGCCACTTCGGGGTCGGGGTTGCGCTCGCCGATTTTGCCGAACAGGATTTCTTTGGACTTGATGTAGGAAGACCCCCGGTCGCCGCCGATGGCAACGCCCAAAATGCCGGGCGCACAGCCCTGGCCCTGGGCTTTTTGGACCGCATCGAGGACGACTTTGCGCACCCCGGCCAGGTCTCGCCCCGCGCCCAGGCTGTTGTTCGGAAGCGAGTACTGCGCCCCCACGTTTTCGCAGCCGCCGCCTTTGAGCATTAACTCGATGGTCAGCGGTTCATCGGCATCCACTTCTTCAAAGTGAATGTAGGGAAAGTCTTCGCCGCCCAGGTTGTTGCCGCTGTTTTTGTCGTACAGGGCGTCTACCGCGTTGGGGCGCATGTACGATTTTTGGGTGGCAATCACCATTGCGTCCCGAATCATCTGGCGCAGTTTGCGGGTGCTCCAGCCTTCGGGGTAGTGGACGTAGAAAATGGGCGTGCCGGTATCCTGGCAGATGGGTGTGGAGTTTTTTCGGGAGAGTTCCACGTTTTTGAGAATGGTCTCCAGCGCGCCGCGCGCGGCCGAACCGGGCGATTCTTTTTCCACCGCCGCCCGCAGGCGCTCCTCCACGTCCGCAGGCAGGTCGCTGGAGGTGCGGCGGATAAATTCGACGATTTCATAGGTCAAATCTCGCATGTTTTGCCTCCGTTGGAATGTTTTTATGATACACCAAAGTAACGCGAAATTAAGTTCGCGTTACACAAATTCGCATCACATGCCGGTTTTCAGCGCCGAATTTGTATTTGTAGTCTTCGTTCCCGCGCATAAAGTCGAATTCGCGGCGTTTGTGGTCGTTGGCCCATTGCAGCAGGTGGCCAAGCAGCACCCAGCCGGGCGAGAGGTCGCGGAAGCGCGGGTCGATGCCGGAGTTGTAGACCCAGATTTTGTTGTCGTAGTCGAAGTTCAGGTATCCGGCGGCCTTTTCGCCGTCCACTTCCAAGAAGGCCAGTTGCAGCCAGCCGGCGCGAAAAGCGGCGTGGACGCTGGCTTTCATCTGCGAGCGCATGATGTCGGTCAGGAAGGTGGCTTTCTCGGCGTCTTGCGCCATCAGGTGCAAGAAGCCGTCCATTTCGCTGTCGAGTCGCGCCTCGTCCTGGACGATGTACCAGCGCACGCTGCGCCCGCTTTCTTCGGCGCGGCGCATTTTACGGCGGATTTCGTGACGTTGTTTTTTGTCAATTCCGGCCAGGTAGACCTCGAAGTCGCCGGGCAAGGGAATAGAGGGCGAGGGTTGGTACACTTCTTCAGCGTAAGTCCAGCCGCGTTGAACGGATTCGTGTTTGAGGGCCTGTAAGGTGGGCGATGTTTCAGGCAGGTTATACCAGTCGAGCAGCGACCAGGGCTGCGGGGCGTTTGCGTCCAGCCAGTCGAGCAGGCCAGTGATGAAGGCGGCGTGATGTTCGGGGCGAACAATCAAATCCAGGTAGTCTGAAATTTCGATGCTGCCCACCAACAGCAGGGCGGGCAGGCCTTCACGGTTGGATGCAAAAAAGAGCGGGGCCAGGCCAATCAGATTCCCATTTTGGCGGGCGCTGAGCAGGCAAAGCGCGCTTTCAGCAGGCCATTCACCGCCGCCGCGCGTGTTCCACCAGGTGGAGAGGTATTCGTGACGCAGGAAGGGCGCGTTAAGAATGCCCGCCGCGGCGAGGGCATTCCACTCGTCGGCGGGCAGGTCTAAGGTAGTATGCAGTTTGAATTCCATGATGCTGGATTGTATCAGTTTGGGGAGGGAAGGGGATGCGCTGGAGGCGGGCTATTACGGAACTCCAACATTCAGCCAGGCCGCAGGGCATACACGCCCGCACAGGGTGAGACCTGGAGGTAGGCCGCCGTTAAACCGGCCTTTTTCAGCCCAGCGAGAGATTCATCGGCCAGCCAGTAGAATTCGTCTTCCCAATCGGAGATGCCCTGCCGAAAGGTTTCCTGCGCTGCCTGGCTGGGGAAGGAGATATCGCCGATGAGCAGACTGCCGCCGGGGGCAAGGTGATTCTGAACCAGGTCGGCGCAGATGCGGATTTTCTGGTCGAGGTTGAAGTGGTGAAAGACGTAGGCCGAGACGATGTGGTCAAAGGGTTGATTCAGTTCGCTGGGGAGTTTTTGGCGCAAATCGTGCAGGAAAAACGAGGCGCCGGGCAGTTTTTGGCGGGCTTTGGCGAGCATGGCCGCGGAGAAGTCGGTGCAGGTCAGGCGGCAGCCTTTTTGGGCGAAGAGCAGCGCCAGGTTGCCCGTGCCGGTTCCGAGGTCGAGGATAGACTGCCCCGGCTGGGGATTGGCGCGGCGCAGGAGGGTTTCCAGCACCCGGTCATAGCCATCAAAGGGAAACGCAGCGGGTTGGCGCAAGGACTGGTCGTAGGTTTCGGCCCAGTCGTCGAAATCGGAGGCGGGGAAGGGGTCGTTGGGGAGGTCGGGCATGAGATGATTGCTACTTGGCCACAGTCACTTTGAATTCGCACTGCTTGGCCCCGGCGGCGCGGCAGGTGCGTTCTTCCACATCATGCTCGCGGCCTGAGGCCCAAAACAGGGCTTCTTGTATCAGGCCAGTGGTAATGTAGCAGATGGGGGTGACTTCTTGCTGTTCGGTGGTGGCAGCGCTAGCGTGGTCTACGAGCAGCAGGTCGAGGTCGAGGGTGTGGACGGTGACGCTTTCGGGGTGTTCGCGCAGGAAGCGCGCCAGCAGTTCGAGTGTCGGTTTCATGCGTAGGGAGGGCGGCAGGCTGCGGATGATTTGGGATTGGGCTTTTTCGGTCAGGGAGGCGGTTTCGAGCAGGCGCACCCAAAGCAGCCGCCCCATGCGAATCAATGCGCCGCGCGCGCCGCGTCCGTAGTAAAAGCGCATGGCTTTTTGGATGCGGGCGAAGGTTTCGGCAGCGGCGGCGTTGTTGTAGCGAGAGATTGTTTGCGGGTTAATCAAATCGGCAGGCAGGGAGGCTTTGTCTAAAATGGAGGCCAGGGCTTCGTTCCCCAATTCATCGGTCAAGATGTTGAGAAATTGGCGAAAAAAGCGAACGGGCAGGGTGGGGGAATGTAATTGTTTCACGGTGGAGCGACTCCTACTTTCAAAAAAGCGGCAATCATCATCACTCTGGCTGAGATAATGGGTGTTCTTTTAGAGAGTACGGCAAAAGACGCTATATTGCTCGCCAGTGCGCCTGAACCCGATTTTTTGGTAGAGCGAGAGCGAGGCGATGTTGTCGCTCTGGGTGTTGACGGTGAGCCGGTTCAATCCCTGCGCCTGGATTTTTTGCAGCAAGTCTTGCACCATTAAATATCCGAAGCGCTGCCCCTGGCAGCGGGGATGAACCGCCAGCCGGGCCAGGTGCGCGCCAAATGGGTTACGGGTGCTTATTTGGTAGGCAACAATTTCCCCGTCTAACACGCCAACGGTGGAAAACTCGGCCTGCAAGAGCGCAAACTGCAAAGAGGGCAGTGAGTTTTGCCAGAGCGGGGCAAAGGCGGCGGCATCCAGCGCGGCGATGAACGGCAAATCTTCGTGCGTCATCGGGCGGATAGATAAGTGGCGGGGGTTATCCTGCCAGGCAAAGGGGACGCCATTTTGGGCAAGGATGACGACTTTTTGGAGCTCGCTAAAGCCGGAATCGCGCAGTAACTCTTCTAGCCAGTTGTGCATGACAATTGCGGCTGCTGTCAGGCCGCGTCCGCGCAACAAAGTTTGGGCAATCTCCCACAGGGCGTTCCAAGCCTGCGATGTCGAGATGGAAGATGAAACAGCAAATAGGCGCAGCCAGGCGGCATTTTCGGGGTCGGGCGGGCAGGCCAGGGCAGCATAGGTTGTTCCGTATTGTTCCAGCACCCAATATTCTGGCGCGCCCAGCCAATCGAGCGGCGTGCGCCAATCGAGGTGACGGTGTACCTGGGTTTCGAAGTACATCAGGTTCGCAATGCGCGATTGGTCGGCGGGCAACGCCTGGCGGATGGCAAAACGGGTAGTCACCATGCGCGGAACCGAAGTAATGCCAATAAGATTCTCTGTTTCAGGGTGGGATGCTTGACGCCGGAAAGTCCGATTTGCATATTGAGGAGGGCGTCCATTATTTTGCCTTGTTTAAGTTTAATGCCAGCTACGGTCTGCATTACCGTATTGCGCAGTTCACCTTCTCCTGCGCGCTGAAAGGCTTCGGCGGCCAGACGGTATTTGTCCAGAGCGTCGTTGGAGCGGCCCAACGCCTGGAGGGCGGCAGCTTCATTGCCCCAGGCAATTCCTTCGCGCCGAAAGTCGCCCGCCTCGGCAAAAGCGCCCGCCGTGCCGCGCGCTGCTTGCCAGGCTGCGCCAGGGTTGCCGGCTTGCAGCCAGGCCACGCTTTGGTTATTTTTCATCTCGGCGGCATCCAGCAAATTGTCTTGCGCCAGAAAACCAGACGCGGCCTCGCCAAACAAGCGCGCCGCGTTTTCATAATCACTTTCCTGGTAGGCCTTGACCGCCTCTTCGGCCAGGGACTTCGGAACGATTTCGTTCATAGAACCCTCGTTATAGCGTAATGTCGAGTAATCCTTCTGCCACCGCGCGCAGTTTTTCGGTGGATAGCTGGCTCAATTTGTGCGCCAGTTCGAGATAGGGCTGGTTGACCGGCATGCAAACAAAGGCGCGCAGCTCGGGCGAAAGTTTCATGAAGGCGCTCACTGTTTCCTGCTCGTTCATCCACTGGCCAATGGTGCCGTTGTGGTCGAAAAATGATTCGACCCGCCCGCCCAGCACCGAAAGAATCACTTCCAGTTCGGGCAAGGGGATGGGGCGCTCGCCCAGTTCAAAAGCCGTAATGCGCGAAACGGGCAATCCCGTTTCTACTGACAGCCCCTTGAGCGAGAGATTGGCTTGCATCCGTTTCTGACGCAAGAGCGTGCCGATAATGCGGTGCCGCAGGGCTGCCAGCCGGGTTAAGTCGAGCGGTTCGGTGCGCGGGGCATCATCAGAGAGCGCCTGGCTGCTCCAGAAGTGCTGAATGGGCAGGTTCAGGTAATAGGCCAGCACTTCCAACTCAGGCAGGGAGGGCGCTTTGCGGCCTTCTTCATACGCGCGTAGCAGGGGGGCGGTGATTCCAATTGCTTTGGCCGTCTCGGTGATGTTCCGGCGGGCTGCCAGGCGCGCATCACGAATCAGGACGCCCAGCTTGCGGGTGCGGATGGCGATTTGGGCTTGAAAACTCATCAGCGTATCCGTTCTCTATTTTTTCGTCGAGTGCGCTCATTACGCGGCGGGGCATTCTGTTGGTTTGACTGCGCAATGAATTGTACGTTACGATTATACACGAGAGAATTTATCTGCGCCGCAGCATGTCGGCTACGTTGGCGCCGAAGACTTCGGGCGGCAGTTTGAACCCGGCACTTTCGAGTCGAGGTGTAAACAGGGGACGGATTCCGGTTGGTTTGAGATGGCCGATGATTTTGCCATCTGGCGTTTGGCCGGTTTGCTCGAAGCGGAAGATGTCGGTCAGGACGATGGTGTCGCCTTCCATCCCGGCTACCTCGCTGATGGCAGTCACTTTGCGTGAACCGTCTTTGAGACGGGTTTGCTGAACAATCAGGTCTATGGCGGCAGAGATTTGTTGGCGGATGACCTTGACGGGCAGGTCCATGCCGGCCATGAGGACCATCGTTTCGAGGCGCGAGAGCGCATCGCGCGGGGTGTTGGCGTGCAGGGTGGTGAGCGAACCATCGTGACCGGTGTTCATGGCCTGGAGCATGTCGAGGGTTTCGCCGCCGCGGCACTCGCCGACCACAATCCGGTCGGGGCGCATGCGCAGGGCGTTTCGCACCAGGTCTCGAATCGTTACCTGACCTTTGCCTTCCAGGTTGGCGGGTTTGGTTTCAAGCCGCACAATGTGGTCTTGTTGTAGTTGTAGCTCTGCGGCGTCTTCAATAGTGACGATGCGCTCGTCTTCAGGAATCAAGCCGGAAAGGACATTGAGCAAGGTGGTTTTACCGGAACCCGTGCCGCCAGAGATGACGATATTCAGGCGGCTAATCACGCAGGCTTTCAGGAATTCGGCCATTTGAGGCGTGATGGAGCCGAATTCAATGAGTTGCTGCATGGTCAGTTTGTCTTTGCGGAATTTACGGATGGTGATGGATGGCCCATCCAGCGCGACAGGCGGTACAATCGCATTAACGCGCGAACCATCTGGCAGACGGGCATCTACGGTGGGTGAATCGGCATCAATGCGGCGGCCAAGCGGCAGCACAATGCGCTCGATGACGCGGGTGACGTGGGCGTCGTTTTCAAAGGTGATGCCAGTTTTGGTCAGTTTGCCTTTCTTTTCGACATAGACCTTTTTGGGGCCGTTGACCATCACTTCGCTCACGTCGGGGTCATTCAGCAGGGGCTGAATGGGCCCATATCCTAGCACCTCGTCTATTACCTCCTGGGTAATTTGCTTGCGGATGGAATCGGGAACATTGGCTTTCAGACGTCCAAAGACGTCGGTCAGTTTTTGGCGCACAAAGGCTTCGCGCTGGGCATAGGGTGGGTTTTCGCTCTCCAACTCGCGCGTCAGGTTTTCCGAAACGAAATGTTTGAGTTTAAGCAAATCTGCTGAAGACAGGCCCTGGGCAGGTGTTGATGAAAGCAGTGTCATGGTCATTCTCCTTCGCCATGTGCGGTGTCGTCGCTTGGAATAATCCAAACGATTTGCGTCCGTGCGACGGTAATGAAATCGGCCTGATGCAGCAGGGTGCCGTCGGCGGCATATACTTTGGCGTTCGTGATGGCCAGGAAAGGCTGGTTCTGGTCTAACTCATCTTTGACACGCCCATCAAGCCGCACATGGATAGAGCCTTCGATGCGGTGCAGCGTGGTTTGGATGATGGCTGGCACAGCCACTTTGGAGATGATGTCGGTAAAGTATTTCCCTTTTTCGTTGAATTCGAGGCTCATAGTCTCTCCTTTATCGGTATCAGGCGCGGTTTTGGTAGGCAGTTTCGAGGATTTGACGCGAAATTTGGGCAATCATCATCGCGGCAGTATCAGCGGGCATTTTTTGCAAGATAGGGAGATGCTGGTTATTGGCAAGGCTGAAGTTGGCGCCCATGTAAGGGATGGTGGCCTGGATGGGCAGACCAATGATTTTTTCCGCGTCGCTTTTACTGACACCCTCCAGCCCCACCGCCCGGTTGAGCAACGCATAGATATTGCGCGGCGCTACGCCCTTTTGCTGCAGGTATTGCCAAACCGTTTGGGTCAGCGTGGCGGTTGCCATATCGGAGGCGGTGACCATCACAATCACATCGGCCTCGAGGATGATAGGCAGGCTGATTCGGGAGAGGGAGCGGCCCAGGTCTACAAAAACAACGTCAAAAGCCTGGCGGTAGACGTTGATAATCGCTGGGATGCGGCTTGCATCGAGGGAATTGGCCGCTTCAGGGTTAGAGACGCCCGCCAACAGGCGAAAGCCCCAGGTTTCGAGAGGCGGCGCGGCCCGCCGCAGGAAATCGGGGTTGAGTTCTTCGTGCTTCTTTTTGGCCGCTTCGAGCAGGCTGAACTCGCCTTGATAGCCTACAATCTGGCCAATGGAGCCAATTGGCAAGACCAGGTCAATGACCGCCATCTCCCTTTCGGGATGTGTTTCACTTAACACCTGCGCAACGTTGGCACAGATGGATGATGTGCCTGTGCCGCCTTTGGCGCTCAGGAAAACCACCAGCACGCCGCCCAGGGTTTTCTTTTTTACCCCGCCAATGGGCCGGGTCTCGTTCATCAGGCTGACGGTTTCGGTCAGAATGTCGAAGATGCGGTTCAGCGCTTCTTGCGACTTAACCAAATATTCGTTGCAGCCAGCCGCCAAAAAGTCACCCAATTGTTCAGAATTCGATGCACCCGCCAGGGCCACCAGCAACGCCCCTCCCATGCGATGGTCGCTGCGCAGCTTGCGCACCAGATCGAGGGCTGGCATATCGCGCACGGCCGGGTCGAAGAGGATGACATCGGGCCGGTCGCGGAGCGCGACGATGTAGCCTTCTTTGGCCGAGGTGGTGGTTAACGCCTTGTAGCCTTTCTCGGTGAATAGGTTTTCCAAAAATTGGCAACTACGTCGGTCCGGGTCTATGACCAGGATGGTGAGTGCGGATGGTGTTGCTTCCACGCTGTTCTCCAAACCTAATTTTCCAGGGGAGGCATCAGGTATCCGAGGCCAGAGCGCGTGACAATGTGCCTGGGGGCGTGGGGGTCGTCTTCTAACTTTTGACGCAGGCGGGCAATGCTCACCCACAGGATTTCTTTGTCATTGCGATATTCCAGCCCCCAGACACTGGTCAATAAATCTTCGGGGCTTAATACTGTACCAACGTTGTGCGCAAACTGAAGCAGCAAGCGATATTCGGTGGCCGAGAGGAAGATGGGTTGGTTGCTGCGCCAAACTTCAGCGCGCGCAAAATCAATGCGCAGACTGCCATGTTCGAAGAAACGATTTTGGCTGACGTCTTTCGAGGCTTGCGAGCGGCGCAACACGGCGCGCACCCGCGCCAGCAGTTCGGTGGCCGAAAAAGGCTTCACCAGGTAGTCGTCTGCGCCCAAGTCGAGGCCGCGCACGCGGTCCTGCTCTTCGCCTTTGGCCGTCAGGATAATGATGGGGACATTGGAAAACTCGCGGATGCGCTGGCAGGCGGCGAACCCGTCCAATTTAGGCATCATTACATCCATCAGTATCAGTTCAACCGGGGTGGTGGTGAAGGTCTCCACCGCTTGCATTCCATCAATGGCGGTAATCACTTCGTATCCTTCGGTCCGCAGGTTGGCTTCGAGCAGGCGCAGGTAACGCGGTTCGTCATCAACGACAAGGATTTTCGGCATGTCAGACTCCTATCTTTTGAGTGGTGGCGGGAAGGTCAATGATGAAAGTCGTTCCCTTTCCCAGGGTTGATTCGACCGAGATTTTTCCACCATGCGCTTCGATAATTTGCTTGCAAATGAACAGACCCAGCCCCGAACCGGAGCCTCCCTGCCCCGGCACGCGGTAGAAACGCTGAAATAAGTGGGGAACATGCTCCGGCGGGATGCCCGTCCCAGCATCGGAAAAACGAATACGGTAAAAATCTTTGACCTGCGTCAGGTAAATTGTGACAGGAGCACCCGGCGCATATTTATTGGCATTACTGAACAAATTCTCGATGACTTGCGCGATTCGCACGCTATCTGCAAAGATGGTAGGAGCGATGGAGAAATCAAGCCGGACTTTCATGTCCTTATAACGTGCCTGGCTGCGCACCAGCGTATCGCGGATGACGGCGTCGAGGCGCACCGGCTGGAACCGCATGGGCAGGGTATTGCTTTGCAGGCGGGCCGATTCCAAAACGTTTTCAATCAAATCGTTCAGATGGTCGGTTTCTTCGTCTATGATTTGCAGAAATTCGCGGCGGGTATCTTCATCCCAGTTGGTGTCTTTGCGCAGCAGGGTGGTAGTGTAGCCTTTGATGAAGCCCAGCGGGGTGCGCAGTTCATGTGAAATTGTGGCAATGAAGTCTTCCTGCATCGTCAACAGGCGGCGGGCGGTTTCGAGCGATTCGACTTCTTCCATGAGTTTCTTGCGCACGAACAGGGCTGAGAACTGGGTGGCGATGTACTGTGCGCGCTGAATTTGGGCCGGGGTATATTCCGGCCCGCCAAAGCGGACGAAAACCACCGCCCCCAGCAGGCCAGTATATGTGCGCAATGGCATTCCTAACAGGAAGGGTTCACCAATCCGATTTTCGCGCAAGGGGATGATATCGGGCGACTGGACGACCATTTCCTTGCGGGCAATCACCTGGCTGGCGATTTCCGAGCCCCAGGCGGCATCTGCGCCCGCGCTCTGGCCGCGTCCTATGGCACGAGCATAAGCAACTTCTGTGAGTTCGCTTGAACCATTTTCCAGAATATACAATGCCAGATTGTCGAACAGGAACACCGAACGAACGACCGCTATCACCGAATCGAGTGCCTGTTTCCAATCGGGTTGCTGAGTGACGGCTTCGGCCAGGGCCAGGATATCAGGAATGTGTTCTTCTGTCATGAAAATTCGTCCCCTTTGGCTGCTAATAGTGAAAATGAGAACGCCGTTCCCTTTTTCACTTCAGATTTTACATCAATATGCGCGCCATGCGCTTCGACAATTTCACGGACAAGCGCTAAACCCAGGCCGGTTCCACTATATCGCCGGGTAGGTGAACCATCCAACTGGTGGAACGGCTCAAAAATTTCCGCGATTCGTTCCTTTGGGATGCCAATTCCAGTGTCAGCAACCATAATGCGAACGAGCTGGTCAGCCGATGGTTCTGGTGAAACCTCCAGCCAAACCCGTCCTCCTGGTTGGGTGAACTTAATGGCATTATCGAGCAGGTGGGTCAGTACCCAACTGATTTTCTGCTGGTCGGCCTTCACAAACGTCACATCTGGCGAAATGGTCACATGGAGCGTTACTTGCTGGTTTATGGCTTTCGATTGGGCATGGGAGGCTACGGTTTGTACCACTTTTTGAAAGTCAACCGGTGCCAGGGTCAGGGTTAGTTCGCCGCGCGCTGCCAGAGAGAACAGAATAAGGTCTTCGATGAGGTTTTGCAGTCGAGAGGTGGATTGCAGCGAGACATCCATCGCTTTTGCCTGGTCGGGGGTCAGCGGGCCGAGCGTTTCGCTCTTCATCAGTTCCAGGTAGCCGCGAATGTGGGTGAGGGGGGTGCGCAGTTCATGGGAGATGTTGGCGACAAAATTGGCCTTCAACTGGCTCAGCTCCGAAAGTTTGCGCAGGGCTTCTTCCAGTTCCGTCGTGCGTTGTTGGACGCGCTGCTCCAGGTTTCGGTTGGCATCTTCCAACGCGGCGCGCAGGCGCAGAATTTGCTCGGTGATGGCCCGGTCAAGCGTGGGGCGGTCTAAGAAGCCGAGTTCGACGATGGCGTGCCCAAGCAGGATGGGCTTTCCAGAAGTGGTGGATTGTTTTTGGTGTTCCAGGGCTTGCTTCAATTGCTCTGAAGTCAGCAACCCAGCCTTCACCAATTGCTCGCCCAGGCGCGGCACTAACACTTCGGGACTGATTAGCGTTTGTCCATTCATACATTCCTTTCAGGCTTGCCAGACCCATTCCCCGGCAATCATGGTGGCCGAGGCGTTCAGCGTGTAAATTTCATCCACCGGGCAAGTGAAGGGGTCTTTTTCCAGGACAATCAAATCGGCATCGAACCCGATGAAGAGCCGCCCGCGGCGATTTTCCAGCCCGGCGGCGTAGGCCGCGCCAACGGTAAACCCTTCCAGGGCTTGTTGGAAGGACAATTTTTGTTCAGGATACCAACCCTCGGGGCCGGGCGTGCCATCAATGCGGCGGCGGGTGATGGCGGCGTATAGGCCCCAAAAAGGGTTGGGGCTTTCGACCGGGGCATCGGAGCCAAAGGCCAGCACCGCGCCAGCCTGTAGCTGCGTCTTCCAGGCATACGCCAGGCGGGCACGCTCGCCCCAGTAGCGGTCGGCGGCCAACATGTCTGAGGTGGCGTGAATCGGCTGCATGGAAGCAATAACGCCCAGTTGGCCAAGCCGGGCCGCATCGTCTGGATGAATCACCTGGACGTGTTCAATGCGATGGCGCAGGGCCGGCAGGCCGCGTTCACGTTCGTAGCGGCGCAACTGCTCCAGCGCATTCAGCACTTCATGCACGGCCCGGTCGCCAATGGCGTGAACGGTCATTCCCAGGCCGGAATCGGCGGCTTTGCGGCCATACTCGAACAGTTCCTCGCCATCCATATTCAGGATACCCTTATTTTCGGGTTCATTCAAGTAGGGAGCGAACATTGCTGCGGTGCGTGGGCCAAGCGCGCCATCCATAAAGGCCTTGACCATGCCAATCTGCAGGCGGTCGCTGCCAAAACCGGTGCGCAGCCCCAGCCCGTGCGCATGGTCGAGCAAGTCGAGCGGGATGCTTTTGGTGATGCGTAGTTTCAATCGTTTTTCGGCGTCGAGATTTTGCAGGGCCATGAAACAGGGACGGTAGTCAAAATCGTGCGCGCCGGTGAGACCCATCTGGAACAGGGTGGGCTGGGCGGATTCAATGGCATCGGCGACATGGTCAACGGTTGGCTGAGGCAGGCTTTTTTCGATGAGATTCATTGCGCTCTCGAGCAGGATGCCGTTAGGTTGGCCTTTTTCATCCCGCACGATTTTTCCGTTAAGTGGGTCGGGCGTATTGGGGCCAATACCAGCGATTTTCAGCGCAGCTGTGTTGGCCCAGCCCGCATGGAGCGATTTAGCGGTGAGATAAACCGGCTTATCGGGGGCAATCATGTCCAGTTCGGCGGCGGTTGGAAATTGGCCGTCCCAGTCGTTTTGCTGCCAGCCGTGGCCGAGAACCCACTGGCCGGGAGAAATTCTGGAAGCCTGTTCTGCCACTCGGCGCAGGGCTTCAGCCTTGGTGGAGGTTTCCACGTCCACTTTTTGCAGGCCGAGGGCATAGTGCATCAGGTGGATGTGGGCATCGGTCAGGCCGGGTAAAACCACCCGTCCGCCCAAGTCTTCGCGTTGGGCAAACGAGAAAGATTCAAGCAATTCCTCGCTGCCGCGGGCGACAATTTGACCATGCGTATCAATGACCAACGCAGTGACAACAGGTTGGGATGGGTCAAGGGTGTAAACGCGGGCGTTGTGGATGAGTTTCATAGATAAAATGAAAGGGTTGCCAAGAATTGTTTGTTAACAATAATAGACCTGACTTGCCCTTGCAGGACTATCAGGTCTGTTGCAGTTTACTCGTCGAGCAGGCGGGCGAGCAGAGCGTCCAGTTCTTCATTCGAGAAATAATGCAGGGAGAGCACCCCACCGCCTTTTTGGTTGGGTTTCAGGTTGACCCTGGTTCCCAGGCTGGCTTCCAGGCGTTCCTGCAATTCCTTTACGTCGGGCGAGGGGGCGGGCTTGGGCGTTGAGGCGGGCTTTTCGCCTTTCAGCTTGTTGACGAGTTCTTCGGTCTGGCGCACGGTCAGGTCGCGCTCGCGCACTTGCCTGAGCGCGGCTTCTTGGGCTTGTGAGGTAGAAAGACCGAGCAAGGCGCGGGCATGCCCCTCCGAAATGACCCCATCTACCAGGGCCTGCTGCGCCGATTGGGGTAGTTTGAGCAAGCGCAAGGTGTTGGTGACGGCCACGCGGCTCTTACCGACGCGACTGGCAATTTCCTCGTGCGAAAGGCGAAATTCATCCGATAATTGGCGGTAGGCGTTGGCTTCTTCGAGCGGGTTCAGGTCGGCGCGCTGAACGTTTTCGATGAGCGCCAATTCGAGCCGCTCCAGGTCGGTGGTCTGGCGCGTAATGACCGGCACTTCGGCCAGCCCGGCCAGCTGGGCGGCCTGCCAACGGCGCTCGCCAGCGATGAGAATGTAGCCGCTGCCGGTTTCGTCCCGACTGACGAGCAAGGGCTGGATGACGCCATGCTCCCGGATGGAGGTGGCCAATTCTTCTAGCGCTGCCGGGTCAAAATGCGAGCGCGGCTGGCGCGGGTTGGGGGTAATTTTCTCCACCGGAACGCTTAATACGCCAGAATCAGCCGCTTCGGCGTTGGGGGGCGTCTCCGGCGTAAACCCACCGGGGATGAGGGCATCCAATCCTTTGCCGAGACCGCTATGTTTGGGCATGGGTGGCCTCCGGTACCACAACCCCATCCCCAGCCAGCACTTCGCGCGCCAGGGCTTCGTAGGCTTGCGCCCCGGTCGAATGAGGGGCATAGACAGAAATCGGTAGTCCGTAAGAGGGCGCTTCGGCCAGGCGTACCGAGCGCGGCACAATGGCGTTGAAGACTTGCCCGGGGAAATGCTTGCGCACCTCGCTGACCACATCGGTTGAAAGGTTTGCGCGGGCGTCGTACATGGTCAGGGCTACGCCGCGCACATTCAGTCCGGGAAAAATCGAGGCGCGAATCCGCTGGAGGGTAGACATCAACTGTCCCAAGCCCTCTAACGCAAGGTATTCACACTGTACCGGGATGATGACGCCATCGCGGGCGGCCATCAGCCCGTTAACGGTCAGCAGGCTGAGGGAGGGAGGGCAATCAACCAAAATGTAGTCGAAGCGGTTATCCAAAGGCTCCAGCGCCTTGCGCAGGCGAGATTCGCGCAACTCGGCCTCCACCAGTTCAACTTCCGCGCCGGCCAGGGCCGGGGAGGAGGGCAGCAGTGTCAGATGCAGGTCAGGATTCGCCAGCAAACTGCCTGCAGCCGGGGCCAAGCCAAGCATGGCCTCATACGTGCCTTGCTTGACGGTTCGTTTATCCACCCCCAGGCAGGAGGTGGCGTTGGCTTGCGGGTCGAGGTCGACGATTAAGACTTTCTGACCAAACTTCGCCAGGTAAGCTCCCAGGTTGATGGCAGTCGTGGTTTTGCCCACCCCGCCTTTTTGATTGACCAGCGTATAAATTCGCGCCATGCGCACTCCAGAAGATAAAATCAGGATAGATGAAGTTAATTGTACATGAAGAAATGCTTCCTGTGCCGAAAAACAGAAAGGCTATTCGATTCTGGTGATATTCATCACATGGCTTTCTCATGTTCGCTTGTGCCGCTTTGTTTAACAGGATAGAGAGGATAAACAGGATGTTTTCACGCTGCTTTTCGCGCGGCTCATCCTGCCCATCCTGTTTGTTTTTTCGCCTGAAACCAGGTTTTGAGAAAGCCATATTTTTAAATCTGCGCACTCAGCAATTCCAAATCTGAAATTCTCTACCGCACATTTTGAATTTTTTAGCGCCAAGAGCGCCAAGAACGCCAAGGGTTAAAAGGCGTCTTTGCGTTCTTGGCGGGCTGCGCGGTGAATTTTTGGCGTTTGTAGGGCAGCAAATTCCACATTTCGGTTCGTTTTTGACGATTTGCGCCCTGCTTGTGGGCGAAATCGGTCAAAATTTTGCTGAAAATCAGCCTTGGGTGA
>DAOUBQ010000019.1:0-2404 GCA_034432755.1 Anaerolineales bacterium
TGCCCGGTAATCATCTTGAGCAAAGTGGTCTTGCCAACGCCGTTGGGGCCGATGACGCCCACGATGGCGCCGGGCGGGATTTTGGCCGAGAAGTTTTCCAGCAGCAGGCGGTCGTTTCCTCCTCCGTCGGGGCCGGCATAGGCTTTGGTCACGTTCTCAAACTCAATCACGATGTCGCCGAGGCGCGGACCCGGCGGGATGTAGATTTCCAAATCTTCGCGGCGTTTCTCGGTCTCCTGCGAGAGCAGTTTTTCGTAGGCGGCGACGCGCGCCTGTCCCTTTGCCTGGCGCGCCTTGGGCGACATGCGAATCCATTCGAGTTCGCGCTCCAGCGTCTTCTGGCGCTTCGATTCGGATTTCTCTTCGAGGCGCAGGCGCTCCTGCTTTTGCTCCAGCCACGAGGAGTAGTTGCCCTTCCAGGGGATGCCGTAGCCGCGGTCGAGTTCGAGAATCCAGCCTGCGACGTTGTCGAGGAAGTAGCGGTCGTGAGTGACGGCGATGACCGTGCCTTTGTATTCGCGCAGGTGATGTTCGAGCCAGGCGACGGATTCGGCGTCGAGGTGATTGGTCGGCTCGTCGAGCAGGAGGATGTCGGGTTCGGTGAGCAGCAGGCGGGTCAGGGCGACGCGGCGGCGTTCTCCGCCCGAACAAACTTTGACGGGCGTATCGGCAGGCGGACAGCGCCAGAAACTTTGAATTTGGAATTGTGAAATTCTTGACTCCGCCTGACAATATCCGATAAAATTTATCCAAATAAAACATACCCCTGCCGGTCAAATCATCTGCACCCATTTGCCCGCTCTGGTGTGTTTTTGCATTCTCCCCAAAAGGAGATTCCCATGACCATCCTGTCCAAAGGCTACCGCAAATTCCAGATTCTCCTTCTTTGGGTTGCCTTGCTTGTCTCTGCCTGCCAACCTGCTCCAACACAAGTCCCACAGACGCCAGGCATTCAATCTCAAGCGCCGACCCTTAAACCGGTCAACCCAACGCCACTGCCTGCCTCGCCGCAGCCTCAAGTCAGCCAACCCCCTCTTGCGCCCACTTTAGCACCCGCACAGCGCCCCTACGCCGTCGGAATCAGTCTGGAAGCCAACTCATACAGTTCGCGCGCCTTTGCGAACATCTTCAAAAACGACGCCCGCGTTTGGGTTCCCGGCACGATGAACCCAGGCGCGGTGGATGAAAACGGCATGCCCACGAGCGATTTCGATTTGTTCACGCTGGATGGCGCCTTCCTGCACGAGACCTCTGGCTTCAACGGAACCTACACCTTGTATTTCAATGGCACAGCCGACCTGAATGCAAGCGGCGGAACACTCCAAAACCAGCAGTACGACGCAGCCCAAAATCTGACAACCGCCCGGCTGCTCGTCAATGACCCTTACCCGACGGTCATTCTGTACTTTCGCAACACCCGGCGCACACCCCAAAGCAGCCTCAACAGCGGCGTCACCGGGCTCAAACTGATGCGTCCGGTGCGCATTGGCGGCAGCGAGAGTTACCCCCCCGAAGCCGTTTTCACCACGGAATATTTGGAACTGCACAACCGCGGCCAGGTTTTGCGCTTTATGGATTTCACCGCCACGAACGGCAACATTCAGCGCGAATGGCAAGACCGCAACACCCCCGAAGACCTGACTTTTTACGGCGAAGCCCCCGGTTATTGGTGGCAGGGCAAGGGCGCCCCCTGGGAATACGCTATTCTGCTGGCAAACACGCTGGATAAGGACATTTGGGTCAACATCCCTACGTTTGCCAGTGATGACTATGTGGCGCATCTGGCCGATTTGCTCTACACCAGCCTGGAGCCGGAACGCAACATTTACATCGAATACTCCAACGAGATATGGAATTTCTCCTTCCCGCAATGGGAGCATGTCAGCCAGTTGGTAGATGCCGACCTTGCCAGCAACCCGCAGACCAGCATCAATTTCGATGGCGCGGTAAAACCCAACGGCGGCGAAACCGACTACGGCGTGGGCGTGCCGCGCTACTGGGCAAGGCGGGTGATGGAAATCAGCGATATTTTCCGCGCGCGCTTCGGCGATGAAGCCATGCTCACCCGCGTCCGCCCGCTGTTTGAAACGCAGGCCGCCTGGCAGCATTGGATTGCCAACGGATTGCTCTTTTTAGACAGGTACTACAACAATGCCGATGGCATTGCGCATGTCAGTAACCCGCGCCCGGTGAACGCCTACCTGTGGGGCGGCGGTGGGTCGGGCTATATTCACGGCATGCCCGATGGCCTGGCCGATAAGCCCAACCTGAGCGTGGACGATGTGTTTGCCGCTTACGAGCAGGCCTGGCCTGAACATTACCGCGTGATGTCTGCGGATGTTCACTGGCTGGCGGCTTTTGGTCTCAAGCGCGTGGCCTACGAAGCCGGGCCAGGGCTGGATGA
>DAOUBQ010000020.1:0-1603 GCA_034432755.1 Anaerolineales bacterium
CTTTGGGGTTGTGAACGAGCCGCTGCCAGGCGCCAACCACCCAACCAAACCGCCCCGGCCAGGGCCAGGAAGAGCAGAGCAGGCTTGATGAGGCGTCGAGAATTCATTGGAATGAGTCTACTACAAAAAGACCTTTAAGAGCCTGTCCGAAAAAGCTTCTTGCGCCTATACCTCCAAAGCCGTCTGAAGACGGCTAAACCCCGGCTATTCCGTCCATTTAAGTGGACTTTGTACTGGCAGCCCGGAGATGAATCGCCGGGCGGAACCGGCATGGCGCGCATTTTCGAATAGGTTTTAAACACAAACGACACGAATTTTAAAATATGAAAAGCAGTTCCTTTGTGTCGCTTTGTGACCTTGATGATTGGTTTTTGGAGAAGTGCCGTTGAAATGAATCATTGGGAGAGGGGCTAACCGTTTCCAGCGCTTGGAGCAGGGCCTATTATGCTACATGTAATTAAAGCAAAACGCCCACTGAAAAGTTCTAGGGCGTTTTTGATTGCAGGGTGTTTCCTGGGGAAGAAATGAGTTGCGGGGGCAGGACTCGAACCTGCGACCTCCGGGTTATGAGCCCGACGAGCTGCCACTGCTCTACCCCGCGTCGGTTTTTTATAGGCACAGTATTTTACTACAGAGAGACAGGCGCGTCAAGGATTTGTTGGGCAAAGTGTTCGGCTTGTCGCAAGAAAAATCCCGGAGCGAGGCTGTGAGAATCGCAATTAGCCCTTGTGTATTTTGTGTGCCTGTTTTTTACTGGAACATAATCTCCTCAATCCGCCAGCATTCCTCGCCCAGCAGGTTTTTGAGCCGCCCAAGCAATTCGGGGCTGACGCAGGTGGTGTCGTTGGGGAAGTCAATCAGGTGGCCCTTGCCGCCTTCGAAAATTTGGAATTGGAAGCGGTCTTTGCCGGGCTTGGACATGAGGATGAAGTAGACGTTCTTGAGCCGCCGCCGGTCACGCTCCGGGTTGCCAGAAGGGCGCAGGGTGATGGTCATCATGCACGGGGGCTGGCCTTCATCGCGCTTTTCGGCCAGGATGTGGGGCGGCAAGATAGGTGGCGGAACGTTCCCTGCGCGGGCTGGATGCTCGGTAACAGCGGCGGGTGTTTCTAAAACCGGGGCAAGCCGCTCGATTTCGAGCATATCATCCAGCGGGGTGGGCGGAGGCGGCGGGACGGCATATCCTCCCGCTGGTTCTGCTGCCAAGGGGAGAGCATAGACCGGTTCATCGAGATTCCAATCATCGGGAAAATCTGGTTCGGGAGGCAGGTCGTCAAAGTCGTCAACAACCGGCGCGGGGACGTAACGTGCGGGGGGGGCGGCAATTTTTGGCGCAGTTTTTGGGTTATCTGGTTGTCCAGTTGGTGGGTTGTCCGGTTGATTAGAAGAACTGGATAACAGATGATGATTAACTGGAGAACTGGCTAATCGGTTAACCGATGAGTTCTCTTCCGCTGAAACATACATCGTAAAATCGGTGCGGATTTCATCCACCAGAATTTTGGGCGGGGTGGTGGCGGTGTCGGCCTTGCCAATTGCCAGGATGACTCTGCCCTCTTCACACAGGGGTTTGAACTTTTCCCAGGGTTTGGGGAAGATGACG
>DAOUBQ010000021.1:0-78847 GCA_034432755.1 Anaerolineales bacterium
ATGCCCAAAACCTGGTATGGAATGCCAGCCTACGCCAATCAAGATGGCAAAGTGATTTGCTTCTTTCAGGCTGCCAGCAAGTTCAACGTCCGGTACGCCACTTTCGGCTTCCAGCCCGATGCGAACCTCGACGAAGGCAATCTGTGGGCAACGAGTTTCGCGCTCAAAGAATTGACCTCCGCTGAAGAAGAAAAAATTGCCGCGCTGGTGAAGAAAGCAGTTCGCTAATGAACAACAAGTCCAATCATCGGCTTTTTGGCATGAAATTTGGAAAAGTGTATCCGCTCTACGTTCAGAAAGCAGAACGCAAAAACCGCACAAAAGAAGAAGTTGACCAAATCATCTGCTGGTTGACCGGCTATGACCAGGCCGGATTACAACAGCAAATCGAACTGGAAAACGATTTTGAAACCTTTTTTGCCCAGGCGCCGGCCATTCACCCCAACCGCTCGCTCATCAAGGGCGTCGTATGCGGCGTTCGCGTGGAAGAACTCGAAGAACCACTGATGCAAAACATCCGCTATTTGGACTTGCTGATTGATGAACTGGCAAGAGGGAAAGCAATGGAGAAGATTTTGCGGCAGAAAGTGGTTAAGCCTTAAGAAACGGCTGCTGCCGAGAAAGAATAAGGGAAATGAGCCATGTGCCGCAACATTAAACCCCTATTCAATTTTGAGCCTCCTGCCAGCGAGGCTGAAATTCGCGCCGCGGCGCTGCAATATGTACGCAAAATCAGCGGCGTCAACCAACCGTCGCAGACCAATGCAGCCGCATTCGAGGCCGCGGTCGAGGCGGTTGCTGCTGCATCGAAGGAACTACTAAACAATCTGAAAACGACTGTACCGCCCAAAGACCGCGCAGTCGAAGCAGCCAAAGCCAAGACACGCAATACACGCCGATTTTCTGGGGAATGACGATGGACACAAACACCACTTCCCCCACAACCATTGACGAATATATTGCCAGATTCCCGCCAGATATCCAGGCCATTTTGCAGCAAATCCGCGCAACCATCCGAGCCGCCGCGCCCGAGGCCACCGAAAAAATCAGTTACCAGATGCCGACCTTTTCCCTGAACGGCAACCTGGTGCATTTCGCGGCTTTCAAGAAACACATCGGGTTTTACCCGACCCCCACCGGCATTGGCCAATTCAAAGACGAACTGGCTGCATACACAAATGCCAAAGGTTCGGTGCAATTCCCGCTCAACAAGCCCATCCCGTATGATTTAATCGCCCGAATCACGGCCTTCCGGGTGCAGGAAAATATCATGAAATCGGAAAAAAGAAGAACATAACCCCAACCAGGAGCAACCATGCAAAGCAAAGCCCTCACAGTTGACGATTATCTCGAACAAGTTCCCGCAGAACGACGCGCGGCGCTGGTGAAATTGAGAGAATTGTGCAGGAGTACACTCCAGGGCTACGAAGAAGTCATGGAATATGGCATGCCGGGTTACAAAAAGAACGGCATTGCCGAAGTCGGCTTTGCCAGCCAAAAAAACTACATTTCGCTCTACATTCTAAAACAAGACGCGCTGACGCCCCACCTGCCCCTGCTCACTGGTCTCAGTGTAGGCAAGGGTTGTATCCGCTATGCCAAGCCAGAAAAAATCGACTTCGCAGTGGTTGAAAAGCTGCTCCAGGAGACCGTTCAATCCTCCGGACAAGTTTGTTGAGCGCAAACCCGGCCCCAAAACGCGGAGATGACCAAAATCTCCGCGTTTTCGTTTACAATCGTCGCCATGTTTGAATTCGACATCACCGCTGCCAACGGACGCGCCCGAACGGGCGTCTTCCACACCCCGCACGGCGACCTGCAAACGCCGGTCTTTGCCCCGGTCGGCACGCAGGCCACCGTGAAGACGCTTACCCCCGAACATCTCAAAGAGATGCGCGCCTCGCTGGTTTTATCCAACACCTATCACCTGTACCTGCGCCCCGGCGACGAGCTGGTACGCGAAATGGGCGGCCTGCACCACTTTATGCAATGGCCCCACCCCATGCTCACCGATTCGGGCGGCTTTCAAGTCTTTTCGCTCTCAAACACGCGCAAGGTGGACGAAGACGGCGTCACCTTCAAGAGCCATATAGACGGTTCGACGCACCGCTTCACGCCCGAACGCTCCATCCAGATACAGAACAACCTGGGGGCCGACATCATCATGGCCTTCGACGAGTGCGCCGACCCCAACGACCACGCCTACATCAAAAAAGCGATGGAACGCACCCACCGCTGGGCTGAGCGTTCACTGAAAGCACATGCCCGCTCCGACCAAGCGCTCTTCGGCATTGTGCAGGGCGGCGTAGACCCGGATTTGCGGGCCCAATCGGCGCAGTTTATCGCCTCGCTGCCCTTCCCTGGGATTGCCATCGGCGGGCTTTCGGTGGGAGAAACCAAAGAAGAAATGCTCCGCACGCTCGATGTGGTCACGCCGCTGCTGCCAGAGAACAAGCCGCGTTACCTGATGGGGGTCGGTACGCCCGAAGACTTGATCAACGGCGTCCTGCGCGGAGTAGATATTTTCGACTGTGTTCTGCCGACCCGGTTGGCCCGCCACCATGCGGCGTTTTCGCCTGAAGGCCGCCTGAACCTGATGAACGCCGCCTACGCCCGCGACCAACGCCCCATTGACGAAACCTGTGACTGTTACACCTGCCGCACCTTTACGCGCGGCTACATCCGCCACCTGATTGTGGCAAAAGAATTGCTGGCCGGAACGCTGATTTCCATCCATAACTTACGGGCGTTGATTCGGCTGATAGAGCAAATTCGCGCATATATTGCGGAAAGTTCATTTGAACGTCATGCGCCTGAATTATTGAAATTGTGGCATGGAAACGCACAAAGGGCGATAATAGTGAATGGTTAGTGTCGGTTGGAAGGTATGATGACAGTCATGAATCTAGACCAATTGGATGTTTGGACGCTTGCGCGTGATTTTGCCGTGACGATTTACAAAAAAGTTATTCCCCTTTTGCCGCCATCCGAAAAATACAACCTGGCCGACCAGCTCAAACGGGCCGCTGCAAGTGTGCCAGCCAATGTCGCAGAAGGACATGGACGTTATTATTACCAGGAACCAATGAACCCGGATCCAATCATGCTATCCATGAAATTCAAGCCCCATCTCTGACCAAAGACCCTGACGACAAGGACTAACCATTAACCATGACTCTATTCCACGCCCTCCTGCTCGGTGTCATCCAGGGATTGACCGAGTTCATCCCCGTTTCGTCCACCGCCCACCTGCTGATTGGGCAAACCCTGCTCAACCTGCCGGCCGATAATGCCATGTTCTCCTTCCTGGTCATCGTCCAGTTGGGAACGCTGGCATCGTTGTTTGCGTTCTACTGGAAAGACTTGCTCAAAATTGCCCAATCGGTGCTTCAGTTTTTGCCATCGCTTACCAAACCTCGCAACACCTGGACACTAACCCCCAATACTCTGCTTGGCTTTTACATCCTCCTCGCCACCATCCCCGCGCTGCTGGCAGGCTACCTGCTGAAAGACGCGGTGGAGAGCCTCTTTCGCCAGCCCATGCTGCAAGCGGCCACCCGCCTGTTTTCAGCGGCAATTCTGCTGACCCTGGCCGAATCGCTCACCAAAAAGAATCGCAAACTCGAATCAATGACCTGGCTGGATGCGCTTGTCGTCGGGTTGTTCCAGGTTATCGCGGTCTTTCCGGGGGCTTCGCGCAGCGGAACGACCATCAGCGGGGGAATGTTTCGGGGCTTCGACCGGCCCTCGGCAGCGCGCTTCGCATTTCTGATGTCGGTGCCGGTCATGCTGGCGGCGGGAACATACGAAATGCTCGATGTCTTGCAAATGCCTAACTTGACAGATTTCCTGCTGCCGCTGGCGGTGGGCTTCGTCAGCGCGGCAGTGGTTGGCTGGTTTGCCATCCGCTGGCTGCTTGGCTATCTCAGCCAACGCTCGCTGTATCTTTTCTCTGTCTACTGCGCAATTGTCGGAATCATCTCGCTGACCGTCCACCTGCTGTGAAATTCTCCCTGCTTTTTCTTGTCCTGATTCTCACTGCCTGCGCCCCGCAACCGGCTGCCACCCCTGCCACATCGCCGCCAGTGGTCAGCGTGTATGCCAGCCCGGCGGCAGAACCCTGGCTGGAGGATGTTTTCGTCTGCGGAACAGAAATCTCCGTTGTCATCCGTTTATCCGCTTCCGAATCCGCTGCCGAGATCCGCTTGCGCCTGGGCGAGCCGGAGTCTCTCTCCTCGCCTGCTTACCAAATTGGCACGGAGGACATGCTGGTCGTCACTCACCGAGAGAGTCCCATTCAGAACCTGGAAAGAGACCAGGCACAAACGCTGTTTTCTACAGGCGGGGAAAATGTGCAGGTCTGGGTGTATGCTTCCAGCGCGGATGTGCAGGAAATCTTCGAGCGGGAGGTGATGCGCGGGACGCGAATCCACCCTTCGGCACGGCTGGCGCTCCATCCCCAACAACTGGTTGATGCCTTACAGTCTGAGAACAACGCCGCAGGCCTGCTGCCGCGCCGCTGGGCAAATGAACAAATGCATGAGGTGTTCGCGTTGCGCAATGTGCCGGTGCTGGCAATCACGCCCGGCGAGCCACAGGGCGCGGTCAAGGAATTGATTGCCTGCCTGCAAAAATAAACTAAAAGGAGGCCGTATGGGAGAGCAGTTCGATTTTGGCGGGCCGGTGGTTTGGCGGCCCACCCAACAACACATTGAGCAGGCGCACCTGACAGCATTCATGCGCCAGAATGGGATTGCAGATTTCGACGAGCTGATGCGCCGCTCAACCAAAGATGTGGCCTGGTTTACGGATGCGGTGCTGAAGTATCTTGATATTCAATTCTATGAACCGTACCAGGAAGTAGTGGATTTGAGCGATGGGATTCAGTTTCCGCGCTGGTGCGTGGGCGGGAAGATGAACATCGTCCACAATTGCGTGGAGAAGTACCAGTCCACCGTAACCAGTCAGTCGTTTGCACTGGTGTGGGAGGGGGAAGAAGGGGCAACCAGCAGGCTGACATACCGCGAATTGTACGAAGAAGTGAACCGCTGCGCCAACGCCTTGCGCTCGCTAGGGTTAGGAAAAGGGGATGTGGTCGGGCTGTTTATGCCAATGACGCCCGAAATTGTGGTGGCGTTGCTGGCCATTGCCAAAATCGGCGGAATCATCCTGCCGCTCTTTAGCGGATACGGCGCCGGGGCGGTCATCGCGCGGATGAACGATGCCGGGGCGAAGGCGCTCTTCACGTCAGACGGTGCGTACCGGCGCGGCAAAGCGGTGGCGATGAAACCCATTGCCGATGAAGCGGCGGCGCACATCCCCACCCTGCAACATCTGATTGTCACACGGCGCACAGGGCAGCCGGTTTCGATGACTTCAGGCCGCGATGATTGGTGGGAGGAACTGGTGGCACGGCAGCCATCGGAGGCGGAAACAGAGCGCACAGATGCGGAGGATGTGCTGATGCTCATTTACACCTCTGGCACAACGGGCAAACCCAAGGGCGCGGTGCATACCCATTGCGGATTTCCGGTGAAGGCGGCGCAGGATATGGCCTTTGGGATGGATACGCATGGAGGAGATGTCTTTTACTGGATGACCGATATGGGCTGGATGATGGGGCCCTGGCTGGTGTTTGGCGCGCTGCTGCTGGGCGGGACGGTCTTCCTGTACGACGGCGCGCCCGATTTTCCACAACCAGACCGGTTGTGGCAGCTGGTGGAGCGGCATAAAATTAATCAGTTGGGGGTTTCGCCCACGCTGATTCGCGCACTCGTGCCACACGGGGATTTTTTTGCCAACTATGACCTTTCTTCGCTCAAATGCTTTGCTTCGACCGGCGAACCCTGGAACCCAGCGCCCTGGATGTGGCTGTTTGCACAGGTCGGCCAGTCACGCGTTCCCATCATCAACTATTCTGGCGGGACAGAAATTAGCGGTGGGATTGTTTCGGGCAATCCGCTGCTGCCGCTCAAGCCCTGCGCCTTTTCGGCGCCCTGCCCCGGCATGGCTGCCGATGTGTTTGATGAAAATGGCCGGCCAGTGCGCAATGCAGTCGGCGAATTGGTCATTAAAGCGCCGTGGATTGGCATGACGCGCGGGTTCTGGCAGGATAAACAACGCTATCTCGAAACGTATTGGAGCCGCTGGGAAAACGTTTGGGTACACGGTGACTTTGCGGCGATTGACGAAGACGGACTGTGGTACATTTTGGGACGTTCCGATGATACGATTAAGGTCGCTGGGAAGCGGTTGGGGCCGGCGGAGGTGGAGTCTATCGTGGTAAAGCACCCGCAGGTGGTGGAAGGGGCGGCCATTGGTGTGCCGCACGAAATTAAGGGCAGCGAGTTGGTTTTGTTCGTGGTGCTGAGAACAGATTCGACAGCGCAGGACTCCGAAAAGCAGAGAGAGCAAATTCGGGATGAGCTGCGCGCGATGGTCGTTGAGGAGATGGGCAAAGCGCTGGCTCCAAAGGCAATTCTGTTCGTGAGGGATTTGCCCAAAACGCGCAACGCCAAAATGATGCGGCGCATGATTCGGGCGGCGTACCTCGGCCAGGAGCCGGGCGATACGTCTTCGCTGGTCAACCCAGAATCAGTGGAGGAAATCAAAAAGGCAAAATGATGTACCAAAAACCTGCTTCACCCTTCAGCGTTGGGGTTGGCGTTTTGTTGCTATTCCTGATGGGTCTGAACGCTATTGATGGCGAAATCAGCGGTCAGTTTTTTGGCAAGAGGAGCGTGGATGGGGCAACATACACCAGCCAGGGAACTTTCATCACCATTGTCGGCTGGGTGTTCATTGCAACAGCGATTCTCTTGGCAATGCGCGGAATATTTAAGCGGTGAATTCGTGCAATGCGCGGCCATCGGGTACAATCAGGCGAATCTTTTCATCAACGAGGTCGCTTTGAAACTCAAGGCAGTCATTTTTGATTTGGACGGTCTTCTCATTGATTCGGAGCCGTTTTGGTACGAAGGGGAAATGATTTATTTTGGCAAGGTGGGGCTACAGTTAAGCCATGCCGATTGCTTGCTGACGACCGGGATGCGGATTGACCAGGTGGCACAGTTCTGGTATGAGCGCCAGCCCTGGCCGCAGCCGCCTGCGCCCCATGAGGTAGCCATGCAGATAAACGATTACGTCATTCAATCCATTCGTGAGCGCGCAGAGTTATTGCCCGGCGCGGGCGAGGCGGTCAAGCGAACGCACGCAATGGGGTTGAAGGTGGGGCTGGCTTCTTCTTCACACTTGAATCTCATTGAAGCCGCGCTGGAGACGTTTGGGCTGCGGGAGTATTTTCAGGCGGTGTCGTCTTCAGAACAAAGCGGATATAGTAAGCCGCACCCAGGGGTATACCTGAATGCCGCCGCGATGCTGGGCGAAGCGCCCGAAACCTGCCTGGCAATTGAAGACTCCATCAACGGGTTGATTGCCGCAAAAGCCGCGCAAATGAAGTGCCTGGTGGTGCCAGGTCATGGCCTGCAAGATGACCCCCGTTTCTCGCTGGCCGAGTTTCGATTAGAGTCGCTGGAGCAATTCACAGCGGAGTTTTTGCAAACACGGATAGGAGACCGCCAATGAACGCTCAAACGATGGTGAATGTGATTGTGTTTGCGCTTGCGGCACTGGTGGGGATGTGGCTGGCGCGCCATATCCGTTCCCCGCGCAACCGCTGGCTAAAGATGGGCTTGCTCGTACTCTTGGTGATTGCCCCTGCGCTCGGCGCAGACATCCAGTTGATTGACTTGGTGGCAACGGTGTATCTCAACGTTGTTGTGCAAGGGCTGGCGTTTGGCCTGATTGCTGGCTGGTGGGCCAGAAAATAGAAAGCGAGGCTTGCCGCCCAGTTACCCAGTTACGAACAGGCACTGGAAACCTTCCATGGGTTTGGGAATACTTAAAGAAAGCAGGCGCGGAAGGCTGGCAGATGAGCGGAGCGCTGATGATGAATGAAAACAACAATGCCCAAATCATCTACCTGATGCGAGCCTTCAGTGAGCAGCAACAGCCCGCTCGTAAGATATGCCCGCCTGCAAAACGATGGCTTCACTCCAGGCTTTGCCCACAATTTGCAGGCCAACTGGCAGCCCATCTACCCACCCGCACGGAAGCGTGAGGGCAGGCAGGCCGGTGAGGTTGAAGGGCGCGGTGAAGCGCGTCAGTTTGGGAGCATAGGCCGCCGAGTTGAGTCCTTCGATGGGCGCGGCAACGACGGCGGTGGTGGGAAGCAGCAACACATCATATTGCTCAAAAAAGAGTTCAAAATAACGCTTCATCTCGGCTTGTACGCGCCGCGCCAGGATGTATTCGGTGGAGGTCACCGCGCGGCCTCGTTCGAGCCGCTCACGCACATCGGCGCCAAACCATTCGGGGTGCGTGGCAAACCGTTCACGGTGAAAAGCTGCCGCGTCGGCAATGACCATTGTGCCGTTGGCCTGGGCTGCTTCGCGCAGGCGGGAGATTTCCACTTCAAACACTTCATGCCCTAAAGCGCGAAAGACTTCGGCAACCTGGTGAACCGCCATCAGCACCCCTGGCTCGGCTTCTTCGACGTAGTTGCCAACGGCAAGAGCGCAGCGCAAAATTCTGTTTTGGGCAATTTCCCTCTGATTCTGAGTTGCAACCGAATTGGGGTCGAGGGGGTCATAACCGGCAATGGTCTCGTACAAAATGGCGGCATCTTCGACGGTTTTGGCAATGGGGCCAACGTGGTCTAAATTCCAGGAAAGCGGCAAGACGCCGCGCAGGCTGACCCGCCCAAAGGTGGGTTTGAAACCAACCACGCCGCACAATGCCGAAGGGACGCGAATGGAACCGCCGGTATCCGTTCCCAATGCCCCAAGCGCCATGCCGGCTGCCACCGCCGCCGCGCTGCCGCTAGAAGAGCCACCTGTGATGCGGGTTGGGTCATGCGGATTGCGCACTGGCCCGGTGTGCGGGTTGAGGCCGGTCAGCCCCAGCGCGATTTCGTGGGTGTTGGTTTTGCCAACGATGAGCGCGCCGGCTTGCTTGAGTTTTTCTACCGCAAAGGCGTCTTTGAGGGCTGGCTCGCGGCCAAAAAACTTCGGCGAGCCGGCGGCAGTGGGGACTCCGGCCACATCTATCAGGTCTTTGATAGCAAGTGGAATGTTTAGCAGGGGTTTGTGCAAGGGGGCGGTTTTCGAGGTTGGCCGATGGGGTTGCCATCGTTCGAATACGCTGAAAAAGGCGTTAAGGGCCGGATTCTTTGCCTCAATAACGGCGAGACAGGCTGCGGCCAGGTCGGACGCAGAGAGTTCTCCAGCCTGGAGCAGGGCGCGGGCACGCGAAATGGTCAGGGTTGAAATTTCCATTGTTTATTTGAGCCGAATGAGTTGGAAATTGCCGTCGTTGCCAAGAAATTCGACATCGAGCGGGATAAAAGTCTCTTTGTATAAATCGCCGAAGTAAGGGGCAAGTTGGTAACTATAAGGACTCAAGACCAGGAAGCGGATGCCTTGCGCGCGGCAGGCAGCGGCAAATTGTTCCCAGGTTTCGACGGGCAGTTCGGGGTATTCCTGGCGAAAGTTCCAGGTGACGGTCACGTCCCAGCCGCCGTTGGAGCGCGGGTAGTAGGGCGGCGTGAAGGGCAGATAGAAATTGTAGTTGTTGGTGAAGACCTGGTCGGGCGAGGTCAGGCCCTGGGCGCGCAGTTTGCGTTCAATGCGCAGGTAACGCTCGTGCCGGTCGCTGAAATCATGGATAAATTTGGTGTTGACCTGGTACCACTGCCAGCCAGTCCAGGCCAGGGCGGCCAGGAAAACTACCAACGCGGCAAGGAAAAAGAACCGTTTTGTGGAAAGACGAGTAAGCGTCTCGCTGGCTAAAAACCCAAACGCCACAAAAGCCAGCGGGGTCATGGCAATGGGCGCGCGCGGGCTGCTGCCAAAGGCTACCGGCAGGGAATAGAGCGCGATGACCAGTCCGCTAAACAGGGCAAAGCGTTTGAGCGGGGCTTCCCGGCTGATGAAGTAGAGCGGGACGGATGGCCAGGCATAGAGCGCGACCTTCCAGACTTCGGGCAGGTATTCTTGTAGGAAATCGCCGGGATGGTTCAACAAAAGGCCAAACAGCCCCTGGCCGGTCTGTTCGGGAACAGTGAGCCAGTTGTTGCCAAAGAAGGTCTTGTAGATGTTGAAATATTGGGCGTTTTCGAGCAAGCCATGCCCGGAGACGAGGTTGACCGACGCCTGGGTGCCTGCCACGAGCAGAAACGTGACCCACAGGCTTTTTTGCCGCCAAAACGATTGGAACCCCGTCAGAACGGCGTAAACAAGCAGAATAGCAAACCCGGCCACAATTGCATGACTGCGCCAGAGCGAGGCCAGGCCGAGGAAGAAACCAGAGAGCAGGAGAAAGAGCGCGCTTCGGGCAGGGGGAGCAGGCCGAGAGTCGAGTTGCGGCTGCCACCTCATTTGATTTGACCACAGGAAGTACACCCCCAAGGCAATGAACGCCGCCACGCCAATATCTGGCCCGGTGGTGTTGGCATAGCGAAAGGTGAGCGGGTAGAAAATGGCAACCAGGCCAACCAGCGCGGCGCGCCAGGCGTTATTCCCGGCCAGGGCCAACCCGAAGGCAGCGGTCACGGCCAGGCTGGCCAGGCCAACATTCAGGAAAAACGCCATCCACAGGGCATGGCGGACGGGCATCAGGTGCAGGACAGCGGCGTAGCCAATCGGGAACAGGCTGTTTTGCAGGGATTGGGGGATAGATTGGGTCAGGTTGCGGGCGTAGTAGAAGACGGTCCAAAAGTCGTTCAGGACGACATGATAACTCAAGGCGCGCGCAGAGATGGTGTAGGTTGAAAGACTGGCAAAAAAAATGACTGCAAGCAGAATGAGGCGCTTTTTGGTCATGGCGCGGGGATTATACTACTATTCAGCAAGTTACTTGAGTTTAGAGTTCGTTTGCAATCAAAACCTTTTGGACGCAAAAATCCGTGTAATTCGCGGTTCGAATAATATTTTTTGCAAAGCTAAAACAAACGAACCGCCAAGTGTAAATCCGCCGAATCCGTGAAATCCGTGTACGGGTTTTGGTTGTTTCGCGCCAAGAAATCTATATTTTTTTGTCTTTCAGGACGAATCGAAATGAACTCTAAACTCAAGCAAGTTATAATGGTAATCATGAACCCAATGCGCTGGTTAGTGACGTATGGCTGCAAACTCGGCCTAGAAGTGATGTGCCGAATCCACAAAGAAAATTGGGACTCCATCCCCCCCCAGGGGCCGCTGATTACGTATGCCAACCATACTGGCATGGTCGAAGCGCCGCTTATTTATACCCAACTGATGCCGCGCCCGGCAACGGCTCTGGCGAAAATCGAGACCTGGAGCAACTGGTTCCTGGGATGGGTCTTTACGCTTTGGCAAATCATCCCCATCCGGCGCGGGGAAGCCGATATGGAAGCGCTGCGTGCCGCGCTGGATGCTTTGAAGCAGGGCAAGTTTTTGGGAATATCGCCCGAAGGAACGCGCAACCGCACCGGTCAGTTGTTGCGCGCGCATGGCGGGGCGGCCCTTCTGGCCCTGAAGAGTGGTTCGCCGCTGCTGCCGATTGCGCACTGGGGCGGGGAGGATTTTCTCAAAAACCTGAAACGTTTCAAGCGAACGGATTTTTACATCCGGGTCGGCAAGCCATTTGTGCTGGATGCAGGCGGCGAGCGGGTGACAAACAAAATCCGCCAGCAGATGACAGATGAGATGATGTATCAGCTGGCAAAATTGCTGCCGGAGTATTACCGGGGAGAGTATGCCGATTTGGAGAAGGCAACCGAGAAGTATATCCGCTGGTTGTAGGGTGAGATTCATCTTGCTTGGCGAGGAGACGAGATAAATCTCGTCCTACAACTCATACCAGTAGGTATTCGTCTTCCACTCTTTGAACCCCATTTTTTTATACAGTTGATTGGCCGCCACGCGGCGCGGGTTGCAGGTGAGCGAGACGCCTTTCAGGCCCATCTGGCGGGCGATATCGAGCAAGGCATTCACCAGTCCTTCGCCGATGCCCTGGCCGCGCAACGATTCATCTACGATGACATCCTCGATGTGGGCATGGAGGCCGCTGGGGGTGCGGAAGACGCCGAGACAGGCTGAGCCAACGATGGGGCCGGTCTCATCGGGGTAGCGGGCGAGGATTAATCGGCTGGGGGAATCTATCAGGGATTGCAATTCGCCAGGGGTGGGAACAGGCGCTTGGGTCAGTTGCGGTATCAGCCGCTCGAAGGCCGAGAGCAGTTCGGGGGTGACGGAGGTGACGGGGTGGATGGTGAACATAGGAAATGAGGAGTGCGCAAAGCAGCCAAATTCCGGTTATTTGCGGCGGTAGATGGGGTAGCCCTGGATGGTTTCGGTCAGTTCGTAGTTCTGGTCAATGAAATCTAGCACGGTGTTGATGTTTTCGGGCAGGGTGGGCCACAGTTTGCCCGATTTGAACTGTTCGCGGCGGATGGCCGGGTTAAGGGAGGGGACGAGGTCTTGGTTTATGAGGGCGGTATCTACAATCAGGAGCGGTTTTTTGGTCGTCAGGTCTATGTAGAACTGGTCGGCCATTTGTTTAGAAAATGGAACATCCATCAGGAGCGGGTAAAAGAGGTAGGAGGAGGGAGTCTCGCGGCGCGCGAGGACGTTGAAGGCCAGCCGCGCGCCCCAGACCAGCACCGTGTCAGCGGGCTGGCTGTGTTTGCGCAGGTAGGCGGCCACGGGGTGGTCTATTTCAATTCCTTTTTGACGCTCAAAGGCCAGGCGTTGAACGGTTTGCCGGTATTCAGAGAGGCCATGGAGCGAGAGTAAAACTCCAAGAAACAGGAGGACGGCCACAGCCGGGAGCGTTTTCTGCTCTGTATAACGGTTAAGAGTCGAGAAGAGAGAATCTGCCAAAGCAGCGCTCAACATCCCCAGCGTCACCATCCAGGGAATCAAATAATGGTCATATCCACGCCCAGAGAGGCCGCTCAAGGCGGTTTCGAGCGGCCAAAGGAGGAGCAGGAACAGCAGCCAGGGGTCGAGACGGCGTTTTTCGATGACCTGGAGAGCCAGGAGCAGGTAGCCGAGCAGGCCAAACCCAGCGGGAATGCCAATGCGCACCAATCCGCTCCGAAACGTCCCAAGCAGGTCGGGGGCGGCTTTGGTAATGGCGAAATTGTAAAACAGGGCTGCATTGAGCATATCATCCAGCGTGCCGTTGAACAGGAACGGCAGGCTGACCAATGCTAACCCAATCAACACGCCCAACCCCGACCAGAGCAGGCGATGGAACATGGTTCGCAGGTCTTTTTGGAGGAGAGCCGAGATGAGCCAGGTCAAAACGAGCGCCATTTGTACGCCGGTGTTGTTGGCGCGAAAGGTGAAACTGGCGGCAAAGGTGAAACCGATGACCAGGGGCGACCAGCGCCGGTTGGGCTGTTGCAGTGCGAGCCAGAAACACAGCACGGCCAAAAAGTTGAAGGGCAGAGAATATTCTTCGGTCAGATTGCCGCCCTGCAAGACGGGTGAGAGCCCCCACAGCCAGACCAACGTTCCGAACAAGGCCGGCAAGAAAGCATAGATTTTGCGCAGCGTGAGATATGAAATGACCGCCGCGCCGAACAAGGCGATCAATTCCAACGCCCACACGCCCCAACGCGAGCCGCGCGCCAACCACAGCCCCAGCGCGTTGACGTAGAAGATGCCCGGCGGCTTGCTCTCCCACATATCCACATAAGGGGTTTTTCCCGCCACGATTTGCTGGCCGATGTAAAGGTAGTAGCCGTTATCGAGCGAGGGGAAGTTGAATAACGGGTTGGCCTGCCGCAAAACGCCCAAAACGGCCAGGGCCAAGAGCAAGGCCAGAAGCAGGGTGAAGGCAAAAGAGCGAAGGCGAGGGGGCATCGGTGGACTTGCTCTAGCCAACGGCCAGTTCCGTTGATTTGCGGGGCCACAGGCTGAGGATGACATAATAGCCAACATACACAAACGACACCCACACCACCCAGCGCGGCACATCGGGGTACTGCATCACACCCCAAATGCCGATAATTCCATACAGGTATGAGAGTGCCAGCGTGAGGCGTTTCAGGTGCGTGTTGCGGCTGGGGTAGAGCCACTTGACCGGCACAAAGACCAGGATGTTAAACGCAACCACAAAGGCCAGATTAAGCCAGGGGTCCATCTGCATAATCAGCATGTAGAGAACCATTACGTTCCAATAACACGGGAAACCTTTGAAAAAGTAATCGTTGGTTGCATCCGTTTTGGCATCTACCTGCGTAAATTGATAGGCAGAGGTGAGCAGGATGGCAAAAGCCGCCGGCCAGGCCAGGAAAGGGGGCAGCAAACCGGCTTCGATGAGGAACATGGCCGGGACGAGGACGTAGTTGAGGTAGTCGAGAATGTTATCCATCAACGCTCCGTCAATCTGGGCGGCGTAATTTTTCACATCCAGCCAGCGCGCCAGCATGCCATCCAAGCCATCTACAAACATGGCGAGTATCATCCACAAAATTGCCAGCCGCCACTCATGGTTAAAAATGGCATACAGCGCCAATAAGCCCCAAATTGCACCGGTGGCGGTGAAGAAATGCACACCCATTGCCAGGGTTTTGCGTAACAGCAGGTTATTTTTCATGGTCACATCGCATTGCGCAGAGGCGCGGTCATCGCGCCCCTGCAAAAATTATCGTTTTGCCAGCAAATCCTTCAGCGCCGCGCCTTTTTGGAGGTGAATGCGCAAAATGCGGCGGCTGCGGGCGGCCAGGGCTTCATAATCACCAAGCGCTTGGGCGCGTTCGAGCGCGCCGAAGGTCATGCCCTGCCCCGGAATGTCGAAATCCGATGTCGAATCTGCTGTAATTTGCAGAAACAGGCCGTTATCGGCCCCGCCCTTGTGCAGTTGGCCGGTGGAATGCAGAAAGCGCGGCCCAAAGCCGACTGTGGTGGCGCAGCCCGTGCGGGCGCGCAGTTTCAGGCGCAACTCGGTCAGCGCGGCTTGCATGGCCGGGTTGCGGCGCAAATAGGCATTGATGGCGATGTAATCGCCGGATTTTGCGCCGGCGAGGAAGGATTCGAGCGCGGCCTGAGCATCTTCTACGCCCACGAATATGCCGGGGCTGACCGCGCCGGTGGCCTTGTATTCCGCTATTTTGGCTTTGGTTCTGTCTTTGGCATCTTGCACATCCGGCTGGTCAAACGCGTTGACCCCCAGCACGGTGCAGGCGACGGCAGTGGCAAACTCCCAGCGGTAGAACTCCGCTGCCAGGTGGTACGGGTCGGTAAGGTCGAATACCACCAGCGGCTGACCGGCGGACTGGAGCAACTTCAACGCTGAATCATGTTCGCCGTTCTTGCGCAGGTACACAAAAACCCGGTCGTTGCCATATTCCGATGGCTTGCCGAGCGGCTCTAAATCAACTGGAACGATACCCTTACCCTGCTTGCCGGTCGATTCGGCAATCAACTGCTCCAGCCACGAGCCAATCGATTCGAGGCCGGGGTCGGCCACCAGGGTCAGTTTGTCGCGGCCCTCCAGGGCGGCCTGCCCCATCAGCGCGCCCAACACCAGGCCGGGGTTGCGGGCAGCGGGGACACCCGGCCCACACTGCGCGCTCATCCAGCCCGCGCGCGCCAGAAATGTCTCGATGTTGATACCCATCAGGGCGGCGGGGACCAGCCCAAAGTGGGTGAGGGCTGAATAACGGCCACCCACCAGCGGGTCGGCGTTAAAAACGCGTCTGAAACCGCGTTCCTTCGCCAGTTTTTCGAGCGAGGTGCCGGGATCGGTGATGGCGATGAAGTGTTGGCCGGCTGTTTCGCCAAAGGATTCCGTCGCCCTGGCCCAAAAGTAATCGAACATGGCGCTCACTTCTGCCGTGCCGCCCGATTTGGAGGCAACGATGAAGAGAGTCTTTTCGAGCGGAAATTTCGCAGCGGTTTCGGCCACCTGGCCGGGGTCGGTGGAGTCGAGAATTGCGAACCCCCCTCCGGCTCCCCCTATTTTCTCCGAAACTGGGGGGAGAGCATGACCAAACACCAGCGACATCACTTCTGGCGCGAGCGAGGAGCCGCCCATGCCGAGCAGCAGGAAATGGGTCAACCCGGCGGCGTGAACCTGCGCGGCAAAGTCCTTGATTTCGGGCAGAGCCAGGCGCGAGGTTTCGGGCAGCGAGAGCCAACCCAAGCGGATTTTGATTTCGGCCTGGCCTGCAGCGTCATCCGTCCACAAAGTTGGGTCTATCTTCCACATCCGCTCAACCGCATTTTGCTTCTCTAAAGCGGCTACGCGCTCTTTTATGGGCTGCGCCAGCCCGCCAAGCCGAGAGAGAATGACCTTCCGCCGTTCCTCGACTGTTGCCAGCAGGGCAGTGAACGCATCGGCAAAGGCTTTTACGCCCTCCTCCTCCAGTTCCTGCGTAACCGTGGACATCAGGATACCGTGTTTTTCCAGGTCGGCAATCTGCTGACGGGCTTCTTCGAGACCTTCCATGATGGTTTCGGCGGCAGTGCCATGTTCTTTGAAGGCGACCAGCGTTTGAGGGGGGACGGTGTTGACGGTGGCCGGGCCAATCAGGTTATCCACATAAATCGTATCGGGGTAGTTTGGATTTTTGGTGCTGGTGGAAGCCCACAGCGGGCGCTGCAGGTTGGCTTTTGCCATTTGCAGTTTGCCAAAGCGCGGCCCGCCAAAGACCTTGCGAAACTCGTCATAGGCCAGTTTGGCGTTGGCAATGGCGGCTTTGCCGCGTAAGGGCGAATCTTGGGGCAGTTTGGGGTCAATTTTGCTATCCACGCGCGAGACGAAGAACGAGGCGACGGAATGAATCCGCTCGATTTCGCCGCCCGCTAGCAGGCGGTCTTCCAGGCCCGAAAGATAGGCGTCCATCACTTCCTGGTAGCGCTCCAGCGAGAAAATGAGCGTAACGTTGACGTTGATTCCTGCCGCAATGGCCTGGCGAATAGCCGGAATGCCGGCTTTGGTGGCGGGAATCTTAATCATCAGGTTGGGGCGATGGACGGTTTGCCACAGGTGTTTGGCCTGAGAAATTGTCCCTTGGGTATCGTGCGCAAGGTAAGGGCTGACTTCCAGGCTGACATAGCCATCCGTGCCTTCGGTCTGTTCGTAGAGCGGCAGGAACAAGTCGCAGGCAGCGCGGATGTCTTCGACCGCCAATTGCCAGAAAATCTGCTCGCTCCCCCAGCCCGATATCGCCAGGGGGGTGAGGGCTGAGTCATAGTCGTTCGATTTGGCAATCGCGTTGTGGAAAATGGAGGGGTTCGAGGTCACGCCGCGAATATCACCGCGCGTAATCATCGCCGCCAGTTCGCCATTTTCGAGCAGGCGGCGCTGGATATTATCGTACCAGAGGGACTGGCCCAAGGCGGTCAGTTGGGAAATAGGGTTGCTCATGAGATTACTCCTGAAAAAAGATGAGAACAATTTTGGACGCCGGAGGCTACACCTGCTCCAGGCAGGGGTCATTTTGAACTCCGGGGATGGTTTGACCAAGGTAAGGCAGGGACGGAAGGCTATGCCAGCGGCGTAGTAAATGATATGCAGGCGAGGTCAGCAAGCGGCAGGCTTCTACTGCCGGTTTCCAGGCCGGCTTGCGAATTTCCGTGACCGTCTCTAGGGCAGGGAGAATACCAAAATCCCAGGCCGAACACAATCGGGCGAGAAAATCCACCTGCTCGGCAAGCGTTTCCAGGCGTTCCGGCGGATTCACGTCAGGATAGAGGGAGGCATCTAACCACGAAATTTCACTCATGTTCGAGGATTAAAAAAACTTCTCGAAAGCACCGGCGGAGAGTTTCGGCCTGCGCGCGTTGTTCGGAATTTGGAATCGTCTCCAACGGACGGTGCAGCGCAATCCGTTCCAAGTGCGTTTCGATGGCAAGCCGCGCCCGTCCGCAATCTGGTTCGCCGCCAGAACGGGTTTGGCGCTCGCGCCAGAGCGACCAGCATTCCGCAGGTTCGGCGATGTTCTGGCGGCACAACGTAAAAATATCCAGGAAATCACGCGGCGCGTGCCGCTCTACCAGGGCGTTCATTTTCGCGGCAATCAGGTTAGGGAGGCTGTCGAGGGCAATCCCCTCGTCTTCCAGCCGAACTAAATCACGCAGCCGAACATCACGGGAGGGAAGCATACGGGGAAATATTCGATGGGTGGCGTGGAGACGGGATTTTCAACTCGAAGCATTCTCCAACTTGCGAATTTTACCTACGCGCCGCAAGTGGCGCTCTTGGCCGGGGTCATTCCCAACAAAGCGCGCGCCCAAGAAGGCGGCAACAATCTCGCGGGCCGGTTCGGGGCCGATGATGCGCGCGCCCAGGCACAAGACGTTCATATCGTCATGCTCTACGCCTTGGTGAGCGGAGTAGGTATCGTGGCAAATCCCGGCATAGATGCCTTTGATTTTATTGGCAGCGATATTTGCGCCCACTGCCGAGCCGCACAGCAGAATGCCGCGCTCGGCTTCGCCAGAGAGGATGGCGCGCGCGGCTTTTTCGGCATAATCGGGGTAATCAACGGCTTCGGTGGAGTGCGTGCCGAGGTCGAACGACTCATGCCCGGCAGCGCGAACGGCCTCCAGCACGATTTGCTTGAGCGGGAATCCCGCATGGTCACAGGCGACAGCGACTTTCATTTTCCCAGCACCTTCATGGCTGTTTCGACCACATTTTCCACGGTAAAGCCGAATTCCTTGAACAGGCGCGCGCCGGGGGCCGACGCGCCGTAGCGCTCCAGGCTGATAATAGCTCCTGAATCACCCACCCATCGTTCCCAGCCCAGGCCGATACCGGCTTCGACCGCCACCCGCGCCTTGACCCGCGCCGGGAGAACAGTCTCCTGGTAGGCAGAATCTTGCGCCTTGAAGAGTTCCCAACTGGGGAAGGAAATCACCCGCACATTGACACCCTCCGCCGCCAGGCGCAGCCCGGCTTCGACAATCAGCGAGACTTCGGAGCCGGAGGCCATCAGGATGAGTTCGGGGTCGTCGTCGCCCATATCGGCGAGGATGTAGGCGCCTCGTTCGAGCAGGGATGCGTCAGAATAGGTGGAGCGGTCGAGGGTGGGCAGATTCTGGCGGGTCAGTATCAAGGCAGTCGGGGCGTGAGTCCGCGCGAGGGCCACCCTCCAGGCGTGGACGGTCTCATTGGCATCTGCCGGGCGAATGGTCACGAGGTTCGGAATGGCGCGCAGCGCGGTGACGTGTTCCACCGGTTGGTGGGTGGGGCCGTCTTCACCGACGCCAATCGAATCATGCGTAAAAACCCAAATGGAGGGCAGGTGCGAGAGAGCCGAAAGCCGAATGGCCGGGCGCATGTAATCGGAAAATACGAGGAAGGTGGCGCCAAAGGGGCGCAAGCCGCCATGATAGGCCATGCCGTTCACCGCGCCGCCCATGGCATGTTCACGCACGCCAAAGTGAAAGTTGCGGCCTTGGGGCGTGGCGTGCTGGAAGGCAGGCGTGCCATCGAGTTTGGTGTTGTTGGAGGGGGCCAAGTCTGCCGAGCCGCCCAACAATTCGGGAATTTTGGCAGCGAAATGATTGAGCGCTTTACCCGAAGCAGCACGAGAGGCCATGCCTTTGGGGTCGGCGGGGAAGACCGGCAGGTTTTCGTCCCAGCCCTGGGGCAGTTCGCCGCGCATCCGGCGCACCAACTCGGCGGCTTTTTCAGGGAACTGGGCGCGATAGGCGTCGAAACGGGCCTGCCAGGCAGATTGGAACTCGGCTCCACGTTGAAGGGCCTCGCGGAAATGCGCCAGCGCGTCTTCGGGGAGGTGGAAGCGCGATTCGACCGGCCAACCAAGATTCTCTTTGGCGAGGCGAAGTTCTTCCTCGCCGAGCGGTTCGCCATGCGCTTTGGATGTCCCCTGGCGGTTGGGCGCGCCGAACCCGATAATGGTGCGAACGGCAATGATAGACGGGCGCGGGTCGGCTTTGGCAGCCTGAATGGCGCGGTTGATAGATTCCACATCATTGCCATCTGGCACTTGCAGAGTGTGCCAGCCGTAGGCTTCGAAGCGCGCCAGGCGGTCTTCGGTGAAGGCCAGGTCGGTGGAGCCATCAATAGAGATATGATTGTCGTCATATAGGTACACCAGTTTGCCAAGCTGGAGATGCCCGGCGAGCGAGGCGGCTTCGGAGGAGATTCCCTCCATCAAGTCGCCGTCGGTGACAATGGCGTAGATGAAATGGTCAATGATGGGATATTCGGGCGTGTTGAAGGTGGCAGCCAGGTGCGCTTCGGCAATCGCCATGCCAACGCCGTTGGAAAAGCCTGCTCCCAAAGGGCCGGTGGTGGTCTCCACGCCGGGCGTGAGGCCAAATTCGGGATGGCCGGGGGTGAGCGAGCCAAACTGGCGGAAGTTTTTGAGTTCTTCGAGCGGCAAATCGTAGCCGGTCAGGTGCAGGAGGGCGTATAAAAGCGCCGAACCATGCCCGCCAGAGAGGATGAAACGGTCGCGGTTCGGCCACTTGGGATTGCGCGGATTGTGGCGCAGGTGACGAGTCCAGAGCGCGTAAGCCATGGGGGCGGTGCCCATTGGCAGGCCAGGATGGCCGGAATTGGCTTGCTGGACGGCATCGGCGGCCAGGAAGCGGATGGTGTTGATGGCGCGTTGCTGCAATTGGGGATTCATATAGACCTCAGACAAAAAAGTATGATAGCAACAAGCATCCCGAAGGTTGCGCAAAAGGCTAGAACGTTCCCAAGCAAGGCCCATCGAGGCGATATTTGCAAAGTCCTGATAAAAACTCGTTGGCTATTTTACCATGCGCCTTTTTAGGATATACTTTTGATATTGCACGATGATGGCTTTTTCACTTTTTTTGTACCCATGAGCGATTTTTATGCCAACCCAAGGAGCGGCCATGTCTGCACCCACCCCTGAGCAACAAATTGCTTCAGAAATCAGTTCGTTGCAATCTGCTATGCAACGGTTGCAACATGCCGTGCGGCTGAATAACATCCGCAGCGCCATCGAACAGATCGATTCAGACATTGCCGGGTTGCCGCGCCAGGTTGGGGCCCTGCGCACTCAGGGGTATGCCTTTGAAAAGGGGCTTGAGTTAGAAGCAATGCAAATGCAAGCCGAGTGGCGCGGAGTCGAGCCTATAGCGCGTTCCCAAATCGAGACTCAGGCTGCGCCTCTTCAGGCCGAATTGCTCATGCTAGAGGGGCAAATGACCCAACTGGCAGCCCAGCGCTCTAACCCTGCGCTGGCACGTCCTAACCTGGAGCGGCTCAAGGCTGGCGTTCAAACCCTCACCAGCAAAGCCGAAGCAGCCGAGCGCACCGTTTCCAGCACATACCAGCCCGTCAGGGGGAAAATTTCCGCGCTTAAGTACCGCCTGCAAAAAATTGAATGGATGCTCAAGCAATTGGCTGAAGCGTCATTCAAACTACTTGCCACCGAAAGCGGAATTATGGCGGTCAAAGCAGTCTGGTGCAAAGATGTGAAAGAACGCCCCGAAGACCCCGATGGCGTCCTGTATCTAACGGACCAGAGATTAATTTTCGAGCAAAAAGAAGAGATTGCTACCAAGAAGGTGTTGTTCATCACCACCGCCAAAGAAAAAGTCCAGGCTTTAAAGTGGGAGGCGCCAGTTGCGCTGGTGGAAGAAGTTAAGCCATCCAAACAGGGAATGCTCAAGAATGAAGACCATCTCGACATTCGCTTTGGGCCGGGCGCGCCCATGCAGACCGTCCACCTGCACATCTGGCAAGAGAGCAGCGAGTGGGTACAGTTGCTCAACCGCGCCAAAACCCGCGATTTTGACCAGACGCGCGCCCTAAAAATTGACGAGGCCGCCCAGGAAAAGGTCAAATCAGCCCCTAGTCAATGCCCATCCTGCGGAGCAAACATTACGCAGGTGGTGTTGCGCGGCATGGATAGCATCAAGTGTGAATATTGCGGATACGTCATCCGCCTGTAACCATTCAACGCATCAAGGAGAATACTATGGGAGAAGTACCCAACCTGTTTGGAATTCCGTTGCCCATTGTGGGCTTCATCTGTTTTGTTCTGGCGGCAGTTTTTGTGTACGTCTGGCCTAAACCGGAGCAAGACTCCGCGCGCGGCGCGTTACTGAACATGGGGCTGCACTACCTGCACCCGTTGGCCTGGGTGTTGCTGGGCATGGCGGCCTTTCTGCAAAACCGCAGCACGCAAACCGCCATCATCACTGCTGCCCTTGGGGGCGTGGTCTACCTCCTTTTCATCGTCCTGTTGATTTTGAACAAGGCAAAATGAAAAAACGTCCCGAAGGCCAAGCCTCTTCGGGACGTTTTTGATTCAATAGGTTGCCTTTAACTCACTCACCGGCAGGGTGATTTGCCCCTCGCCGGGGTCGCCCAAACGGCAGGTGCGCTCTGGGTGACGAGAGACAAGCCAGGCTGTGCCAGACGCCGCCAGCGCGTCCAACTGTTCGGGGGTGTAGATTTGTTCCAGCGGCAGCGCGCCCTTTAACAGCTTGTGGCGCGTCAGTTCCTCAAAATAATCCATTGGGTCACGAATGCCCAATCCCTGCTCATAAAGAATCAGTTGTCGTTGCAAGCGTCCCTCCACGGTTGGACGCGGCAACGGAGCCTGTTCAAGCAAGGCGCAGAATACGGCATGCGGCTGGGTCTCCAGCCAAGCATGGCTGGCTTGCTCCCCAAAGTAGGGCTTGTATCCGAGCGATTCGATGCGGCGGTAAAACTCAAAGCCCAATTGCGTCCAATTGGAACACAACGCGGGGCGCGATGGCGTCAACGAGACATTGATTCCGCGCTCACGCAAGAGATGTTCGGCCAGGCGCATTTCCAGGCTTCGGCCTGCCGCGCGCAACGGGGGCAGCCCCTGGCGAACGCTGTGCTGGCGCACCAATCCCTGGCTGGGACGCGGCGGGGCGTTGACGGCCACCAGGCTGGCTGGCAGGCTGCCCAAAAAGACAAGCGCATCCTCCAATTCGCCCTCCTGAAGGGCCACAAGCCGCCCGTTCTTTTCGAGTGCGGCCCAGGTAAAGGGTTTGCGCCCACCGCACGGGTCGATTCCAATGAAAAGGGGTGTATCAAATGACATGGCGGCGCATCCAATGTAAGTAACGCAGAATGAATTCCGCGTCTGGCTGGCAGCAGTGGACGGGAGAAATCCCATCCTACATAACTATAGAGGCAAAATGAAATTAAATCAACAGATTGCGGCGCCGCTTTTTTATGGGTTTGTTATACTGGCAGGATTATTTTGGATTTGGTTCTCCGCCGCGCCAGGGGGCGGGACGAGCGCAGGCGGCATCCCCGCTCCGCAAGCCGGATTCCTGGCTCCCAATTTCACCCTAGACACGCTCGACGGCGGGACGGTGACACTCTCCAACCTGCGCGGACAGGTGGTTTTGCTCAATATTTGGGCTTCATGGTGCCCGCCCTGCCGGGCCGAGATGCCCGCCATGCAGCGGGTTTGGGAGGAATACCAGGAGCAGGGCGTGGTGGTGCTGGCCGTCAACTCGACCGGGCAGGATACCCCCGCCGACGCACAGGCCTTCGTGAGTGAAAACGGTCTCACCTTCCCCATCCCGCTCGACACGGGCGGCGAAGTCACCCGCCTGTACCGGGTCAGTTCCCTGCCGACCTCGTTCTTCATCGGCGCCGATGGCGTCATCCGCGAGGTGGTCATCGGCGGACCGATGGCCGAAGCCCTGTTGCGCAGCCGAGTAGAACAACTGCTCAAGGAGGCGCGCTAATGCTGCCCATCCTGCAAATTGGCCCGCTGGCCCTGCAAACGCCGGGGCTGATGTACCTGCTCGGCCTGTGGTTCGGCCTGTCGCTGGCCGAAAAATTCGCCCCCAGGCGCGGCATGTCAGCCGATACGCTTTATAACATGGTCTTTACGGGATTGATTTCGGGAATCATAGGAGCGCGGCTCGGATACGTCTTCCAATACCCAGACGCCTTCCTGGCCTCCCCGCTGAGTCTCATTTCGCTCAACCCGGGCCTGCTCGACCCCTTCAGCGGGTTCGCGGCAGCCCTGATCGCGGCTTTCATCTATGGGGCGCGCAAAAAACTGGAGTTTTGGAACACGCTCGACGCACTAACCCCTTTCTTCGCCGTGTTCCTGATTGGAACCGCGCTTGCCAACGCCGCCTCGGGCGCGGCCTTCGGCATGGAGACCTCCCTGCCCTGGGGCATTGACCTGTGGGGCGCAAAACGCCATCCCACACAGTTCTATGAATTGGGCGGGGCAGTTGCCATTCTGCTCTGGCTGGGGCGGCTCTCAAAACAAACCGACCTGCCCGCCGGCAAACTATTCCTGGCTTTTTTGGCGCTTACGGCAGGCGCGCGGCTGTTTTTGGAGGCCTTCCGTGGCGATAGCGCCCTCATTTTGGGCGGAATCCGCGCCGCGCAAGTTGCTGCCTGGCTGGTTTTGGCCGGGGCCTTGGGTGGGCTGATGTGGAACAATAAAAAGGCCCCAGCGCCCGGCTCATAACAGCCCCATTTTTTACAAGCGACAAAACAAACCGCAACGTTTATAATACAGGCATACTGTTTCTTCCAGAGCGCGGCGCGCGCCGCAACCAAAATCGAGATTTTTCGCGTAACATCACAAAAGGAGGCATGTATGCCCGCATTAGACGATGTCCTGGCAGTCATCCTGGGTGGAGGCAAAGGGGCGCGCCTGCATCCCCTCACCAAACTGCGCTCGAAACCAGCCGTGCCAATTGCAGGGAAATATCGTCTGATTGATATTCCCATCAGCAACTGCATCAATTCGCGCATTTACAACATTGCCGTGCTGACCCAGTTCCACTCGGTCTCGCTCAACCGGCACATCACCCGCACCTATCATTTCGACAATTTCCACACCGGCTCGGTGCAAATCCTGGCCGCCGAACAAACCCTGCAAAGCGAAGACTGGTACCAGGGTTCGGCGGATGCCGTCCGCAAGCAAATCCGCGAGATCATCGCCTCCGACGCCAAAGATGTCATCATCCTGGCGGGCGACCATCTCTACCGCATGGATTACGCCGCTTTCCTGCAATATCACTGGGATACCGACTCTGATGTAACAGTGGCAGTCCAGCCGGTGCCCAAACGGGAAGCCTCGCGGCTGGGAATCTTAAAAGTGGCCGAAGATGGCCGCATTACCGCCTTTGTGGAAAAACCCAAAGACCCGGCTGTGCAGGCTCAACTCATCAGCCGCCCCGATGACCCTGAAAAACCCTTCCTCGGCTCAATGGGCATCTACGTTTTCAAAACCTCGGTGTTGATTGACATGCTGACGAACTTCCCCGACCACGACGACTTTGGCAGCCAGGTCATCCCCAACGCCATCCGCACCCACGTTGTTTATGGCTACAATTTCAGTGGGTATTGGCGCGATATTGGAACAATTCGCTCGTTTTACGACACCAACCTGGAATTGGCCTCGCCTAACGCCGAATTTAGTTTCTTCGACCCAGAGCGGCCCATCTACACCAACCCGCGCATCCTGCCCGGCTCGCAAGTGGAAGACAGCAAACTGAAGGACGTGCTGATGTCGGAAGGCTGCCGGGTCATCAAATCCACCATCATCAACTCGGTCATCGGCTTGCGCGCCCACATTGGACCAAACGCCGCCGTCAAAGACAGCATCGTCATGGGCGCAGATTATTATGATGGCCCCGCACCACGCAAGAACGAAGTTCCGCTCGGCATTGGCCCAAAGTGCCATATCGAGGGCGCTATTCTCGATAAAAACGTGCGAATCGGCGAGGGAACGGTTATCAAACCCTTCCCGCGCAGCACAGATATTGATGCCGGCACCTGGGTCGTGCGCGATGGAATCGTGGTGATTCCCAAAGACACCACCATCCTGCCCAACACCAAAATCGCTCCAGAGTAACCTGTCCTGAAAGAACCTGGAGCAGGCCCCCAGCCTGTAGAACCAGTGTTTTTGTGATAAATGTCATTGTATAACACCCACAGAAAGCCGTTGGCGCATCCACCAACAAGGAATACAATCCTGAGCGATCGCTAACGGCTTTGTCTTGCTGGTACGCATATCAATATTCCATCTCACTGGAGCAACAAGTTGAAAACAAACTCTCCATCGGTTTCACAACATTTGCACAACCAAAACTGGCACACCTTATCACCCCAAGAGGTGCTTACCAGGCTCAAAGTGGCCGAACAAGGCTTAACCAGCGAGGAAGCCAGAAAACGGTTGGAAGAATACGGGCCCAACCAATTGACCGAAGCGCCGCGTCCTGGCTTTCTGGCTCTGCTTTGGGAGCAAATCAGCGATTTTGTTGTTATGCTGCTCATCGTGGCAGCCATCATCTCAGCGATTATCGGCTGGAACGAATATGTGAACACCGGCTCGACCGCCGAATTCATTGACGCAGGGGCGATTATCGCCATCGTGATACTCAACGCCACCCTGGGAATCATCCAGGAAAGGCGCGCCGAAGAAGCGTTGGCTGCGCTTAAAAAGCTGGCCGCGCCCGAAGCGCACGTCTTGCGCGATGGACAGCGCGTCACCATTCCAGGCCGCGAACTGGTGCCGGGAGATATTGTCTACCTCGAGGCAGGCAACTTCATCCCAGCCGATGTACGCCTGCTCGAATCGGTCAACCTGCGGGTAGAAGAAGCCTCGCTCACCGGCGAATCGCTGCCGGTGCAGAAAAACGCCGCCATGCAATTAGACCCCGATGCACCGCTTGGCGACCGAAAGAATACCGCCTTTATGGGGACAACCGTTGCCTACGGCCGCGGGCGCGGCGTGGTCACAGCTACCGGCATGAACACCCAACTAGGCATGATTGCCGAGATGCTGCAATCGGTTGAAGCAGAGGAAACCCCGCTCCAGAGGCGGCTCGATGAATTGGGCAAGACCCTCAGCGTCGCCGCGCTCATCCTGGTGGCAGTGGTCTTTCTGGTAGCTGTCATCAATCGCACCGATGTTGGCCTGCTGTTCAGCGCCCCGCTCGAATACTTTGGGGAATATGTCAAAGAAATCACCGAAGTATTCATGATTGCCGTCAGCCTGGCAATTGCCGCAGTCCCCGAAGGCCTGCCCGCAGTGGTAACGATATCTCTTGCGCTGGGAATGCAGGAGATGATTAAACGGCACGCACTCATCCGCAAATTGTCTTCGGTCGAAACGCTTGGCTCTGCCACCGTCATCTGCTCCGACAAGACCGGCACCCTGACCCAAAACGAAATGACCGTCACCCGCTTGTGGGCCGATGGTCAGTTTATCAGCGTCACCGGCACAGGCTACGCGCCACAAGGTGACTTCCAGGTGGATGGTAAGCCTGTTGATATCAAGAAATACCCGTCCATCCTGACTGCGCTCTGGCTCGGCACCATTAACAACGATGCCGAAATCGAAGCCGGCGCAGAGAGCAGCGCCAAGGCGTATCGCATCATCGGCGACCCCACCGAAGCGGCGTTAATTGTCGCCGCCGAAAAAGCCGGAGCGCTGCATCACGAGATTGACCGCGCCTACCCGCGCGAGAGCGAAATCCCCTTCGATTCTGAACGCAAGCGCATGATTACGGTTCACAGCATTGTGGACCCACACCCCGCCGACCCCTCGCCGTTCTACAACTCCACGGTCAAAGACTGGGACGTGGTGGCTGTTAAAGGCGCGCCGGATGTCGTCCTTAAGCTATGCACCCAGTATCAGACGATGGAAGACAAGGCTGCGCCGCTGACCGAAGAAAAGCGAAAGGAAATCCTGGCTGCCAACGATGCCATGACCAAAGATGCCCTGCGCGTGCTGGGCGTGGCGTATCGGCTCGACCGGGATGTACCAGAGACTGACCTGACCCCTGAAATGGTCGAACACGAACTGGTCTTCGTCGGGCTGATTGGCATGATTGACCCGGCGCGTGATGAAGTCAAGAGCGCCCTGTCTACTGCGCGGCGCGCAGGCATTCGTACCATGATGATTACCGGTGACTACCCCAACACCGCCCGCGCCATTGCCGAGACGATTGGCCTGCTGCGGCCAGGCAAACGAGTGATGACCGGCGCAGAATTGGATGAGACCAGCGACGAACTGCTCAAAAACATCATCGAAGAAACCGATGTATTTGCGCGCGTCTCGCCCGAACACAAAATGCGGATTGTAGACGCGCTGCAAGCAAATAACGAAGTGGTTGCCATGACCGGCGACGGCGTGAACGATGCCCCGGCCATTAAGCGCGCCGATATAGGCGTAGCAATGGGCATCACCGGCACCGATGTGGCCAAGGGCGCAGCAGATATGGTTCTGACGGATGATAACTACGCCAGCATCGTTTCGGCCGTTGAGCAGGGACGCATCATCTACTCCAACATTCGCAAATTCGTCTTTTTCCTGCTCTCCAGCAACGTGGCCGAGATTATGATTATCTTCCTGGCTACCCTGGCCGGGCTGCCCGTCCCGCTGACTGCCATCCAGTTACTTTGGCTGAATCTCGTCACAGACGGCGCACCCGCCCTGGCTTTGGCGATGGAAAAAGGCGACCCCGACATCATGGAACACAAGCCGCGCCCCAAAGATGAGCCAATTATCAACGGCCCCATGCGCCTGGGCATTCTCATCCAAACAATCGCCCAAACCAGCGCGGTGCTCACCGCCTTTATGATTGGCTTGTATTGGGAACTGGGCATCAACCCGCTCACCACCCTGTTCAGCGGCTTCGATTGGACGCAGTACGATGTTCAGACTGCGGAAACGATGGCTTTTCTCACCCTCTCAATGGCCGAACTCTTCCGCGCCTACACCGTGCGCTCAGAACGGGCATCGCTCTTCACCATTGGTGTCTTCTCAAACAAATGGATGCAATACGCAGTCGGCGCTTCGATGAGCCTGCTCATTTTGGTCTGTGTTATTCCCTTCTTGCAGCCCATCTTTAACACCCACAATCCCTCTGCCCTAGAATGGGCCGTAGTGATTGGGCTTGCCATTATCCCGGCGATTGCAGAGGAAATCACCAAATTCTTCCTGCGCAGGCAAACCGCGTAAGGCAAAAAGTAGTCCACAAACAGCCCCGAAAGTCTCAAAAACTTTCGGGGCTGTTTTGCCTATTGACAATCATAAATAAACAATGTATATTTACAGCATAAATATACGCTGTTTATTTTTAATGGCGCAAAATCATATGCAATGTTGAAAGGAAAAAATGGTTCGTCCTATCAAATCACAACAACACCCCAACCTGCAAACCGCCATCCTTGAAACCGCCTGGCGGCAGATTGCCGCGAGCGGCGCGGCCTCGCTCAGCCTGCGGGCGATTGCCCGCGCACTGGGCATCACCGCCCCGGCCATCTACAACTACTTCCCCGACCGCGACGCGCTGGTGACGGCGCTCATCATCGAAGCCTACACCTCGTTTGGCGATTGCCAGAGGGCGGCGCGTGATTCCGTCCCGGCGGAAGATTTGGAAGGGCGGCTGCGGGCCACCGGGCAGGCGTACCGCCACTGGGCGCTGACCTACCCGGAGCGTTATCAACTCATCTTTGGTACGCCCATCCCTGGGTACGTTGCGCCCTTCGAGCAGACCTTCCCGGCGGCGACGCGGGCGTTCGGTGTGATTGTCAGCGTGGTAGAGGCGCTTCGCGCAGCAGGCAAGCTGAAGGCCGCTCCGTTCCCGCAGGCAGTGCCAGGACAAGAATCAGCGTTTGGGTTGTGGAAAAGCTACGCAGGCGAGGCCAATTTCTTTTCCTTATCTATCGCCGTCTTAATTTGGGCGCGGGTGCATGGGCTGGTGTCGCTCGAAATCGCCGGGAATATCCCGCCCTTTGGGGCCAGCGGCGATGCACTGTATGAGTATGAAATAGATTCAATCGTCCACACTTTTATTCAGTAAAAAATAGGAGACAATATGACAACGTTTCGATTACCCGTTTGCGCGTGCGCTCGATTTTCTATATGCCGCTCTTCATGCTCCATACCTTGCGGACGATGACCCAAGCCCAAAAAGCCGAGGGCGTGCTGGGCGTGGAAACCCGCTTCGAGAAGAACAACGTGGTCTGGACGAAGACAGTCTGGACTGATGATGGGCGGCAACCTGTTTGGTTCGCGCCCAAACTATCACTATTTTGCCGAAGACCTGAACGCCGTTCATCAGAGCCTCCGTGCCCTGCTGATGGCAGGCGTGCAGACCTTTTACGTAGGTCACGGCGGGCCGCTCCAACGCAACGATGTCGGGTGGCGTTTTTCAACCATACTTTCGAGTTAGGAGGAATCATCATGACTCAACTGCATGTTATTTTTGGCACCGGCCCCATTGGGCGCGCGATTGCGGAGGAATTGAGCAAGCGCGGGAAACCAGCCCGCCTGGTGAACCGCACTGGCAAACTGGACGAGGCCCCAGCCGGGGTGGAGATTGTCGCCGCCGATTTGTACGATGCGGCGCAAGTACGCCAGGCCGCCCAGGGCGCGGCGGTGGTCTATCAGGCCGCCCAGCCCGCGTATCACCAGTGGATTGAGAAATTCCCGCCCCTGCAACAGGCCATTCTCGAAGGGCTGACGGGAAGCGGCGCAAAACTGGTGCTGGTGGAAAACCTGTACATGTACGGCGAAACGAGCGGCGCGCCGCTGACCGAATCCACGCCCGAAAACGCCCACACCCGCAAGGGACGCACGCGCGGCGAGATGAGTCGGGCTGCCTTTGCCGCGTATGCCGCTGGAAAACTGCGCGTCACCGCCGGGCGCGGCTCCGACTTTTTTGGGCCCTGGGGAACGGGGTCCACGATGGGCGAGCGCGTTTTTTATCCGCTTTTGGATGGCAAAGCCGCGAACCTGGTTGGCAAGGTAGATGTGCCGCACACTCACACCTACACCCGCGATTTTGCCCGCGCCCTGGTCATTTTGGGCGAGCGCGATGAAGCCGACGGGCAGGTCTGGCATGTGCCCAACGACCAGCCGCGCATCACCCAGCGCAAGATGGTGGAGATGATTGCCCAGGCCGCCGGGGTGGCGCCAAAGTTCAGCACAATGGGCAAATTCATGATGATGCTCGGCGGCCTGTTCATCCCCGAAGCGAAAGAGTCGGTGGAGATGATGTACGAGTTCGACCAGCCCTTTGTGGTCGATTCCAGCAAGTTCGAGCGGGCGTTTGGCATGAAAGCCACGCCCATTCAAGAGGCCATCCGCGAGACGGTAGCGTGGTACAAGAGCCACCCCGAAAAGCACTAACGCGCTTTCTTCATCCGCCCAACCACCACGCGCAGAACATGACACACGAATAGGTTTCATGGACTTTTGGCAGCCTGCGGATATAATCGCAAGCGCTAGGAGGCTCCTATGAAACTGCTCGTTGTTGGACTCATCACCGTCCTGTACCTGCTCGACCTGGTCATTACGCTCATCAACGACCGACACAGCCGCCAACCCCTGCCCCAAGAGGCGCACGGCATTTACGATGACGAACAATACGCCAAATGGCTCGACTATTCAATGGCAACCCTGCGCCACAGCATCCTCGCCAAAACGATGCTGACAGCGCTCCTGCTGGCCTTACTGGCTTTTGGCGCGTTTGGCCTGCTCGAACACTTGGCGAATGCCTGGTTCAGCCATCCGTTGCTGCAAACGCTGGCCTTCCTGGGCATGTTTGCGTTCTTCAATCTCGTCATCAGCCTGCCGTTCATCTACTACAAGACCTTCGTCATCGAACAAAGATTCGGCTTCAACAAGACCACGCATAAAACATTCTTGATGGACTTGCTCAAAAGCATCTTGCTGGCAGTCGTTCTGGGGAGCGGCATAGTATCGCTCTTGCACCTTCTTTATACAACCTTCAACGAACAGCTGTGGCTATTCATCGTTTTAGCTTGGGGCGGGCTGTCGCTCATTATCGTTGTCCAGTTCGTGCTGAACACAAAGATTTTAATCAAACTCTTCAACAAACTCACCCCCTTGCCAGAAGGTGAACTGCGGGATGAAATCGAGGTGCTGACCCGGCGGGTGGGCTTCAACGTCCGCGCCATTTCGGTGATGGACGCATCGAAACGCTCGACCAAACTGAATGCCTTCTTTAGCGGCCTGGGCAAAACCCGCGAAGTGGTGCTGTTCGACACCCTGCTGGAAAAACTTCAGCCTGATGAAATCCTGGCGGTGCTGGCGCACGAATTGGGTCACGCCGTTCACAAAGACGTGCCGCGCCTATTGGGGATGCAAATCGCGGTGCTGGGAATCTACGCCGCGCTGATTGGGTTCATCTTGCAAAGTCCGGCGCTGGCGCAAGCCTTTGGGCTGCAAGGTGTACACTTTGGATTCAGCCTGGTCTTGTTCGGCATTCTCTCCGAACCACTCGACTTGCTGCTCAGCCTGCCCGTCAACGCCATCAGCCGCCGGGCCGAATACGCCGCCGATGCCTTCGCCGCAAAACTGGCAGGCGCAGCCCCCGCCCTGCGCGCCTTGCAAACCCTAGCGCAAGAAAACCTGTCCAATCTCAATCCCCATCCGTTTTACGTCCTGCTTCACTACACCCATCCGCCAATTCCAGAACGGTTGCGCGCCATTCGAGAAGCAAACGCATAAGAACGTTTACAAATCCTTAATCTGACGTTCCAGCGATGATAACTTTCGGCAGGTATGCTATATCTACCTTTACCGAAAGCAGGGACAAAATATGTTCAACTCTCTCCTTGTCACCGATTTTCGCTGGAACCGTCTACAAGAGCCTGCCCGCCCCTCGAACAAATCTGCCGACTTGATGCGCCTGCTCTCGGCGCTCGATACTGGCTGGCAAATTCTCTCGCCGGTGCGGGCGCTCGATTGCGCCGATACGCACGGCGGCCAAGCGCTGGAAATTGACCTGCACCAGCCCGCCACCGGCGAACTGCGCCAATTGCTCATTAGCCGCCAGGAAAGCGTGGAACGCTTTTTAGGCGAAGAAGGCGTTGTGATTCTGTAAGGCGGAATCATTCTGCCGCCCCACCGAAAATAACGCAACGACTACCCAATGTGGTAGTCGTTGCGTTATTTTGCCAGCAAAAACGGCTTGCCTACTGCTTGCGAAACGGCTGGAAGCCCTCGCCCAGGGCCTCGTGCGCTGCGCCGACCACCATGAAGGCGCGCGAGTCGGCTTCGTTTACAATGTCCTTGAGCATTTGCACCTCGGAGCGCGAAATAACACAATAAAGCACCGTGCGCTGCTCGCCGGTATAGGCCCCCGTCGCGCTCAAACGAGTGACACCGCGTTCCATCTCTGTCAGGATTTTCGCGGCGACCACATCGGCCTGAGAGGTGATAATTAACGCAGTGCGCACCGTTCCACCACCCTCCATGGTGGTATCCACCACCAGGCCGCTGACATAGAGCGTGATGACGGCGTAAAGGGCTTCCTTCCAGCCAAAAATAAATCCTGCGCCAACGATGACCACCGTGTCGGTCATCAGATAACTCTGGGTCATTGAAACGCCGCGATAGTGATTCAAGATGCGCGCCAGAATGTCACTACCACCGCTGGTGCCGCGTCCGCGATACACCAGGCCGTATCCAACCCCGGCCACCACCGCGCCATACAGCGAATTTAAGACGATATCATCGGTGATGCCATTTTGGGGAAAGAACGGCAGCCACAAGAGCGCATCGGCAAAAAACGAATACGTTGCAATGGCAAACGCTGTGCGCAGCGCAAAGCTGCGCCCACCCAAAAAGCGCCAGCCCAGCAGAAAAAGCGGGATGTTGCCCATGAAGACCATCATGCCGATAGGCCAGCCGGTAAAGTGGTGGATGAGTTGCGAAATGCCGCTTACGCCGCCCGAAGCCAGGTTGGCTGGGACGAAGAAAATCCGCAATGCAACCGCCTGCACAAGCGTGCCAAACACAATCAGCGCGAAATCGCGCAAGGTGGGCCAATATTTTTTCATAAAAAAGACCTGTTCGCGTTGGAATGCCCCCGATTATACCGGCGAAAAGCGTCCCGAAGGGTTTTTCACCCTTTGGGACGCTACTTGTAATGTGGTTACTTCCCGTTCGGCTTGAAAAGCTGGAAAACCAAGTTGAGCAAGATGCCCACCACCGCTCCGGTGGCAATGGCCGGCCAGCCATAAGGGAAGACGGTTGGCAGCAGGGGCAGGGGCAAAAAGCCGCCGGGGAAACCGATATGCCCACCAATGCCAATGACCATCACAACCGCGCCAATTGCCAGGTTTTTCGGCTCGAACAGGTCCACTTTTTCGGAAATCAAGAGCGCGATTCCCTGCATTCCAATGACGCCGAACAGGTAAATCGCCAACCCACCGCTGACCGCTGTCGGCACGGATTGGACAATCCCCGCCAGGTGGCCGCTGAACGACATCAAAATGGCGATCATCCCCGCCGCAATCAGCGAAACGCCGCTGTAGTTACGGGTGATGACCATCAGCGAGTTGTTCTCGCCGTAGTTTGTACCAGCCGCCCCACCCAGCAAGCCGTTAATCATATCGCCGATACCATCCAGCACAAGATTCAACCCCACAAACTGGCTTAAGCCATATTTGGGTTGTTTCAGTTCCTCGGCCAAATGGTCAACGTACAAACTAATCTGATAAAGATGCGCCGTGCTTTCGGGAATGGTGGCGATTGCCATGACCGAAATGCTGATAATGGCTGTTGCGCTTAACGCGGATGTAAACGCAGGAAAGGTGATGTGCGGGGCCGTTACAAGTTGCGCGCCGGTAATGGTGGTGTAATCTACCATCCCCAGCAGAGCCGCCACAGCATAGCCGACAATCGCGCCCAGCAAAATTGGCAGCATCCCAATAAACCCTTTGCCCTGAAGATAGACCGAGAACAGGATAGTGGAGAACAGCGTAACAAGCGCCACGCCCCACCATTTCAGGTCGCCGCCTTGCATACCCCCTGCCACGCCGGAGGCCATATCGAGCGCAGCCTTGCCGAGCGCAAAACCAATCACCGCCGCCACCGAACCGGTCACAATGGGGGGCAGAACCCGGTCGAGCATCGCTTTGCCGCCCGCAAAGCGGATGAGCAGGCCAATGAACACGTTAATCAGGCCCGTCACAACAATACCGGCCTGCGCCACGCTAATCAATTCGTCGCTGACTGGCTGACCAAACGAGGCGTTTGTCACGGCCAGGATGGCGGCGATATAACTGAACGACGAGCCATAATACAGCGGGATGAATTTCCCTATCCCGTAGCGCGAACCGAGCAGGGCCACAATGGTCGCCACGCCCGAAGCCAGCAAAACGGTACTGGTGTGAAAACCAACCAGCAGCGCCACCAGCACCGTGGCCGGGAACATGGTGAGGGCGTGCTGAAAACCGAGCAGCATGACCTGCCCAATGGGCGGGACATCGTTGGGCAGGTAGCCCATCACTTGGGGTTTGACTTGGACCTTTTTGGACATCTCTTCCTCCTCAAAAAATATGGATGACTGCGCCGATTGACGGGCAACAGGCGCAAAAAAAGAGCCGCCCAACGCGACTCTTTTTTATTGCTAACTTACCTGGAAAACCCCGCGGGAAAAGCAGAAACAGGGTTGCAAAGGTCTTGATGAATTTGAAAACGTTCTGATGAACAAAAAATTTTATTTGGGGCCAAGTGTTGTGTAGACATTAGGCCCGATTTTATGCCGAAAAGCGAACCTGTCAAGGGACGAGGCGATTTTTTAAGGTCGAATGTCGGTGTTCGTGTTGTTCAGCCTCTGTTCGATTTTCTCAATCATACCATCAATAAGACCGAGCAGATAGGCTTCTTCATCGAGAGTCGGCCAGGCCTGCACCTGAGGGGTGGGCGGCGGCGTGACAGTTATTTCTGGCAGCGGAATGGCTTGCTTCGGGGCAGGCGTAAAGGTGGGCAACAGCCCAACCCGCACCTGCGGCGCAGGCAAGGTGGCCGTGGCCTGCGCTTCACTCGAATCGCTGCCAGAGCCGCAAGCAGCCAGAATCAGCCCGCCAACCACAAAAAACATGCCCAAGAGAAGATTTTTTTTGAACACCGCTCACCCTGCCAGGTGCCTACTCGCCATAACCTAACATCCAGCGCTTCCAGCCGTGATACTCTCTGGCAAGTTTCTGAATGGCCGCCACCAGGTTTAAGTGCGTGCCTTTCAAGTTCGTGCGCGCCTCGAGGATAGTTTGCGCAGCCAGTTGACGGTCGAGGACGACATAAAAGCCGTTGAAGCCGGCATTACGGGTGAACATGCTGTTGGTGTTCACGCGCGCCGCCTCGGCGATACTGATGTCAGTATAAAACGTCGCAAGTGCGGCGTCGAGCCGGGTCACATCGCGGCCCTTCTTTTTGTAGAAATCAATCACGGTCTGGAACTGCCTTGCCAACTCATACGAATCGCGGATAACGATGGCCTGGCTGTCGTACCAGGAGCGCACTTTCTGATACATCTTGGTCAGGTCGGCATTGGAAACTTTTCCCAAACCAGGAATCGGCTTGGGCGGGTCATCCTCAGCAAACGCTGGGGTCGCGGTCGCCAGCAGCATCGTCAGCACCATCACGAAGGCCACCAGCGGAGCAATCAGGGTTTTAAGGGTTGGTTTTTTGGGCATCGCTGCCATCCTTTCGCTTTGCGTTGATTGTTGAGGGGAATTATAGCACGCCCTGAACGATGGATATTATCCCCTGGTTATCCTGTTTTTCTTGCCAGCCAAACCGCCGCTGCCGCCGTGATGCCTGCCAGGCAAGTTCCCCAGGCCATATCAACCACCGTCATCAGGAGCGGCCAGCCATCCAGCGTGGCAAGATTGGTCAGATCGTAGGTGGCATACGCCACCAGCCCAAAAAAGGCCCCGCGCAGCGCGGCTGTTTTCAGATCACCGGCCTGAAGCGCTGGCCCGGTCACAAAAACCACCATCCCAGCGATGAACAGCAGGTAGAACAAGATTGCCGCGCCCCAGTTGGGACTTTCGGCCATGATGAACCCGATTTGGGAGCGGTAAAACGCCGGGGCGACCAGCCCCAGCCAAAGAGCGTCGAGCAGGGTAAAGGGCAACAGGGTCAGGAGGTAGGGTTTAAGAAAAGAAACCATTTGACTCATAGACGGTCACACTCCTGCTGCGGTTCCCTTCGGCTTTTTACTCACGTTCTTTTTACCTGTTTCTTTTTTCTCAACAACTTTCTTCTCTCCAGCCGCCTTTTTCCGCGTTACTCGCTTCTTCTTCTCGACCTTCGGCTCTTCCTTCGCTGGCGGGAACATCTCATCAAACTTCGCCTGCAGCGATTCAACCCCAACGCCATTCAGCGTTTCAAACACCTTTTTCCACTGCTCCCCGCTGACAAAGCGCCAATCCAGGAAGGCATGGCACTGGTAGGCATTCATAATGAAAAACAGGCCCTTCTCCCAGATTTCGGCGCAAGAGCGGATGTATTCGAGGTGGGTGGTGTAATCACGAAAGATGGCGTAGCCTTCTTTGGGCAAATCCAACCCCTCGGCCAGGGTGCGCTGGGTCATTTGTCCGCTGGCTTTATCCATATAGCCCACCGAAGTCTTAACCCAGCCACTGGTGGAAGCGTATTTGTTGTGATAAACCACCAGGCCGCGCTCTTCGGCATGGCGATTGCTGAATGCAAACACATCCTCGTTGACATCACCCTGTGGGGTGAAGAAATCGTAGAGTAAGAAGTTATCTACCTCGGCAAACACGTAGCGTTTGTGCAACAAGGGGAAAATCTTCCATTCATGACCGCGAATCAGACCTTCGTTGGGCCATTCCTCCCATTTAGGGCGGCGAAATTCCATGCCGTACTTCTCGCGGTAGCCCTCAAACTGACCGTGACCGAACATGGGAAGCCCCGGCAGAGTAGACATCAGCGCAGCCACGCCAAAATACTTATCGCCATCGCCAAATTGCTCGATGGCCGTCTTTTCATCGGGATTGTTCATGAAGTTGACATAGCGCTTCATGATTTGCGGGTCGAACTCTAACGTGTTTTTCATCACCTGGCGATACTTGGCATTGTCTTCATCGCGCAGCATGTGCATAAAGGCCGAGTTGTAAACGCGGTGCATGCCCAGTGTGCGCACAAAGTAACCTTCCATGAGCCAGAAGGCTTCGGCCAGCAGCAGGGTATCTGGCACTTCGGCGGCCACCCGGTCAACCACCTCGCGCCAAAACTCTTCCGGAACAAGCGCGTCAAACTCGGCACGGGTCATGCCATGCTCGGCGCGCGATGGAATCGCTCCGCCCGAACCCGGTTCGGGGAACCACAAGCGCTGGATGTGCTTCTTGGCAAGCGTCATGGCCGCGTCAAAGCGAATGATGGGGAAGTTGCGCGCCACGTGCAAAATCGTCTGGATGACTGCCTCGCGCACTTCGGCTTTAAGATAATTCAACTGCGCGGTATCGTTCCAGGGCATCGAAGTTCCATCGTTGCCATGATAAATGTAGCGCACATCGCCCGTCCACTTATCGATGCGCTTGAAAACCACCGCCGCATCCGACCGGGAGTAGTAATGGTCTTCGAGAATAACGGCGATACGCTCATGGTCAGATAAGTCTTCGCTATTGAAAGTATAGCCAGGATAGGGCGGGTAGGGTAGCGAGAGGAACCAATCGGGATGTTCGTTCACCCACTGCGAGTCGATGCCCATGTGGTTGGGGACCATATCCGCCGAAAGCCGAATGCCGCGCTGCCAGGCGCGCCAGCGCAGGTTTTCGAGCGCGCCCCAACCGCCCAGGTCGGCGGCAATGTCATAGGAGTAGAGCGAATAGGCCGAGGCCACCGCATCATGGTCGCCCATGCGCTGTTTAATGCGCTGGCTGGCGCGGCTGCGCTCCCACAGGCCAATCAGCCACAGACCGGTGATTCCGCGCGCCGCCATCGTATCCAGTTCTTCATCAGGGATGGCATCCAGCGTGTGAATATCGCGCTGGTACTGGCGGCTCAACTGCTCGAGCCAGACGTAAGAGTTTTTCGCCAGCAAGATGCAGCGCGGCATCCAATCTTTATCGGGGCTGAAACGTTCATATTCCGCGTAAGCGCCGCCAAAACTGATGACTGGCGCATCGCCCGCGAAGCCGCCTGCAAAATTGCCGCGAATCGCTTCTTCTTTGACGAAATCAACGGCGCGCAAAATCCGTTGCACAAAGGCATCCCCTAGCAAGGCGCCCCATTTTGTGAGCAAAAATTGGAGTTGACCTTCCAGCGAATAAGGGGAGGCGAGCGCCGGAGCGCGCAGCGCGTGGATGAGCGTCTCGCCGGAACCTTTGCCGCCGAATTCTGCCTCGCCGTTAAAGAAATCGGCCAGCCCGCCTACGAGCGCCTCGTAGGCCGTGCCGCGCTTGAGCGGCTCGTCGTCGAACAATTCCTTGTACGGGGAAACCGCCGGGTTGAGGTTGGTGATGTGCAAGATGAGCATTTCTTGCAGCACAATTTGGCGATGGTCACGCCCATTCGTGTTTCCGTTGAGATAATCCGCTCCCCCTATCCGATTTTGATACACCGCCACCGGGGGGAATTCCTCTACGAAGCGCAGCTGCACCTTCTCAAACGATTCCCCGCCCATCCGCGCGCGCATCCAGTCAAAGGCACGGTTCAGCACGCCGGGGTTTTGCAATTCATATTGTCGGATGAGAATGTGCAGAATTTCGTCAATCAATCCCATCGCATAAATGTGGCTGGCCGGCACAGGCGCGCCCCGCACCGCAGCCATCTGCTCGGCAAAGCGGCGCGCGGCGGCGAAATCAGCCAAAAGCACGCGGCCATCGGTAGAAAACAGCGAGGCGTCGAAGCGGTAGATATCTCGCGCTTTTCGGGAGACATGAAACTCAAAGAGAAGGCAAGGTTGCATGGCAGGCTCCTGGTTGGGGTGTCGGTTCCTGTTAACTATACTCCATCTGTAACCGAATGGGGGAATTCTGGATGAGTGATTTCGAGTATACTTAATCGCAATGGGCGCAAGCAATCGTGATGTGATTTTTCTGGCCTTAAATGCTGCCTTTGGGTTGGTTTACCTGGTCATTCTATGGCTGGCGATGCGGCGGCAAAAAGGATGGAACTCGCCAACATTCTGGCTGGCGGGATATGCCTTGCTCGGCCTCGCGTTACACATTCTGCTTGTGGCCGGAATGGAAGGCTGGCTGCCATGGATGGACTTTGTGAACCGGCTGCGGTTCGACCAGTCGGCAGCGACCCTGTTGGCATTTTGCCTCCTTATGGGCTTACGCACCTCGCTGCCAAAAGCGCCCAAAAGCGAGTCAACGGGCAGCGAGAACATCCAGAAAACCCTACCATGGACGGGCAACTTCGGATGGCTGATGGGCGGTTTGGTTCTTTCGGCGGCAGTCTTAGCCTACCAAAACTATACGCTCATCTTTTTGACCTGGCTGCTTTTTTCTCTGATGGCCATCGTTCACCTGGTACGCTCCATCAACCAGTCATCCCAACCTTTACAGCGAATCCGCATCTTCTTCTGGTTGCCCGTGCTTATGCTGTCAATCGGAAACGAATTGGTGATGTTCTATCAGTTGAGCAGCATCGAAGGCGACTATCTGCGCGTTTTGGCTTTGATGATGATGGCCTACACCGTGCTGACTCATCACCTGCCCGATATTAAGGAATTTACCCGCCAATTACTCATCTACCTGCTGGCTACGCTGCTGATTGTTGTCTTATATATCGGCTTCTTCTGGCTGGCAGATTCCCTGCTGCGCGACACCCCCGGCTACCAGACCCTTTTTACGGGCGCAGGCGTGGCCGCCCTCATCTCGCTGCTCTTCGCCCCCATTTTTGAATTGATTCGCGGGCTGGTCAACCGCATGTTTCGCCTTACAAGTTACGACCCATCCAAAACATTGCGGGAATATGCCCAGTCCATCAGCAACATTCTCGACCTGGAGCGGCTTGCGACGGTTGCCGTCGGCCTGATCATGGAAGCCCTGGAAATCCAGAAAGGGATTCTGTTCCTGGTAGACCCGGAAATTGGGGAAGGCAACAAAACGGTTTTCCGGCTGCGTGAGGTGTGGCCGCACAACATCTCTGCCGAAAGTGAAAGCAACACAAGCCCCTCGCAAAGTACATCGCGCCGCAAAAAAGGCCACTCAATTCTTCTGGCTGAAGACAGCCCCATTTCGGCTTATTTCCGCGAGCAACACTTGCCACTTTTGCAATATGATATTGATTTCGGCCCCGATTTCATCAACTCCTCCCTGTCCGAACGCAAGTGGTTTAGTGAATTAGGGCTGCAGGCCTATGCTCCTATCTTCTCGCGAGGAGAGTGGATTGGCCTGCTTGGGCTTGGCCCCAAGCCGCGCCGCTACACGCCCGAAGACCTGAACCTGCTGTCGGCCATTGCCAGCCAAACTGGCGTTGCGCTCGAAAACGCCCGGCTGGTAGAAAACCTCAAAAAATTAAACATCCAGGTACGCGAAGCGTATGCCTTTTTAGACAAAGCCAATCATGACCTGGCAAAACTGGAAATGACCAAATCAAACTTCATCAGCATTGCCTCCCATGAACTGCGCACCCCGCTGACATCCATCAAGGGCTACACAGAAATGCTGCTGGAGAATGCTGACTTGAACGAAGACGTGCGAATGTTTGTTAAAGGAATTCACAAAGGTACGCTGCGCCTGCACGAGATTATGGATTCGATGTTCGACGTGGCGCAGATAGATTCTCGCACCATCGAGCTGCAACGCCAGGATGTCTTCGTCACCGAACTGGTGCGGTCTGTTTTCCAGGAAGTCTCCAAATTTGCCAGTGAGCGCGAGCAAGAATTAAGCCTCGACCTGCCGCAATTGCCATCCATCAAGGCCGACCCCAACGCAATGCGCAAATTGTTCTATCATCTTACGATCAACGCTATCAAATTCACGCCCAACAAAGGGAAAATTACCATCACCGGGCGGCATGTTCCAGCCAATAACCGCGACTTGCCCGAAGGCGGCGTGGAGATTGTGGTTTCAGATACCGGAGTGGGCGTAGATAAGAGTTACCAGGAAGTTATCTTCACCAAGTTCTACCAGCCTGGCGAACTGCTCAGTCGCCACTCCACCGGCAAGACCAAGTTTAAAGGATCCGGCGTAGGGCTGGGGCTGGCACTCTCGCGCGGCATCGTTGAGGCGCACGGCGGTAAAATCTGGGTGGTCAGTCCCGGTTATGACGAGCAGACCTGCCCCGGCAGTGAGTTTCACGTTGTCCTTCCCGTGCGCTCACAGGGCGAAAGCAAAACGGTGCGCATGGGCAGCGCCGTGAAGTTGAAATTACAAAACCCGCCGTAATGGCGGGTTTTTGGTACCCCTGCACGGACTCGAACCGTGCTCTTTGGCTCCGGAGGCCAACGCTCTGTCCACTGAGCTACAGGGGCAAGCGCAGGCCATTTTACCACAAAGTTGGTCTATGCCTGCGCGTAAGGGGCCAGTTGCGCCAATTCCTCGCGGTAACGCTGGATAATAGCGCTGTTGCCGCCTTCCTCGCCGAGTTTGGCAAGTTGCTGTTTCTTGTGCGCCAATTCTCCCACCACCTGGTAGAAGCGGCTGGTAGCACGATAGTTTCCTCTGAACAAGGCAGCCAGCCGGGCCAACCCCTGCCGCCAGGCCGAAGATGCCGTGCTGTAGTGCCGGGCATCAATCAGACCCATCTGCAATTCTTGCTTAAGATGTCGCACAATGTTGCGCTGCTCCATCCAGCCGGCCCAGAGAATCATACCAAATATAAAGAAGACCCCCAGCCAATCGAGAAACAAGCCGAGAAAACAAGTCAGGTTTTCGAGCGAAGTAAAGGCGGCCAACGTATTATGCACAGAATGAGTGAACATGGCCACAAACCAGCCGCCTGAAACGGCCAGGATTTTGATGAATAGCGAACGATTCATCCGCGCAACGGCCAACCCAATGCCAATGAATGCTGTGTAAACCGGGTGTTGCCAGCCAACCAGAATAACCCGAATCCCAACCAGAGCAATCAATCCTCCCCAGCCTCCATCTTCATACCCCCGCCAAATGTAAAGCACATTCTCAGTGGCCGCAAACCCAAGCGCGGCAATCCCGGCATAGACGATGCCATCCAGGATAGAATCAAACTCGCGTCGAAATACCAGAAATACAACCAACACCGCAAGACCCTTAAGCGTTTCCTCGAACAACGGCGCGCTAAGGGAACCTGTCGTCAGGCTGCTCAACGCCTCAGAGCCAGTGATGGTGAATACGCTTATCCCAAACAGAGTGTTCAAGACATACGAACCGCCTGCTGCAACCACCGCGCCCCAGGCAAACATGCCAAAAAGCAAAGGCAGGGGTTCTTTCTCATAATGGTCAAGCCAATACAAAATATACGCAAACAAAAACATGGGAACAAAACCAAAAAACAAGGCCGCAAGGAATGGCATTTTTCCTCCAAAACGAACAGCGATATCTCCATTTTATGGAAGATGGGGATAAAATCAAGCCTGAATTTTGTTGCAAGTTCATCGCGTCAGCGCATCAACCGCTTGATTGAAGATAGGCTTAATGCTAAACTGGTATAGATTACCTCCCTGGAGATAAAATGGCCGAAAAAATTCTCATCATTGATGACGACCTGGACACCCTTCGTCTGGTTGGCCTTATGTTGCAAAAACAGGGCTACAGCATCATGGCTGCCAGCTCAGGCGCGCAAGGGCTGCAGATGGCATTCGAAAACCCTCCTGACCTGATCTTGCTAGATGTAATGATGCCAGGCATGGACGGCTACGAAGTGGCCCGGCAGTTGCGCGCCAACAACCTGACCGCCAACATCCCCATCCTGATGTTCACTGCCAAAAGCCAGTTGGATGACAAAGTGACCGGTTTCGAGGCCGGCGCCGACGACTACCTGACCAAGCCCACCCACCCCTCAGAGTTACAGGCACACGTCAAAGCCTTGTTGGCGCGAGCCTCCAAGGTCAAAGTCAACCCACCAACCAGCCCGACAGAGTCACCTGCCTACCTGATTGGCGTCCTGGCAGCACGCGGTGGGCTGGGAGTTACCTCGGTTTCGGCCAACCTGGCAATAGCCATCCACAAACGCCTGGAAAGCCCGGTCATCCTGGCAGAATTTCGCCCTGGGCAGGGCACTCTGGCGTACGATTTAAACCTGTCCAAAAAAACAGGGTTGACAGAATTGTTGGAACTGCCGCAATCCGGGCAGATTACCCGCAACCTGGTCAAAGAGCGGCTGGTACTCCACCCCTCCGGCCTCGATATTCTGGTTGCCTCGCCGCAGCCAAAAGACGGCATTTTGCAATCCAAAATCGAACATTTTGAAGTCTTGCTCAACCGGTTGCGCTACATATCAAAGTTTGTCATTGTAGACCTGGGAAGCGGCCTCGGCCCCCTGTCGCAAAAACTGGTGCCTGCTTTCAGCGAATTGCTGGTCATCGCCGAACCGTTCGAACATTCCCTCCTGCATACCCGCGCATTCATTGATGACCTGACCTCCCTGGGAGTAGACAAAACCCGCATCCACGTTGCCGTCAATTACCGCCTGCGTTCTGAGGCCCAACTTTCCGTACCACAAGTACAAGACCGTTTGAAGTATACGATTGATGTCACCTTTACCCCCGCCCCCGAATTGCTGCTCCAGGCAATTCGGATGCAGACAATGGCCTACCTCGTACAACACGAAAGCCTGACCAACCAGCAATATACTAACCTGGCGATGAAAATCGAAACTCGCGCCCCACGACCAACCGCCTCATAATGCAGACTTTTCCCGGCCAGACCCTGGAATTAATCAAATATGCCGCTGAGTTGCTCACCAGATCACGCCATGCTGTCATTCTGACCGGAGCCGGTCTTTCCACGCCATCTGGAATCCCCGATTTCCGCTCCGAGGGCAGCGGCCTGTGGTCACGCGATGAACCTCTCGAAGTGGCCTCGCTGCTTACTTTTCGCACGGCTCCCACGCGCTTTTTTGAGTGGTTTCGGCCATTGGCCAGCCAGATTTTCAATGCCGACCCCAACCCGGCCCACCACGCCATTGCCGCGCTGGAACGCAAAGGCCATATCCAGGCCATCATCACCCAAAATATTGACATGCTCCACCAAAAGGCCGGTTCACGCAAGGTTATCGAAATGCACGGCACACTGCGCACGCTCTCCTGTACGCAATGCTACCGCCAGCAAGGATACGAAACCCACCTGCCAGCATTTATCGAAAGCGGCACAATCCCCCATTGCCCCCACTGTGGCGCCATCCTAAAGCCCGATGTCATTCTGTTTGGCGAACAATTGCCCCAAAAAGCCTGGTTAGAGTCTCAACGTGAAGCCCGCGCCTGCGACCTGATGATTGTAGTTGGGTCCTCGCTTGAAGTTCTGCCAGTAGCCGGGCTGCCCATGCAAGCGATTGACCGGGGCGCTCACCTGATTATCATTAACAACAGCGAAACCTACCTGAACGTGCGCGCCGATATCGTCTTACGCGAAGATGTGGCCGCCGTGCTGCCTGCTATTTCAGAACGGGTGCAAAATGCTTGAAAACTACCCCAAACGACTTGAACGCTACAAACGCCTCATCGAAATTTCACGCGACCTGGCTTCCACCCTCGAACTCGACCCCCTGCTCAACCGCATCATCCACGCCGCGCGTGACATCACCGAAGCCGAAGCCGCCTCCATCCTGCTCTATGACGATACGGCCCGTGAACTCTACTTTCAGGCAGCCACCAACCCCGACCCCATGATGCGCGGCATGGTCATCCCCATGGACAGCATCGCCGGTTGGATTGTCACCCACCGCGAACCGGTGCGCATCAGCGATGTCAAAAAAGATATTCGCTATTTCAAAAACGTCGCCCAAACCCTCAGCTTTGCCACCAAATCGCTGATGGGCGTGCCACTCATTACCAAAGAAAAAGTGGTCGGCGTGCTAGAAGTCCTCAACAAATCAAATGGCGACTTCTCCGACACTGACGAAGACATGCTCACCGTGCTGGGCGCACAAGCCGCCATCGCCATCGAAAACACCCGCCTGTTCCAGCAATCCGACCTCATCGCCGAGTTCGTCCACGAACTGCGCACGCCGCTCGCCTCGCTCAGCACCGCCACCTACCTCTTGCTGCGCCCTGAAATCTCCCGCGAGCAGGCAGAACAAATTATCACCAACATCCACCAGGAAACCATCCGCCTCAACGCCCTGGCCTCTTCGTTCCTCGACCTGGCCCGGCTGGAATCAGGCCGCGTCCAATTCAACAAATCTAGCTTCCCTTTGCAACCGGTTTGCGAAGAATGTAAAGGCGTGCTGATTTCCAAAGCCGAGGAAAGCCGCATCAGCATTGATATCAAAATCCCCGCCGATATGCCCATCGTCACCGGCGACCGTGACAAACTCAAGCAGGTCATCATGAACCTGGTCAGCAACGCCATCAAATACAACCGTCCCGGCGGACAGGTCATCATCACAGCAGGCATAGACGAAAAATCCTGGCATTTCTCCATCTCCGATACCGGTTATGGAATCCCTGAAGAATCGCTTCCCAATCTGTTCCAAAAATTCTACCGTGTCAAAGGCCTGGAAACCAAAGCCACCGGAACCGGCCTTGGGCTTTCCATTTGCAAGCAAATCGTTCAAGGGCATGGCGGGCGAATCGAAGTGCGCAGCAAAGTTGGTGAAGGCACCACATTCATCGTCCACATTCCAAAATGATGAACAATCAAATGCAAAATGCAAAATTCATCATCTTGCCTTTCGCATTTCATCATCCTAAAACACAAATGACGAATTACGAATGACCACCTTCAACACCCCCCGCTTTTCTGCCTCTGAAAACGCCTGAAGGCCCTGCTCCAACCGGAACTCCGCCGCAATCAATACAGTGGGGTCAACTTCTTTTTTCTCCAACAAACGCAGCGCCGGGGCAAACGGCCCGCAGCGTGAACCAACAATGGTGATCTCATCCACCACCACTGGCGAGAGATGGAGCGTCAGGCTACCCTTATAGGTACTTTTCAACACAAACGTCCCGCGCGGGCGAATGGCCTTGCGCGCCAAATCGAACCCCGCCGTTGAACCGGTTGCCTCCACCACCACATCGTAACGCCAGGCTTGCACTTCATCCTCCTGGACAACTCGAATACCGCGTTGACGCAACAGAGCCTGCTGATGCGCATGCCGCGCCACCACGCCCAAATCGGCCCCGGTCAGGGCCAGCGTTTGGGCAATCAACTGCCCCAAACGCCCCGCGCCCACCAAAAGAATGCGGTCGGTTGGCTTAATTTGCACCTGCTGCTGAATTTCCAACGCCGCCGCCAGCGGCTCTACGAAGACCGCCGCCTCATCCGAAACTGAATCGGGGACGAGATGCAGGTTTTCGAGCGGCAGGTTGACATATTCAGCAAACACCCCATTGCGGTTGAGAATGCCCAACACCGTACGATTCTCACAATGAGTTGGCCGCCCGCCCCGGCATTGTTCGCACTGGCCGCAAACCGCATTAATCTCGCCCACCACCCGCTTACCCACCAGGCCAGTATCCACAGCCTGAGAACTTTGGACAATTTCGCCAACAAACTCATGCCCCAAAATACCAGTAAACGGGTAATAACCTTTGACCATCTCCAGGTCCGTGCCGCACACCCCGGCCAGGCGCACCTTCACCAGCGCCTCACCCGACCGAGCGGGCAAATCCACATCTTCGCGCAACCTGAGTTGCTGATTTTCGAGCCAGAGAGCCTTCATCACTTCACCATCAGACCCAATACATACACAATCAACGGCGCAATCGCCAGCGCAGGCAAAAAGTTTCCCACACGGATTTTTTTTAGTTCCAACAGGGTACTGATTCCGACACCCATCAACAGCACGCCACCGGTAGCGGTCAGTTCGCCCATCATCTGCGGGGTGACGAGCCCGCTCAACTGCGCCGCCAGCAGGCTGATACCGCCCTGGTAGACCAGAATCGGGAGCGCCGAAAACAAAACGCCGATTCCCAGGCTGGAGGCAAACGCAAGCGAGGCGAATCCGTCTAAAACAGACTTAATCGCCAGCGTGCTGTAGTCGCCGGTCAGCCCGTCACTAATCGAGCCGAGAATCGCCATCGGCCCAATCAGGTAGAGCAGCGAGGCAGTCATAAACCCGCGCACAAAGCGGCTCGATTCTACCTCGCTGCCGCCCGCAAAACGTTTTTCGAGCCACGCGCCCATACGCTGCAAGTCGTTTTCGATGCCCCACCATTCGCCGAGAATCGCGCCCACAATGATCGCGCCCAGCACAATCAGCGCGTTTTCAGTCTTCAGGAACATCTGCAACCCGACGGCGGTCGTAAACAGGCCCATACCCGCAATCACAGTTTCTTTAAGTCTTCCCGAAAGGCGCGCCCCAAAGAGCAGCCCGGCGACGCCCCCGACCAGGATGGCAATGACATTGATGATGGTTCCGGTCATGGTTCTTTGGCCAGCTTGGTAGCCTGTCCTTTCGATTGATTTTCGAGCAATTCCAACACAAAACACAGCGAAGAGAGCCGATTCAGGTAGGCAATCAACGCAAGATTTCCCAATCCTTCAGCGTGGAGTAATTCCACCACCCGCCGTTCAGCCCGCCGAACCACCGTCCGCGCCAGCGACATGGCCGCACTCGAGGGCGTTTCACCAGGGATGATGAATTCATTCGGCACTTCAACAATGGTTGCAATCGCGTCGGTCTGTTCCTCGAGCCAACGGACCCGATTCTCGTCAATTTTGCGAAATTTGGCCGCATTTTCGGGCGTCGCACCCACTTCGGCCATCAGATGATACAGGTCGCGCTGCACATCCAACAAGAGCGGCCCGATTTGAAGGGCAGTGGCGTTAGCCCGCGCCACTCCCAGTGCGGCGGTGGCTTCATCCAACGCGCCCAGGGCTTCGATTCGCAGGTCAAACTTTGGCACGCGACCCTCGCCAAGCAGGCCGGTGGTGCCTTCATCTCCAGTACGGGTATAAAAAGGGGACATGCGCGCTATTCTATCACAGCGTTTTTGGTTTACAATCACATAATGCGGAATTCAGCAACTCCAAACCTAAAACCGCTCAAAAACCGTTTGGACACAAATTTCGCCAACAACGCAAAAAAACGAAACATGCGCACCTCCTGACCAGGCAGACAATCCTGCCGAACCTTGTAGTGCAAAGGCCCTAAAAAAGCATCCGCGCTGGTCCGTTCTTCTCTGGGGCCGTTCCAGATTTGGAATTACTGCGCAAAATTCATTCTGCGACCTGCCCGCACCAAAAACGAAAACAAACTGCCTGCGTATATCTCACGCAGCCCTTAACTTGCCAGACTAGAATCCACCCACGAAAATTGGAGGAGACATGGACAAACGAACAGCCGGAAATATCATCCCCTCGCAAGGCAACGTCTTTCGTGATTTCGCCCTGCGTTCCAGGCTCATCCTGCGCCTGATGACCGATGGGCGCGTCAATTTCCTACTCAAACTGCTGCCAGTCGGCGCGCTGGCCTACCTGATTTCGCCGCTCGATTTCATCCCCGCCGCCGTCGCGCCCATTATCGGCACTGCCGACGACATCGCCATCGTCTGGATGGGCATGTATCTGTTCCTCGAAATGTGTCCACCCAACGTCGTGCGCGAACATCTCAAAAACCTGCTCAACAACATGCAAGACCCCCTCAACGAGACCCAAAGAGCCGGTGACGAAAACGACATTATTGATGGAGAAGCCACCGACATCAAATAGGAGATAAAATGACCCCCCGCACCCTTTTTACCGGTATCCTGGCATTGACCTTCTTCCTGGCAGGATGCATTGCCCCCACCCCGCGCGTCACCCTGGTTCCACCAACAAACATTTCCGCCACCCCAACGGCCAACCCACCGCCACAGATTCCTGCCACCGAAGCGCAAAGCGAGGCTCCGACTCTCCTGCCCCCAACCACCGAACCGGTCAGCACGCAACTGCCCAACCCAGATGATTACACCTGGACAGTCATCGCCCAGGGCCTGACTCAGCCAACCGACATCACCAGCGCCGCGGACGGTTCTAACCGCCTGTTCGTGCTGGAAAAACCCGGCCGCATCCGCGTCATCGTGGATGGCCAACTGCAACCCACACCCTTCCTCGACATCACCGACCGGGTCGGCAGCCGCTCCTCCGAACAAGGCCTGTTGGGTCTGGCCTTTCACCCAAACTTTGCGCAAAACGGCTACTTTTACCTCAACTACACAGATAAAAACGGCGACACGCGCATCTCCCGCTTTACGGCCAGCAGCGAGATGGCCGACCCGCGCAGTGAAAAACGAATCCTGGCCGTCAAACAGCCTTACGCCAATCACAACGGTGGTGCGCTCAAATTCGGACCAGATGGCTACCTCTACATCGCGCTAGGCGATGGCGGCTCGCAGGGCGACCCCTTCGATAACGCCCAATCGGGCAACTCCCTGCTCGGCAAAATCCTGCGGATTGATGTCAATCACGGCGACCCCTACGCCATCCCGCCCGATAACCCCTACGCAAGCAGCGGCGAGGTATACCAGGAACTTTGGGCAATCGGTTTGCGCAACCCCTGGCGCATCTCCTTCGACCCACGCACCGGCGACCTCTGGATTGGCGATGTGGGCCAGAACGCCCGCGAAGAAATCAACCGCGTCCCCAGCGGCGCACCCGGCGGATTCAACTTCGGCTGGAACAAAATGGAAGGCAGCCTGCCCTTCGAGGGCAACAACCGCCCAGAATTTACCGCCCCGCTGGCGGAATATGGCCGCTCCTTCGGCTGCTCCGTCACCGGCGGATACGTCTACGCCGGCCAGGCCATGCCCGAGTGGCAGGGAATCTACTTCTACGGCGATTACTGCTCCGGCAACATTTGGGGCCTGCCCGCCCAAACCGATACAATGACCGACCCCCTCACATCCGCCACGCTCCTGTTCCAAACCGGCTTCAACCTCTCCACCTTTGGTGTGGACGAGGCAGGGGAGTTATATGCGGCCAATTATTCCAGCGGCGTCATCCACCGGCTGGAAAAGAAATAGGACATACGTCATCCAGTATATGCCCTTTGTCAGTCAGGCTGGTGACGCCTGTCACTGGCAAGCCTGCCCGATATATCCTAAAATAACGTCAACCTTTGGAGGTACTGATGGCTGAGAAAAAATGGGAAGTGACCAAAATCCGCTACTGTGACCACGTCGGCCACGAAGTAGCCTTTGAAACCGAAGTGGTGTACCCGATGGACTTCCTGCCCGACGCGCCGCGCGTCACCGCCCGCCGCTGCTCCAACGCCAAAGAGTGCAACCTGTTCGACAAGCCCACCTGCGTCTGGTGTGGCACAAACCCCAATCACGAACCGCTCTAACCACGTTAAACCCGGGCGGCCATCCTCCTGCCGCCCGTGTAAAACTCTCTCCTCCCTCTGAGTTGGTCTGGCCGCGCCCGCTGAAAACAGCGGGCGTGTGCCATCCTAATCCACTTACCCTCCCACCCAAGAGTTAGAAAAGCAGCAGCCAGCCAACACGTTCGACCAGCCGGCCGCTCCAAAGCCTGCCACACCTCCCGCAGACAAGATAACTTCCAAATTAAGATACAAAACCGCCCCTGCTGTCACAGGGGCGATTTCGGTTACTTGAACCTGCAAGCCAGAAATGCCGATTAGCGCAATGACTGGTGGACCACATTTCCCTTTACTTACTACAAACACCCATATCCAAACTAGATACTGGCACATTGAATACTTCCCTGAGTTTGCAACCAGGCGCGTCAATGGCCGAACAAGCTTTCAACCAGTTTACAACGCCGCTCCACCGCCCTTCGGCTATAATAAAAAAACCACTCAATACAAGGAGACCCGGCATGGACCCGCGCTTTCAAGAACTCCTGCTCCTCTACGCCCAGGCCGACACCAAAGCAACCCAAGAAGAAATCGAAAAGACCCTATGGGGTGAATTCGGCACGAACGGAGCGGTATTGGTGATGGACATGTCTGGCTTTTCGCGCCTGACGCAAAAATACGGCATCGTTCACTACCTTTCGATGGTGCTGCGCATGCAACTGACCTCCCAGCCCATCATCGAGGCTCTCGGTGGGCGAGTGGTCAAGTTCGAAGCCGATAACTGCTTCGCCCTGTTCGACAGTGTCTTGCCATCCGTCAAGGCCGCCATTCGCCTGAATACCGCTTTTGACTCCATCAACCGCTTTACCGAAGAGGCCTTCGACATTCGGGTCGCCATCGGCATAGACTACGGTGGCGTCCTGCTCACCGGCGGGCCAGATTACTTCGGCGACGTAGTCAACTCGGCCAGCAAACTCGGCGAAGACGTAGCCGGGCCGGGCGAAATCTTGGTGACAGAGCGCGCCTTCCGAGAAATCCCGCCCGAAGCAGGCTACACCGGCGCACTCATCCAGCCGGTACTTTCTGGCGTACGCATCAAAGCCTACAGCCTGACATACTCCCAAGAAGCGCCCTGATGTGGGGGAAAAGATGACCTTTTCTACGCTGATTCAGCGCTGGCAGACCGAGCCTTTAACCGCCCCCAACATCGCCGCCTGGAGCGTCCTCCCCGCACGCCTCGCTGATTTCCGCGCACTACCGTCAGATTTACCCCGCGAGGTGGCCGCTGCACTGCGTGAGCGTGGAATCCGTTCCATCTACAGTCACCAGGCCGAAGCGTGGGCCGCTGCGCGCCGGGGTGAAAATCTCGTCATCGCCACCGGAACCGCATCCGGCAAAACACTGTGCTACAACCTGCCCGTGCTGGCCGCCATCACCGAAAACCCCGCCGCCCGCGCCCTCTACCTGTTCCCCACCAAAGCCCTGGCGCAAGACCAGTTATCCGTTATCAATCAGTTTTCATCTTCAGCGGCGATTTACGATGGGGACACGCCACAAGCCAACCGTTCTTCAATTCGCAAAAACGCCCGCATCGTCTTGAGCAACCCCGATATGCTGCACACCGGCATCCTGCCGCATCATACGACCTGGGCTGAATTTTTTCGCAACCTGCGCTACGTGGTTATTGACGAATTGCACACCTATCGGGGTGTGTTTGGTTCGCACGTTGCCAACGTCCTCCGGCGGCTCAAGCGGGTAGCAGCCTTTTACGGTGCGCAGCCGCAATTCATTCTCACCTCCGCCACCCTTGCCAACCCGGCGGAACTGGCCGAAAAACTCATTGAAGAACCCATCACACTCATCGAACATGATGGCTCAGCGCGCGGCGAACGGCATTACATCCTTTACAACCCGCCAGTCATCAACGAATCGATTGGCCTGCGCAAAAGCGCCACCCAAGAGGCCGCGCGCCTGGCAAACGATTTGCTCGAAACAGGAATACAATCGGTAGTTTTTGCGCGCTCACGGCGGAGCGTGGAGATTTTATTGAGTTATATTCAGCCCTCACCCCCATCCCCTCTCCCAGCGGGAGGGGAGCGCAGGGGTGAGGGACGTATCCGCGGCTACCGCTCCGGCTACCTGCCCTCGCAGCGGCGCGAGATTGAAAAGGGACTGCGCGACGGGTCGGTCCATCTCGTGGTCGCCACCAACGCCCTCGAATTGGGAATCGACATCGGCGGGCTGGGGGCGGCGTTGATGGTAGGCTATCCTGGCTCGGTGGCAAGCATCCGCCAGCAAGCCGGCCGCGCCGGGCGGGGAGATGCGCCTTCTGCCGCCATGCTCCTCGCCACCGCCAATCCGCTCGACCAGTTCCTCGCCCATCATCCCGAATACCTGCTAGAGCGCTCCCCCGAACAAGGCCTGGTTAACCCCGACCACCTGCTCATCCTGCTCAACCACATGCGCTGTGCCCTCTTTGAGCTGCCCTTCGAGGTGGGCGAGGGCTTCGGGCGCGTCCCGCCTGAATTGGTGGCTGAATATCTCGGCGTTTTGAGCGAGAGCGGCGAAGCCCACCAAAGCGAGGCAAAAACCTACTGGATGGCCGATGCCTACCCCGCGGCAAGCGTTTCGCTGCGTTCGGCTTCGCCCAAAAATGTGATTTTGCAGGTAGACACTGGTGAGCGCCCCGCTGTGATTGGCGAGGTGGACATTGAATCCGCGCCCTGGATGGTGCATCCGCGCGCCGTGTACCTGCACGAGGGCCAGCAATATTTTGTGCAAAGTTTAAACCTGGCCGAGGGCCGCGCCGCGCTCATCCCGGTCGCGCTCGATTATTTCACCGAGCCGCTGCGCGAGACCAGCCTGCAGGTGCTTTCGGTGGCGGCGCAATCCACGCAAAAAGCCTGGGGCGAAGTACAGGTGACGACCCAGGTCACCGGCTTTCGCAAACGTTCGTGGGTTGGGAATGAACACCTGGGCCAGGAGCCGCTCGACCTGACCCCAACCGAAATGCAGACCACTGCCTACTGGTTGTCCATTTCAGACGAAATTGTGGAATCGCTCAGCCGTGTCGGCCTGTGGACAAACGCCCCCAACAACTACGGCCCAGAATGGCCCCAAATCCGCGAGCGAGTGCGCGCCAGAGACGGCTTCCGCTGCCAGATGTGCGGACGCGCCGAAACAGGCCGCCAGCACCATGTCCACCACAAAATCCCGTTTCGGATGTTCCGCAACGAGGCGGGAAAAATCCAACGCGAACAGGCCAACCGGCTCGATAACCTGGCAACGCTCTGCCCGGAGTGCCACAAAAAAGCCGAGACGAACGTCCGCGTGCGCAGCGGGCTGGCCGGGCTGGGCTACGCCCTGGCAAACCTGGCCCCGCTCTTCCTAATGTGCGAGAATAGCGACCTGGGCCTGCACATCGAGCCACAAGAGTCGGTCTCCTTCCCCCAACCCTCGGTGGTGTTGTACGACCAGGTTCCGGCAGGAATCGGCTTCAGCGAGAAACTGTTCGAACTGCACGAGGAACTCCTACGGCGCGCATTCGAACTGGTCAACGCCTGTCCCTGTGAAGATGGCTGTCCCTCCTGCGTCGGTCCTGCCGGGGAGAATGGCATGGGCGGAAAGGTGGAGACGATTGCAATATTGAAGGAATTGACAACCAGTTGATTTTTCGCTCAAATTGGTATAGAGTAATGGTAAGGAGGGTTTTCCTTTTCGCTTGTGTCGTTCATTTCAAACCGTAACGCGGAATTCATTCCGCAATCTGACCGCGCAATGCAAAATGATTTTTGCATTCCATGCGCATCTTGAACATTAACATTTTTCAAGGAGGTCTGGATATGGCACGAAATATTGGGCTATGGATTGACCACAAGCAAGCCTACATCATCAACTACGAAGATAAAAAAGTGCAGGTCATTCCTTCCAAAATCGAACCGCGCGTTCACACAGGAGGGACGCGCATCGGTGGCCTGTACAACCAGGGGTTGGACTCGGAACTGGGACACAATGACCGCTACCAGCGTCAATTGCATGAATTTTACGAAAATGTAATCGCCGCCGTGCGGGATGCAGAGTACCTGTTTGTGATGGGGCCAGGCGAAGCAAAACATGAGTTTGAAAAAGCCCTTCACAAACACAAAAACCTGCGCGGACGGCTGCTCAAAAATGAAGCGGCGGATAAGATGACCGAGAACCAAATGACCGCCCGCGTGCGTGAATTTTTCAGCCACGAATTGACCGCCTGAAGCCCACCATCATTTGGATAAAAATCATCCCGCCCTTGCATTCAGGGCCGGATGATTTTTTTATGATGAGGAGCAAGCGTTCGCCAGCAGGAGGATGCCCAGGTTACGGGGAAGGGGTCGAACGCAAGGTTGCCAGAACCGCTTCGGCATCCTCGATGCACTGCTCTTTTTGCTGCTCAAAAGCCACCTGAAAGCCGGTCACAATTTTCCGGTCACCGCCCACATAAGCCACAAATTCCAGGTTTCCATCGCGCGTGATGGTATGCACGTCAAAATTCGCGCCACCGATTGTCCGAAACTCATGCTCGACCTGTAACCCGGCCGGCAGACCGCGCCCGCTCCACGGGATGAGAAGGCAGTAGGGAATTGCACGATGCGCCAGCACGGTTGCGCCGAAATTGTCATCGGTTTGCACCCAAGTACGGGGGTCGTAATCCAACCGGAACAAGAGGTCCGGTTCAGAATCAGCAGGGTAGGTAGGCGCCCCGGTCCAGGCCATGCGCGAGGGCGCAAAAGCGCGCGCAGTGGGTAATTCCAACAACGGCAGGAGTGTTTCGGTCGGCGTGGGGCCGGGCAGGGTGGCGGTATCGCGCGGCGTTGGGGTCGATTCTGGTGGACGGGTGGTCGTCGCCCGGATTCGCAGCGCCGTCGGCGTGGAGGGCGGCAGGGAGGTGGAGGCTGGCTCCAGCGGTGCGAAAAAAGGCGCCAGTGCAGGGGTAATCGTGACCAGTCCTGGAATCGACGGTTGGGCCGCCGGCACAGCGCCGCAGGCCGAGAGCAGGAAAGCCAGGACAAGAAAGATGATTTTCTTCATGAAAGAGACTACTTCGCTCACCCGGAGCATCCAATAGCGGTGGATTAGCGTATCCAACCCGCGCAACAGGCATTTTCGACAACCTTTTCAGCGCGCTGCGCAGCGACTTCATAGCGCCACACGGCGATTGTATCACCTTCACGCGCGGTAAAAACCAGGGACGCGCCATCGGGGGACCAGGCGGGAGGGGTTATGAATGATGAATAATGAATGCTGAATGATGAATTTTGCAAATCATAGATAGACAAATTGGTGGATGATGAATCGGATGGGTCGTCGCGTCCGACGAAGGCTATTTTCGTCCCATCCGGCGACCAGGCCGGGGGAAAACCGCGCCCGGCATCCGTTACTGCCGCTAAAAAGGGATGGCTGCCATCTGCGTCCATCATCCACAACTCTCCGGCGGGAAACGATTCCTGAGAATCGGGGATTTTGATATAGGCGATTTTGCTTCCATCGGGCGAAAACTGCGCCAGGGCGGTGATATGATTCGGCGCGAGGAGCAGTTGCGAGGCGTTCTGGGCATTTTCCGCGCCCAACCAGGTTTCTGACCCAAACCCAATTCCGTTGGAGAGCGAGTACAACACCTGCCCGCCGTCGGGCGATACCGCTACATCGTAGACGAAGGCCGCCACGGGAAGTTCCACCGCCCGCAGCGTCTCCACATCAACCCGAATCACCTGCGGGAACGAAAGCATCCCAATTTTGAGATAGACCGAGCTGCCATCGGGATGCCAGGCCAGCAGGCGGTTGTCGAGCGTCTGGTCATTGATGGCCAGGCGAATACGCCCGCTGGCGCTATCGAACAACCCCACCCTCGGCCCGGAGGGACAGTCCCATTCGACGGCAATCCAGCGTCCGCGCGGGGCCGGGCGAATGGCATACAACGTACAATCGGCAGGCACAGGCAAGCGGTAAGAGCGGTCGCTTAAGACCAGCAAGGACGTATCGAGCGAGTAATAAAAAAAGCCAGGGGTATAGGGCGCGTTGGGGTTGGCAGAGGGGGAGCAGGCAGGTATCAGTAAGCAAGAAACAGTGATTAGGAACCAGTGACCAGTTTTCAGTAAACGGCGGCGAGGTTTTATGACGAGACGAAGGATAAGGTTGAAAAACATGAAAGGATTATAATTCCTCCTGGCTGTTCTTTTCGCAAATTCAAAATCGTCAATCGAAAATCCTATGACCACTCTCATCCATCAACGTGTGGAACTGGCCCGCCAGGGCCAAAACCCCACCGTGCTAGCCCGCATGGAATCGGGCTGGGCGGTCATCGGCGATGTGCAGATTCTCAAAGGCTACTGCTTGCTGTTGCCTGACCCGGTCGTCGCCACGCTGAATGACTTGGGCTTGCGCGAGCGCGAGATTTTCCTGCGCGATATGTCAATTCTGGGTGACGCCATTCTCGAAGTCACCGGCGCGGCGCGCATCAACTATGAAATTTTGGGCAACTCCGACCCGGCCCTGCACGCCCACGTCATCCCCCGTTACAATGCCGAGCCTGAGAATCTGCGCAAAGGCCCGGTCTGGTTTTATGATTTCAGCAAGGCCCCGCGCCTGAACCTGGAAAATCCCGCCCACCAGGCGCTCAAGACCAGGCTCGAAGCGGCACTCAAGGCAAGGCTGTAACTCGCTCCACAGATTAAACCAACAACGATTCCAAATCTGAGTCCACTGCAAAAAGACCCATCACCACACAGGAATTCTGAAAGACGGAATTAAGAATCTTGAAATTTGGCGCAAGATAACCGAGAAAAACCCCGTTACTTTTGTGTCCTTCGTGGTAAGAAAAAGAATTGGGGTCAACATGCTGCATAAAATTCGCACTCTCGCCCTGTTTGGCCTGGGCTGCCTGCTGGCGGCTGCCCTGCTCATCGTGCTGGTGGGCTTGCCCTATGCCCGGGCCTATGGGCTGGTGCATCCGGCGCGGGTGCCTATCAACCGCGCGCCGGCCGACTTGGGCCTGCCCTACGAAGACATTCAACTGACCACCTCTGACGGGCTGACCCTGACCGCCTGGTACATCCCGCCGCGCAACGGGGTGGTGGTCATTTGTGCGCATGGCCTGGGCGGCAACCGCGCGCAATTCCTGGCGGAGGCTATTTTCCTTCATCAGAACAAGTATGGCGTCTTGCTGCTCGATTTGCGCAATCACGGTGAAAGCGAGGGAAATGTGACCACCCTCGGCCTATACGAGACCAAAGACGTTGCCGCTGCTGTTGAATATATCGGCCAACGAGAGCAAGCAGACACGGCGATAGCCGCTTTTGGGCATTCGATGGGCGCGGCGACTGTGTTGATGGCTGCCGCCCAACTGCCAGAAATTGACGCCGTTATCGCGGTCAGTCCCTTTACCAGCGTGGAAGACAACGTCAGCGAGGGGATGCGCACCCTGACCGGTCTCGACCCGCGCTTTTTCGCCCCGCTGGTTCTCTTTTTCGGGCAGCGAGAAGCCGGGGTCGCCATTTCCGCTGTCCGCCCGGTGAATGTCATCGCCAGTATCAGCCCCAGGCCGGTGCTGTTGATTCACGGGGCCAAGGATGAAACGATTCCGGTGCGAAACAGTTACGCGTTGTACGAGGCAGCTCGTGACCCGAAAGAGTTGGTGGTATACGAGGGCGTGGGTCACGGCGGGTTTGTTTTTCAGGAGCCAAAACAATATCCCCAAACCGTGCTGAACTTTTTAGAATACCTTCTTGAATTATCAGATAGAACCAGGTGAATCGCGCCCCGGCGGGCGATTTGCTCGAAAATCTCGGCGAACAAACGAACTTCGCCCTGCCCGCCCCCTGGCATGCAGACATAAATTTCAAGCACTCTTTTCCCAATCCTTAATCGCAGCCCGAATCATCGTCTGAATCTCCGGGTCTGGCACGTCATCTACGCTGGCGTAGCGGGTTTTGCCGACGAACACGATGACTTCGCCAAGCGAACCCTCCTCGAGGTGAATTTCGCGGCTTGCCAGCGGCGAGGCAGCCAGCCGTTTTTGGAGGAAATCGTCAATCATGGTGACGATGGAGGGCGGTCTGGTATTTTCTATCACTTTCAGGTCGTTCGCCATCAGGCTGCGGAATCCGCGCCCGAGGCTGAGTTTGGTTTTGTTTTTGTCGCCTTCCTCGCCAGGCTTGGCTGGAACAGGAGCAACCGCCGGTGAAGGGGCCGCCGCCGGGGCAGGAGGGACGGGCTTGGGAGCGGAAACTGTCGCGGCTGGGGCCATCTTCCCGTCTATCCAGGGTCGGATTTGTACGATGATGTTCACCAACCGGGCGCGTTGCTCGGCGGTCAGCTCGTCTGGAGCAACGCGCTTCCCATCCACTTCGAGATGCCAGGCCAGGCTCTTATCGAGCGTGACCTTAAGCGCGGTATGCTCTTCAGGAAGGACAGGGTTCTCTGCCTGTGGAAAGTCGGCGGCCTGCGCTTCGGGTTTGGGCCGTTCCTCGAACATGCGCGCGGCATACCCCGCGACAAGCGCGATGAGGACGGTGATAGCGAGGATAATCAGAAATGTTCCGGGGGGGATTGTGGCGGTTGGTTCCATTTTACTTCACCTGGCATTGCGGGCAAATGTGTGTACTGCGCTGTCCCACGATGAGCCGTTCGATGGGCGTGCCGCACCGGGGACAGGGTTCCGCCTCCCGGCCATAGACTCGGAAGTAGTTCTGGAAATCCCCGCCGCGATAGACCCAGTCAATGCTTGCGCCATTATGCTCGATTCCGGCCATCAAAACAGTTTGAATTGCGTGATAAAGCTGCCTGGCTTCTTCATGGTGGATTGTATCTGAAATTCGCAGTGGATGCAGCCCCGACAAATGTAATGCCTCGTCGGTATAAATGTTTCCCAGCCCAGCCAGGAAAGATTGGTCAAGCAGGAGCGGCTTCAGTTGACGGCGGTGCTGTTTGAGGCGGGCATGGAGTTCTTGCGGAGTAAATGCCGGGTCCAAAGGCTCCGGGCCCAGGCCGCCAATCACATCTTCTGGATGCGCCGTTAACCAGGCGCGCCCAAACTTGCGAGGGTCGTTGAAGACCAGCACACGCCCATCCGAGAGTTCCAGGATAATCCGGTCATGTTTTTCAGGCTGGCAGGACAGGGGGCGCAGGTAAAGGTCGCCGCTCATGCGCAGGTGGATGAAAAGATGCAAGTCGGCGAGTTGAATATCGAGGTATTTGGCGCGCCGTCCAACGCCGGTGATTTCACGCCCGCCGATTTGCGCGGCAAATTCTTCGGGAGAGGGAAACGCCAGGGTGCGTTTCCACAGTAAACTGGTAGAGTAAATCGTGCGCCCGGCCAATTCGGGGCGCAGGGAACGGGCAATCGTCTCTACTTCTGGCAGTTCAGGCATGTTTCTTCACCAACTTGCGCAAGTTTTTCCAGCCATAAGCCACTTCCACCAATTTCTGCCCGCGAATCTCAATTTCTTGCTCGCGCACATATACTCCGCCAATCGCTTCATAAAATTGACACGAGGGATTGTCGCGCAGCACCCATATCAGCATACTCTCCACGCCGTTCGCCAGCAGGGAGATCACACTGGCTTCCACCAGCATCCGCCCAATGCCCTGACGCTGGCACTCTTTCACTAGATAAAGCGCGTAGACTTCGCCTTTGTAAGTCAGGTCGCCGCTGCGCTCCGGGCCGCCGGATGAAAAACCGAGGATGTTGCCATCCTGTTCGGCAACATAGACGAAGCAGCCGGGCTGCGGGGCTTCGAGCTGGCGCTGCCAGTTTCGGGCGCGTTCTTCCACCGAGAGATTGGCAAGGATTTCATCGCTGACGATGCCCTGGTAGGTGGTGCGCCAACTGGCAACATGTGCACGGGCAATCGCTTCGGCATCTGCTGGCAGGGCAGGGCGGATGTCCGCTGCGTTCTTTTGTTTTTGCGCCCCTCTCCCCACAGGCGAGGGTGTGAGAGTGAGGGAAAGCAAATGATTACTCATTGAACATTTCACCCACGCTGCGGCCCTGATGCGCGCGCAGGATGACTTCTCCAATCAAACCGCTGACCGAAATAACCTTTAAGCGGTCTTTCAAGAGAACCTGTTTTTCGGCTGGAATAGGGACGGTATCGGTGGTGATGAACTGCTTCACTGGCAGGGTTGCCAGCCGGTCAACCGCGTTGGACGAGAAAATGGGATGTACGCAGACCACGTACACATCGCGCGCGCCTTTTTCTTTCACCAGGTTCACGGCCTGGATGATAGAGCCGCCCGTGTCAATTTCGTCATCCACCAGGATGACATCGCGGTTTTCGACATCCCCAATCACGGTCAAAGCCTGGGCTTTGGCGTCGTTTGCCACGCGCCGTTTTTCAATGAAGGCAATTGGGGCATCAATACCGGCGGCCAGATTGCGGCCTTTTTTGGCAAACCCCAGGTCCACCGTCACCACCACCGGGTCCTTCATTCCCCTTCGTTCACTGCGCAGGTAGTCCGATATAAGGTAAAACCCGGTCAACACGTCGCCGGGGATGGAGAAGAATCCCTGCACCTGCCCGGCATGAGGGTCGAGCAGGATGTATCGGTCGGCCCCGGCCACTTCAATCATATCTGCTATCAGTCGGGCGGTAATGGGTACGCGCGGCTGGTCTTTTTTATCGGACCGGCCATACGCCAGGTAGGGGATCACCGCCGTCACGCGCCCTGCCGAATCCAGCTTGAGCGTTTGCAGCAAGATAAGCAATTCCATCAGGTTGCGATGCACCGGGGATGATGTGGTTTGCACTACATACACATCCTGCCCGCGCGCGCTGGAATGCAGTTTAACAAACAGGTTTTCATTGGGAAATTGAATAATATCCCGTCCGCAGAGCGGCGCTTTGACGTAATCGGCAATCTTCTGCGCCAGGTCGGGCGAACCCGTGCCTGCATACAGTTTGATCCCGCCAAAGACTTTCATATCATGTTGGTCGGTGCGAGCCATGCTTGAGCCTTTCAATTTTTATTCTCATTCAACAAGCGCTCAACCGCTTCGCGCGGTGAGATTTCTCGGTTTTGGATGGATTCGAGCGCGGAATCCATGATTTTTTGGGAAATTTTGGAGAGGAAGTGGGCGACGAGCGCTTCCTGGAGAACCAGGTTGAACTCGGTCTCCAGCCGGGCGCGCTCCCGATGGGACCAATCTCCGCTGGAGCGCAGGTGCGCCACATGCCGCTCGATTGTTTCCAGCAATTCGGGAATTCCCTTCCCTTCGGTTGCCACCGCGCGCAGCACCGGCGGAATCCACAATCTGGAATCAGGAGTCTCAGCCCCGTTCAATTCCATTACCTGGCCGTGATGCCTGAACACCTTGCGCACCGGATGCGCCAGTTCGAGCATGGTTTTGAGCGCCCGCTCGGCGGCTTCTACGCCGGGCCGGTCGGCCTTGTTAATGACCAGGATGTCGGCAATCTCCAAAATCCCAGCTTTGATCGCCTGGATATCATCTCCCAGCCCTGGGGCTTCGACCACCAGAGTGGTATGCGCCAGCCGGGCAATCTCCACCTCGCTCTGGCCCGCGCCGACCGTTTCGATGAGAATCACGTCAAACCCGGCAGCATCAAAGACTTGCGTTACAGCAGCGGTGGCGGCAGCCAGCCCCCCCAACGACCCGCGCGAGGCCATCGAGCGGATAAATACGCCGGGGTCGCCTGAAAGGTCGCGCATTCGCACCCGGTCGCCCAATACAGCCCCGCCGGTGAAGGGGCTAGAGGGGTCCACCGCCACAATGGCTACCCGTTTGCCTTGTTTTCGAAACTGCAAAGCCATTTGGGTAACCAGCGATGATTTTCCAGTTCCGGGCGCACCGGTTACGCCAATCAAATGCGCTCTCCCGGTATGCGGAAAGAGCGCATCCAGGGCCAGGCGGCCCTCCGGTGTATCATTTTCGATGCGAGAGAGCAGGCGCGCCAACGCCAGCCGGTCTCCGTTGAGGACAGGTTGTGCCAATTCCATGCGCAATGGAAATACTTCAGGCAGCCACGCCAGGAATGGCGGCGCGAATATCGGCGATGATTTGCTCGGTGGGTGCGCCAGGGCCATAGACGCCTGTCACGCCCATTTCTTTGAGTTGCGGCGTATCTTCATCGGGGATAATCCCGCCGATGAACACCCGCACATGCTCCTGCCCGTTGGCCTTGAGCAGTTCCAGAATGCGCGGGACGAGCGCCATGTGCGCCCCGGAAAGGATGGAAAGACCGACCACATCCACATCTTCTTGTAAGGCGGCCTCGGCAATCATTTCGGGCGTCTGGCGCAGGCCGGTATAAATCACTTCCATCCCTGCGTCGCGCAAGGCACGGGCAACCACTTTGGCGCCCCGGTCATGCCCATCGAGACCGGGTTTGGCGACGAGAACACGGATTTTTTGTTCGGGCATTCTTCCTCCGTAAAATGGAACAGATTCGACAGAAAGAAATTATACTATGTCCAATCTACCAAATGTATCGCTTGTTCGCTGTAATGCAGGCGATATACAATGTTATGACGCCTGTTCTATAATTTATGCTATACTTTATCTATGGACTCGACGAAAACGCACTGGCCCATCTGGATGGATTCACTACGCCGCCAAAATCTGGACGGATTGGTCATCTGGCTGCTTGAAGCCGCCGCGCCCCTGCACATCATCACTGCGCAACTCCTCTACATCGGACAACCGCTCGCCTCGCCCCAGGCAGGGTTGCAAATGAAGGCCATCGCCCGCCTGCTAGAGCAGGGAGACGAAGCCCAAACCTTTGCCGCCTACTTGAAAGGACAGCAACAATGACTTCCCAGACGGCCGGGATGCTTGGAATGGGCATCGTCATCTTCGCCGGGTTGTTGTTGACGTTGCTGACCCTGTTTTACAGGCGCTCCCCGTTTTACTTCAGGAACATCCTCGCCTTTCTGCGCGTGCGCCGCGCGGCCAGCCTGGTGGTGGAAGATGGCACACGATTGCATGTTTCGCTTGGCAGCGCCAACCTGCTCAGCCCATCCTCAGCATCCGCGCTGGCTGGGCTGGCGGTCATCCGCCACTTGGGCGAGGTGACCTCGCTCAGCGACCATCCGCCCATCACCACCACGGGCAGTCCCACCCTCAACCTGCTCGCGCAGGATACCTTGCGGACGGCGCACGAAACGGTGGCTACCGAGCAGGCCTTTGACATGAACAATGGCCGCCTGGCCGGGTTAACGCCGCTCTCCTACGTGGCAGGCGTCATGCCTTCCATCCGAGACGAACGAATTTCGACCAATGTCCTCATTGGCAACTTTGGGCCAGAAGTGGGCCTGCTCACCGAAGCCGCCCACCGGCAAAAGACGCCTGTGATTGCCGCCAGCGATAGCCTGCCGGCCCAGGCGGTGCTGTATGCCGCCACCCAAGAGCCGCTCATCGGCGAAGAACTGTTTGCCGCCGGGGCCTATACCCAGGCCGGGCCGGGCCACGCTGCCAGCTTGCTGGTGCAAGATATCCTGCGCTGGTTCATCATCCTAGCCTTGATTGGCGGTGCATTATTGAAGATGGCAGGGCTTTCGTGAGACGCATTTTCCCCATCATTAACGCGGTGATTGCGATTGGCGCCGGACTGATTGTCCTGATGGGCTATTTTGTTGATATGCAGGGCATGATGGAATTCCGCTTGCTCCTCTTCCAATGGGCAGTGATTGTTGGCGGGGTAGCCGTTTTGGTTGGTATCTGGAACTTATTTTCCGTTCATCTTCAAAAAATTCGCGCCAAAAAGCCAGGTTCTATATACAGCCTGGTCTTGCTGTTTTTCCTGTTGCTAACCTTGTTCTTGCTCATTTTCCCGCTCTCGCTGCAGGGACTGGTGTCAGATGACCTGAACCAGACAAGCGCAGTCAACGTAGCCAATGCAATTATCCTGGATGGAATCATCATCCCTGTCGAAGTCAGCCTGATGGCCGTGCTGGCAGTTACCCTGATTGTTGCCGCCATCCGCATGTTGCGCACCCGTGCCAGTCTGTCTGCGGTTGTATTCCTGGCGACGGCTTTCGTAGCGCTTTTGGGGATTGGACTGCGCTCTTTTCTGGGTCAAATTCCCGTTCTCAGTGACCTGGCCCAGTCCCAAGTCGTCAACAATGCCCTGGCGTTGGGCGGCGCGCGCGGCATCCTGATTGGCATCGCGCTCGGCACGCTCACCACCGGCCTGCGAATCCTGCTTGGCGTTGACCGTCCATACGGAGGCAAATAATGGCAGACGTTCTGTGCCCCTCCTGTGGCAAAACAAACCCCGAAGAACTCGAAATCTGCCAGTTTTGCGGCGCCTTGCTCAAGCAAACCCGCACCGAACCGCTCGCTCCCATTTTACCGGGGGAGTTTCCAAAGAAAACAGCCACCTCAGAACTGGAGCGCACCCTGCCTGGCTGGCTGCGGAATATCCGCAGTGCGGCTAACGAACCGAATACTTCTCCCATTCCTGCGATACAGGTTCCTAAAGAGCCGCTTGCTTCTGCGCCAACGCCACCACCGCAAAGCAGCCCGGCTTCAGAATCGCCGCTTGATTTGCTGGCTGGGCTTTCGCAGGCTGGCGAGGATGACGAGGAAGTCCCCGATTGGTTGAAAAGCCTGCAAGGCGAAACGCCTGCCTCGGCAGCCCCTGCCGCCACGCCGCAAGCCAGTTCGCAAGAGACCCCAGATTGGTTGGCAGGTTTACAAAGAGAGCCTGCCCCCACAGAACCTGCGCCGCAACCCGAAGCCTGGGGATTCTCCAGCGAACCACCGACCTTTAATTTCGACAAGAGCGAAGAACCTGCCCAATCTTTTGGGGATATGCCTGATTGGCTGGCCGCGCTTGAAACACATGAATCCGCGCCGCAAAAGTCCCAGCCCGCGGCGGAAGAATTCCCCACCCTGCCCGGAGGGGATTCGGGCGATACCCCTGATTGGCTCGCCTCGTTAGGGGGCCTGGACACTACCCAGCCAGAAAGCGCGCCAGCCCAGCCTGCTTCTCCTGCGAGTCTAGAACCCCCCGACTGGCTGTCTTCATTGAGTGGGTTCGAGACGTCCTCCCAGCCCCAAACGCAGAGTGCGCATCCCGCGCCAGGCGGCGACCTGCCTGACTGGCTGGCAGATTTACAAAGCCCCAGCCAAACTCCGCCTGTAGCCCCGATGAATGAGATTCCCGCTGCAGAAACTCCATCCACCGACCTGCCCGATTGGCTGAGCGGGTTGCAAGAATCTGTCCCAACTTCCCCCGAATCTGTTTCCTCCGATTCTCCGCTCCCTCCGCTGTCCAAGCCCTTCCAGACCGGCGCATTAGACGAATTCAAGACATTCGTCGAAAGTGAACCCATCCCAGATTTCTTGAGCGGGCTGGTGTCTCCTGCCGTGGAGAAAAAGCCGGAGACTGAACCCGAAGCACAACCTGGGCAACTGCCCGATTGGTTGGCCGGCATGGCTGCTGGGGCAACGGCGGCTTCGCTCGAGGCCGAATCAACACCTTCAGCGGAATCTGAAAAATCCATCCAGCCTGAGGCCGAGATGTTTTCGTTCCCCGAACTCGAAACGGAGTCGCTTCCTGCCGCGTTTGCGCCCGCTGAGCCACAAACTCTTATCCCGGGGAATGAGGGAATCGATTCACTCCTGATGGATGTGCCAGATTGGCTGGCCGGGTTTACGCCCTCGGTCGAAACCGAGCAGCCTGCTGAGTCCGCCGCGCCAGAAGAGTCTGACCTTCGCCCCGTTGAACTGCCTTCCTGGGTGCAGGCCATGCGCCCGGTCGAGGCGATGCTGACCGGGGCTGAATCGACGGATGTTGGAGATGAAGAAGTTGAACATCAGGGGCCACTCGCCGGTTTTCGCGGCGTCTTGCCGGTTGCTGCCGATGCGACCGAAATTCGTAAACCTCGAGCCTATGCGCTTAAACTCCAGGCGGGCGAGACGCAGCGCGCCCAAGCGGCTCTGCTGGAAAGATTGCTTGCTTCGGAAACCGAATCGAAAGCGGTTGCTCCTCCTGAAAAAGGAGCATTGCTGCGCCCCCTGCGCTGGACATTGTTTGCCATTTTGACACTGGCCGTGCTTATCCCCTCGATTTTTGGTACGCGCGCCCTCACTACGCCCATGCTGGCAACTGACCCCAATGTCCCGTTCAACAAATTCTATAATACGCTGGCCAACGCCGTCCCAGATGGCGCCCTGATATTGGTGGTGACAGACTACCAGCCGGGCTTTGCCGGCGAGATAGAACAGGCCGCCGTGCCGGTCATCACGCACCTGATTCGCAAAAATGCGCAGATGGCTTTCCTCTCTACATCTCCCGTCAGCCTGGAGATGGGAGAGCGACTGTTGCAAAAAAGCCGCGCGTTTTACGCCAGGAACGGGCAACCAGCACCATCATACCTGCCTGGTAAACAATACCTGTTCCTGGGATACTTGCCCGGCGGTGCGGCAGGCGTCAAAGCCTTTGCAGAACAACCGCAACGATTAACCGGGGCCGACTCGCTCAGCGGCGACCTATGGCAGACAGATATGCTGCGCGAAAAGATGACCGACATCTCCGGCTTCGACGCCATCCTGATACTCACCGACGACCCCGACAATGGCCGGTTGTGGATTGAACAAACCGGCGCGCGACTGGGGAATACCCCCATGCTCATGGTCACCAGCGCCCAGGCCGGGCCAATGATTCAGCCGTATGCCGCTTCGGGACAGTTGAGCGGGCTGGTGGTTGGCCTGGAAGGCGGCGCCCTCTATGAAAAACGGGACGCCCAGCCCGGCCAGATTTATCCCGGACATATTAAAGCATTGTATTGGGACGGGTTTGGAGTGGCCCTGATAGTGGCCCTGCTTGCAATTTTCTTTGGCGCTCTTTGGAGCCTGGTGGAACACTTTCGCGCCCGCGAAGAAGTGACAGAACAGGACGAGGCATAGCATGGAAGGCAACGAACTCATCATAAGCCTGCTCAGCTTCCTGTTTACGGTGTTGGTCTTGAGCTACATCATCGGCGACAGCCCGGCCTTTCGGCTGGCCGTTCACGCGTTTGTGGGTGTGGCCGCCGGGTATGTGGCTGCAACTGTCTTCCGCCAGGCGGTGGTTGATAAATTGCTCCTGCCGCTCTTCGTGGGGTCCCCGCTCGACCGCACCTTGATGGTGTTCCCAATGGCGATGAGCATTCTCCTGTTAGCGAAGATGTCGCCGCAGTTAGAATGGCTGGGCCGCCCAGTCGTGGCCTTCCTGGTCGGCGTCGGCGTGGCAACTGCTGTTGCAGGCGCGGTGCTTGGCACGTTGTTTCCTCAAATCGAGGCATCTTCGGCCATGTTTGGGCAAGGACTGGGTGGCATCGCCTCCGGCGCGCTCATCCTGCTAGGCACAATAACGACAATTGCCTATTTCCAATTCATGGTGAGCAAGGCCAATGCTGGCAATCGCGGAAAAATCATGGCGTTCCTGGCCCTGTTGGGGCAGGTCTTCATCGCCATCACGCTGGGCGCCATCTTTGCCGGCGTGTTGACGGCTGCGCTCACAGCTTTCGTTGACCGTATCCAATCAATTGTGTTGTTTTTAGACTCACTAATTCGGTAAGACATTATGCCTGCCTCCCTCATAGACGGTAACTCTCTGCTGGCAGTTGATGTAGGCGCGGTCACCACACGCGCCGCTTACTTTGATGTCGTCGAAGGCCAGTATCGCTTCATTGGCATGGGACAATCTCTTACCACCAACTATGGTGGGGTGCGTAACCTGGTGTTAGGGGTCCAACTGGCCGTTGAAAACCTGCAAAGCCTGATTGGCAAGCAATTGATGGACGACGAGGGGCGGCTGCTCATCCCTTCGCAGCCCGATGGTTCAGGCGTGGATGGGATGGTGACAACCTTTTCGGCTGGCGCCCCCATTAAGACATTGCTGGTTGGCCTGCTGCCCGAAGTGTCGCTCAAATCTGTCGAAAAATTGGCGAACGCCATGTATGCACGCGTCATTGACAGAATCAGCCTCAATGACCCCCGTCGGCTGGATGAGCAGGTCAACGCCATCATTCTTCACGAGCCAGAACTGGTCTTGATAGCAGGCGGCGTGGATGGTGGAGCATCCCATTCCATCAACAACTTGATTGAAACCATCGGCCTCTCAGCCTACCTTATGCCCGACGAACAGCGTCCGGCCATGCTCTATGCTGGCAACCGCGCCCTGGCAGGCAGCATCCGAACAACGCTCTCTAAAATTGCGTCAGAATTGGTGATTTGCCCCAATGTGCGCCCGGCGTTGGAAGTGGAAGACCTCAGCCCGGCGCAGCGCGAACTTGCCAAACTGACAATCAATATCCGCCAGCGCAAAATACCGGAAATCGAGGAATTGCGCGCCTTGTCGGGAGGCGTTATCTTGCCTTCGGCGTATACCCAGGGGCGGATGGTGCGCTTCCTGTCCGTAGATGGCGAGAACAAATATGTACTGAGCCTCGATGCGGGCGCTTCCGCTGTGTCAATGGCAGCCGCTTTTGGGGAACACCTGCACCTGAACGTCTTTCCCCAGTTTGGACTGGGAGAGCCGCTGGCCGGGCTCTTGAAACACACCATGCTCGATGAGATTGCCCGCTGGCTGCCAGCAGAAATCCCGGTCGAAATGGTGCGTGATTACTTGTACCAGAAATCGCTCTACCCACACTCTCTCCCAGCGACGCGCGAGGAACTGTTTATCGAACAGGCCATTGCGCGCCAGAACCTGCTTTTGTCAACCCAAATGATGGTGCAACGCCTGCCCAGGCGTTATCAACGGACGGGAGGTTTGTTGCCGTCTTTTGAACTTATTGTGGCAGGCGGAGCGGTATTGACCAACGCCCCCTCGCTCGGCCAACAGTTGCTGATGTTGTTGGATAGCCTACAGCCCGTCGGGATTACGACCCTGGTATTAGACCAGAACAACCTGCTCGCCATGCTGGGCGCGGCTGTTGAAGTCAATAGCCTTCTGCCGGTCCAGGTGATGGATTCAGGCGCGCTTTCGTACCTGGCAACCGTTATTTCGCCGGTGAGCAACTCTGCTTATGGCACGCCGATTGTGCGCGCCAAACTCATCCGAGAAGACGGCACGGCCATCACCAGTGAAGTCAATATGGGCAACCTGCAAATCCTGCCGCTTGACAGCGGGCAGGTGGCGCGCCTGGAATTGCGTCCCCTCCGCAATGCGGATGTCGGCCTCGGCCCCGGACGCGCCGGGGCAGTGGATGTGGTTGGCTCCTCGCTGGGCGTGGTCATCGATGCGCGCGGGCGACCCTTGCGCCTGCCCTCCAGCGCAGGCGAACGAGCCAGACTGCACAAAAAATGGCTCAAAACGGTGGGAGGTTAACCTTGCTTGCGCCACTGATTCATATCCTCCCGTTGGCAACCATCATGCGCACGCGCCTGATGCCTGTCAACGGAAAAATCATCACCGGGGTTGGACATAAGGTCAACCCTACCGACACCATTGCTGAAGCGGTCGTAGGCCGCAAGCACCTGGTCATTGATGCGGCCCAGAAATTGGACGTTCCCCAGCGCGATGTCGCTAAATTCATCAGGGTCAAAAAAGGACAGCAGGTTGCCAAAGGCGACATGCTGGCAGAATCGCAGGGATTGTTTGGAAAGCAAATTACCGCTCCTGCCCATGGAACGATTGTCGCCACGGGCAGCGGCAAAATTGTCATCGAAACTGGCGGGGCTGTTTTCCAACTCCAGGCGGGTATTCCTGGGGTCGTCACCCAAACCGTCGGCTCACGAGGGGTCGTCATCCGCGCCACCGGTGGCCTTATTCAGGGGGTATGGGGCAACGGCAAGATAGATTATGGTCTCATGCAAAGTCTGATGGAGGGACCCGAAGACGTATTCGAACCCAGCCGGATTGATGTCAGCTTGCGCGGCTCAATTTTGCTTGGCGGTCATGTCGAAACCCAAAAAGTATTTCAGAATGCGGCAGATCTGACAGTGCGCGGGCTGATTGTGACCAGCCTGAACCCGGCCCTTTTACAGACCGCCACCCAGGCTCCTTTCCCAGTGCTGGTGCTGGAAGGGTTTGGCCGCCGTCCGATGCACCCCAGCACATACAAATTGTTAAGCACCAACGTCAAACGCAATATCTCGCTCAATGCCGAAATGCCCAACTGGCAATCCCCTGTTACGCGGCAAGAAGGAAACATGCGTCCGGAAGTCTTCATTCCATTGCCTGTTGTGCAAGAACCACCTGAACCGCGCGAAGTCGAGACGTTCGCGCCCGGCCAAGTGGTGCGTGTGGTTTTCCTATCCAAACCCGGGCAAAGGGGAACCATCATCCAACTGCGTCCAATGGCGACCCTGCCCAATGGAATCAAAACAAACACTGCCGAAGTGCGCCTGGAAAACGGGGAACAAATCTTGGCCCCGCTCACCAATTTGGAAGTGGTGGGGTAAAATATACAGACCTACGCGAGGAGAATGAACATGGCCAAAACATTTATTTTCGAAGACGATGACGAGCCACAGTCCACAATGGAAGCGTCACCAGACGACCCATCTGACGAAGTGGACCAAGAAGATGGCGACGAGGAGGGCGAGGGAAGTAATCGCACATTTCTCATCATTGCCATTGTGCTGGGCGCTATCATCCTGCTCACCCTGATTTGCGGGGCCATTCTGGCCTTTACGGTGTTTATCCCTTCCCAAAACGCGCGGGCAACCGAACAGGCGCTGGTAGACTTCAACGCCACCCAGTCGGCAATGGTTATGGAGCAGACCGCCGTGGCCCAATCGTTTACCGCCACCCCCACGCTGACCGAAACGCCTACACTGGAGCCAACCACAACGCCTGTCATTCTGTTCCCCACCGAAACACCTACCGCTGCGGCGATAGACCCGGCAACTGCAACCGTTCAGGCTCTTGAGACACGTCTGGCCCAGGTCAACCTGACGGCCACTGCCCAGGCGACTTCAGAAACGGCGACGCCGGTTGCAGGCGCAAGAACGCCCTCGCCGACCGAACTCTCGAAAACCGGTTTTGCCGACGAGGTGGGTTTGCCCGGCCTGTTCATTGCGGCAATCATTTTGATAGCGGTCATCCTGATGGCGCGCCGATTGCGTCAGACTCCCCTCGCGCCTTAATCAACTCAAAAGAAAATCCCCCAGGCTGCGCAGCCTGGGGGATTTATGATTCTCTAAATCGGGTTTCAGTTGCTCTCCGCTTTTCGCTCTTTGGGCTGCCGAAGCGGCGTTTGCAGGAAGAAGGTACTGCCCTTGCCCAACTGGCTTTCCAACCAGACCTTGCCGCCATGCCGCTCAGCAATCGATTTCACAATCGCCAACCCCAGGCCAGAACCTTTCTGCTCGCGCGCCTCGCGCTGCCCGCCCCGATAGAATTTCTCGAACAGACGCGGCTGGTCAATAGGTGCAATACCAATGCCGGTATCTTCGACTTCAAACTGTATCGCCTCACCGATGATTTTCAACGTAACGCTAACGCGGCCATCTTGTGGGGTATATTTAATGGCATTCTCTAACAGGTTGTACATAGCCTGTTCGAGCAGAGCTGAGTCGGCTTCTACCAGAGGCATGGTGTTTTCCGGTAAGGTCAGCGTGATGGTGATGTTTTTCTGGGCTGCCTGAGGTTGGAGCGTGCTAACGACTCGCTCGACGGTATCGGTCACTGGAACCATTTGCAGGTTCAGGCCGACTCCAGCATCGATGCGTCCCAAGTCGAGCAGGTTATTGACCATACGTGACATGTTCTCAACGCCAAACACGATTTTTTTGACGTAGCCCTGTTGCTGTTCGTTGAGCGAACCAACCAAATCCAACATGGTTGCGTACCCGCGCATCAGCGTCAGGGGAGAACGCAGGTCATGGCTGACGGTGCTGACAAATTCGGTCTTGAGAGTATCCAGTTGCTTGAAGTGGGTAATATCGCGCAAGATGCACACCCGTCCCACCGGGCGGCCATCGGCCACCACCGGCGAAGCCGTTGCCAGGTAGACCTGATTATTGAGCAGAGTGACTTCCGCCGAGAGTTTATCGGGCGGGGCGTCTATACTCATAATGTCAATCAGCGCTTTTTGGGTCAGTATTTTTTCGATGGGTTGACCTTCCCCCGTTCCCACGGCTGCGCCCAGCGCTTGCCAGGCGGCTGGGTTTGAGAGCAGCAGGCGGTTATACTGGTCTGTGACCAGCACGGGGTCGGGTGTAGATGCCAAAATGGCGGCCAACCGTTGCCTTCCCACTTCGGCAGTGCGGAACAGGTGGTTATTGGAAGCAGCCAGGGCAGCCTGACCAGCCAGAGTGGTCAGGAAACGCACATCGGTTTCTGAGAACAGGCGCGGTTGGTCGAACCCGGCCCATAGCACGCCGTAGTACCGGTTTTCGTGCCGCAGCGGAACGGCTATCAGCGAGGCAGGCATGGGACGTCCGGTGCCGAGTTCCAGCCCGCGCGCCCGCGAGACGTTCGTCAATACGATGCGTTCCTGTTGCTGCGTCAGTCGAATCACCTGGTCATCGAGATAGGCATATTTTTCTTTCGATGGGCCAAGCGCAAAGATGGAGACCCTGCCTTGTTCGGCATCATCCTCCAACGGCGGCATGACCACCCGCACGGCATTCGCGCCCGTCGCCAAGACCGCTTCCATCACCGGCTGAACGGCGTCTTGCACATCCAGGCTGGAGGCCACCCCCTGGCTGACAAGCAGCAGGCGGTTCAATTCTTCCAGGCGCGATTGCAAACTGACACGCATTTGCTCAAAAGCGCGCCGCAGCTGGCCAACCTCATCCACGCCATCAACGGTCATGGCATGGTCGAGTTGTCCCTGGGCAATACGCACCGCTTCGCTCGACAGGCTTTGCAGCGAATTGGTGACGGCTTTCAGCCCGAGCCGCAGGGAGGCCAGCGCAATGACGGCCAGTGCCAGAATCATGACCGAAAGCGGGGTGGCAATATCCAGGGCAAGTTGCTGCGCCTGTTGGGCAGGGACGGTCAGCACCACCGACCACGACCGTCCGGTGACTGGCTGGTAATAAACCAGGTTGCGCGTCCCACCACGTGCGGTATCGTCGAAGAAGCCCGCTTCTGTTTGCAAACGGCCTGCATACTGGCTCATAATTTGGCGGGCGGCAGAATGAACCAGGATTCGTCCGTTTTCATCGAGCAAAATCCCTTCTCCGCCCAGTTCTTCAATGGATTTCAGGCTGTTGAGCATGGGTTGGGTGAACGGATTGCTCTCCAGGTCAGCGCGTGCCACCAGAACTCGTATCGGCTGGGCGCTGGTCGAATCCAGGACGGCAGCGATGAACGAGAGCCGAGCGGGTTTCCCAGGCTGGGCGGGAGGGATGCTGTAGGTTTGGCTGAGAACGCGGTTGAGGGCCAATTCAATGGCGGTATTTTCTTCAGGATACAGGTTGAGCGAGAGGTCGGATGCCGCCGGATAACTCCCCAAAACCCGTTTGTCCTGGTCGAACACCAACAATTGGTCGAAGAACGGGATGGCGCGGATTTGTTCTCCCAACACATTGGAGAGCGTTTCACCTGAATCGGTTCTTAGCTGGGGCATTTGCGATAGTTGGGCCGCAAGGTTTTGTCCCGTTTCCATAAAAAACGGTACGCTTTGGGCAGCCAGTTCTGCCGTCCCCTTCATGCGTTTGCTCAACATCTCGCGCGCTGAGTTCCCTGCTACAACCCAGTTGCCCACCAGCAGCGACAGGAGCAAAAGGATAGTCAGCACGCCAGTTCCGAACAGGAAGCGCGCCTCAAGGCTGCGTTCTGTAGGAGATGGCTGAAGCGGCAGATGGCGTCCAAACCAGGCCGGGAAGGAAATCACCAAGACCTGCGCAAAAATTCCCCCGATGAGCAGTTCGAAGGCAATGGCCGTTGTTGCGCCCGGGGCGCTGGATGCGGCATAAATCAGGCTGTCTGCGATGGAGAGAGTGGTCGGGTCAACCACTGCCAGGAAAGCGTCTATAACATAGACGGGGATGTACAGAATCGCAAGCGCAACAGACGCTAACAGCGGCTGGCTGAGCAGGCGGAAGGGGCGCGTACGGTAGCGCTGCCGAACGGCAATGCTGAACAAACTGGCGAGCAAGGCAAATTCAAGGGGGGTAAAAATGCTGTGCGAGTCCCACAAGAAACGCAACAATCCTGCGCTTAAACCGGTTAGAGCCGCTGCAATCGGGCCTAACATCCCTCCGGCCAGCATCCATGGCAGGGCTGAAAACAGCATCAGCGCGGGGCCTTTAAATTCCTGGGGCGAATTGGGGACAAGTAGGCTCGCTTCCGCACTGAGCCGCAAGCCGGGGGTGAGCGCAAATACAACTTGCAGGATGTACAGCGTGGTAAAGATTCCCCAGGCGCGGCCCTGCCAGGCGGGCTGAAAATACCGCCATGACCAGAGATTCCAAGCGAGCAAACCCACCAACAGGAACCACCCCACCATCCCCAGCAAGGAGGGGAACAGCAGAACAGGGTAGGAATCGGGCAGCCAGAGCAAAATGTCCATAACAGAGAGCGCTGCAAGAAGTGTACCGCAACGAAATGATTATAGCACGAGCAGTCAGTTTTTCTGCGCAATAGATAGCAGGTGGTCGCGCCAAGACTGGTAAAAGGGAGAATGCTTGTGGGAGAATGAAACAACCACGACCACGCTGCCGTAGAAGCGGATAGTTGCATTCGCCGAGCTGCCGGTCGTGTTCTGGATATAAAGTTAGACTGGTCGTTGCTACAGGTATTGTAGATAAGCGCTAGCGCTGCACCCGATGTACCGTTGTAGGCTTTAATTTCAGCCCCAAGTGCAGACGCCCAACGGCAACAATATTCTGCAAGGGCAAACAAGGAGTAGATTTCAGCTATTGTATGCCCCACTATATTATTTATAACTTCGGCAAACCTCGGCTGGTCATCAACTTCGTAACAGCCTTAATCATATTTCCGTCACGCTCTCCGCGCCCTTTGCGGTTAAAATCATCCTGCAAAAATTCATCATTCCACCTTCCTGGAGCCTCCCTTGCTCACCCAAACCTCCCTCGCCAACGAATTCCGCGCCCTGGGCATGACCAGCGGCGACACAATTTTCGTCCACTCGGCCTATTCCACCCTCTCGCGCGCCCCAGGCGGCGTGGAAGGCGGCCCACAGACCGTCATCGAGGCCATCCTCGAGGTCATCGGCCCCGAAGGCACGCTCATCATGCCCACCTTCAATTACGACTTCCTGCGCGGCACGCCCTGGGATATGCGCACCACGCCCTCACAGATGGGCGTGCTGACCGAAATCGTCCGCACTGACCCCAGAGCCAAGCGCATGTTCCACCCCATCTACTCCATGGCTGCCATCGGCAAACACGCCGACGAACTGGCCGCGCACCGCTCGAACGACTGCTTCGGCGAAACGACCATCTTCAGTAAATTCCGCGAGTGGGACGCCAAAATCCTGATTCTCGGCCTGCCCTACAGCAAATCCATCACCTTTTTGCATCACTGCGAGCAAATGGCGGGCGTGGATTACCGCTTCTTGAAAGAATTCAAAGGCACTGCCATTGACCTGCAAGGCAAACCGCACGAGGTAGCCGTCACCATGTTCGTGCGCGATGTGGAGCGCGGCGTCGTGCTGGACTTTGAACCCATCGGCGCGCTGCTCGACAGCCAGGTGGTCAACAAACGTACCATCGGCCTGGGCGAATGCCGCCTGATGAAGTGCAACGATGTCTTCCGCGTGGCCGTGCAGGCCATGAAAGACCATCCCGGCCCCGGCCTGACCTACGTCATCGAGACTCCCGACCGCGCCAAAGACTGGATTCCGCCCATGAAGCCGATTTCTTCCCTGAAGGATGTCCTGGGGGAGATTCTGCCCCTGCACCGCACGCTTGCCAGCGATGGCATGGATACCGCTTTAGAGATTATCGGCTCCTACCTGCCCGAAACGGCCCACTACAACATTGAGACCTACGCCCCCCTGACGCCGGTCTGGACCTGGTACGTGCCAGAACGCTACGTCGTCCATGAAGCCTACCTCGAAACCGAAGACGGCCAGCGGATTGTGGACTTCAAGGATAACCCCCTGCACCTGGTCTCCTACTCGCTGCCGATGGACACGCTCCTGCCCTTCAGCGAGTTGGAGCCGCACCTGTACTACAACGAAAAACGCCCGCACGCCATTCCCTGGAAGTTCAAGTATTATGACCGCTCGTGGGGCTTCTGCCTGAGCAAAAACCAGTTCGACGCCCTGCCGCGCGATAAAAAGTATCGGGTGGTCATCCGCTCCGAGTTCCAGACCGACCCGGCCCAGGGCGGGTTCAAAGTCGCCGAGGCGGTCATCCACCCCCGGGGCGGGAAAAATCCCGCCGCCGGAGAAATGTTCATCATGGCGCACGTCTGCCACCCCAACCAGGCCAACGACGACGCCGCGGGCGTGGTAACAGCCATCGAGGTGGCCCGGCGGCTGGCGGCCAACCCGCTCCCGGCCGGTTCGATGAGCGTCCGCTTCTGGTTCGGCGCGGAGACGATTGGCACGATTGCCTACCTGGCCCACCACGAAGACCTGATTCCCGGCTTCAAGGGCGGCATTTTCATCGAAATGACCGGCAACGACAACACCATTGCGCTCCAGCACACCCGCCAGCACAATGCGCGGCTCGACAAAGTGGGGCAATACGTCTTAAAAAAACGGGGCAAGGAATTCCGCGAGGGGACTTTCGCCGACATCATCGCCAACGACGAACGAGTGTTAAATGGCCCCGGCCTCAACGTGCCGTGCCTCTCGGTCAGCCGCTACCCGTACCCCGAATATCACACCACCGATGACAACCTGGACATCATGCACGAGGACAAATTGCAGGAAGCGGCAGATGTTATCGAGGAGATTATCCGCGTGTATGCCACCGACTACCTGCCGAAGCGCAAATTTCGCGGGCCGGTCTTCCTTTCGGGGCATGGCCTGTTTGTAGATTGGCAGGTTAACTGGAAACTGAACCGCGCCATCGAAAAGATGATGATGCGCTTCGAGGGCAGGCAATCGGTCTTCGAGATTGCGGATGAGTTGGATTTGGACTATTGGGAAACGAGGGAATACATCGAAAAATTCCGCGTGCGCGGGCTGGTCGAGGCCTTGCCTCTGCCAGAAGTAGCAGAAAAAGAGTAGGAAAAAACAACGTCCCGAAGGGTTGAGACCTCGGGACGTTATTTATGTGGCGTTAAAAGAAAAAGCCTCTTGGCAATGACCTACTCTCCCAGGGGGCTGCCCCCCAAGTACCATCGGCGCTGACGAGCTTAACTTCCGGGTTCGGGATGGGACCGGGTGTACCCTCGTCGCTCAAATCACCAAGAGACTTTATTCACAGTGTTAAGTGACACCGAATAACATCATTGAACATAGCTTGTAGAAAAAGTATCAAGTTCTCCGTACCACGCGGGTCAGCCCTCGAACATTAGTACGGCTTAGCTGCACACATTACTATGCTTACACTTGCCGCCTATATAGCAGGTGGTCTACCTGCGTTCTTACTGGATTAACTCCATGAGGGATCTCATCTTGAGGCGAGTTTCCCACTTAGATGCTTTCAGCGGTTATCTCTGCCCGACATAGCTACCCGGCAATGCTCCTGGCGGAACAACCGGCACACCAGAGGTCAGTCCACCCCGGTCCTCTCGTACTAGGGGCAGCTCCTCTCAAATCCCTTACGCCCACAGCGGATAGAGACCGACCTGTCTCACGACGGTCTGAACCCAGCTCGCGTACCACTTTAACGGGCGAACAGCCCGACCCTTGGGA
>DAOUBQ010000022.1:0-10914 GCA_034432755.1 Anaerolineales bacterium
TTTGTTCTGGCTTTCTTCGGTTCATAGAGCTTCGCTCCTTTTGGGGTGCTCGACTCTCATTTTACTTGGTCACATTTCCCAGCGCAGGCCATGGCTAAGTTGTGAAAAACAGCATAGATGGGGTATTTGGTCGTGAAACATAAGACTTACCAAAGATGGCGTCTGAGCGAAGGTACAACACCTTGCAATTCGAAGCCATTTTTCATGCCTTGCCCGCTGGTGGCCCAACCGTTGCGTTCGCGGAAAGTATGGCGCTAAACAACTCAAATTTTACGCGTGATAAGCACTTCATTATATTCGCCCATTATGCCGAGATGTTTATCATAAAGGGAGATAATTTGTGTATCCAGGCCTGAAGCAGCGTAGATGTAATCAATAATATCGCAACCCCAGTGCATTGTTACAGGTGAGCCATAGGGATTCACCGGGTTCCCGTGATATTCAGGCAAGTGTAAAAAATTGGGCGTTCCATCCGAATTCAGGGTTGCCCACACCTCGGTTTTGGAATATTTATTAATCATTGGTACAGTAAAAATATGGGCACCACCTGTTGCCAGAGTTCTTGCAATTTCAGAGAAAACACGGTCAGGATTATATACATGTTCCATAACATCTTGAGTAATCACCAAGTCAAATGATTTATCGGCGAACGTCTGACTCTCAAGATTTTCATTCCTGAACCCATTTACGATTGTTCCATATTCGGCATCAGGATAGTATTGGGAAGCTAGATAATTTTTACATTGGTTTTTTAATTTCAAACTGGCGCCTCGTTGGATAGGAGAAGATTCATGAATTCTTAGTTCTCTCCAGTTGGGGTAGTATTTTTCAATGGTGGCCATCAATGCTCTCTCTCTGGGAATACACTGACAATTGGTGCAGACATAATAGTCTCTCAACCAGTTATGATAGCATTCAAAAGTAACTGTCTGGTCACAACACACACAATAGCCTGGATGCGAAAAGTAAAAATCGTTGGGAAGTATTTTAGGTAGCAACCGGCGGAGTATTTTTTTATAGTATTGTGAAAGTGTTTTCATGATTTTATTTTCACCGAGACGCCTATTTTTGAGAAGAATCAAAACTATTTTCTCATAAGCCATCGAAATATTTTGCGCAAGCGTAGTGTTAATTTCCATGACCTGCTTGCAAGGATTTCGTCAAGTTGCCGCTTTGCATCCCCTATCGTTATCGCATGTTGGTAGAGCGATTCAATCACGTCACTTAAGTTTTTTATTTCTTCTTCAGGAGTCAGGATGATTTTCTCGGGCAGGGTGTTAAGATTGAGCGCCTCTTGGGTGGCCTGAAGGTAATCTAATCCATACCTTTCATCTGGTTCAAGGTATGCGCCTTCTCCCCATTCATTCCAGGCATTGATAAAAACATATTGGCTATCAGCAGGAAGGTGGGTTTTAGTATACTGAATGGCTGCTTGTAACCATTTTTTGTAGACTGCTGGAGTTGAGTTGATAAAAGCAAGGCTGTTGTTTTGTCTCCTGGCCGTGTTGTCCCAAGAAGGCATGACAGTACGGAATCTCACATAGTCAGAGGGTGCTTCCAGCATTTTTAGTGCAGCTGTTAGCCGATAATCTTGGATGGTTCCTGTAAATTTCGGATTATTTATTTTTAATGAAGAATGATCAACATAGATAGGCGGAATGGAAAAAGGAGGAAATTCTATCGCGGCATCAAAGTTATAAGGACGAGGATCACGAATATCAAAACTCTGAACCGCGGCCAGATAGATTTCACCAATACCAAGATTAATACACTCTTGGCGCCAAATTTTTGCCACTTCAAAGGGATTCTTCAACAAGGATAGACGATAAACAAGGAGTAACGGTTTTCCGTTGATGCGAATATATCTTTTGTCTTTTAGTATCGGGGCGATATCTCTAATAAATTTCTGGTGGTCGTCTGAAGCATGTTTTTGCGCGATAAGTATTTCATTCTCAAGGCCGTCCCAGCGTCTGGTCCAATTCTCGTTTGCCCAGCAGATGCAAAACGGGAAATCAAGGTCTTGGTTTTCAAGAAACTGATTGAGAGGGCGTTCCAAGAGACGCTTTCCACTAAACCAATAATAGTAAAAACAGAAGCCATAAATGCCAAACTGTTGGGCGAGACCAATTTGTCGTTTTTGAATTTCGATATCCCGCAAATCATAATATCCTAACTCACCGGGTTTGCGCGGCTGATAATGGCCTTTGAAATTGGGCTTCGCTTTCTTGACATTCGTCCATTCGGTAAAACCTTCGCCCCACCAAAGGTCGTTTTCTGGGATTGGGTGAAATTGTGGAAGATAAAATGCAATTAGCTTGGTGGTTTCTGTCATTCTGAAATACCTGGGATGATTTTTTTAGTATCGAAACAGACAATCCTGATGTGCAATCTTGAGATTTTGCAAGATTCTGGTTTATGTCCTTCGGCTAATTGCCCTTGTTGAATTATAAGTTTTTGAATATGCTGCCTGTAAGATTAAGAAAAGCTGAGATTGCTTTTTGCATCAAGCGTGCCATCCAACTATTAGGGGGAAATAGGCTCTGATAGAATTTCTTAAGAATTAACATCAATTTCCATGAGCGGCTGTTTTGTATGTCTTGAAGATAATAATTTAGTTGAGAAATTTCTTGTTTCAACTGAGAATTTTCTTGTCTTGCAGAAAACAAATTTGCGCGTAACTGTGCATTTTCTAATTCGCTAATTTTTAGTTGATTAATCTGGTCCTTAGAATGATGTCGGTATTCTAGTGCAGGTGCATCCCACAAAGTTGCTTTCCAGCCTGAATCTAACATACGGGCGAACAGGGACTGGTCTTCTGGCGCTATGTCATTACGATAGCCTCCTGCTTGCTGGTAAGCAATTCGTCGGTACATCGAAGAGCCGTGTATGTAATTTTGTTGCCGAATACTATATTCTGGGTTGGCAGGAAAAGTGTACAAGTAGAAGCCAGGAATATTTGAATAAGGCACAGCGCCTTTATATGCGGCTTCAACGCCAGCACGTTCGCCGAACAGAAGAAAATGAGTGTATACCACCCCCGTTTCTGGATTCATATCCAGAATAGATTTGCATTGCTCGACATAATCACTTCGAAAACGATTATCTGCGCCCAGAAACACGATGTAATCACCGCTGGTCATTTCTACCGCTTTACGGAAATTTTCGACTACTCCTAAATTCTTCTCATTGACTTCCACACGAATGCGCGGCTCATAACGGCGGGCGACTTCCACCGAGTTATCGGATGAAGCATCGTCTATGAACAGGATTTCATCGGGTGGGCAGGTCTGCAAGAGAGCCGATTCTATGGCTTCGGCAGCAAAATGTCCATAATTGTAGCATGGAATGATGAGCGAGACGGTGCTTTTTGAAAGGTGGGTGTCGTCGTAAACGGTCAGGCGGTTCAGGTCGTAGCGGTCGGCGTTGTTGCCGTCGTCACAAGCCAGCGCACCGCGAAAGCGGGATTCGACTTGGGCGCGATACACCACATCCCGCTCACCGTGAGGATAGGCATACCAATTAAACCCTTCAGGACAAAGCGCTCGTACTTCTGCTGGTACGGTCAGCTCTTTTTCGTACACGTCCAAGTCGGTTGTCCCTGCCAGGCGCGTGTGTGACCAGGAGTGCCATTGTAGCCGTCCGCCGGCCCTCACCATTTTTTGCAGGGTTTCGATATCGGCAAATTCGGCGCGGGGTTCGACTGTGTCGAAGGAATTGTCTTTGCCGATGGTCTGTCCGATGATGAAGAGTTCAAAAGGATAGCCAAAGTGCTGAAGAATAGGAACAGCGTATTTCCAAATGTCTTTGTACACGCCATCGAAGGTGATGACGGCCTGGTGGGGGTCTAAAGGGTCGTAATCATCGAGATAGACGACCTTTTTAGAGCGCAAATCGGCCATTTGGCGGTAGAAGCTATCGGGCGTGACCCACCAGATGGTTTTGTTTTCAGGATGAACTTTATGGTAAGTCAGAATCATTTTATGTAAACCTCCAGCACTTGCGAATAATCACGATAGGCAAAGTATTCGCGGCTGAGGGTGAGGTAGGGGAAGCGTGCCTGATACCATTCGTAAATGTGCGAGCAGAGCAGGATTCCGCCTGGTTTCAAAACGCGGTCTATCAGCACATAAACCAGGCGCAGGCTTTTGCCGATATATTGGGGATAAAGAACGCCGGTGATGACAATCAGGTCCATGGGGGGCAGGTCTAAATCGGGCAGGTCGAAGATGGAGCCTTGCCTGTATTCAACCTGCGGGGCGGCATGTTCCTTCGCCCAAGTCACCGCTTTTTCGCTAAATTCCAGGCCAATCACCCCTTTGGCAGGCAGGTCGTTGGTGATGAAGCCATTGCCACAGCCGATGTCGAGCGCGTTTTGATAGTCGAGACGGGGTAGGGCGGCCAAAATGCGCGCTTTGCGGATGGTATCATGTGGATTATTGTAATAACCCCAGGGGTCAGGGGTGGAATAGAAAGCATCCAGTTCTTGCGAAGATTGGATGGTCATGCCTGCTCCTGTTTTGCTGGTTTCGGATTGCGCCAGCGTTGGATGAACTGTTCTATTTCTTCATTGCTATAAAAATGCCGAGCTAATTTAGTAGCGTAAGTCATTTCAAGATATTCTTGCGAAACGGGATGCGTGAGGAAGCGGCGGTAAAGTTCATAGGCTTCGCGCTCTTCGCCAGTGTTGACTTTGACCATTTTCAGGTGAGGCAGATGGAGAAACTTGCGCAGGGTATCTTCACCCGTGCGATGCAAGTCTTCCATACGGAGGAGGAGTAACTCAACCAGTCCCTTTTTATAGACTTGCCAGCCACGTGTTTTATCAAATGGGACAGCGTAAACATCTAGTCCAAGGGCGTCTTTAATTTGTTCATCGAACCAGTTGAACGCGGTCTGAATGAATTGCCGTTTGCTTTCGAAAATCGTATGGAGAGTGCTGGCCGGCAAAAGGTTTTGGGCTTCCTTTTCTTTCCAGTCAGGCACAAATTCTGGAAAAGCGAAGAAGAACGTGGAAACATTGCGCGCAATCGGGTCTCGTACCAGGCTGATTATCTTAACTGGTTGTTGAGCTTCCAGATACTTAAATAATTCAGCCCGGTTTTTCATGTCTATGTTTTCAATATCTCGTTTGGCATAATGATAATTACTTAAATCAAATGAAGCGCGCTCGATGATTTGCTCATAATGACCGATGTAGTGACTATGGTAAGCTGGAATGGCGCATTGAATGGCTTGATAAGCTTGATTGATTGCAACGATGACGGATGCAGAACCAACACGACCCATTTGTAGAATAAATATAGGTGACCTGTTAGCGAGATGTTTTTGTATTTGTTGCTTAAAAGATTGAATCTTATTCGTGATTGTCATGGACAAAAATTCTCCACCAAAACAGGCTTTCCGAAGTTGCATATCTGCTTAATTTGGACTTCGCTATAGGGGCCGAATTTAACTTCAAGCGAAAGCCTTGAATTGGTTACTCTGCGCGCTCCACGTTCTTTACGGTTGATAGTTTTTGCAGTAAGGCTGCTGTACGATGACTCATTTCAAAAGGCCCATAAACTTAATCAAGCTTTGAAATTTCCACAGATGGAAAAAGAAAAACCTTTGCCCAAATCTTATCCACGCTGCGCGGTGCTATATTGAATACAACCGCGTTTTCGATGTAATCTACAAAAACAACCGGCGCATTAATCGAAGAGGTCGTTGGCTCGAACAGGCTGACGTTCAACGAATAAAGACCGTGCTGTAAGGGCAAAGCGGCAAGGTGGTATTTTACCAGAAATCGTTCACCTGGCTTGACGTGCAAGAGCGGGTGGTTCGAAAGCACCAAGTTGGAGCCAGTAATTGGAATGCTTTTGTCGTCTTTGATATAAAAGTTGACCGTGAGTTGCTTTTCTTCATAGGTTTCAAAGAGAATGCGTATCCACACGCTTTGGTTGAATTCAACCAGTTCGAGCGGCTGCCCATGGTCGTCTAGCAGGTCGGCATAGAGAATACGTGCGCCACCTTTGCCAATCCGAAACATGGAGACTGACTGTTCGAACCGATGCATTTCTTCGGGGGAGGGAAGTTGGGCATCCTGAAAGTTGGGGAGTTCAGGGTTGGTCTCTCTCGGTTTTGCATCGGGCAGTGAAGCGCGCTGGATTTGTGTTAATTCAGCATCAATCTCTTCGCGCATGGCTTTGAAGTAGGCATTGGCAATTTCAACCGCTGGGCCAATCTGGCGCATCTGACCGGCATCCAGGTAGATGGCGCGCGTGCAAAGGCTGCGAATGGCGTTAATATCGTGGCTGACGAACAAAATCGTGGCGCCGGAATCTTGTCTGCGCCGCAAGGCGCTCATGCACTTGACCTGGAATTTCATGTCGCCAACCGCCAGGGCCTCATCCACAATCATAATATCGGGCTGAACCATGATGTTGGTGGCAAAGGCCAGGCGCACATACATGCCGCTGGAGTAGAATTTAACTTGCTGGTCCATGAACGCGCCGATATCGGCAAATGCGGCGATGTCATCGAACCAATTGTCCATTTCTTGCCGGGAAAATCCCATGATGGAGCCAGCCAGGTACACGTTCTCGCGCCCGGTAAATTCGGGGTTGAAGCCAGAACCCAGTTCGAGCAGGGCGGTGAGCCGACCATTGAGTTTCACAGTGCCAAGGGTGGGGGTGAGAGTGCCAGCAATAATCTGGAGCAGGGTGGATTTTCCCGAACCGTTGCGCCCCACAATCCCCATGGTTTCGCCTTTTTCGACTTCGAATGAAATGTTGCGCAATGCCCAAAATTCTCGATAATATTGGCGCGGCGTCTTTCTTGCCAGCGCTTGCAGCCGGGGCAAAATAGACTGCTTGAGCCGGTCTTGTGGCTTGTCATAAAGCTGATAAAGTTTACTGACGTTTTGAACCTGGATGGCGCAATTAGAGGACATCAGCAAACCCCTTGCGCGTTTTTTGGAACCACCAATAGCCTATCCAGGCTGCCAGGCTGCTGATGAGCAAGAGGAGCAAAACGATGCTCCAGTCGGGCAGATTGCCATAGACCAGTACGTTGCGTGATTGTTCGATGATGAGAACAAGCGGGTTTAATCGAATAAAGCGCTGATAATTTTCGGGCAACGCCGATACGGGGAAGAAAATTGCTGAGGTAAAGAACAAGATAGATGTTAAAAACCCCAGCAGCTGACCGACATCGCGGATGTAAACACCCAATGCTGAAAAAAACCAGGATGCCCCCAGCCCTAGTAAGGCAGCGGGCAAGGCAATGATCGGAAAGAAAATAACGGTCAGCGGAACGTCCCCCCTCAAAAGCAACTGCATGAGCAGCAATACCAGAGTGCTTGTTGCAGTGTTGAACAGGGTGCTGCCCGCTGAAATGATAGAAAGGATTTCAAGCGGAAAAATCACCCGCTTCACATAATTAGCGTTGCCGATGACCAATGCAGGTGCCTGATTAAGCAGATCAGAAAAAATTCCAAAGACAATCAAGCCTGCAAATACGGTAATGGCAAAGTCGGTGCGGCTTTCGTTTCCGCTCCCTCCCCAGCGAGACTTAAAAACTACCGCAAATACAAATGTATAAACGGCCAGCATGAGCAAGGGGCTGATGAATGACCAGGCCAGGCCAAGAAAGGTGCCCTGGTATTTTTTTTTGATTTCGCGCCGGGTCATGTCATATATCAAAGGCCCATTGCGCCGCAGGCTTTGAAAGATGGAAAGGGGGCTGGTTGGGTAGGTAGATTGAGTGTTTAGCAAAGGTGCTTTACTCCTGTATGTTTCGTGGCGTGCTGATATCATTTTGCAGGGTATTGTACCAAACAAACATATCTCCCCGGCTGATTTTCATTGGCAATCAGCCGGGGAGACGTCTTGTTGGGATTATTCTGGCAATGCCTCAGGTCATCTTATGCCTGAAATAAGCCCAGTTGCTTATGGGTTGCATGTTGTAAGAGATGGCAGCCAATATCCTAAGGTGGCGCGGGGAGCGATGGTGGCCGTCTTGATGCAGTTCAAAACGCCATTTTCATTATAAAAACTCACGGTGACGCTGGCAGGACTGCTGGCATGGGTGTTCTGGATATAAACTGCTGAGTCATACGAGCCGCCGAAAGCGTCTTTGAATAGCATGGGCAGGTAGGCGGTGATATTTGCATCCGAAAAACCGGTGTAGGTGGTTACTTGTGCGCCGATATGCGGACGGCCTACCGCAACGATGTTCTGGGTAGATGTGACCACTGCGCCGCCCACCCAACCATCGGGCAGGCAACTCACGCCTGGCAGCCAGTAGCCTTTAGAAGCCAGCGGTGAAATGGTATCGGTGGCGGTGCAGTTCAAGGTTCCCGCGCTGTCGTAGTATTGAATGGTGATGCTGGCGTTGTTCGAAGGATGAATGTTCTGAACGTAAAATGCGGCTTTATACGAGCCTCCGGAGAACGCATTCTTGAATAACATGGGTATATAGGATGTTGTTGCGCCGTTTGCAAATCCGTTGTAGGTGGTTACCTGTGTACCAACGTGCGCCCGTGCCACTGTGACAATTGGTTGCGAGGACGTCACCTCTACGCCGCCTACCCAGCCACTCGCCAGGCAGCCTACGCTGGGCAGCCAGTAGCCTTTGGATGCCCGGGCCGCAACCGTGTCACTGACTGTGCAACTCAAAGCGCCAGTTTCATTATAGTATTTGATGGTGATGTTGGCGGTACTGGATGGATGAACGTTTTGGATGTAAAAAGCCGCGTTGTATGTGCCGCCAAATGCGTTTTTGAAGAGCATGGGCAGGTAAGATGTGAGGCTGCCTGAGGCAAAGCCGTTGTAGGTCATCACTTCGCTGCCAACATGCGGGCGGCCAACCGCAACGATGTTTTGATTCGATGTGACGACTGCGCTGCCGACCCAATCGGACGGAAGACAGCTTACGCTGGGCAGCCAGTACCCTTTGGATGAACGGGCTGTGATGGTATCGCTCACCGTGCAGGTTAAACTGCCTGTAGATGTGTAGTAATTAATTGAAATGTTGGCTGTGCTGGAAGGATGCAAATTTTGAACATACAAGGCCGCGTTATATGTGCCTCCAAATGCTTGCTTGAACAGCATAGGCACATAGGATGTTAACAGGCTGCCTGATGAAAAACCATTATAGGACGCAACTTCGGCTCCAATATGAGGCCGCGCAACAGCAACGATTGGTTGGGAGGATGTAATCATTGCGCCGCCAGCCCAATTGTAAAATTGGGCGGCTTTAACAGCGGCATACGCATCGACAATGCCTGCTCCACAATTCGTCGTGCTGTTGCACCAACTCGAGCCAAAATCTTTGGCCGTGTTTTGCAGAATTTCCAGCACCTGGGGTGGAGTCAGGCTGGGGGTCACAGATAGCATCAGAGCGATGACGCCGCTCACATGTGGGGCTGCCATGCTTGTTCCCTGATATCCGGCATAGGTATCTGCAGCTGGAACAGTTGTGCCTGTGTTGAGGGTGGACAAAATCCCGGTATCCCAGGCAAAGTCTCCGCCAGGTGCGCTGATTTCTAACGTAGAATCATAATTACTGTAGGAGGATAAATAACCATCTATATCGGTTGCGCCAACGGTAATCACCCCATTACAATTGGCAGGACGATAGTTGACCGCATAGTCGTTTGAATTTCCAGCAGACACGACGACGGTTGAACCAGCAGCCACAATCGCGTCAATGGCGCTCTGGTATGTGGTACCGCACGAGCCGTAGCCCCCCAAACTAAGGTTCAACACTTTGGCCGGGTTGGGATTCGTGGGAACGCCAGAAACCGGTAAGCCTGCCGACCAGCGCATCCCATCTGCGATATCTGATAAATACCCGCCGCACTTCCCCAAAACCCGCACCGGCAAGATTTTAGCGCCCCAACTAACACCAGCAACCCCGCTACTGTTGTTGGTATTGGCGCCCACTGTGCCAGCAACGTGTGTGCCATGCCATGAACTGTTACGGGCCGGTGAACCGGAGTAACATTCGCCGGAAAGCGTCCAATCGCCTGGGTCTCCGGGGTTAGAGTCGCGTCCGTTGCCATCGTTGGCGACAAAGGGGTCTGCAATGAAGTCGTAGCCTGATAAGGTTTTTCCGCTTAAATCGGCATGGTTGGTAATGCCGGTATCAATCACTGCCACGACAACGCTCGCTGAGCCGGTTGTAATTTCCCAGGCCGCCGGCAGGTTGACGCCGTACGTGCCAGAATAGTGCCATTGTTGGGAATAGAGCGGGTCATTCGGAATCAGGGTATGCTCAAAGAGTTGGTCTGGCTCGGCATACTCGACATCAACACGCTCCATCAGCTTTTCGGCCACAGCCAAAACCCGCTCGTAAGGCTGTTTTTCTCTTAAGGAAATGACATGTGCGTTGCCCGACATTTCCCGGAAATAGGAGAGAGCCTCGCCCGTGCTCTGGCTGAGCGCATCCATGAGTTGGTCGCGTTCTTTGGTGTTTTGGGTTGCCGCGTCGGCAGATGGTTTGAATTTGACGATAATCCGGTCGGTTGGGAGTGGTTTATCTGCGCCTGACATGGGCGCGCTGCGTTCGTCTCGCGGATCAGGCCCGTCTGCAGGTTTGCCAGCCTGAACTGCAGTGAAAGGTAGTAAAAGTGCCACAATCAAAATAATGAAAACTCGAAATATCTTATGGGCAATTGAGCATGACGACATGTTTTCCTCCTGCTGTAACTAAAACGTATGAAATTGATGGAAACAATTGTGGGCTTTGACTGTTGCATCTCCCAACTTTTGAGTTCCAAGGAGTAGCCTGCTTTCTTTCAAGCATAGGTTTTGAGCTATACACCATGAAACTATACTAATGTAACCTGAATTCGGGATAAGCCTTTTGAACCGTCCCGAAGGCTTTGTGCGGGCGATTTCAAGGGTCGAACCCAGCCTTCGGGACGCTTAT
>DAOUBQ010000023.1:0-3552 GCA_034432755.1 Anaerolineales bacterium
GCAGGCAGAAAACAGCAGGACGGTCAGCAGGAGGAAAATCGTTGTGCGTTGCATGCCTGGATTTTAAACCATAGTGAACGCCGTTTCACACCGATGCTTTTCGCGCGCGTTGTTTGGCGGGTTCAGTTCGATTTTTGATGTTGATTTACGCTCTCGGCAGGCGGATGCTGAACAGGCTGCCCCGCCCTTTTCCGGCGCTTTGCGCCTGCAGTTGCCCGCCGTGCGCCTCAACAATCGCCTTTGCGATAGCCAATCCCAGGCCGGTGCCGCCGGTTTCACGGCTGCGCGATTTGTCTCCACGGTAGAAACGGTCAAAGACGTGTGGCAAATCTTCGGCGCTGATGCCTTCTCCGGTGTCGCTGACCGAAAGCGTACACCAATCTTCGTTGTTCTGGCCGCTGATGGTGATGATTCCACCCTCGGGCGTATGGCGCAGGGCATTGGTGAGCAGGTTGAAAAGCGTCTGGCGAATGCGGAAGGGGTCAAGGGTCATTTTGGGAAGTGGCGGCACGTCGTCATTCAGGGCAACGCCCTTTTCAGCCGCCAGCGGCTCCAGCGCCTGGAGCGTTTCGGTGACGAGGACTTTTATATCGGTGGGCGTTTTTTCCAGCGGAAGCTGGCCGGATTCTGCCAGGGAGAGTTCGCGCAGGTCGTTGACCAGGCGTGTCAGATGGCGGGTCTGATGGTAGAGATTGGCGATTTCGGCTTCGTCGAGGGGCGCTACCTGGTCTAGCGCGGCGCGCAGATTGGCTTCCAAAACGGTCAGCGGCGTGCGTAGTTCGTGTGAGACGTCTGCCATCAGATTGTTGCGCAGTATTTCAGCGTGCTGCAAGTCGGAGGCCATTTTGTTGAAGGTCGCGGCCAGTTCGCGGATTTCCTGGCTGCCGGTGACAGGAACGCGCACGTCCATCTCGCCCTGACCCAGGCGCTGGGCTGCTCTGGCAATTTGGCTGATGGGCGCGCTGGTGATGCGGCCAATCACAATTCCGCCAGCCGTGCCAACCGCGAGCGAGAAAAACATAAAGTTCAGCAGGCGGCGCTGAATTTCAGCCGGTGGCGGGCCCGCCGGCGGGCCGTCCAGGTCGGGTTTTGGGCCGGATTGCTCCAGGCTGATGTTCAAAAATTGCAGGAAGAACATCAAGAAGAGGACGGCGCTAATCATCAGACTGAGGCGCACCCAGAGACGGTTCATTTCTTCTCCAACAGGCGATAACCCACGCCGTAGACGGTTTGGATGTAGGTCGGGTGTTCGGGGTCGGGTTCAATTTTTCGGCGCAGGTTGCGGATATGGGTGTCGAGGGCGCGGCCCAGGCCTTCGTAAGCGTAGCCCAGGGCTTTTTCGAGCAGTTCATCGCGGGTCAGGGTGTAGCCGGGGTTGGATAAAAAGGCTTCGAGCAGATTGAATTCGGTGCGGGTCAGGTCAACCGGCAGGGAGTCCACCGTCAGAGTGTGTTGGTCCAAATCCAGCCGCAGACCGCCGCAGGTCAGCACATGCGGGGCTGCGTTTGGAGATTGGTCGAGCCGCACCCGGCGCAGCAAGGCCTTGACGCGCGCCACCACTTCGCGGGCGTTGAAGGGCTTGGTGATGTAGTCGTCTGCGCCCAGTTCGAGACCGACGATTTTATCGGTGTCTTCGACGCGGGCGGTGAGCAGGATGATGGGCGTGGCGGCCAGATTTTGGTCGGCGCGGACGATGTGGGTCACTTCCCAGCCATCGCGTTTGGGCATCATCAGGTCGAGAATTACCAGGTCGGGGCGTTCGCGGCGCAGGGTGTGGAGCGCCATTTCGCCATCGTAGGCCGGAAAAACCTGGTAGCCCGACTGTTCGAGGTAGACAGTCAGGACTTTGACAATGGATTTGTCGTCATCAACGACGAGAATGCGGGCAGACATACCCGTATGGTAGCACAGGATTGTAAAGAAATTCTCAAGAAGAACCCAAAAACCTGAGGAAAATCCACAGGCGGTCTTGAGATTCTCTTGAGAAGTGTTTGGAATAATGGGGACATCACAATCAAAGACACTTTTGAAGGAGAAAAATTTATGAAAAACATCGTTTCCAAACTCTTTGTTTTTGCGCTGGCAGGGCTGGTTTTGCTGAGCGCCACCGGCTGCGGGGCTGCCGCAACGGCCACCCCTGCGGCGGTTCAGGGCGGTTCAACCGAGCAGGCGGCAGTCATGCCTCAGCGCGGCGGGCCGGGCGGCTCCAGTACTTTTGCTTCGGTTGCGCCGACCTACAAAGACCTGGCGTATGCCACGCTCTCGTCTGCGCAGAAACTTGACCTGTATATTCCCAGCGCTGGTGTGGGGCCATTCCCGGTTGTCATCATGGTGCATGGCGGCGGCTTTATGTTTGGCGACAAGGCGGATGGCGCTGGTCTGACCGGCGTTGACCAATTGCTCGCGGCGGGCTATGCCGTGGCAAGCATCAACTATCGCCTGAGCGGCGAAGCCGTCTACCCGGCGCAAATTTTTGACGCCAAGGCCGCCGTCCGCTTCCTGCGCGCCAACGCGGCCCAGTACAATCTGAACTCCGAAAAATTTGGCGCGTGGGGCGCTTCGGCAGGCGGTAATCTCGTCTCCCTGCTCGGCACCACCTGCGGCGTGGCTGAATTGGAAGGCGCGGAACTGGGCAATGCGGAGCAATCGAGCTGTGTTCAGGCGGTGGTGGATTGGTTCGGGCCGATTGATTTTCTGAAAATGGATGAGCAATTCGCCGGGACGAGCTGCCCTGCCAATCACAACGAGGCCAGTTCGCCCGAATCCAAACTGGTCGGCGCCCCCATTCAGACTGTGCCTGACCTGGTCGCCAGCACCAACCCGATGAACTACATCACGCCCGACGATGCGCCCTTCTTCATTGAGAACGGCACTGCCGACTGCAACATTCCGCCCGCCCAGAACAAAAACCTGGCCGAGGCCCTCAGCGCAGTCATCGGCGCGGACAAAGTGACCTATGTTTCGCTCGAAGGCGCCGCGCATGGCGGCAGTCAGTTCGAGACCGCTGAAAATCTGGCTCAGGTGATTGCTTTTCTGGATAAGTACCTGAAATAAACGCCAGATTTGCTGGCAGGGAAATGTAAACCTGGGGCTGTCCAAAAAATGGACAGCCCCAGGTTTTTTTGAACAGCCTTTTTTTCAGCCGTTGACCAGTTTGCGCGTTTTGGCGCGGCCTGCCGAGCGCATCAGGTCCAGCGCGGTGGCGGTCGGTGTGGCGCTGGGCGGGGTAAGTGATGAATGCGGAATGCTGAATGATGAATGCGGAATGGTGAATGCAGAATGCGGTGTGGCGCTTGGCGGGGTAAGGGATGAAGGCGGAATGCTGAATGATGAATGCGAGGTGACGGTGTCGTTCGGGGCGGGGATGACGATGCGCGCCGTCTCTTGGGCCGCGTTCCCGGCGCGGTCGTAGGCTTTGACGTTCACATCGTAACTCCCAAGTGGGACGAAAGCGCAAGAATACAAATTACGCTTGCTCATCCTCCACCAGCGGCACAGGATAAAACAGCAATCCCGTCAGGTGGTTCTCTTCCACCACCCGCTTGAATTCAT
>DAOUBQ010000024.1:0-6892 GCA_034432755.1 Anaerolineales bacterium
ACGCGCTGATTGGTGACGATGTAAAAGTCGTTGCTCCAGTCCAGGTAGAGCCAACCGGCCCAAGCCAGCATAAGGACCAGCAAGAAGCCGCCCAACCCAGCGGTCATCAAGTGGATGGGCAAACCAGAGGGAGCTGCCCAATCGTTAGCCCCAAGCCGAGCAGCCCCAGGGCAAGAAGCAGGCCAAACATGGGCCAGACCAGCTGCCGAAGCAGGACAACATAATACTTGCGCGCTAGTTTGTCAAAGGCATGTTTTTTGTGACCGCTTACATAAAACGCTTGACTTTTGAAAAAATAGGTGATGTTACCTTTTTGTAAGCGATTACAAAGTGAATATTGCGCAGTTATGTAACCGCTTACAAAAACGGAGACGTGAATGCCCAGTACTCATACGCAGGCTGCCGGAAAAGTAACCATTTTCGACGTTGCAGAAGCGTCGGGGGTTTCGTATGGCACAGTCTCGCGGGTTATCAATAACGACCCGCACGTGCGCGCGGCCACCCGGGCACGCGTAATGGATGCCATCCAGCGGCTAGGGTATGTCATCAATCGTCAGGCGCAAAACCTGGCGCGCGGGCAAACGCATGTGATTGGCGTTCTTGTCCCTGAGCTCGGCAACGGCTATATTGGGGAAATCATGCGCGGAATCGATGGCGAACTCGACCAGGCCGGTTACGACCTGATGCTCTTCACCACGCACCGTCGTGCCGCCAAAGAAGCCAACTACGTCGCGTCACTGGTACAGGGAGTTGTGGAAGGCCTGCTGCTTGTTCTGCCGCGCAACCCAGCAGATTACCTGGGCGTGCTGAGCGTGCGCAAATTCCCCCACGTTTTGATTGACCACCAAGGAATTGACACCAGCAGCCCGGCGGTAGGCGCAACCAATTGGCAGGGTGGGTTTGTTGCCACAGAATATCTTATCAATCTTGGACATCGTCGAATTGGATTCATCACCGGTTCGATGGATTTGGGCTGCGCTCAAGACCGCCTGGAGGGCTACAAGGCTGCCCTGCGCGCGCATCACCTGCCTGTTTACCCCGAACTTATCTATGAAGGCGACTTTTTTCAGCATTCCGGCGTGGCAGCCGCCAATGCGATGCTCGATTTGCCTGAGCCGCCTTCGGCAATTTTTGCATCGAATGATGTGATGGCGATGGGCGCGATGGATTCCATTCGCCATCGCGGCTTGCGAATCGCCCTTTGGCGGCCAATCGCCCGAAGCCTGGTATCCCGGCGATGAACTTGTGGACTGGGTGGCTGCCTCTTATCGTGAACAAATTTTCAATTGCGAAAACAAATCACAAAAAACCACCCTAGATTTCGCCCGTGAACGCTCAAAACCGGTTATCATTGTGGCCGTTCCATCGGCTGAGGCCGATTGGTCTGGCTGGTTTGTTCCCCTGTTCGACCTTATCCGCGCCAACAACGATGTAATTCGTGGCCTGGTGTATTCGAACGTCCAACCTGGCTTGTTCGACGCACCAGACTTCTTGCGTAACTGGAAGACCGAAACTGCTCAGCCCTTCTGGTTGCGCGGCGCGCCCGGTCTTTTTTCTACGCTTGGGTACTGAGATGAATGTAGATGCTGAAATTCGCAAAAATCGGGTTGTCCGCGCCGCTTTGACCCTGAAGCATCAGGGCCAACCGCTTGCGGGGCAGGAAGTGGTCGTGGAGCAGAAAAAACACAAGTTCCTGTTTGGCAGCAATTGGGGCGAAAGCACAATTCCGTTGGTCAACGGCGAACTCACCGGGCGTGAAAAGGAACGGGCCGAGCGGCGGAATGAACATTTTTTGAATCTGTTTAACCGGGCCACCCTGCCGTTTTACTGGGCGCGTTTTGAGCCGCAGCGCGGACAGCCGAACACGCAACGTATTTTGAACACGGCCCGCTGGTATGCCGAACACGGCTGCGCCCTTAAAGGCCACCCGCTTTGCTGGCACACGCTGACGGCCGATTGGTTGTTGGATATGAGTAATGCGCAGATTCTTCAGGCGCAGTTGGCGCGCATTCAGCGCGATGTGGCTGATTTTGCTGGAGTCATCGAGAGTTGGGATGTCGTCAACGAGGCGGTCATTATGCCGATTTTCGACAAGTACGATAACGGCATTACGCGCCTGTGCAAGCAGATGGGGCGGATTGGCCTGATTCGCGCCATGTTTGAAGCAGCCCGCGCAGCCAACCCGCAAGCGATCTTGATTTTGAATGATTTCGATATTTCACCTGCTTACGATTTGCTGGTTGAAGAATGTCTGGCAGCGGGAATCAAGATTGATGTGATTGGCATTCAGTCACACATGCACCAGGGCTATTGGGGGGTTGAGAAGACGCTAGAAGTCTTATCTCGTTTTGAGCGTTTTAACCTCCCGATTCAGTTCAGCGAGACAACCATTGTATCGGGGCATCTTATGCCAGCGGAAATTGTTGACCTGAATGATTACGAGGTAAATGAGTGGCCGAGCACCCCTGAAGGCGAGGAACGCCAGGCTCAGGAAGTGGTGACGCACTATAAGACCCTGCTCTCACATCCACTGGTCATAGGGATTACCTGGTGGGATATGACAGATGGCGGTTGGCTGAAGGCGCCAGCCGGTTTATTGCGCCGGGATGCCTTTCCCAAGCCGGCTTACGATGCGCTGCTCAAACTGGTTAAGGGCGAATGGTGGCTCCCTCCGACCCGCATGATAACCGACTCCGATGGACAAGTGACTTTTGAGGGTTTTATGGGAGAATATGAACTTTCACTGCAAGACCAGAAATTTGTGTTTGCGCTCAACACACTGCCTCAAACAGAAATTTTTGTCCATTTTTGATTACGAAAAAAGAAGAAGGGACTATGACCCAACCTGCCTACCTCAACACCGAATTGCCCATTCCTGAGCGTGTGCGCGACCTGGTTTCGCGCCTGACGCTTGAAGAAAAAGTCGGCCTGATGAGCCACCCGGCGCATGGCGTTCCACGCCTGGGTATTCCTGCTTACAACTACTGGAGCGAAGCTCTGCACGGCGTGGCCCGTAACGGGCGCGCGACGGTCTTCCCGCAGGCGATTGGCATGGCTGCCACCTGGGATAAGGACTTAATCCAGCGGGTCGGCTCGGCCATCGGCGATGAAGGCCGCGCCAAGTATCACGCCGCTCTGAAGCGGAATGGCTATACGGACCAATACCAGGGGTTAACCTTCTGGTCGCCGAATATCAACATCTTTCGTGACCCGCGCTGGGGACGCGGCCAAGAAACCTGGGGCGAAGACCCTTTCCTGACCGGTGAAATGGGCGCGGCTTTCGTGCGCGGCTTGCAGGGCGACCATCCCAAATATCTGAAGGCAGCGGCCTGCGCCAAGCACTACGCCGTCCACTCTGGGCCAGAGCGCGACCGCCACCATTTCAACGCCATCGTTTCGCGGCGCGACTTGTACGAGACCTACTTGCCAGCTTTCAAGAAATTGGTGACGAAAGCGAAAGTCGAATCGGTGATGGGTGCCTACAACCGCACGCTCGATGAACCTTGCTGTGGCAGCCAACTCCTGCTCGAAGACATCCTGCGCGGCGAATGGGGCTTCGAGGGCCATGTCGTTTCAGATTGCGGCGCGCTGAACGATTTCCACGCCAACCACAAGGTGACCGCTGACGCCGCCGAATCGGCAGCCCTGGCCCTGAAAAAAGGCTGTGACCTGGGCTGTGACCATGTGTTCAACGAAATTCCCGAAGCGATTGCGCGCGGCCTGATTGGCGAAGCCGATGTGGACCGCGCCCTGGAGCGCACGCTTACCACGCGCTTCAAACTGGGCATGTTCGACCCCGCGGAAAACGTGCCGTTTGCTTCGATTTCGATGGATGTCGTCGCCTGTCAGACGCACCGCCAACTGGCCTACCGCGCCGCCGCCGAATCAGTCGTCCTGCTCAAGAACAAGAACAACATCCTGCCCATCAAACCGAATGCCCGCAAGATTTTAGTCACCGGCCCAACTGCTACCAGCATGGAAGTCCTGCTCGGCAACTATTACGGTTTCAACAACCAGATGATTACTCTGCTAGAAGGCATTACCGGACGCCTGCCCGAAGGGATGGGCATGGAATATCATCCTGGCGCGCTGCTCAAGCACCCACGCGAAGTTCAGCAATCGTGGGCGCCGTACATGGCGCAATCGGCGGATGTGACCATTGTGTGTGGTGGGTCTTCACCCTTCCTGGAAGGCGAGGAGGGCGAATCGCTGCTCACCCCGCTCAATGGTGACCGTGAGAGCATTTCGCTGCCAGAAGTGCAGGTGAATTTCATCAAAGAGCTGGCCGCGCATGGGGTGAAGATTGTGCTTGTTCTCACAGGCGGCAGCCCAATCGCCCTGGGCGAGGTGGAAGACCTGGTGGACGCCATTCTCTTCGTCTGGTATCCGGGCATGGAAGGCGGGCGGGCAGTGGCCAATGTCCTGTTTGGGGATGTCTCCCCGGCGGGTAAGTTGCCCATCACCTTCCCGAAATCGCTCGAACAATTGCCGCCCTTTGAGGATTACAACATGGCCGGGCGGACGTATCGCTACATGACCGAAGAACCGCTCTATCCCTTTGGGTTTGGGCTGTCTTATACCACGTTTTCGTATTGCGATATTCATATCGCGCCTCCCCAGCCCTCTGGCTTCGAGGTCGAGGTATCTGTCAAAAACACCGGCAGGGTAGCCGCCGATGAAGTCGTTCAGTTCTATCTGAGCGCGCTTGAACGCCCCCAGCCAACACCGATTAGCCAGTTAATCGGGTTTGAGCGCATCCACCTTCAGCCGGGAGAATCTCAAACTGTCAAATGGGCAGTCACGCCCGAAATGCTGATGGTATATGATGACAACGGAAAGCAGGTGTTTCAGCCGGGTAAATTCCGACTAACGGCGGGCGGCTGTTCGCCCGGCACGCGCGGATTGGTACTCGGCGCGCCACAGCCCGTCAGTATTGAATTTCAAATCCCTTCATTCCCCAGGAGAATCTCCCATGTCTGACTATACCCCCAAACCCGAACATAAATTTACCTTTGGTCTGTGGACCGTCGGCTCGCGCGGCTCAGACCCCTTCGGCGCCGCCACCCGCGAACACAAAACCCCCGCCGAACTGGTTTACTTGCTCGGCGAAGTCGGCGCGTATGGCGTCAACTTTCACGACAACGACCTGATTCCGATTGACGCGGCACCCGCCGAAGCCGAAGCCATCAAAAAAGACTTCCGCAAAGCCCTCGCTGATACCGGCATTGTCGTCCCCATGGCAACCACCAACCTGTTCAGCGACCCGATTTTCAAAGACGGCGCGTTTACCAGCAACGACCCCAAAGTGCGCGCGTATGCCCTGCAAAAGACCATGCGCGCCATGGATTTAGGCGTCGAATTTGGCGCAAAAACTTATGTCTTTTGGGGCGGGCGCGAAGGTACTGAAACCGATTCGAGCAAAAACCCGGTGGAAGCCATCAAGCGCACCCGCGAGGCCATGAACTTCCTGTGCGAATACGCCCTCGACCAGAAATACGACCTGAAGTTTGCCCTCGAAGCCAAGCCCAATGAGCCGCGCGGCGATATTTACAACCCCACCACCGGCCACATGCTGGCTTTCATCGAGACCCTCGACCACCCCGAAATGGTCGGCGTCAACCCAGAAGTAGCGCACGAACACATGGCCGGCATCAACTTCATGCACGGCGTGGCCCAGGCCTGGGAAGCCGGCAAACTCTTCCACATTGACCTGAACGACCAGTCCCCTGGCCGCTACGACCAGGACCTGCGCTTTGGCTCACGCGACCTGAAGGCTGCTTTCTACCTGGTCAAATTTCTAGAAGATGTCAAATATGATGGCTCGCGCCACTTTGACGCCCACGCCTACCGCACCGAGGACTTCGAGGGCGTGAAAGACTTTGCGCGCGGCTGTATGCGCACCTATCTTATCTTGAAGGAAAAAGCGGCCCAATTCAATGCCGACCCCGAAGTGCAGGCGCTTCTCGCCGAAATCCATGCCGATGATGGCAGCATGAGCCACTTTTTTGGCAAATACTCCCCCGAAAAAGCCGCCGCGCTCAAGGCCCAGCCCTTCAACCGCCCGGCAATTGCCAAACGCGGCCTGCAATACGAGCGCCTCGACCAGTTGACGATTGACATTCTGACGGGTGTGCGTTAATCGGCCAGGCGCACAATCGCACAGCCATAGGGTGGGGTATCCTGCACTTCGGGCAGATGCCCACTGCGTAAAGCGTTAACTGCCTCGCCTACATAAAAGCGCGAGGCAGTTCGTTTACGAAAGGTACAATCATCAAACGCGCCCTGATAGCGCAGCAAACCGTTTTCATCCACCACAAAGCAATGGGGCGTGGTCTGCGCTTCGTACAGGTCGGCCACCTGCGCAGCAGAATCTTTCAGGATGATGTCCAGACCCCGCGCGTGAGAGGCGTCTCGCAGCATCTCATCCGTTTCATGGGCATTCGAGGCCACCCGCAAGATAAAAACCCTACCCTGCCACGCCTCGCTGGCTTTCTGGATTTCTGAATCAGATTGCTCGCTCCAGGGGCATTCTGCCGACCAGAAGTTAATCACAACAATTTTGCCGCGATAATCGCTCAGGCGGTGTACCTTCCCGCTCAAGTCGGGGAGAAAAAAATCGGGGGCAGGGCTGTTGAGATTCATGCAATCAATTATACGGGAATTCCAATTTAGGACGCAATATGGCTTTCTCAAAGTCCTATGGCCTTCTCAAAGTCTTAAAAAAACAAACAGGATGGAAGGACTTAAGGATGAGCCGCACACAAAGCGGGGTGAAAATATCCTTGACTTCACTGCAAAAAACATGATTTCACTGCAAAGACGAAAGATTCGCTCTTATTTTTCCTCCGCGTGCCTGGCGTCTTTGCGGTTCAATAGGGCGTTTTGCAGATAA
>DAOUBQ010000025.1:0-22282 GCA_034432755.1 Anaerolineales bacterium
AAAGCCGAGGCGCTCTTCAAAGCCTTCGCTCGCGCCCTCGACGCCGCCACAACCCTGGACGGCAGGCGGCAAACTGTCCCATCCACCAAAGGCACATTGACAAACTGATAACTGATAACTGATAACTGATAACTGATAACTGATGACTGATTACTCGTTCACTGTATTTCCCGCCCTCGACCTGCGCGCTGGCAAAATCGTCCGCCTGGCGCAAGGCGACCCCAACCGCCAGACCACCTACGGCGATGACCCGCGCGCCCAGGCTGAGCAGTTCCAAGCCGAGGGCGCGGAGTGGATTCATGTTATCAACCTAAGCGGCGCATTCGGCGAAGAAGCCTCCGCCAACCTAAAAGCCCTCGAAGCGATTCTGACCGTCGGCCTGAAAGTCGAATTCGGCGGCGGCATTCGGGACGAGGAAACCCTGCGCATCCCGCTCGAAATGGGCGTGGAACGGGTTTTCCTGGGCACAGCCGCCATCCAAAACCCCGCGCTGGTGGATTGGGCGCTGACGCGCTACGGCCCGCAACGGATTGCCGCCGATATTGGCGTGCGCGACGGAAACGTGATGGTCAAAGGCTGGCAAGAATCCACCCCGCTGACCATGCTCGAAGCCGGGCGGCGCTTCCGCGCCCAGGGGCTGGAATGGTGCGTCCTGACGGATGTCCGCCGCGATGGGGTCGGGGGCAGCCTCAGCGTGGAGTCTGCCGTTGAACTGCAAACCGCTGCCAGCCTGAAAGTTGTCGCCTCCGGCGGCGTCTCCAGCCTGGAGGATGTCCTCCGCGCAAAAAACGCCGGGCTGGCAGGCGTGATTGTCGGAAAAGCATTATATGATGGAAGTTTACGATTTCGTGATTTGGTGATTGGGTGATTGAAAAATCACGAAATCACCCAATCACCCAATGGAGCGCCATGATTACACTTGTTGACTACAAAGCCGGCAACCTGACCTCCGTCCGACGGGCGCTCGCGCACCTCGGCATCCCCTGCCAAATCAGCGCCGACCCGGAGGTAGTGCGCCGCGCCGAAAAAATCATCTTCCCTGGCGTCGGCGCGGCGGGCGCGGCGATGGGCGTCCTGCGCGAGCGCGGGCTGGATGCCGCCCTGAAAGAAGCCTTTGCCGCTGGCACGCCCATTTTGGGCATCTGCATCGGCTGCCAAATCATCCTGGAGCATTCGGAGGAGGATAACGCCGAATGCCTGGGGCTGCTGGCGGGGAAAACCGTTCGCTTTGGGCGCGGCGCGGGATGGAATCCCGCGTTGCTCAAAATCCCGCACATGGGCTGGAACGGGGTGACGGTCACCCGGCCTCACCCGCTTCTCGCCCACATCCGCCCCGGCGACGAGTTTTACTTCGTCCACTCGTTTTACCCCCAACCGGCAGATTCCGCCCACATCTACGCCGTCAGCGACTACGGCGGCGAATTCCCGGTGGCGATTGGCAAAGACAACCTCTTCGCCGTCCAATTCCACGCCGAAAAAAGCGCACCCGTGGGATTGAAGGTGCTGGAAAATTTCAATTCTCAGTAATCAGTTGTCAATCATCAGCTTCTTTTCACTGCTCACTGTTCACTGATTACTGCTTACTGCTCACTGATTACTGTTCACTGCTTACTGCTCACTGTTCACTGATTACTGTTCACTGATTACTGTTCACTGATTACTGCAAAAGGAGCACTCATGCTGTCCAAACGCATCATCGCCTGCCTCGACGTGCGCGACGGCAAACTGGCGAAATCCGTCAAATTTGTAGATACCCGCGACATCGGCGACCCGGTAGCAAAAGCCCGCGAATACTACGAAGCCGGGATTGACGAACTGGTTTTTTACGACATCACCGCCTCCAGCGAAGGGCGCGGAATCATGCTCGACGTGGTCAGCCGCGTGGCCGAGCAGGTTTTCATCCCCTTTTCGGTGGGCGGCGGTCTGAGAACGGTGGAAGATTGCAGCCGCGTTCTGCTTGCCGGGGCCGAGAAGGTCAACGTCAACTCGGCGGCGGTCAAAAATCCGGGCCTGATTGCCGAAGCCTCGAAAGCCTTTGGGGCGCAGGCCGTCGTCCTTTCGATGGACGTGCTGCGGGTCGAGCCATCCCATCAAATTCCCAGCGGCTACGAAATCGTCATCAACGGCGGGCGCACCCGCATGGGCCTGGACGCCATCGAATGGGCCAAACGCGGCGAGGAACTCGGCGCAGGCGAAATCGTGGTCAACTCGATTGACGCCGACGGCACGCAAACAGGCTACGAACTGACCCTGACGCGCCGCATCGCTGAAGCGGTTTCCGTGCCGGTGATTGCCTCCGGCGGCGGCGGCAAACCCGAAGACCTGTACGAGGTGCTGACCGAAGGCAAAGCCGACGCCGCGCTGGTCGCCTCCATGCTGCATTATGGCGAGTACACGGTCCGGCAGATTAAGGAATACCTGGCGGGGCGAGAGCTGAAAGTACGGATAGTTTGATTTCGTGATTGCTTGATTGGGTGATTTGCAGACACAAAGTTCCCAATCAAAAAATCGCCAAATCACCCAATAAGGTGCTTATGGAACTCCTAAAATTCTCCCCCAACGGCCTGATTCCCGCCATCGTACAAGACGCCGACACGCGCGAAGTGCTGACTTTGGCCTACATGAATGCCGAATCGCTGGCAAAAACCCTCGCAAGCGGTGAAACCTGGTTCTGGAGCCGCTCGCGGGGGGAACTGTGGCACAAGGGCGGCACCAGCGGCAACACCCAAAAAGTGGTCGAAATCCGCTATGACTGCGACGCCGACGCCCTGCTCGTGCTGGTTCACCCCAATGGCCCGGCCTGTCACACCGGGGCCGTGAGTTGCTTTTATCGAAAACTTGACGAACCGCAAAACCGGAGAACTGGAGAACAATGAACTTAACCGACCTTTACGCCACCATTCTCGACCGCCAAAAACACCCAAAACCCGGCTCGTACACCAACTCGCTTTTCGAGGCGGGGCTGCCGCGCATGGCGCAAAAAGTGGGCGAAGAAGCCACCGAAGTGGTGGTCGCCGCCCTGGCCCAGGAAAACGCCCGGCTGGTGGAAGAACTCGCCGATTTGACGTATCACAGCCTGGTGCTGATGGCCGCCAAAGGGCTCACCCCACAAGATGTCCTCGAGGTGCTGGCCCGCCGCCACCGCTAGAGGTGGCTCGCCACAACGCGCGCATCTCTTTGGGTTGCAAAAAACGCCACTCACCGGGCTGCAATCCTTCAAAGGTAAGGGGGCCAATCGCCACCCGCACCAGCCGCAGGGTAAACAGCCCAACCGCCGCGGTCATGTGCCGAATCTGACGCTTCTTCCCCTCACGCAAGCCAATCTCTAACCAGGCCGTTGCGCCATGCGGCGTAACGGGTTTCTCGCGCGGCGGCAAATGCGGGGCCGGAATCACCCGCACCTGCGCGGGTTGCGTCAGATACTCTCCCTTAATGCGCACACCACGCCGCAAAGCAGACAATTTTTGTTCCGTGGGTTCGCCTTCCACCAGCACCCAATAAGTCTTTTCGATATGTCGCCGAGGATGAGTCAGGGCATGTGCCAGCCGGCCGTCATCCGTCAGCAACAACAACCCCTCGCTATCGCGGTCCAACCGCCCAGCAGGGTACACATGGGGGACGGGAATATACGCTTGCAAAGTGCAATGTCCCGTCCCCTCATCCGTAAACTGCGAGAGCACCCCATACGGTTTGTAAAACAAGAGCGAAGGCATACGCAAATTATAACTTCACGCCACCTGATACAAACTGGCAATACTCTTCTTCAGAGTCTGCGCCGAAGCCTGCAGCGCTTCCTGCTCATCAGGGTAAAGTTGCGTCTCCACAATTTTCTTCACGCCTCCCTGCCCCACAATGGCCGGAATGCCCAGGCACACATCTCGAATGCCATACTCTCCCGTCAGCAAAGTAGAAACCGTCAACACACTGTTCTGGTCCTGCAAAATCGTGCCAACAATTTTCGTCAGCGACATGCCAATCCCAAAATAGGTCGCACCCTTGTAATTGATAATGTGATAGGCCGAATCGCGCACTTCTTTAACAATTCGCTCCCGCTGGCCGTGCCAGTCGCGGCAATTACCACACACCGGGCAATATTTGTCCATCGGCACGCCCGCCACATGCGTCATAGACCAGGCGGCCACTTCGCTGTCGCCGTGTTCGCCCAAAATGTAGGCGTGCACATTGCCCACATCCACCTTACAGTGCTGGCTGAGCAGGTAGCGAAAACGCGCGCTATCCAGCACCGTTCCAGAGCCAATCACCCGCCCCTTCGGCCAGCCAGAACGCTTCAAGGCGACATAGGTCAGCACATCCACCGGGTTGGTTGCCAGCAGCAACACCGCCTGCGATTTTTGCATCACCATCTCATCCACGATGGATTCGACCATCGCGGCATTTTTCTGCAAAAGATTGAGACGCGACTCGCCCGGGGACTGCTTCGCACCCGCTGTCACCACAACCACCTGGGCATCAGCATAGTCGCTGTTTTCTCCTAATCGAATCTGCACCGAGGGATAAAACGGCAGGCCATGCGCCAAATCCAACACCTGACCGGCAGCAAAATCGCGGTTAATGTCTGTCAGGCAAATTTCATCGGCCACGCCGCGCTGGGCGAGGGCATAAGCAAACGTCGAGCCAACCGCGCCCGCGCCCACAATCACCACTTTTCGAGATTTCCATAATGTTTCCATAGTATGTTCCTTTTTGGTTTATTTACGATAAATATAGTCCTATTTTACCCTGCTTTGTGAAATTTTGGACAATTCTCATCTAATTATTAAGCGCCGGGTGAGCCGAAGCCAGGCAGGCTGAAGCCTGAAATACAGTGGTACGGGTTCATGTTGAGTAATTACCAAAAATCGCATAAAATCACAGCCTATGGAAATTTCGGCGCACCTACAAGGCATCCTCAATACCCTTCCTGCCAAACCTGGCTGCTACCTGATGAAAAACAGCCAGGGGGCAATCATTTACGTGGGTAAAGCCATCAACCTCAAGAACCGGGTGCGCTCGTACTTCCACGCCGATTCCAGCCACAACAACAAAACCCGCCGCCTGGTGCGCGAAATCAGCGACCTTGAGTGGATTGTAGTCGGCTCGGAACTGGAAGCGCTCATCCTGGAGATGAATCTCATCAAGCGCCACCGTCCCAAGTACAACGTCCGGCTGAAGGATGACAAGCGCTACCCGTATATCAAAGTCCACTGGCAGGAACCCTACCCCAAAGTGACCGTCACCCGCCAGATGGTAGAAGACGGCTCGCGTTATTTCGGCCCCTACACCTCGGCCTGGGCCGTTTACCAGACCCTCGATGTGCTGCGGAAAGTCTTCCCCTATCTCACCTGCGACCGACAAATCACCGGGCAAGACCAGCGCGCCTGCCTCTATTATGACATCAAACTGTGCAGCGGACCTTGCATCGGGGCCATAGACCAGGCCGGCTACCGCCAAATGATTGCCGACCTGATGACCTTCCTGAGCGGCCACAGCGAAACCATCGTCAGCCGCGTGACTGCTGAGATGGAAAAAGCGGCTGAAGAACTGCGCTTCGAGAAAGCGGCGGCGCTGCGTGACCAATTAAAAGCCATTCACAGCATTGTCGAGCGCCAAAAGGTGGTTTTTGCTGCCGATTACAAAGACTCAGACGTGGTGGCAATGGCCCGCAGCGATGGCGAAGCCTGTGTGCAGATTTTCTTCATCCGTGGCGGGAAGCTGATTGGGCGCGAATATTTCGTGCTCGAAGGCACCGAAGAGGCCGCCGATACCGAAGTGATGGCCGAGTTCCTGAAACAGTTCTACACCGAGGCGGCTAACGTGCCGCAACAGGTTTTACTGCCCCAGGAAATCGAAGAGGCCAAAATCATCCAGGAATGGCTGCGCTCGCGGCGCGGCGGCGAAAAAGTGGAGATGCTCGTTCCAACGGACGGCCAGCCACAAGAACTGGTGCAGATGGCCGCCGAAAACGCCGCCGAGACGCTCCAATCACTGCGCGCCCAATGGCAGGCCGACACCCACAAGCAAGAACTAGCCCTGGCCGAACTGCAATCGGCCTTGGGGCTGCCCCAGCCACCCAACCGCATCGAGTGCTATGACGTTTCGCACACCCAGGGCATTGCCACCGTTGGCGCAATGGTGGTCTTCGAGCAAGGCGTTCCGGCCAAACGGCTTTATCGCAAATTCAACATCGACTCGACCTCGATTGGCAACCCCGATGACTTCGCCAGCATGGAAGAAATGCTGACACGCCGCTTTCGCAGGTGGCAATCCACCGCCGAAACGGCCACCCAGTCACCGGGGGCCAAAGCGGACGAATCATTCTCTCGCCTGCCCGATTTAATCATCATTGATGGCGGCAAAGGTCAGTTGGGACGCGTCGTCAGCGTCCTCGAAACATACGGCCTGTTTGGCAAAATCCCCACCATCGGCCTCGCCAAGCGCGAAGAGGAAATTTTCTTCCCCCACAAATCGGAGCCGCTCCTCTTGCCGCGCCACTCGCAAGGACTCTACCTCATCCAGCGCATCCGCGACGAAGCCCACCGCTACGGCATCACCGCCCACCGCGCGCGCCGCTCCAAACAGGGCATGGCCTCGATTTTAGACTCAATTCCCGGCATCGGCCCGGCCCGCCGAAAGTCCCTCTTGAAACATTTCGGGTCTGTGGATAAGATAAGGGAAGCGTCGCTGGATGAACTGGCGGCGGTTGTTCCGCAAGATGTCGCGGCAAGCATCAGGGCGCATTTGGAGTAGAACATTCCAACATGAAAAAAATCTGGATTGTAGACGACGATGAAGAGATGGCAAAAGCAGTCAGCCTCATGCTGAAACTGCTCGACTGTCAATCACAACACTACCTGAATGCTCGCAGTGCCGCCCAGGCGCTTCTGGCAGGCAAACGACCCGACTTGATTATTCTCGACATGAACATGCCCGAAGTCACCGGACTGATGATGTTAGAATTCATCCGTCGCCGCCCCGAATGGAAAAACCTGCCCATCATCATGCTTTCCTCGGAAGCGGCGGATGTGCAGGTGGACCAGGCCATGAACCTGGGCGCCGATGGCTACGCCACCAAACCCGTCAGTCTCGACGAGTTAGAAACCGCCATCCAAACCGCTTTCCAAAAACACGGTAAAATATAGCCCAGATGGAAGCCCAAAATCGGGGTATTTTGGATTTCAGAGATAAAACAGATAGAAAGGCAAGTAAGAATGGCAAGCAAAAGCAAGAACAAAAAGAACGACAAAAACGACTATTTCTCCCAACAGGCGCGACGCAATCAGATTATGATCGTGATAGTCGCGGTTATCATCATCCTGTCAATGACCCTGTCCTTAATTCATTTCTAGCCATCTACATCATCACAATCAGCTAAATTCCCGCAAGCGCGGCGCGCAAAGCCGCGCTTTCTGTCGCATATCGTAACGCGGAATTCATTCCGCTTTCAAAAAGGTCTCTATGCTCGATAAACTCTCCGGAATCGAAGAACGCTACGAAGAACTCACCCGACAACTGATGGAGGTCGGCAACGACTACCAAAAAGCGGCTGACCTGAACAAAGAACGCACCGACCTCGAAGAACTCGTCGAAAAGGCACGCCAATACCGCCAGGCTCTCCAACGCCAACAAGAAGCCAGGGAACTGCTCGAAGGCGACGATGCCGAAATGCGCGAACTGGCCGAACTCGAACTGGCCGAACTCGAAGAACAAATCCCCGCGCTCGAAAAAGAACTCAAGAACCTGCTCGTCCCTAAAGACCCCCGCGATGAAAAAAACGTTATCGTCGAAATTCGCGCTGGGGCCGGCGGCGATGAGGCCGCCCTGTTCGCCGCCGACCTGTTCCGCATGTACAGCCGCTATGCTGAACGCCAGCGCTGGAAAAGCGAGGTCATGTCGGCCAGCGAAATTGGCATTGGCGGGTTCAAAGAAATTATCTTTGAAATCAAAGGCAAAGGCGCATTTTCCAAACTCAAATGGGAATCGGGCGTCCACCGCGTCCAGCGCGTGCCGGCCACCGAAGCGCAAGGACGCATCCACACCTCCACCGTCACCGTCGCCGTGCTGGCCGAAGTGGACGATGTTGAAATTCACATCCCCGAAAGCGACATCGAAATCGAAGTCTACCGCTCGGCGGGCGCGGGCGGCCAAAACGTGCAGAAAAACTCCACTGCCGTTCGCCTGTACCACAAACCAACCGGCATGGTCGTCACCTGCCAGGATGAACGTTCCCAACTTCAGAACAAACTGCGCGCCATGAGCATTCTGCGCGCCCGCTTGTTCGAGATTGAAGAACAAAAACGCCGCGCCGAACTGGAAGCAGAACGCCGCTCCCAGGTTGGCACAGGCGAACGCTCTGAAAAAATCCGCACCTACAATTACCCCCAAAGCCGCGTTACCGACCACCGCATCGGTGTTTCATCTTATAACCTGCCCATGGTGATGGATGGCGACATCGAAATGTTCATCGAGGAGCTTTCCACCCGTGATGAAGCCGACCGGCTCTCGGCAGGCGCGGAGGATGACGAAGATTAACCTCCCCATGCTCGAGTGGCAGGTACTCCTGGCGCATGTCACCGGCAAGAGCCGCTCGTGGTTGTTGGCGCACCCTGAAGCTGCGCTCACGCCGGGGCAGCAAGCCGCCCTCGAAGCGGCCACCCGCCAACTCCAGGCCGGAGTCCCGTTACCCTACATCCTCGGTCATTGGGAATTTTTCGGTTTGGATTTCGATGTTTCGCCCGACGTGCTGATTCCACGCCCCGAGACCGAACTGCTCATCGAAACCGCCCTGGCTTGGGCGCGGACACATCCCCCGCTGGGGCCTGCCTACCGTTTTATCGATATTGGTACTGGCTCAGGCATTATCCCCGTCACCCTGGCGCTTCATGTTCCCCAGGCAGAAATCGTGGCAACCGACATCTCCCCCGCCGCCTTGGCAATTGCCCGCCGCAACGCGCGCAAGCACGGCCTTGAGGAGCGCATCCGCTTCATCGAAGTAGACCTGTTGCCCGAAAGACTTGAACCCTTCGACATTCTCACCGCCAACCTGCCCTACATCCCCACCGCAACGCTCCAAACGCTCGAAATCTTTGGCCGCGAACCCACCCTGGCCCTGGATGGCGGCCCGGACGGACTGCAACTTATTCGCCGGTTGCTTGCTCAAATAACGGCGAAAAAAGTTTCAGTCCGCTTAATCCTGCTCGAAATCGAGTACCGGCAGGGGGCGGCGGTTAACGCCCTGGCGCGGCAACACTTCCCAGCCGCCGACATCCAAATTAAAAAAGATTTGGCCGGGCATGACCGCCTGGCCGTCATTCTCTTATCAAACGTTTAAGTTTCATTCAGGTTGGGCTTAAGCAAATCTGTAAAATAACAATCAAGCATTCTCCTCACAAACCCCGCGCGGACTTGGGCCAGTCCAGGCGGGGTTTGGGTTTAAGTGGCGCAAAGTAGTCATTTGGGCTACGAAAGCGGCCAGGTGGGGAGAACATCCATATCGAACGGAGAAACATGGCCCAGGCTGTAACGCGCATATCCGGCAGCGGCCACCATCGCGGCATTATCGGTACAATATTTGAGCGGGGGAATGTGGACTTTGAACTCGTTCTGACTTTCAAACGCCGCGCGCAGGGCCAGGTTGGCCGAAACGCCACCGCCAATGACAATTTCTTTCACGTTGTGCTGGCGGGCAGCTTGCATAGTTTTGGTGTAGAGAACATCCAGCACGGCGGCTTGAAAACTGGCGGCCAAATCTGCCACAGGCAGCGGCTGGTTGGCGGCCTCCAGGCGGCGCACTTCGCGCAGCACAGCAGTTTTCAGCCCACTGAACGAGAAATTGTACGAACCTTCCAGCCAGGCGCGGGGAAAGTTGAACGCGTTCGGGTTGCCGTTGCGGGCTTCCTTTTCAATCATCGGGCCGCCGGGGTAGGGCAGTTTGAGCAGGCGGGCGACTTTGTCGAAGGCTTCTCCGGCGGCGTCATCGAGGGTGGCGCCCAGGCGCTGGTAATCGAGATGTCGGCGCATCAGGTTCAGTTCGGTATGCCCGCCCGAAACAAGCAGCGCCAGCAGCGGGAATTGCGGCTCTGGCGGCGGGTTCGGCTCTCCGGCCTCATGCAGCCAGGCCGAGTAGATATGCCCCTCGAGGTGGTTAACGCCCACCAGCGGCTTGCCCAGCCCCAGCGCTAACCCCTTGGCGGCATTCAGCCCCACCACCAGCGACCCCGGCAGCCCCGGCCCGCGCGTGACGGCGATGGCTTCCACGTCGTTGAGCGTAATTCCCGCCTTGGCGAGCGCCTGCTCGATGACCGGCGTGATACTCAAGACATGCTGGCGCGAGGCCACTTCGGGAAAAACACCGCCATAGCGGGCATGGATGTCCATTTGCGAGGCGACGACCGAGGTGACGAGGGCGCGGCCATTTTCAAGAATGGCGCAGGCGGTTTCGTCGCAGGAGGTTTCGATGGCGAGGATACGTACAGGCAGTGATTCAGTCATCCGTATTCAGTTCTTGCTATTCTTCGGCCACGCGAAGCGCGCTAACCGCAGATTGCGTATACCGCGCCGCTGGCCGTCCGCTACGGCGCGGAGCGGCGGCAAAGCGTTCCACCTCCCGGCGGCGGATGGCCCAATCGCGGCCCACTTTTTGGGCAATGATTTTCCCATCAGAACAATAACGGCGCACCATGGCAACGCTCAAACCCAGACGGTCGGCGGCTTCGTTAACATTGAGCAAACGTCCCTGCGCCTGTGGCACTTCGCGCCCAAGTTCATGGGCCGTTTCAATCCATTCCTGAATGATCCGTTCTGCGTTGGAAAGCGCTTCCTGGCGAGTTTTTCCGTCTGCCATGCAGCCGGGCAACTCCGGGACTTCGACCAGGTAAGCCTGGTCTTCATCGCTCCAGTAAATGAGCATTTGATAGTCTTGAATATTCATGGCTATGCCTCGTCCAGATGATACCTACGCAATAAGTTCCTGACCTGCTTGACCTGATAGGGTTTCGCCAGCGAACCAACAGGCTGCAAATTGATGATTTCGGGAATGTCAGCGTGAGAAAAGATGTGATGGTCGCCGCGAATCCGCAAGGTAAAGCCCAAACGTTGCAGCAGGGAACACATCTCATCAAAAGCCAGGCTGGTGTCAGCCTGTCCGCTCATCAAACGCTTCAGGAATTTTTGGTATTTCGTCATAATTATAGCGCAAGCGATACAGATTCGCAAGAAGCGAAGCCTGCCCCCTTCGCAGCCTACCCCCATTTTCGGTTTATGAAAATGGGGGTAGGAGCATTTCGGACAACTATTTCGACCACTTTCTCATCGGCAAAACAAAATCATACGGATATTCTGCAAGCAGTTCAATCTTCCCATCCGGGCGGACCCAATAGGTGTCCTCGATGCGAAAGCCCATGCCCTGTTCGGGGTAGTACAGCCCCGGCTCGATGGTGATGACGACACCCGGTTTGAGCAGGTTGTCATCGGCAGCGGTCAATCCGCTCCAGGGGCGTTCGTGAATGTTCAGGCCAACGCCATGCCCCAGCGAGTGAACGTAGCCTTCGAGCGGGGCTTTCTCGGTGCGGGGCGTTTTGTGGCCGTCTTTTTCGAATAGTTCACAGGTCAGAGCCTGGTAATCCTTGAATTTGGCGTTCAAATCAAGATTTTCAACGACTTTGTTGTAAACGGCGCGCACCTGCTGGTAGAGTTTTTCCGCTTCGGGCGTGGCGTAGCCCAGGCTCCAGGTGCGGGTGAAATCGTAGAAGTAGCCGCCGCCCATTTCGGCGGGGTAAATATCGAAGACGATGGTTTGCCCCAGGCGCAGCAAATCGGCCGGGTTGCCGGAGGAGTGTGGAATACCGGCATCGCGCCCGATGGCAAAGATGAAGCCCTCGCGCGGTTCCGCGCTGCGTTCGGCCAGCCACAGGTTGATTTTGGCTTTCATTGCGCCAATGGTGAGCGGGGAGCCGTCTTCAGCCAGTAAAACTTCATCGGCGCGGATGTCGCAGCCAGTCAGGTAGTCACGGGTCAGGCGGACCACTTCGGTGGCGATGTGGCCCATCCGGCGAATGCGGGCCACTTCGGCCTCGTCTTTGGTCTCCATCGCATACATAAATAACGAGTTCTCGCGCGTTTCACCGACCAGTTCCACTTCGGGCATCAATGTTTGGAAATGGGTGAGGGTGGCAAACAGGGAACTGAAATCGGTATGGCCGTAAACGCCAACCCGCCCGCTGACACCCAGGTCTTTGCACATGCGCTGAAGGCGCATGGCGCTCATCCGAGCCATATCGCCGCCGGCTTCTTTGAGTAAATCTTGCCAGGGGTATTCATCGTAGAGATGAACATCGAATCCGCTTTTGGCGGCTTCTTCGCGCTCCATGGCGTTGCAGAACAAAACGGCGTTTTCGCCGCGTTTTCTGATGAGCGTCGCGCCGCTCACATGTCCCCCGCCGACCAGATAGGTCATGGGAGGGTTGTTTTCTGCTGCGCCAAAGACGAGCATGGCGTCGAAATTACGTTGTTGCATCAAGGCGTCGAGGTCTGATTTCATGAAAACTCCAGGTGTGGGTTGCGCCACAGTTCCGTTGCAGCACGAACAAGAGTGGCTACTGTTCCTTCTGCCGTTCAATTTTTGCGCCGAGCGAGCGCAATTTGGCATCCACTGCTTCATAGCCCCGGTCAATTTGACCGACATTGCGGATGACCGAAGTCCCCTGGGCGGCCAGGGCAGCCAGGACGAGCGTCATTCCGGCGCGAATATCGGGGCTTTCCACTTTTTCGCCATACAACCTGGCCGGGCCGGTAACAATGCAGCGGTGCGGGTCGCATAACACGATTTGCGCGCCCATGCTGACCAGTTTATCGGTGAAAAACATCCGGCTGGGGTACATCCAATCGTGGAATAAGACACTGCCCCGCGATTGGGTCGCCACAGCGATGGCGATGCTCATCAAATCGGTGGGGAAAGCCGGCCAGATGTTGGTCTTAATTTCGGGGATGGCGTTGCCCAGGTCGGGTTCCACTTCCAGGCGCTGTTCGGCTGGCACGAGGAGGTCTGCTCCCTCGACGACCCAATCCACACCCAGGCGGTTGAACACAATCCGAATCATGTCCAGGTACTGCGGCCCGGCGTTGCGAATGCGAATGCTGCCCCGAGTCATCACCGCCGCGCCGATGAAACTGACCACTTCGAGATAGTCCGCGCCGATGGTGAATTCTGCGCCATGCAGCCGGTCAACGCCCTCGATGTGAAGCGTGTTCGAGCCGATTCCCTCAATTTTCGCGCCCATCGCATTCAGCAGATGACACAATTCCTGCACATGCGGCTCAGAAGCGGCATTGCGCAAAATGACCGTCCCTTTGGCGAGCGAAGCGGCCATGACGGCGTTTTCGGTGCCGGTGACCGAGGCTTCATCAAGTAAGATGTCGGCCCCTTTCAACCGGTCAGCCTTGAACTCGAACGTCCGGTCGTAAGTCACCTCCGCGCCCATGTGACGCAGCGCCCAAATGTGGGTGTCAACGCGGCGGCGGCCAATCACGTCGCCGCCGGGCGGGGGCAGTTTGACCCCTCCGGCGCGGGCGGTCATCGGCCCGGCCAGCAAAATCGAAGCACGGATGCGGCGCGAGAGGTCGGGGTCCAGGTCGGCGGGGCGCACATTTTGAGCGGTCACGCGCCAGGTGCGGTTTCCCAGGTCAGAAATCTCCACGCCCAGGCTCTCCAACATCCGGCGCATGTCGTTCACATCGCGGATTTGTGGAACGTTATAGAGTGTCACCGGCTCTTCGGTCAGCAAACAGGCTGCCAGCAGTGGCAGGGCAGCGTTTTTGTTCCCGGCGGGTGTAATTTCCCCGTTGAGGGAAACCCCTCCTTCGATAATGAATTTTTCCATTGTTCACCAATTCTACTGATTTGTAACGTGATTGTAAGCCGAGAATGCCCTTTCGCCAAGCAGAATTCTGACTAGGCGCAATGGGATTAAGCCAAGAGTTGGTATAATTTTAAGTATGGATTTAATTTTTGCCGGAATTATCGGATTTTTGGCTGCCACACTGGTCAACTACCTGGCCGATACCTTGCCGCACGGGGAACGCCCAGGGCACCCCATCTGCCAGCATTGCAAACAGGAATTGACCTGGCCGAATTATCTCACATTCGCCGCCTGCCCGCACTGTAAAAAGCGCCGCTCGTGGCGGACCTTCCTGACTCTGGCGATGGGAATCGTCCTTTCGGGCTGGCTGTGGCTTTCGCCGCCTGCCCGGTTAGGCTACTGGCTGGGAATGCTGGTCCTGGTTTACTTCGCCATCGTGGTTATTATAGACTTCGAGCATCGCTATATCATGATGACCACCGTTTTAACCGGGGTCGTCATTGGATTGGGAATTGGCACATTCCTGCACGGCCTGGTCAGCACCCTGATTGGCGGCTTGGGCGGCTTGGGTGTCATGGGGCTGTTCTATCTGCTTGGAATCCTGTTTGCCCGTTATCGCGCCCGTAAACGCGGCCTGGATGACGGCGAGGAAGCCCTCGGCCTGGGTGATGTGTATCTCGCCACCGTGCTGGGACTGCTGCTCGGTTGGCCGCGCATCATGTTCGGCTTACTGTTTGGCGTACTGGCAGGCGGGCTGGTCAGCCTGCTGCTCATCCTCGTGCTGGTCCTGACCAAACGCTACCAGACGATGACCGTCTTCACCGCGTATGGCCCCTACCTGATTTTTGGCGCGTTCCTCATCCTCTACACGCCACAAGTATTAACAGTTCTGTCAGGCAGGTAACGCATTAGTACCGAGGTAGGATTGTTAAGCAAGGTGAACCATGTAAACTGAAAGAAGGCGAAAATTGCCCGTTGCCTGATTCAAGGTTATGTTTAATTAGATAACCTGAGATAACTAATCGTCCTCGTGTTGCGGAATGAATTCATGAGTCCACGGCAAAAAGGCCCATGAGCACAAACGTCACAAAGGAACTCCGAATAATTAACTCATCTTACGCAGTTTTTCGGTAGCGCGACATTCATGTCGCTTGAAAATGCGAGGGATTGCACTTTTCCAAATTATTCTAGCAATCCAGAGATAGGGTTTGGTACCACGATACATCGTCCCCGCATGGGGATACATGCCGCTCCCCATATCTTGGATGCCTGCGCCAAAGGCGAGATAAATCTCGCACTATGCGATTGCTCGCTGAATTGTTAATTGCTCAATTGTATCCTTCGTGGTAAGAAAAGATTTTTTCAGTGAAGTCATTCATTGTTACGATGTTGCGATTTTGGAGTAATAAAATGATTGTTTGGAAGCAAATCACAAAATCGGGTGCGAAAAATAAGGCCCAGAGTGCAGTAGAACTCACGCTGGTTATCTCTATCCTCTTGCTCTTGTTAACTGCCATGGTAGAGTTTGGCGTGCTATTGAACACTTACATCAGTGTGCAAGATGCTGCCCGCACCGGAGCGCGCGAAGCAGCGGTGGCCGACCCGATTGTGAACCCTTCGCTCTTTTTTAACCCCGATTTCGGTGTTCCAAAAATTGTCAAAAACGCGCTCGTGCCATTGGAACTGAATACGATCTGCGCAAGCCCAACCACAGACCCTTGCGACGACATTGTGATTGGCGTCTACAGCGTGCGCGCCGGCCAAACACCCGTCCGTTTATACAATGTAAGCGTATATGGCAACCGAACCACTCAATTTACGCCGGCCCAAATTGGCGCCCGCCTGGACCCAGGAGCGCCGAACACCGGGCTGGTGGTCATCGAAATTTTTTACAGCTACCACCAGTTATTAAACCTGCCCTGGATGGACCCCTTTGAGAATGCTGGCGGACTAATTCCGTTTCGTGTTTTTGCCATCATGCCGCTTACGGCGGCTGAACCAACCCCAACCCCTCGCCCTTAAAGGTTACGCCATGAAAAAAAGCCTGAAAATCTTCCTCAATCAACGAGCAAAAGGCCAAATTCTGGTCATTATGGGTTTAATTTTCATTGGTCTGGTGGCCGTTATTGGCCTGGCAATTGATTTGGGGCTAGTATTCGTCGCTTACTCACGCCTCAACCGGGCCGTAGATGCAGCCGCTCTGGCAGCAACCGGCGAGTTTAAGCGCAATTACGCAATTTCCGAAATGCGTGCAGCCGCCCGTCAATTGCTCAACTTAAACGGCGTAAACAATACTAATACCACGCTGATTCAGGTGGATACATGCAAAAGCCAACCTGGAGACCCTGAACTTTGCACCGTTCCACTCCGCAAGTTGGTGAGAGTGGTGGTCAGACAAAACGTACCACTCTACTTCCTGTCTGTTGTCGGCATTAAAACCGCCCCCATCGAAGTCAAAGCCTTATCAGAAGCCGCTTCGCTCGATGTGATGCTTGTGCTGGACAACTCACCGACCATGGCCTATGATGCGCCCCGCGGCGAAGGAACCGGCTTAAACGTTGCTGACCCATTGATTTGCAATGCCATGGACCCACTTGGTCTTAGCAACGCCACACCCTCGTATGACCGACCTTATACCGCCGGGCCCGACGGCCTGCCCGGTGAATGCCACCCCTTTGAATCGCTCAAATGGGCCTCTATTAACTTTGTCAACCGTATGAACTTTGAGTTCGACCGGGTAGGCGTTGTGGCGTTCAACAAAATGCCACACATTGGCGAAACGGTCGGAAGCGTGACCTACCCCGGAATCCCACTCTACGGAAATGTCCCTTCCAACCCCGAAGTAGCCCAGCAAACCGTCATAGATGCTATCAAAAACCTGAAAGTCTACGAAGGTTCGGGAAAATGCCCCTGGACCACGGCTGATAAAAGCGCCAAAATTGACCCGTATACAAGCGAAGAGATTTTCCCTGGTCATCCATCTTACTGGGACCCGCTTTTTGCCCCTAAACACCCCAATGACCCAAGCCGCGACCCATGCAGCATGTATTATGCCGACAACCAATCGTATTATGGCGTCAATTGCCCCAACACAAACATCCCGAACCAAGATGGCAGCGCGCTGGATATTTCTCGATGCACGCTCACTAACGTTGGCGGCGCGCTTTCGCTTGCGCTCGGCTCACTGCAAGGAGATATGGGGCCTTACAACGCCACCGCCCCCTTTATCCCAACCTTACGCAAAGAAGCAGTTTGGGTCATCATCGTGGTCTCCGATGGACGCGCCAATGCCGGCTACGATGAAAGCGGCCCCATTTGTCCTCCTTACACTTGGGGGCGTTCTCCCAACTGCCGCGATAAAAACCCCTACCTGCGCAACCCCAAGGGTGACCCTAAATATGACCCAGACGATTTTGCACGCTATGTAGCCGATATCGTCGCAGAAAACTCAGTTTTCACCTTCACCATTGGGTTTGGTGATGACTTATATAAGCGAGACGACGGCAGCGGCCCGGCCAGTTCCTCTTGTATACCGGCCAGTACCACATATAATATGGCAAACCCATTTAACATCCCAGCACCCGTCCCATCTTGCTCCACAGGCCAGGAATTGATGGGCTACCTGGCGGTTGGCGCCGCGAAGAAAATAGAAACCTACGACAGCAAGCCGGGCGCCTCAAACTTTGCCGGCACATTTTATGACATTGGCGATGACCCTGACCAATTGGAACGTGTCTTTTTGGATATTTACAACAAACTCACAACCAAATTAACCAAGTAAACAGGTATACAGGCGCACAAGAATACCCGATAATCACAGGAAGAGTGCCTTATGAATCAAAATATATCCTTGTCTCCACCCATGCGCATCTTCACCAAGCGGCACAGTTCACAAGCTGCAGTGGAGTTTGCGGTTACCTTTCCCATCTTTCTGATGATTATTTTCGGGATTATTGATTTTGCGTTGCTTTTAGGTGGTTGGCTCAACCTGCAACACATGACCCGTCAGGCCGTGCGCTATGCCTCCACATATCAGTACAACCCAACTTACTGCACCACCGATTTAGATGGCAACGGCATTCCTTGCAAAGGCCCCAGCGAGTACGACGAAATTGACTCGGCCCGCCTCCCCTCCATTCGAGATGTATTCTATGCCAACGACTTCATTATTTTTCAGGATAACAGCGCTGATAAAAGTCAGCGCGGCTACTTGAAAGTGACCATCTGTTCAGCCCGTGATAGAGATGGCAATGGCGTAGGAGATTATCTCAAAGTTTCACCCATTCAAGGCCGCGTAGTAACTCCGCCTTTTGACCCCAACGACCATGACGACGGTTATGCACACTGCGAACTCAACGGTGTACCAACAGAAGACCCCGGCGGGCAGAACAACTACGTCTTCGTCATGGCCGACTACAATCACCCCTTTCTAACACCTTTTATTAGCTTCACCTGGCCTTATTTCCATCTGACCGCCGAACGCCAGGCAGTCGTCGAGTCCTTCCGCATCACGCGCCAACTCTCGCTGCCGCCTGCGGCGTTTGTGCCATCGTTGACCCCCAGCAACACCCCTACCCCCACCGCCACATCCACCGTCACCATGACGCCCACGGTGACCAACACCCCATTGCCGATTGTCATCGAAATTGTCAATCCGGCGGTCTCTGGCAACGTGATTGCCGATAACTCTTTTACCCAATTTGAAGCCACTGCCTACAACCCGCCCTACGGCACCAACAATGGTGACGGCATTCAACGCATCTCCTTCTGGTTCGTTGGGCCATCCACCATTCCGAGTAAAAACGAAGGAGTCAAACGCTATTGCGCGTTTGGCGGCGACGGTCCCTGCCAAACGTTCGAGGCCGGCACAGGAGCATCCTTCTACTCGCTTGCCCCTGGCCTGTACACCATCTATGCCAGGGCCTTGGGTTTAGACGGGCGCACTTCAGAGATTGTTTCAAAAACCTTCTACATCCTGCCCACCCCCACACCTACTGCCAGCCCCACCGCCACCAATACCAGCACACCCACCATTACACCTACACCCAATTGCTCCTTAATGTCCATCGGCCAATGGACGAGGGACACCACCAGCGGGCGCCCGCGTCTGAATATTCCCGTATTCAATAGCACCGGGCAAGAAACTATCCTTACTTCAATTAACTTCACCTGGAACTATTACCTGAGCATCAACTCCACTCAACGTATTCGTCAGTGGAACTTTGGCGCTGGCGGCAAGTATAACATTAACACCAGCGGCAAATGCTGCACATCCCCCTACACCTGGACGAGCGCCGAATTGCCAAACAACCTGCTAGCCGTCAATGGCTCAACGACCTGGAGAATCCAGTTCCAAAACAGCGACGCAAACTGGGCCAATGTAGACCCGGCCATGTTTGGGCTGACCCTGGGATTCAGCAACAACTGCACCCTGACCTACCAGCCAATTGCCACCCGCACCAAGACGCCCACCCGCACCAACACGCCCACCCGCACCAACACGCCCACCCGCACCATCACGCGCACACCCACCATCACGCGCACACCCACCATCTCACGTACACCTACCACCTCGTTGACGCCCTCCAACACACCCACCATCACACGCACACCCACCATCACACGCACGCCCACCATCACACGCACGCCCACCATTACCCTCACCCCAACCCGCACCAACACGCCCACCATCACACGCACGCCTTCCAACACCCCGACCCGCACCAAAACGCCAACCCGCACCAGCACCCCAACTATCACACGCACACCCACCGCATCCGTTACGCCGACACGCACCAAAACGCCCACCTTTACACCGAATCCTCCAACTCGAACGCCCACTCCCTCGCCCACGCGCACACGCACGCCAACCTTCACCCCCGACACAATCGGCTGACACGGCAACAGTCTAAAAGCACCATCAAAAAGCAGCAGGATAAATTTTATCCCGCTGCTTTTTTGTTGTATAATAGGCCAAATTCTAAAACAGGAGGTAAACCAGAAAAAATTTTTGTCTTGGGGAAAGACAGCGCATGATCCTGAAATATATAACGCGGAATTCATTCCGCAGCCTAAAATACCTGGTTGCAAACATTTTCACACTCGATGCGAACGTTGTGGCCAGTAACGACAAGCAGATGACAGGATGACGAGGACGAGGGTTCTCCATCGCGAGATGGAGTTAACTGTCAATCGGTAAAAGGGCTTGATACGGATTTCATCCTACTCGACCCTCGGCTGACAGGAAAATCGAATGTTCAGCGGAAGCCCTCCGGGGAGCCAGACCCCGAAACTCTTTCCCTCCAGTATCAAACTCCAGCACAAGGCTGGCCGGCAACGGCACAGACAAAAAGCATGGAGACTGGCAAGGACATCTACCCCTGTGGGGCGAGATAATATCTCGCCTTACCAAAAACCTGGAGGAACAAACAATGTGTGGAATCGTTGGCTATATCGGCCCGCGCGATGCGACGCCGATTATTCTCAATGGCCTGAAACGGCTGGAATATCGCGGCTATGACTCGGCTGGCGTGGCTGTTGTCCAAAACGGTGGCATCGAAATGCGCCGTGACGCAGGCAAACTTTCCAAACTGACCGATCTGGTCAGTCAGCAGCCCATCAGCGGCACGCCAGGCATTGGTCACACCCGCTGGGCCACGCACGGCGCACCCAGCGCCCGCAACGCGCACCCCCACCTCGGCAGCACCGGAAGGGTAGTCGTCGTCCATAACGGCATTGTCGAAAATTACCTGGAATTGAAGGACGAGATGACCGCCGAGGGGGTCACCTTTCAATCGGACACCGATACTGAAACCATCGTTCACCTGGTGGAGCGGTATCAATCCACAGGATTGAGCTTCACCGAAGCGGCGCGGGCAACCTTCAAGCAGGTCCAGGGTGCCAGTGTCATCCTGCTCATCAGCGCCGATGAACCCGATAAAATTATCTGCGCCCGACTCGGCAATGCCGGGGGCGTGGTCATCGGCCTGGGGGAGGGGGAAAACTTCCTCGCTTCAGACATCCCTGCCATATTGGAACACACCCGCCGGGTGATGTTCCTGGAATCGCGCCAGATGGCAATCGTGACGCGAGACGGAATCAATCTCCAGACCATTGACGGGAGTCCAGTCATCCCCCAAATTCACAGCATTTCCTTCGACCCGGTGGCCGCCGAAAAGGGCGAATATCGCCACTTCATGCAAAAGGAAATCCACGAGCAGGTGCGCGCGCTGACCGACACCCTGGCCGGGCGGGTGGACTTTGCCGCTGGGAAAATCCGCCTGCCGGAATTGAACCTGACCGCCGAAACGGCCAGGCGCATCCAGAAAATTTATATCACCGCCTGCGGAACGGCAGCTTATGCCGGCATGGTTGGCAAAACGCTCATCGAAAAAATTGCCCGCATCCCAACCGAAGTGGTCATTGGCTCCGAGTTCCGCTACAGCGACCCAATTATTGACGAAAACACGGTCGTGCTGGCAATTTCGCAATCGGGCGAGACCGCCGACACCCTGGCCGCCATGGAGGAAGGCCGCAAAAAAGGCGCGATTCTGTGGAGCATCGTCAACGCGGTCGGCTCGCAGGCCATGCGCATTGCCGACGGCGCGATTTCAATGCAGACCGGGCCAGAAATTGGGGTGGCCTCAACCAAAGCCTTCACCGCCCCGCTAGTAGACCAATATATGCTGGCAATCCTGTTGGCCGATTTGCGCGGTACGATAGACGACCACGCCCGCCGCGCGTTGGTGGCTGATTTGCGCCTGATCCCAGACCTAGTGGGACGCACGCTGGAGCGCGAGCCGCAGGTTGAAAAAGCCGCGCACGCGCTCAAAGACATCCGCGACTGCCTGTACCTGGGGCGCGGCATCAACATGCCGATTGCCTACGAAGGCGCGCTCAAATTGAAAGAAATTTCTTACATCCACGCCGAAGGCTACCCAGCGGGCGAGATGAAACACGGCCCCATTGCGCTCATTGACGAACATATGCCGGTCGTCTGCATTGCGCCCAAAGACCCCTGGCACGAAAAGATGATTAGCCAGATTCAGCAGGCTAAAGCCCGCAACGGGACTGTGATTGCGGTCGCCACTGACGGCGACGAGTTGGTCAAAGGCATGGCCGATTATGTGCTGTGGATTCCCGAAGCCCCCTGGCTGCTCAGCCCGGTGGTGACGGTGCTGCCACTGCAACTGCTGGCCTATCACATCGCCACCATCCGGGGCCTGGACGTTGACCAGCCGCGCAACCTGGCAAAGAGCGTGACAGTGGAGTAATTGGATGATTTAGCGATTTGGTGATTGGCACATACCCAGGCGCCATCCATCAATCAACAAAGTGAAGGGGCTGTCCAAAAAGTGGGGCGAAATACTATTTCGCCTATATCCCTGGCGGTAATCCAAAACGGCGACCACCATCTCTGGCGGTCGCCG
>DAOUBQ010000026.1:0-18046 GCA_034432755.1 Anaerolineales bacterium
TGGCGCAGTATAAACAATCGGCGGAGTACCAGGCACGGCAGGAGCGCTACCGTCAATGGGAGACGCAGCAAGCCTATCAGTCCTACCGCGCCGGGGAGCGGACGAGTTACGAGCCCGCGGCGCAGCCCAAGTCCTGGTGGCAGCGGGCTCACTTCCACTCGCCCACATGTTCTCGATGTGCTGCCAGGTATTCTTCCACCAACGGACGGGCGCGAGAATAGGAGAGGACGAGCGGGTGCGCCATGAGCGCCTCGATGGCCAGTTCCCGTGAACGTTCTTGCACGGCCTGCACGGTCAGCCGCTCGTAGCGTTTCACGGCTCTAATCAGCGCCAGATGTTTTTCGGGGATTTGAGCAACTGGCAGCGGGTGGATTCCGCTGCCATCCACGCGGCAGGTGACCTCGACTACATCGTCGGCAGCCAGGGCGGGAAGTGCCTCTCCATTCGGGACGTTCAGCCCCACCCAGGCCGGGCGATTTTGTTCCAGGGCTTCGATGGCGCTGAACGCCACCCCGGCATAGCCCTCCCCCGCTTCTTCAGGGATGTCGCCATCAAAGGTTTCGGGGATTTCAGGGGCGGCGGAATCGCCGTGAGCGTAGTGCATGTAGGTTGCGCCGCGCCGCCCGTCGTAGCCGAAGAAGATGCGCAGGGCGCGCTCGGGTTGGCGTTCTATATCCACCTGTTCCAGTTGTTCCAGCAGACGGGCGTTGAGCATCTCAATTTCCTCGCCGCGCGTCCAGCGTTCGGATTGAATTGCCTGGACAGCTCGCTCGGCGTAATAGTAATAGTACAGGTATTCGTTCAGGAAAGCCCCCTGCAGGCGCACCAGTTCCGGTTCAAAAATGCCCTGGTTCTCTCGCAAGAAGTTTTCATCGTTCAAGGCAGGCTGCATCAGTTCCTGTTCCCCATGCCAGGCGTGACGACAGAAGGAGAGATGGTTCAGTCCATACACTTCAGCGCGCACTTCGGGAATGGGAAGGCGATACCAGTGAGCAAGCGCATGCTGCGGGGCATTGGCCGCATCGCAAATGCCGATGGCGCGCTGAAAACCGCTCTGGTGTAATGCCTGCGCGACCAGCCCTGCCGGATTGGTGAAGTTGAATAGCCAGGCTTGCGGACAGATTTCCTGCATCAGGCGGGCATAGTCCAACACCGCTGGAATGCTGCGCAGCGCCATGGCAAAGCCGCCGGGACCGGTCGTCTCCTGGCCCAGCACGCCGTATTTCAGCGCAATGCGCTCATCCAGCACGCGGCCATGCTCAAAGCCAGGGCGGATGGCGGTGATGACGTAATGGGCGCCCTGTAAGGCCTGGCGCGGGTCGGTGGTGTGGCTCAGGCGGAAGGGATGCCCGGCACGGTCCATCAAAACACGTGCCAGAGCGGCGAAAATCTCCAGTTTGCGGGCGTTTACATCCATCAGACAGAGTTCGCTCACGCTCAGCCGCTTCTGCCAGCGTAAGACGGTCATAACGACGAGCGGAGAACGCACCCCTCCGCCGCCAATCAATGTCAGTTTCATTATGTTGCCTCCGAAAGGTATTGTTTGAGTTGCGCCAGGGTGGGCGCAGCCCGCGCACCCCCGCGCTGGGTGACCGAGAGTCCGCCGCAGATGTTGCCATAGCGCAGACAGGTCTCTATCGTTTCGCCGCGCAACAGACCAAAGAGAAAGCCGGCGTTGAAGCAATCGCCGGCCCCGGTGGTATCCACCACTGGCAGCGAGAGGGGCGGAGACTGCCAGACCTGTTGACCTGAGCGCGCGAACGCCCCCTCCCCGCCGCGTTTGATGACCACCAGCGGGCAGTAGCGCGCCAGAATTTCAGCCGCGCTGAAGGCATCGGGCGCGCCGGTCAGTTGTCGGGCTTCACTTTCGTTGGGGGCAAAGACATCCGTCAACGCCAGCGTTTCGGTCAGACCGGGTTCATCCAGAGTTTGGGTGATGTATTGGCAATCGGTATATACGTTGCCGCCCGCTGCATGTACCAGATGAATGAGCCGACGGGCTTCTTCTGAGCCATCAAAAGGCAGGTTGACCACCCAGCGCGGCCGGGCGCGGCGAATGAATTCTTCCAGCGGTGTGCCGGGCGGGGCCGGGTCTATATAACTGATGAAGCCACGGTCTTGCGCAAAAGAGAAGGAGAGGCTCAGGCTACGGTAAGGCGCGTCCAGAAATTCAAACAGGCTTGTATCCAGCCCTTCGCGCTGCGCTTCTTCCAATACGAAACGGCTGAAGAGGTCATTTCCCAGCCGCGCCGCCCAGCGAACCTGAACTTCCAAACGATGCAAGGCAAGCACTAGGTTGTACGCTCCGCCCGGTGCCACCTCCAGCGCCTGGCCAAACAAGTCAGCGCCCAGGCGCGGTACCTCCGGTAGACCGGTGATGATAATATCCAGGAAGTAATCGCCGAGAACGAGGACATCACTCACAAACACAGAGATCACTGCCTCCAGGGTTGGAATGAAGTGCGTTGATATACCCGCACATAGTCCATCCGCATTTCCTGCGGAAAAATGGTGGTGTTATCGGGATAGCCGGGCCAATCTCCACCCACAGCCAGGTTCAACAGCAGGAAAAAGGGCTTATTGAAGACCCAGCGGTATTCGGGTGGGAACTGCTTTTTGCGCAGCGTACCGTACAGGGAACGATCCATAAACCAGCGAATTTCTTCGGCTTTTCACTCGAGGGCATAAACCTTGGTGTTGCACTGCCATTCTTGGTTTCCCCAAACGTGGCTGCCCAGGTCGAATTGCCAGCGCGCGGCATCGGGCTGAAGCCCCGCTGGACCGTAAAATTCATCATGCCAGACCAGAGTCCAGCCTTCGGGGAGGTCAGTGCTGGCAGAGAAAAGATTTTGCTTCATTCTGGATGCCCCAGCGCCTGTTCGCTTTGCGGGTCAAAAAGGCAGACCTGGCTGGCATCCACGTTCATTGTCAGGCGGACGCCGCTTTCAAAGAGGCTTTCATCAGCATTGGCAAGCAAGGCATTGACGAACAGGTCTGTCTCCAGTTTGAAGGCGACCATCACTTCGCTGGCCAGTGCCTCGACAAAGTCCACTTCAAGTGACACCGGACAGAGCAGGCTGCCTTCGGGGGCGGGGGAATCGGGTAAGAAGAACGCTGTTGGCGGAATACCGAGGATGATTTGCTCTTTGGGGTAAGCCTGAAGGACTGCTTTCCACGCTTCTGGAAGGTGGATAATGAAGTTGGGCATGACAATCACTAAATAGCCATGGGGGCCGGCGCTCAGGCGCCCGCGCAACAGGTTCATAGCAGGCGAGCCGATAAATCCGGCGACGAATACGTTTGCCGGACGGGTGAGCAGGTCGCTTGGGCTGCCGACCTGTTGCAGGCGGCCATTGGCAATGACCGCAATGTGGTCAGCCAGCGCCAGTGCTTCGGCCTGGTCGTGGGTGACATACACCGAGGGGCGGCCTTTGGCACGGTGAACCATGAGAATATCACGGCGGGCCTGGGCGCGCAGTTTGGGGTCCAGGTTAGAAAGTGGCTCGTCGAAGAGGTAAAGGTCGGCGTCTTTCGCCAGGGCGCGTGCCAGAGCGACGCGCTGCTGCTCTCCACCCGAAAGGTCCACCACCACGCGTTCGATCAGGGGGGTCAGGTCGAGCCTGGCCGCAGCCTGCTGTACGCGGCGGCTGACTTCGTCTTTGGGAACGCCGCGGGCTTCCAGGCCGTAGGCAATGTTTTCAAAGACGTTCATGTGCGGGTAAAGCCCATAGTCCTGAAAGACCATGCCCACGTTGCGGAGGCGCGGCGGCAAATCGGTCAGGTCGCGGCCGTTGAGCAGGATGCGCCCTGAATCGGGTGTCTCAATGCCGGCGATAATCTTCAAGATGGTGCTTTTTCCACCGCCGGAGGGCCCGACGAGAACGAAAAATTCGCCTTCGGCAACCGAAAAAGAGATGTCATCCAGCACGGTGTGGCTGCCAAAGCGTTTGGTGAGAGCGCGGACTTCCAATGCACCCATGAGTTCCATCCTTTCGTGTGGAATATATCACCTGGTAGCAAGGTAGAGTTGCACCTGAAAGAGGGCAATCAGCACCGGCACAATCAACAGCCAGCCGGCAACAGAGACCAGTCCCAGCAGCAGCGCCAGCAAGGAGGCCAGCCCCATGCCCAGGGTTGGGGCAGGAAAACGCCAGAAGTGGCGCAGGGATTGGCGAAAGATGCCCCAGGCAGAGAGTTCAGGACGATAAACCAGCAAAGGTCCCCAGGTCATGGCAAGGACCAGCAGGAGCAGAAAACCCAGCCGGGCGAGAACATCCACGAGGAGCCAGCCGCGCGCCGCGCTCAGCCCTGCCAGCAGTGCCAGCCAGTAGAACAGGCTGAACAGCGGCAGGAGTTTCAAAAAAGCCGGGCGGAATTGCGCTCTGAGGTGCTGCCAGAGCATTTCGCCATCGAGAGTCGCCCCTGCGCTTAGGTCGGCAAGGGCGGCGAAGAGGGTGGCCGTAGCCGGAGGAAGCGCCAGGGCGGTATAAAGAACGAGGACAAAGCGCAGCGGGGTCGCAATTTGTTCAACGGCAAATGCCAATAAAAGCGGCAGGCCCTGCGCGGCCCAGATCAGGTTGAGCAGAATCAGCCGCTCCAACTGGTCTTTGACCAGGGCAAAGGAGCGCCAGAGTGGGCTGTGTTCCTCTTCAGGGCGGGGGCCGGAATCGTCAAAGAAGGGCATAGTTTCTCGGATGTCGGACAGCCTTTCGCGGCTGTCAATAACAGGTTCAAATCCCCTGACGGGGGCAGGCGCCTGGGCTACAGGGCGAGTTCGGTTTCAGCGTCAAAAAAGTGTGCTTTCTCCAGATGAACGGCCAGCGGAATTTCTTTGCCGATGTATTGGGCGGGTAGGCGGGTGCGGAAGGTGGCGGTGAAATCCTGAGCGCTTTCTTCCAGCGTGCTGAGATAGACCGCACAGCCGCTGGAGGAGGGTTCAATGACGTTCACCACGCCTTTTATCTGGTTTTCTTCGGTCACTGGGAAAGGCGCCAGGCGCGGCATGTGCAAATCCTCGGGGCGAATGCCCATTTTGAGCGACTTGCCGATGTAGGCTTTCAGCCGCTGGTTGAGGGCGGGCGGCACACGCAGCGAGAAGGCAGCATTGGACGCCCACAGGCTGTCCTGCTGGGCAACCAGGGTGATCTCGAACAAGTTGATGCTCGGCGTGCCGATGAAGTAGGCAACGAAAAGATTATGCGGATGCTCATACAGTTCGGCACCGGTGCCGATTTGTTCGATTTTACCAGCGCGCATGACCGCGATACGGTCGCCCATGGACATGGCTTCAGACTGGTCATGGGTCACGTACACGCTGGGTTTACCCTTCTCGTGATGCAGGGTCAGGATGTCTTCGCGTGCCTGGTGACGCAATTGAGCATCGAGGTTGGCAAGCGGTTCGTCGTAGAGGTAGAGGTCGGCGTCGCGCACCATGGCGCGGGCCAGCGCCACGCGCTGACGCTCGCCGCCGCTCAACTGACGGGGCTTGCGCTGGAGCAAATGGTCAATGCGGAAGAGGGCGGCGGCTTTCGGCACACGTTCTTTGATGATTTCAGCAGAGGCACGGCGTGCCCGCAGGCCATAGGCGATGTTCTCATACACGGTCAGGTGAGGGAAGACGGCATAATCCTGAAAGACCATGGCTACATTGCGGTCGCGCGGGCGGATGTCGTTAACGCGGCGGCTGCCAAAGAAAATGTCGCCGGAGGTGGCTTCTTCCAGTCCAGCCAGTAGACGCAGGGTGGTTGTTTTGCCACAGCCAGAAGGTCCCACCAGGACGAGAAACTCGCCTTCTTGAATCTCAAAGAAGAGGTCGTCCACGGCTTTCTTTTCGGGGTAATGCTTACTCAGGTGAGAAACGGTGATAGCGGCCACAGGTCACCTCGTTAAAATAGAGTGGGAATGCCCGGCGTGTGGAGCGCGACTTCGGAATCGGCAGCGAAGAAGCAGACCTGCTCCCAGTTGGGGGCAAGGGTCAGGTGATTGACTTGGGGGGAATCGAGCGGGAGCAATACGCTGACCGGTGCGCCGGCGACTTGACCATAGGCAAAGGCCGCCCGTTCGGTGAAGATGCGCTCGATGCGGCTGACAGACATGCTCAGGGTGGGGCCGGGGCCGGGGTTGACGATCCAGGCTTCGGGTCGGGCGCCGAGCCGCAGGCGGCCCTCGGGCAGGCGTTCGGCCAGTTCGGGAGGAAGCGGCAAGGGGGGAGAATCGGCCAGGTGTAGCGCGCTGCCGTTCTTTTCCCCAACGAGAATGCTCATGGGGGGGGTGCCAATGAGGGTGGCAACAAACAAGTTGGCCGGGGAGTAGTAGAGGTCATCGAAGGTGCCGAATTGTTCCACCCGCCCGGCGCGCATGACGGCGATTCGGTCGCCCATGAAGATGGCTTCTTGCTGGTCGTGGGTGACGTAGATGGTGGTGATTTGGAAGCGCTTGAGCAGACGTTTGATTTCGGTGCGGGTGCGCTCGCGCAGTTTGGCATCCAGGTTGGAGATAGGTTCGTCCATCAGGAAGACGGTCGGGTCGCGGACGATGCAACGGGCGATGCCGACGCGCTGTTTTTCGCCGCCGGAGAGGGTGCTGACCTCGCGCTCCATCAGGTACTCAAAGCCAATGCCCATCAGTTCAGCGGTTTCGCGGATGCGCTGTTCTTGTTCTTCTGCGGTACGTTGATGGACCTCGAAGAAGTAGCTCAGGTTGTCCTTGCCTTCTTTGCCGGGGTAGAGGGCGTAATCCTGGAAAACCATGCCTACGCCGCGTTCTTGTGGCGGGAGGTGGGTGACCTCCATGCCGTTGTAAAGCAGGCGGCCTTCTTCGGGGTATTCCAGCCCGGCAATGACTTTGAGCAGGGTACTTTTGCCACAACCGGAAGGTCCGACGATGCTGACCGTTTCGCCGTCTTCGATGCTCAGGTTGACGTGGTCCAGGCCGAGTACGGGCTTCGTCTCGGCCGCTCCTAAGCCGGGGTAGTAGTATTTGACGACGTTTTCGAGGGTAACGCTGGTCATTTCAATCCCTGAATGCGCACGCCCTTGAGCAGGTATTCGCGGGCGATGATGAAGAAGAGGAAAACCGGCAAAGCCTGTAAGAGTCCAAGCACCATCAGGGCGTTCCAGGAGAGGCCCTGCCGCAAGAGTTCGCTCATCTGTGCCGAGGCGCCGAAGGCGGTCATTGGGCTGGTGGTGCCGGCGTAGTTGAAGGCATCGCTGATGCTGCGGATGGCGACGGTGAGTGGGGCAATTTTGCTATCCTGAATGACCACCAGCGGCCAGAGGTAACTATCCCATACGCCACCGAACTCGAAGTAAGCCACCACCGCATAGACGGGGATAGACATGGGCAGGATGATGCGGCGGAAGATGTTGAACTCTGAGCCACCGTCCACACGAGCGGCGTTGATGATGGAATCGGGGATACTATCAAAGTAGCCCTTGAAGAGCAGGAAGTTGCCGGCGCTGAACCCGGCCGGGAGGATGACTGCCCAGTAGGTGTTCCAGATGCGCAGGGTGGGGAAAGGAATGTCGGTGCCGGGAATGAGCGGAGCGGTGGGCAAGGGGAAGGGGAAGTTGCGCGTCAGCAGGAAAGAGGGGATCAGGCTGACAATGCCGGGCAGCATCAACGTTCCGATGAAGAAGATGAACAGGTTTTTCGCGGCGCGTCCTTTGATGAGCTTGCTGACCGCATAGGCCGCCAGCGAGGTGACCGGAATGCTGAGCGCCATCGTTCCAAACGTCATGATGAGCGAATTGAGGAAATAACGGCTCAAAGGCTGCGATAACACCGATTTGGCAATCTCGCTCAGGTGAAAGACAAGGCTCCAGGCAGTGAGCGTGGGTTGGGAAGGCCACAGTTTGGGCGGCATGGTCATTACTTCAGCAGGCGGAGTGATAGAAATGACCATCATCAGGTAAAACGGCACGAGGTGCAGGAACACACCCAGCCACAGGACGGCGGAAACTGTATACCAGGAGAGGCGCATGTGCCACTGTTTACGTCCAACACGGGGGAAGAGACTCATCTTACGCTCCCTTTCAGACATCCAGGTCTGACTTGAAGAAGGTTCGGAAGACCAACACCAGCGCCATGATGAGGATGAAGAGCATCACAGCCAGGGCGGTGGCATCGCCATAGCGGCCATTGTTGAGCAGGGTGAACATGTACATGACCACGGTGCGGCTGGCGCCGTTGGGACCGCCGCGCGTCATCAGGTCGATCCAGGTGAATTCCTGCAAGGTGCCGATGATGGAGAAAATAAGCGTCATCGAGATAATCGGGCGCAGGCGCGGCAGGGAAATGGTCCAAATTTTGCGCCAGAAGCCGGCGCCTTCGATTTCGGCGGCCTCGTAATAGGATTGGGGGATGCCTTGCAGGCCGGTCATGTAATACAGGCCGGGACCATACATGAGGATGCCCGGCACAATCAGCCAGAAGAGCACCCAGCGCTCACTGCTCAAAAAGGCTTGCGGAGGCAATCCGAGCACGGCGGTCGCCACCCACTGAAAGATACCGAAGTTTTCGTTGTAGATGTACTGCCAGAAGAGAGTGCTGGCGATGCCACTCAGGGGCAGGTACCACAAAATCATCATCAGGCGCATGGTTTGCGGGGGCATTTCCATCAGCAAGATGGCGACCAGGATGGGGATGATGAAGGTCAGGGCGATGGAGAGGATGCCGTAAATCAGCGTCACCCGGAAGGCCAGTGGCACGAGCGGGTCCTGCACCAGGCGGGCATAATTTTCAAACCAGCGCCATTGAATGGCGCCGCGAATGGGGGCGTTGGTCAGGCTGAGGAAGATAGCGACCACCATCGGATACCAGCCCCAGAAGAACTGGAAGAGCAGGGCTGGCAGGACGAACAGCCAGTTCATCCAGAGATGGCGGCGGGATGCGGCCTCGGTCAGCGGGGAGGCAGCGGAAGGCACAGGGGTCTCAGACACAGCGGTCATGGCTGGCTCCTAGCCAAAGTTGGGCTTAATCCGCAGGTCATAGAAGGGCTTGAAGCGCTCTTCGTAGAATTTGGGAGCGTGGTCTTGCAGGAAGGCAGCCATATCGCCATAGTAGCGGTGAATGCCCTCGGCAAAGGCTTTCTCGTCGACGCTGGATGGGAAGGTTTTGGCTTGCTGGTTGAGGATGTTTTCCAATTCGGCGGCGTCCTTCTTCACATCGAAGGGGTCGGTGGAATAAGCCCAGCGGGTGAGCTTATCGTACCAGGGGGTGTCACCCGGGCCGCGGTTGACTTCCGCCGGGACGTATTCGCCTACTTCGGGCGGTTTGGGCTGGGCAAAGAGCGTGTTGATGGTGGCCGAATAGCGTTTGCCGGTGGCCTCGTCTAGCGTGCCGGGAACATCAGGGATGGTGTGCGAGTAGCGGTTAGTAAAGGGCCAGCGGATGGCGCGCACGATTTCGCTGGCGTCACCGGTCTGGCGGTAAATTTCCTGGGCGATGGTCTTGAAGCCCTCTCCCAGGGTCATGTAAGCAAAGAGCGAGACGGCTTTATCCAGTTCTGCGGGTTTCAAATCGGGGTTGAAGGCCCAGGCACTGACCGAGAAGGGCAGTTGATAGGTATAGCCGAGCGGCCCAAGCGGCTGGCGGGTAAAGCCCATGAATTCATCCGCTTGCTGGATGCTGATGTTCATCTTGTTGGCCATATCGGAGAAGAAAAGATGGATGCCGGGGGTCATGGAGGCTTTTTCGGCATAGAAGGCGGCGGCCAGTTGCCCATTTTGCGAGAAATCCCAGAAGTTCGGGTCGCTGTAGACGGATTTCTCCTCGAAGTACATGGTACGCCACAGATTGACGCCTTCAGCAATGTCATCCACCCAGGTGGTGAAGTCCCAGCGCCAGTTGAAACCGCGTCCGGGAACGGGGTAGCGGGAGAGCAGTCCGTCGAAGTCAATGCCGTAGGTGGGCAGAATCCAATCCAGCACATAGGCAGCCATCGCCAGTCCTTTGCGCTCGCCTTTGGTCAGTTTGAGCGCCATCTCGCGTAGGTCTTGCCAGGTCCAGGTCAGCGGAATTTCTTCGATGCCGAGCTCCGCCAGATGGGCGCGGTTGAAGAAGAAGCCCTCGCTGGAGACGATTTCATAAGGAATGCCGAAGATGATGCCATCGCGGGTTTGCCAGCGCGAAGGAGCAGCCGCGACTTGCGGGTCGAGCAAATCCATCACCTGGTTGTTTTGGAACGCCTCGGTAATATCGGCAAATAGCCCTTCAGCGTAGGATGCCTGAATTCCGGGGACGTTCCAGTTGCCCAGCACGCCGATCGGGTATTGGAAGGGGGCGGTGCCGCCGGCCACGGCGGTGCGCAGCGCGTCGGCACTCCAGACGTTGAATTCGATTTTCTCAACCGTCACAGCGGGGTTCAGGTCGAGCCATTGCTGGAAGGCTTTGTTATAGCCCTTCTGAAAGGCTGTCAACTGTTCGCCGGTGAAAGGGACATCAATGGGCCAGCCGCCAGTTTGGAGTGTAATCTTCTTCGTAACGGTGGGGGGGCTGCCATCGGAAGCGGGACGAACGCCGCACGAATACAAAGCCAGCGCCCCGGCGCTGACCGCTGCTAGGCGCAGGAAGTCGCGGCGGCTGAGGTGAACAGGTTTTTGAGACATACAGACCTCCGTACCAGGTTCAGAACATGCCGGCAGGCTCGCCGGTCTTGGGTGACCGGCGAGCCTGTTTGAGGCAGGGTTACGGTTCAAAAGTAATGTCGTCCACGTAGTAGGTGCCGGGCCAGTAGAGGGCAAACTGGATTTTTTCCAGTTGACTGAGATCCACACCCTCATAGGCGCTCAGGTTGAGGCACATCTGCACCCACTCGTTGGTCACTGTCTTGGGGTTTTCACCCGCAGCAGCGTTGTCGCTCCACACTTCGGGGTTGTGTCCGTTGACGTCAATCAGCCGCACACCGACGGTGTTGTCGGCTTTGCCGTCGTTGTTCGTCGTGGTATCCATAATCCAGAAGCAGACTTTGCTATACGGCAGGGCGTTGAAAGGCTTGGGGTTGAGGAAAGCGCCAAAGGCATGCCATTCGCCGCTCTCGTAATACATCTTGAGCGCGGACTTGCCGCCATGGACCACATCGGTCACCAGGCTCAAATCGGCCTGATAATCGCTGTAGTAGGTGCCATCCTGCTCAAAATCCTGGGCAACGAGCGGCTCAGAAGCGGCTTCGACTTTGCCATAAGCCTGAATGTCATCCACGTAGTAAGTGCCGGCCCAGTAAAGCGCAAACTGAATTTTCTCGATTTGGGTCAGATTGACATCGGTGTAAGCGCTCAAGTTGATACACATCTGCACCCACTCGTTGGTCACCGTTTTGGGATTTTGCCCGGCCAGTTCGTGGTCAGTCCAGACCTCCTGGTTGGCACCGGAGGAATCGAATAGTTTCACCCCAACGGTGTTATCCGCTTTGCCGTCATTGTTGGCGGTGGTGTCGTAAATCCAGAAGCACAGTTTGTCAAATTTAGAGAGGTCCACTGGCTTGGGGTTGGGATAGGCGCCGAAGGCATGCCATTCGCCCGTGTCATAGGTTGCCATCAGAGAGGAAGCGCCGCTATGGAAGACCTCGGTTGAGAGGCTGACATTGGCCTGATAATCCGAATAGTAAGTCTCTTCCTGCTCGAAGTTTTGCAGGGTAACCACATATACTTTGTTGCCCACGCCGGCAGCCGGTTTGGGCGCTTCGGCATCCGCCGGCAGGAGAGTAATGTCGTCGAAATAATAGACTCCTGCCCAGTAGGTGGTGAATTCTATCTTTTCGACTTTGGTCTGATCAATGCCGGTGAAGGTGATGAGATTGAGGCACATCGGCACCCACTCGTTCAGGCGCGTTTTGGGGTTGGCGCCGACGCCCTCGTTGTCCGTCCAGCGTTCCACCTGCTTGCCATCAGCATCAATCAGGCGCACGCCAATGGTGTTGGCTGCCATGCCGTTGTTGAAGGAGGTAGTGTCATACACCCAGAAGCACAGGCGGTTGTAGGGGGTCAGGTCCACTGGTGCGCTGCTCAGGTTCACGCCAACGGTGTGCCATTCCCCTTGCGCACTTTCGCTCTTGAGCGAAGCCTTGCCACTGTAGGCAACCTCACCAATGGAAGCAGCAGCGTTGTTGGCTTCGTAGGGTTGCGCGCCGCTCTCAAAATCCTGGATGATGGTGGGCGCTGCCGGCACCGCCGTCGGCTCTGGGGTAGGCGTGGGCGGGACGGGGGTCGGCTCAGGGGTTGGGGTGCTCTGGGGACCGCAGGCCGCCAGGAGCAATACAAGGGCAACAAACAGGGAGGTGAGTTGCCAGAGAACAACATTTTGTTTTTTCATCTTTTCTTCTCCTTTCTGAAATTGAACTTGTGGCTTGCGCCACTATCAAGACCGCAAAGGACGCATCATTTATGGGGAGGAAACGAGAGTGACGTCATCGAAGTAAACCGCACCGGGCCAGTAAGTTTCAAACTCCAGGCTAGCCAGGTGGTGCAGGTCCAGTTCCGTGAAGGCTGCCAGGCGAAAGCACATTTGCACCCAGGAGGCAGCCGCTGTGCGCGGATTGGGGCCCGCCGCGGCATGGTCGCTCCAGACCTCCTGCTGGCGTCTCAGCCCATCGCTCAGGCGCATGCCGATGGTGTTCCCTTCTGTCCCGGCGGTGGTGTCATAGATCCAAAAGCAGAGTTTCACAAAGCCGCTCAGGTCGAGCGGGCGCTCAAAGCGGGCGCCGACGATGTGCCAGTTTCCTTCGTGGCTGAGGCTTTGCAAAGAGGCCTGCCCGCTATGGGCAATGGAACCAAAAGCCGCCTGAGCGTTTTGAGCGGCGAAAATGGCCGGGCGGTTCTCAAAATCGAGCAGCAGGCCGGGGGAGGGCTTTTCTGCCGGGGGCAAGGTGGGACGCGGCGTGGGAGTCGCCAGCGCCTGACTGGTGACGGTGGGATGCGGCTGCTGTGAGTCAACGCGCCAGCGGAAGGTCACCACACCGCCGGCGGGCAAATGGTAGGGGAAGAAGCGCCCGTTCCAGGCAACGTTGAAGTCCACTGCCGTATCCGATTGGACAATCAGCGCCAGCGTGTCATCTGGGTTAAGGAAAGCCACGTTTTGCGGCACGCTCTCGCCGCCGGGGGTGGATTCGCTCCGATAAGCGCCGGGCAAGACGAATCTGGTCAGGTGAGCGAGGACGTAGAACTCTTCGTTATAGGTGATCTGGTGGCTGCTGTGGTCAATCGTCACCACGCCGCGACAATCCTGGCAGCCGCCGTTGGTCGGGCCGTGCTGTTCATCGAGCGCCAGGTTCCACAGCAACAGGCTCTTGCCCCAGTTGCGAAAGTTGCCGATGACCAGGTTTTTCACGTTCCAGCTCAGGTTATCGGCAAAGTTGGGCGCCCACTCGCCGCCGGAACACTCGGTAAACCAGATGCCTTTCTCGGGAAACGCATCGTGAACGCGGCTCTGCGCCGAGACATCGCCGCCGTAGCAGTGGAACGCCACTCCATTTACGTAAGCCGCCGCGTCTGGATCGGAGAGAACTTCGAGGGGGTAATCTACCAGGTCCCAGTTGTGGTCGAAGATAATGATTTTTGTATCCAGGCCGGCGGCGCGCAAGCCCGGGCCAAGGTAATCGCGCACGAAGATTTTCTGCTCTTCCGCTGCCATGTACATCGTCGGGTAGCCTTCCGTAGTGTACAAAGGCTCGTTTTGCGGGGTGATGGCGTCAATGCGCAGGCCCTCGGCTTGATAGGCCTGGATAAATTTGACGTGATAGTCGGCAAAAGCCTGGAAGAATTCAGGCTTGAGCGAGGAGCCTTGCAGGCGGCCGTTTTTCTTCATCCAGGCCGGGGCGCTCCAAGGAGAAGCCATCAGGCGCAGGTGGGGGTTGAAGGTGAGTGCCAGTTTGAGCGCTGGGATGATGTAGGTGCGGTCGTGTTCGATGCTGAAATGTTTAAGTTGCGGGTCGCTCTGACCGGCGGGCAGATCATCATAGGTGTAATCGCCGAGGGCAAAGTCGGATGCGCCCATGGGTAGGCGCAGGTAACTCAGGCCAATGCCCTCTCCCTGCCGGCTAAACAGTTTTGCCATGAGCACTTGCCGAACGGCTTCGTCTGGCAGGTTCATGATGAGCCAGGCGGATGAATCCGTCATGGCTGCGCCGGCGCCCTCGAACTGCTGATAGAGGGTGGAAGGATCAACCCAAATGGTCGGGCCAGAAACAGGACGCCCGGGCGTAAAAGTCAGCGCCGGTTCATGGCTGAGCAATTTTTGCCGGTTGCCCAGCGTGACCCAGACTTCAATCTGCCCTGAGGACAGGCTTTCGGGCGCAGAGGTGGAGGCGGGGAGGGGGGAGGAAGGGGCCATGGTCAAGGCTGGGGAGCAGGAGGTCAGCGCAAGGGTGAGGGTAAGAAACAGGGAGGAAAAAGAGGCGGGTTTCAAGGGGTTTGCTCACGGGGTTCAGGCATTTCGGGCAGGAGGGAGAAGCGCTCGCCGTTCAGCCAGAGCAGGTCAGCGGGGGCATCGAGAGCAATTTGTTGGGTATCGAGGAGACAGCGCGGCGTGGTAAAAGAACCGAGGTAGGCATTCCAGCCTTTGATGAGTGCGTCGGTCAGTTGTCCGTTTTCGATGCGCAGCAGGGCGCCGCCAGCCGCAGCCGCCACCAGGGCAAGGCGCTGCCAGCGTTCACCGAGGGGCAGTAAGGCCTCGACCAGGGTTGTGCCGTGCGCCGGGATGAGCAAGGTGACGAAGTACAGGTCGCGTTGGGGGTGAGAACGTACCCAAATATCTGCCTGACCGCTGAGCAGGCGCGGGCGGGGAAGAGCGCCCAGCAGGGCTTTATAGCCACCGGCAGGTAACGAGAGCAAGTTGGCGCGTTCCTGCCACAAGATTTCGCACCGCGCGCCGCTCTCATCCAGGCGGGGGATGCGTTCCAGGACGACCAGTTTTCCGCCGCGGCGGAGATATTCGGCAAGTTTCACCTGCACTGTCACTGCCATGCGCTCACCGCCGGGCAGCAAGAGGAAGCGATAGGCAGCCAATTCTTCGGCAGAGGCTGTTTCCAGGTTGAGCAGGGCGTAATCCAGGTGCAGATGACGCATCTGACGCTGGAATTCGGCCAGATATCTGCCATGTTGCAGCGCACCTGGGTCATCATGCGGCGACCAGACCGAGAGCCGAACATGGGGAAGGTACAGCCCCCAAGCAACGTGCTGAAACGGACGACAGTCCAGGAATTCTTCGCCATAGTGTGCAAAGAATTGCGCCAGCCAGCGCACGGTCTCGGCTTTGGGCGTGAGCGTGCCATCGCTGCGAATGGGCGCGGCATCGGGGTAGGGCGGGCCAGGGATAAGTTCAATGTTGCGGTCGGCGTGGGCGGTGCTGACAGCGGTGTAAACATTGAAAGCAGTAGCGCCATTGTTGAGGGCGAGTAGAGTCTGGTAAAAACTGGTGGCGGCATCGCGGTAAGCGGGATCGTAGAGTTGCGAAAAGCCCCAGTTCTCTTCCATGTTCGGGCCGGGGAAGCGTTTGGCCGCCAGGGTGTAGCGATGGAAAGCCGAGGCGTTGGCAGAAACATCGCCCACCCAGTTGGTAAAACCGTAGGTCAGGCCTTCCCAGCGTTCAGGTTCAATGCGCGTCAGCCAGGCATCCAGCCCGTAGGGGGCATCCAGGGGTGGGTTCTGGTTAAGCAGGATAGGCAGGGAGGTGCGCAGCGGCTCTGCCCAGCGGCGGAATACCTCGGCCAGGTACCAGGCCTGGAATTCGCCCCAATCCTGAAGGAGGGCGGCAGGAGTCTCTGCTGACAGCGATCGGCGCGGCGGTTGGATGGCTTGCCAGTCGGCGAAGGTCTTTCCGTAAGCACTTTCAAGGGCCGGTAGGCTGAGATATTTCGCTTGCAGGAAGCGGCGGAACTGCTCCAGCCCCGAGGCGCTGTAATCATAGGACCAGGGGGCGGCCTGACCATCGGAATACAGGCCTTCGTTGCCAATTTGCAGCGTGACGATGGGGCCGTGCGGCGCGCTGAATGGCTTCAGCACCTCCTGGTGAACAGTCAACATCCAGCGCTCAACGTGGGCGCGAAAGAGCGGGTCGAAAGGGGCCGGCAGCGGCCAGTCCTGCGGACGCTTCCCTTCTGCGTCCAGCGCCGCGCCGCTCCACAGGCGCGCCCTGTCTTCGTCATCGCGGATGGGTTCAATGGGCGCAAAGAGCGGGCAGACCCAATCGGGCAGTCCGCCGTAATTCACTTCGGCATGGATGAAGGGACCGGGCTTGAGAATGACCAGCAGTTCCAGTTGCTGACACAGGGCAAGAAAGCCCAACACGTTGCGGTTAGGGGCCGAGCGGCCGGCAAAATCGGGCGGCGTTTCGGGAACAGGCTGATGATGCCGCCAGGGGAGGTAGGCGGTAATTACCGCCACGCCAAGCGATTTCAACGCCGCCAGGCGGTTATGCCAGTTGCGGGCGTCGTCGCGGTAGTAAGGATAATCCGCGGTGACGAGCAAGCGCGGTTTCCCTTCAAGATAAAACCTGCCATGCTGAAGCGAAAGAGAAGGAAAAGAGGCCATCATACCAGTTGCTTGCGGGTAAATTTTTGGTTAAGAGAGAGAAATTCTTCCAACACCAGGCAGGCTGCGCCCATGCAAATGGCGTCTTGGCCAAAATAACACGTTCCGAGATGGAGCCCTTTGGTGGACAAAGGAAGAGAGTAAGTATTCACAGCCTGGCTGATTTCCTCCAGCAGGATTTCGCCTATCAACATACCGGCCCAGCCGCCGATGACAATGCGCTCCGGGTTGAACAAATTGACCAGGTTGGCAATCCCCGCTCCAAGCACTTGGGCGACCTGCTGAAACGTTTGCCGGGCCACCGCGTTGCCGTCTTTGTATGCCTGAACCAGACTGCTGAGGGCGGTCAGTTGGTCCTGGGGAAGTACCCACTGCGGGTTGAGTTCCTGAGCGGTCGTCAGAATTCCGGGAGCGCCGGTATAGGCTTCCAGGCAGCCGCAGCTTCCGCAGCGGCAGGGGCGGCCATCCAGCACGATTTTGGTATGCCCCCATTCGCCAGCGCTGTTGGTCGCACCGCGATAGAGAGCCCCTCTGGTAATGATGCCGGCACCGATACCGGTGCCGATGAGGATGACAATCACATCCTGCGCGCCGCGCCCGACACCAAACCAGGATTCGGCCAGCGCCATAGCTTTGGCGCCGTTGTCAATGTAGCAGGGAAGATCGATGGCGCTTTCCAGCATTTCGAGCATGGGGACAGATTCCCAGCCCCACATCGGCGCAGCGACGCTGACCGGGCCATTATGCTCCACAATCCCCGGCACGCCCACGCCAACGCCCAAAATGGCCTGCCGACCCAACGGATGCTGCGCTAACAGGGCCTCCACGCCCTCAGCGATGACGGTCACATACCGTTGCGGTGCGCCTTCCCCGGGCAGAATGGGCTGACGCACGGTGGCAAGTTTGTGGCGCGTCAGATCAAAGAGTTCCAGTTGAACGTGCGTCTCGCCCAGGTCTACGCCGATGAGGTATCCATAGGCAGGGTTGATTTCCAGAATCGTGCGCGGCCGCCCGCCGAGGGATTCTTGAATGCCGCCCTCAATCAACACACCCTCTGCCAGCATGTCGGCAGTGACATTGGTAATGGTGCCTGGACTGAGCTGAGTCTGGCTGCTTAATTCGAGACGGCTCATCGGCCCGTTGAGATACAGGCTGCGCAAAATGGTCTGGTAATTGACCTGGCGCAAATCTACCGTGTGACGAGGGGGAGACAAGCGATGGGGCATGGTAACGAAGGAAAGCAAGTCTTGGATAAGTGTGTTTATTTTATAACTTAAAATAAGTAATGTCAATAATTACTTTCGATGTTGCCTGCGAAAACGCAGGCGAAGCAGTCTTCTGGCATACAGGAGATTGCTTCATTGCCGGAGCCTGTCCTGAGTGAAACGGCAAAGCATCCCCCTTACAAAAACTTCAGGCGCGCCCCGCCGCCCTTGACAGCATCCTGCCTCCTGAAGAAAATCCCCTGCATTTCATTGATTGCCATGACACGCACCGCCTCACTCACTAAAGACAACGGCTGG
>DAOUBQ010000027.1:0-1865 GCA_034432755.1 Anaerolineales bacterium
CATGCGCACCATGCCCGGTCTGCCCACCCGCCCCGTCTTCTATGACGTGGACCTCGACCTGGAAACCGGCAAGGTGGTGGGGCTGTTCTAAAGTCAATTCTGTTTCGATAATGACTCCTATTGAAGAAAAGTAGCGCGAGATTGAAAACACTTGTCCTTTGCGATGATTATTGGCACCCGGCCCAAACTATCCGCCAGGGGTTGGGCGCGCTGGAGGGAGGCGGTTTCCAGTTTAATTGGCTCGAAGATGCTCGTCAGTGGTCGGCGGCGCGGATGGGGGAATATCCTCTGGTCGTTCTTGCCAAATCCAACAATATTTCCTCCACGGACGAGACCGCCTGGATGACGGACGAGACCCAAAGCGCATTTGTTGATTATGTACGGCGGGGAAACGGCCTGCTTGCCATTCATTCTGGCACGGCGGGCTACCTCGAAACTCCGCTCCTGCGCAGCCTGCTGGGCGGCGTGTTTGTTCATCACCCTGAACAATGCCTGGTCCATATTGAACCAGTGAACAGCCACCCGCTTACCGCTGGAGTCGAGGCTTTCGCGGCCCAGGACGAACATTATTTCATGTCCATGTCTGATCCTGGGGTAGATATTTTCCTGACATCGCGTTCTGCGCATGGGGAACAGCCCGCTGGTTGGCGGCGGCAGGAGGGCCAGGGCCGTGTGGCGGTGCTGACGCCCGGCCACACCCTGGAATCCTGGTTACACCCATCCTTTCAGACATTACTGCTCAATTCCCTGCGCTGGTGCGCGGGCAACCATTTTTAGAAAAGGAGTGCTTATGGAACAAACCGTTTTTGTCACCGGCGGCGACCGCGGCCTGGGATTGGGATTATGCGCAGGCCTGCTTCGGTTGGGATGGCGCGTTTTTGTCGGTCAATACCTGCCAGGTTGGCCGGAATTGCCTGCTTTGCAGAAGGAGCATCCCGATACCCTGGAGATTGTGCCGCTTGATGTGCGTTCGATGGAATCTATTCAGGCGGCAGCCGCTTTCGTCGAAGCGCGGGCTGGTGCGCTGGATGTTTTAATCAATAACGCGGGCGTGCAATCGGAAACAATTTATGCCGGGATTCGCACGCCGCAGGATTATAGTGAGATGCACAGACTCTACGATGTCAACACGCTGGGGGCGTTGCGCGTGGTGGAGACCTTCTTGCCGCTGATGGATGCAGGCCGGCGCAAGCGTTTGTGTTTCATCTCCTCTGAGGCAGGCAGCATTGGAGCGGCGCAGCGGACGAGCTGGTTCGGTTATTGCATGTCGAAAGCGGCTCTCAACATGGGGGTCAAAATCCTGTTTAACGACTTGCGCCCGGGCGGATACACCTTTCGGGTTTACCACCCCGGCTGGATACGTTCGTACATGCACGGCGAAAAGGCAACCCAGGCGCACCTGGAACCGGAAGATGCCGCCGCCCTGGCCCTGCCCATCCTGCTGAACGACAACGCCGATGAAAACAGGCTGGCCTTAGTGGATTACGAGGGCAAGGAGTGGCCGTGGTGAGCCGCCCAATGCGCTCAAATTCCCTTGACGCTGCTTCAACACCATGATAAACTACTGCCCGCTCGACGAACAGAAATCACAACGAGCAACTGGTCCCGTGGTGTAGCGGTTAACATGCGGCCCTGTCAAGGCCGAGATCGCGGGTTCGAATCCCGTCGGGACCGCTGAGCGTAAATCCCCCTCCAGTTCAAAGCCAAACCGGCTCTTGATCTGTGAGACTGATAATGTGCAGAACGGATTTACGCAAGAAGTCGCTCAGTGACAGCTGGGCAATTTCGCTCTTAAGCACGCTACCGACTTGGGGCTTCATCCATACAATATTTTGGGCAACCAAATTACATCCAACGTCCTTAAT
>DAOUBQ010000028.1:0-82331 GCA_034432755.1 Anaerolineales bacterium
GATAAGCGTCCCGAAGGCTGGGTTCGACCCTTGAAATCGCCCGCACAAAGCCTTCGGGACGGTTCAAAAGGCTTATCCCGAATTCAGGTTAAATAGGCAAACAGGATGCCGCCCGCTTCGAGCGCGGCCAGGCCGCCAAAGAAGCCCCAGGCAATCTTGAGAAAATCGCGGCGTGAGAGGTTGGGGGAGGGGTTTCGGACATGGGAGACTCCGTTCAGTTAGCAGTTATCAGTTACCAGTTATCAGTTGGTGGTTGGTAGTTGGTAGTTGGTGGTTGATGGTTGGCAGTTGAGCGGTTTTTGGGGTTTCGATTGCTAACCGGCTAACCAAACAACCGGACAACTGCTTCACCACGCCTTCTTTTTACCAACTGAACTTGTACAGAACAAAAAGAATTTGTGAAGATTTGTTAAAGCCCAGCACGTCACAAATTTCGCGCAATCTTGCGGAAAAGTTTAATTTCTCTTTACATTCGAGTCTTATCATGGGGGCAGGTTGGATGAAGAACATCCAACACAAACTTCAAAAATCACTCTCAAAAAGAAGAAAAACCCATGTTACGCAACATCTTGATTGGAATTTTGGCCGCGACTCTGGTCGTAGCCCTCGGAACCGCCGCTTACAACGTCATCAACGTCCAGGCCCAAGGCGGACTCACCGCCCCGCTGGCCGGGAACGGCAACGGGAACGGAAATGGCAACGGCAACGCCGGAAACGGCCAGGCAGCCGCAGGAGACCACGCCGCGCAACTGGCCGCCATCCCGCTCGCCGATTTGAGCGCGGAAGAACAAGCCAGCCTGCTCTTCATGTACGAAGAAGAAAAATTGGCGCGGGACGTGTATAACGCCCTGAACGCCGCCTGGAACCTGCCGACCTTTCAGAACATCGCCGCCAGCGAACAAATGCATATGGACTCGGTCAAAGCCCTGCTCGACCGCTACAGTCTGACCGCCCCCGCGCTGCCCGCCGGTTCGTTTGCCGATGCCTCGCTCCAGAACCTGTATGCCACGCTGACCGCGCAGGGGGGGCAATCGGCAGCCGAGGCGCTGAAAGTGGGCGCGGCCATTGAGGAAATTGACATCCTCGACCTGCAAATCCGCCTGGCCCAAACCGACAACGCTGATATTCAACTGGTCTATAACAACCTGATGAACGGCTCAAAGAACCACCTGCAAGCCTTCTCCTCCGCCTACCAGACCCAAACCGGCACGGCCTACGTCCCGCAGTACATGACCGCCGAACAATACGCCGAAGCGCAGACCTACGCCCCCGGCAACGGCAACAGCGGCGCGGATGGCAACGGCCAGAGCCAGGGACAGGGTCACGGTCAGGGCGGGGCGCAAGGTCAGTCCAGCGTGCCGCAGGTTCAGGCGCAGGCCAACCTGGCAAACGTCAGCACCGTGCGCGGCACCGTCTCGGCCTACGCCTACGGCACGCTGACCATCGCCACCGAAGACGGGCAGACGATGGGCCTCCAGCTCGGCAATCAGCGCTACGTTGCCAGCCTGGGCTTCAACCCGCAGGTTGGACAGGTCGTCACCGTCACGGGCTTCCCCGGCGACCAGGGTCTGTTCACCGCCACGCAAATCGTGATGGCCGATGGCAGCACCTACACCTTCCGCCAGGATACTGGCCGCCCGGCCTGGGCTGGTGGAAACGGCAAAGGCAACCACTAAACCGTATCCTTATCCGCGCTCCTCTCCTCATAAGAAAGGAGCGTTTTTTCGCAAATGTCATCACCCAATCGTCATGATTCTTTTCAAGCAAATTGAGAATATAATAAAATTATGTTCACCGGCATCTTTCGTCACGAACGCGCCCGCCGCCAGGCCCTCACTGCCGGGCAAGTCACCCCTGACTCATCGCGTTGCGTGCAATGCGGAATCTGCTCCTTCAACTGTCCCATCGGAATTGACGTGCGTCGTCATGCCTGGCTGGGGCAGCCGGTGATTAACAGCCGCTGTCTGACGTGCGGCGAATGCGTGGCGCGCTGCCCGCGCGGGGTGCTGACCTTTGAGCGCACCAATCTCTTTGCGGAGCGGGGTGGATGAGCCGTTATTTGCTGATTGGCACTGGGGTAGCCGCCATTGCTGCGCTGGAAGCTATCCGCTCGCTGGATGCGGATGGTGAAATCGCTGTCATCGGCGATGACCCGCATGGTTACTACTCGCGCCCCGGCCTGGCCTATTACCTGACGGGCGAATTGGAAGAAAGCCTGCTCTTCCCCTACCAGAAAACCGATTTTAGCCGCCTGAACGCGCGCTTCTACCGCGCCCGCGCCACGCGCATTTTGCTCGCCGAGAAGCAAGTGGAATTGGAAGGCGGCGCGTGTCTGCCCTACGAGAAACTTCTGATTGCCACCGGCGCCCAGGCCATCCCCCTCAACCTGCCCGGCGCGAACCTGAGCGGCGTTCACAAACTCGACCATCTTGCCGATGCCCGTGCCCTGCTCGCTCATGCCCGGCGCGGACGCCCGGCCCTGGTCACCGGTGGCGGAATCACCGCGCTGGAACTGGCCGAAGGCCTGGCCGCGCGCGGAATGAAGGTTCATTACGTCTTCCGCAGTGAACGCTACTGGCCGGCCGTGCTGGACGAGACCGAATCGCGTCTGATTGAAAGCCTGCTGCGGCGCGAGGCGATGACCCTCTACCCCAAAACCGAACTGACTGAAATTTTGGGCAAAAACGGAAAAGTAACCGGCGCGCGCCTTTCGAATGGCAAGGTGATTCCGACCGATTTGATTGCTTACGCCATCGGAATCGCTCCCCGAAGCGGCCTGGCGCGCGAGGCGGGAATCGCTTGCGAGCGCGGAATCCTGGTCAACGAGCGCATGGAAACCTCCCTACCGGGAGTTTACGCCGCTGGAGATGTGGCCCAGGCCTACGACCCCGCCGCCGGGAAACATGTCCTCGACAGCCTGTGGACCCCGGCGCGCGAACAAGGCCGCATCGCCGGGCTGAACATGGCCGGTCAGCCGACGGACTACGTCAAAAGCATTCCCTTCAACGTCACCCGCCTGGCCGGGTTAACGGTGACGATTATCGGCGCGGTGGCTCTCCCCTCATCCCCAGCTCTTCTCACGGCGAGCGAGGGCGACCTGCTGGCCATCGCCCGCGGCGATAGCGAAACCTGGCGCGAACTGCCGCACGCCATCATCGCCCAAAGCGGCTTCGAGGTCAACCGCCTGCGCCTGATGGTCGGCGAAAAACATATCCTCGGCGCAATTGTCATGGGCGACCAGAAATTCTCTGCGCCCCTGCAAAAACTCATCCGCGACCAAGCCGACATCACCCCCATCCGCCCGCGCCTGCTTGCCCCCCACGCGCCGATTGCCGATATTCTGGCGGAGTTCGTGAGCAAGTAAACAGGAAAACCATCATGCTTCGTGGAAAAGAACTTCTCCTCGCCTTCCTCGCCTGCCTGATGATTGCGGCCTCTTATGGCGGCGTCTTGCTCTTCACGCAATCTATCCCGGCAGCCAGCGGGTTTTACGGTCACACCATCGGCATTTTGGGCTTTGTACTGATGGTGATGACCGAAACCCTCTACAGCCTGCGCAAACGCTCGCGCTCGGCGCGTTGGGGCCGCATGGCCGATTGGCTGCAATTTCACATCTTCACCGGCATTGTGGGGCCGTTTATGGTCTTTCTGCACTCCTCGTGGAAGTTCAGCGGCCTGGCGGGAGTCACCCTGCTCATGACGGGCGTCGTCGTGTTCAGCGGCTTCATCGGGCGCTACATCTACACCCGAATTCCGCGCACCGTGGACGGCCTGGAAGACCCCGGCCTGACCGCCGTGATGAAAGCCTCTGCGCTGGCCAACGCCCGCCGTCTGATGGCACTCTGGCACGCGGTTCACATTCCGCTTGGCATGGCGCTCTTTACTGCTGCCTTTGCCCACATCCTGGGCGCGCTCTATTATGCTACCCTTTTGAAGTAGCGCAAGATCATATCTTGCACAACATCTATGAACAACAAACTTGGCTGTCTCTCCCCGCTTGCCCTGGTCAGTTTCTTCCTGGCCGTTTTAGCCCTGCTCGTTGCCGAAATTCTGAACGGCAACGCCATGTTCAGCCCTGGCGCGCTGCACGCTGCCCATGCTGAAATCGGTGATGACTGCGCACAGTGTCACGCTCCATTTTGGTCTGCACAGCGCATGACCGAGCGCTGCCTGGTCTGTCACACCCAAATTCAGGCGGATTTGAGCGATTCGTCCACCCTGCACGGGACTCTCGCCAAAGGGGCCAATTCCACCTGCCAGGCCTGCCACACGGAGCATGCCGGGCCTTCAGCCGCGCTGACCGTTATGGATACCGCCACCTTCCCCCATGAAGTCACCGGCTTCGCCCTCACCGCGCACCGCACCCGTTCCCCGGGCATTCCCTTCACCTGCAACGATTGCCATACCGAGAGCATTTCCCGTTTTGACCAGCAAACCTGCGCCGAATGTCACCGCACGCTCGACGCCGCCTACATGGAAAAACACATCGCGGCGTTTGGCGCAAACTGCCTGGCCTGTCACGATGGTCACGACCGCTTTGGTAACTTTGACCACTCCCAAACCGCCTTCGCGCTGACCGGTCAACATCAGAAAGTTGCTTGTTCTGACTGCCACCATAACGCCCGCAGCCTGACCGATTTAGCGGTCTTTGCCACAACTTGCGAATCCTGCCATCTGAAAGATGACGCCCACCAGGGCCGTTTTGGAACCAACTGCGGGGTGTGCCATACGCCTGAAGGTTGGCAACCCGCCCAATTTGACCACAACCTGGCCGCCTTCAAACTGGAAGGCAAGCACGCTGACGTACAATGCGAAAATTGCCACCAAAACGGCCAATACAAAGGCACACCGCAAGATTGTTACTCCTGCCATAAAGCGGATGACAAACACAACGGTCAATTTGGCACAGCCTGCGAAACCTGCCACACCCCCACCGACTGGAAGAACGCCACCTTCGACCACAACCTGAGTCGCTTCCCGCTCACCGGCGCGCACGTCACCGTACAATGCGAGAACTGCCACCAAAACCGGGTTTTCAAAGGCACGCCCACCGAATGCGCCGCCTGCCACCGCGAACCGGAATACCACGCGGGCATGTTCCCCGGCCAAGCCTGCTCACAATGTCACACCACCAGTGCTTGGCGTCCGGCCCAATACACTGGCCCGCACACCTTCCCGATGAATCACGGACAGGAAGGAGGCCGTGTCAACACCTGCGCCGACTGCCACCAACCCACCCTGACCACCTGGACGTGCTACACCTGTCACAATCAGGCCGAAATTACGCGCAAGCACACCAAAGAAGGCATCTCCAATTTTAGCGACTGTCTGCGCTGTCACCCCACCGGGCAAGAGAAAGAAGGCGAAGGGGGAAATAAAAAAGATGATGATTGACTCAGGGCGCGGTTAAAGTGGGAAAAGCAAACGTGCAGGCTTGCAGGCTGGGATAAGTCCCCATTTGGGCAAGCCTGGCATCCAGTCCCTGGCTGGATGCGGAAATCATCTCGATAAAAGCCAGCGCAGCATTGGCATCCCCGTTTTGGATGGCGCTGGTAGCCTGTTGCCAGGTCCAGAACATTTTGACGGCCTCTTTCTGGTAACTTTCCAGGCAGGGTGGAGCGGCTTCAGCGCGCTGTGCTTCGTATAGCATTGCAGCATTTCGTGCCAGGGCTTCGGCTTCTGTCATTTTCAGGGTTTTCTTCTTCAATCGTTTGGCGGCGAAGTCCATATCGGTCAGCAGTTGGTTGACGCGCGCCAGGTGTGCGTTCATGTAAGACTCAACCGCTTCGCAAGTGCAGGGGTCGGACGTCGGGGTCGCAGTCTTATAGGGGCGCAGGGCCAGGGTCGGTTGCGGGGTGTTGCCTGTGACTGGAATAAGCGGGCTGGGGGTAGGATAATTGGCCTCGGCGCGGACGTTGCCTGGGCGGTTAAGAATCATCAGCATCCCGATTCCCAGGCAGCCGAATACCAGGCAGCCAAACAGGCTGGCCATGGCCGCCAAAAACCATTTTGGTATTTGAAAGATTTTCTTCTTTTTCTTTGGCGTTTTTCCAGGGACGATGGGCGGCGTGCCAGGGTCAGGCCGCAATGACTCTGCCCAGGGGTCGTCTTTTTCCAGCGTGACGAAGGCAGGCTGCGGTTTGGGAATTTCAGCCGAGTTTGGCGCTTCTGGGGAAATTCGCTCCAGTGACTCGCGCGCGTTGGGGTAGGCGGGGTCGAGTTTCAGGACTTGTTGGAGGGCTTCGATGGCCTGACCGCGTTTGCCGCAATAGCGGGCGTAAATATACCAGGCATCGGCATTTAACGGGTCAGCCTGCACGGTTTGTCTTAACAACTCCCGCCCATCGGCTTTGTTTCCCGCCTCGATAAGGTTGATGGCGCGCAGGAGAATCTGATCTGTATCCATAAAATTATCCGGGGAAGGCTCTCTTTACAGTGTAGCATGGCGGCCTGCCCCGAATGTTTGCAGTAGCATTGTAAAAATTGCGGCAGAAAAACGCGCCGCGTTGGGTGCATCTTTGTTCGTTGGTTGGTTTAGAGCCTATCTGAAAAATATTCTTGCGGCATCCCGCCCAGACATACCACTTTGTGACACATGTAAATGTCCGGGCGGAGCAGGCAAGACACGAATTTTTGGCTAGACTCTTACTCAAGATACTGGTAGGCCTCTTCAGCTTCGCGCCGGACGATGTAGGCATAGTCCCATTCGTAGTGTTCATCAATCCCCATCAGCCGCTCAAGGATGGTTTTGAGCGTCTGGCGCTCTTCGGGCGCGAGATGACCGAATTTTGCCAGTTTCCCTAGGCTGCGGACGGCCTTGGCGCGGATGACGGGGCTGCTTTCGGCCAGGTTGCGCTGGAGTTTGTGGAAGATTTCGCCGCGCAGTGAATCGGACAGAGAGGGGATGAACTCTACGAATTTGCCAATTGCCCGGGTGGCGGTGTCGCGCAGTTCCAGGTCGGTGGAGTTGATGGCATCAAGCGCCAGCGGCAAGGCTTCCATCACATGCGGCGATTTGATTTTTCCCAAGGCGTAAAGGATGAACACCCGGCGGGCGAGGTCGCTGGTTGCGTTGTATTCGGCAATCAGTGGCTGGATGGCATCGGCTCCAATACGCCCCAGGGCATGACCAATCGTCAATTGGGCTTTCAGGTCGCCGTCATCGAGTTCGTGCAACAGTTCTGGGATGACCCAATCGCCAAACCCAACCACCAGGCTGACGGCTTCGTTCAAGACCGGGACGAGGTCGGGGCGGTCGAGCATGTCGAAATGGAAGAGGGTTGCCACCATTTCAAACAGGGGTCGGGCTTCTTTTGAGCCAATGCGGGCAATTTCTTTGCGGACGAGTTCTAGCCCTTCGTGAATTTTCTCCGCGTCTGCGCTGGATAGCAAGGTTTCGATGTGCTGGTAGGGATGTTCTGGCATATTGTTCCTCCGGCAGAAAAGAAAGCGTCCCGAAGGGCTAAAAATCCTTCGGGGCGAGATTTATTATTTCCAGTCGTCTGATTCGTCTTTGAGGGCCGCAACGATTTTTTCATAGTGTTCGACCGGATGATTTTCACCCTCCTCAAAAATGATGCGATTATAGGCTTCAGCAATTTTGTATTGTTCTTCAGGCGGGATAAGTTGTTCGGCCAGAGGGAAGATGATGCTGCGCGAGCGGTCGATGTGCTGGCGCAGCATGGATGTGTAGCTGCTGGTAGCCCAAATAATGCCGTTTCGCCCATCCATATCTCCCGCTTGCCATTGGCGCGCGGCGGCCAGCAGCTCGTCACTCATTTCTTTGCTGTTGGCAATGTCTTCGAGCATGTGCTGGAGTTGACCACTGTCAGCCGCCAGGCCGTTTTCCTCCAGGGTTTTGAGCAGAACCTGTTCTTTTTTGAAATATTGTGCCTCGATAAACTCTTTGATGAAAGTGCATCCGTAGATGAAAAAACCCGGCTGGACCGGTTTGTTTTGAGCCGTGTTGACGGCTCCCAAGCCAAACACAGCCAGGAAGCGGTCAATGAGTTCCTGGTCGTTGCGGAGAATCTTGGTCGCCTTCATGGGGTTCCTCTCGTGTCGGATTCGTTATGTACAATGTATCATAAAATGCTTTTTGGTTGCAATTGTAAAACTGTACACGCTGCTCACTGTTTTTCAGAATAAATAGCATAATTCTACCGCACCTGCCTGTTTTGCGCAGCCCGCAGGTAATTTCAGGTAAAATCAGACCATGCAATCGCTCAAAATTAATACCCGCGAAAAGCTGAATGCCCTGTGCGCGAACGTCTTTTTCCAAGGTCTGGACGACGATTCCATGAATGAACTGGCCGCTTCAACGAGCCTGCGGCGCTTCGAGCGCGGCGAGGTGCTGTTTTGGGAGGGCGACTCTTGCGCCGGGCTGCACATTATCCAAAAGGGCAGCGTCAAACTGTTTCGCGTTTCCCCGTTGGGGCGTCAGCACATCATCCGCGTCATCCAGGAAGGCGAGACCTGTAATGAAGTGCCGGTTTTCGATGGCGGGGAAAACCCGGTCAACGTGGAAGCCTTGGAGGAGACTACCGTTTGGGTGGTGGATGCTCGCGCGGTGCAGTCGCTGATGCGCAAAGACCCTGCCTTTATGCACAAAACCATCCAAAACCTGGCACGGATGATGCGTCACCTGGTCAACATGGTTAGCGAGATGGCATTTTACCAGGTGACGCATCGCCTGGCGCGGCTGATAGGCGAGATTCCGCCCGAAGAATTAAGTGGTGAGTCATCTACACGTTGGACGCAGGACCAACTGGCGGCGAGGCTGGGAACCGTGCGCGAGGTGGTGGCGCGCTCCCTGCGTGAGTTGGAACGCTCAGGGGCGATCAACGTCGAAAACCGGCGGATATTTATCAAAAATAACGAAGTGCTTCAGCAATGGGCGCAGCCGTGGAATTGATGATGGGTTGGTCTATCCCTGGAACAAGTGATTGGGTAAAAAACTTAGCGAGCCGCGCCCATAGGGGCGCGGCTCGGCTGCTTAAACATCTGTGAAATCCGTTTAATCGGTGGATTTACTTCCCCAGCGCGGCTTCGATTAACTTCTGGACCCTCGGCGCTATGCTGGATGGGTCGGGGTGCAGGCCTTCCACCAGCAGGGCGCTGTCGTAGATTTGCTCGATGACCAGGGTTTGTAGCTCCGAATTGGCGGGCATTGCCAGCAGGCTCTTCAAAATCGAATGGGAGGGGTTGAGTTCCAGGATTTTCTTGGGGACTTCGTAGTCTTTTCCCAGATATTTATAGACGCGTTGTAATTCGGGGTTGAGCGCGCCTTCTGGGTCCACCAGCCGCGCCACTGACTGCGAGAGCCGTTGGCTGGCGCGCACATCCGTCACGCGCTCGCCCAGCACGCTTTTGAATCGTTCGACGAGTCTGCTAAAATCGGTTTCGGGGATTTTCTCCGGCTCAGGCTGGCCTTCTTTGGGCGGTTGGGGCGTCTCGACCTCGGCCTGGGCCACGTTTTTCAGGTCGAAATCTTTGTATTTATGCAGTCCCATCAGCATAAACGAGTCGATGGGTTCGGTTAGCAAAAGCACTTCCAGCCCTTGCGCCTGGAAGGTATCGAGGTGCGGGCTGCGCAGAACGGCTTTGGGGTCTTCGCCGACGATGTAGTAGATGAATTTCTGGCCTTCTTTCATCCGTCCGGCGTAGTCATCGAGCGAGGACCAGGTTTCGAGCTGGAGGTTGGTTTTGAAGCGCAGCAGAGGCAACATTTTGTCGCTTTCTGCCGGGTTGGTGGCGACGCCTTGTTTCAGGTAGCCGCCAAATTCCTTCCAGAAAATTTCATATTTCCCGCTATCGTTCTTTGCCAGGGTTTCGAGTTCCTTGATGACCTGCCCGGTGATCACTTTTTTCAGGCGCGGCATCAGTCCGCTCGATTGTACCGTCTCGCGCGAGACGTTGAGTGGCAGGTCTTCTGAATCGACCACGCCTTGCACAAAGCGCAGGTATTCGGGCAAAAGGTCTTTGTTATATTCGTCAATCAGGATGTTGCGTGAATACAGTTTCAGCCCGTCGTCCTTGCGCAGTGAGAGCATTCCGCGCTCGCCCTTGCCTGGCACATACAGCAAGGCGTACAACTGCACCGGGGCGTCGGTTACGAAATGGGTGGTTAGCAATGGTTCCTCGAATTCCAGGGTCATTTGGCGGTAGAAATCGGTGTATTGGGTTTCGCTGATGTCGGCTTTGGGGGTGCGCCAGAGCGAGGTCTGCTTGTTGACTGGTTTCTCATCTGTGCCGACGTAAATGGGGAAACTGATGTAATCGGAATGTTTGTGGATGATGTTCTTGACCCGGTATTCCTCGGCAAATTCGGCGGCGTCTTCTTTGAGGATGATTTTGATTTCGGTGCCGCGCTCAGGCTTTTCAGCTGTTTCGATTTGGTAGTTGTCGTCGCCTGTGCAGGTCCAACTGACTGCTTGGGCGTCTCGTTTGTGGGAGCGGGAGGTCACTTTGACCGATTCGGCGACCATGAAGACGGAGTAGAATCCCACTCCAAACTGGCCTATCATGCCCGATGCGTCGAAATTCTGCTGTTTGGCGGTTTCAAGGAAACGCCGCGCGCCTGATTGGGCGATGGTGCCGAGGTGGTCAATGATTTCCTCGCGCGTCATGCCGATTCCGGTGTCTGTGATGGTCAGAGTCCGGGCGTCTTTATCAATGGTGATGTGAATTTTGAGTTCTGCTTCGGGGTTGAGTACGTCTTGGTTGGTCAGCATTTCGAAGCGCAGGCGGTTGAGGGCGTCGGAGGCGTTGGAGAGCAGTTCGCGCAGAAAGACTTCGCGGTCTTTGTAGAGCGAATGGATGAGAATGTGAAGGAGTTGTTGGGTTTCGGCTTTGAAGGTGAAGGTTTCGGTCATGGCCACCTCGTCAGGGTTGTGAATGTGGGATAGTGGGGTAGGTTTTAGAAGGCGTTTGGTGGAAGATGTTTGGGCTGGAACACCGTTGCTTAACGGGGGCAGGTTTCAGCCTGTGAGCGGGTTTTCCCTAAAATTTCGGATTGATTTTATATCGAATGCATCTGTCTTTTGCAAGAGTTTTGTTAGAGGAATATCAACGCCCGCTTGCCATGCTTTGCTGGATGCCATATAATCACCTTGCTTTGTATTCTGCAATCAAGGAGATGGACAGTGACAGACCAGTGTTATTATGCCGCCGTGGTGGGCGCGGGCCCGGCGGGCATGTATGCCGCCCGTGAACTGGCGCGCAACGGTGTGCGGGTGGTTCTTTTTAATCGTGATATCAAGCCCGGCGGCCTGGCCGAATATGGGATTTATCCCGATAAGCATACTATGAAGCGCGGCCTGCGTCAGCAGTTCTACCAGGTGTTGGACACGCCCGGTTTGACCTATTGCGGTAACATCACCATCGGTGCGAAGGGCGACCTGACGTTGGACGACCTGCGCAGGCTGGGTTTCCAGGCGATTTTGGTGTGTGCCGGGGCGCAGGGGATTAAGTGGCTGGGAATCCCTGGCGAGGCGCTGACGGGTGTTTACCATGCCAAGGGACCGGTGTTTCACTATAACCTGCTGCCGCCCTACACCCAGAAAATTTTCGAGTTTGGCAAGCGGGTGGCGATTGTGGGGGCGGGGAATGTGATGCTCGATATTGCCCGTTACCTGACCCGCCGCTTGAAGGTGGACGAGGTGGTGGCGCTGGTGCGGCGCGGCCCGGCGGAAGTGAAGTTTGACCGCAAAGAGCTGGAACATGTGATTGCCAACCTCGACCTGGAAGCCTTCGACCGCGAAATTGAGCGGGTTGCGCCGCAGATGGAGGCGATTGGGCAGAATCCGCAGGCGGTGAAACAGGCTATTTTGGATGCCCTGTCGAAGGCCGAGCCGCCCAATTCGCGTTCGCGCTTTCGGCTGGAGTTTCTGGTTTCGCCAGTGCGCGTGCTGGGCGAACAAGTTGCCACTGGCCTGGAAGTGGAAGAAAATTTCTTGCGAATCAACAAGAATGGTGTGGTGAGCGCGCACGGGACGGGCATAACCCGTGAAATTGAGGTTGATTCGATTGTGTTTGCAATTGGCGACCGGGTAGATGCCGATTTTGGGCTGCCGGTGTCGTCGTCGGAGTTTGCCAAAAACCCCGCGCCGCGTTTTCCGGTGGATGATATTTCTTATGAAGCCTACGACCCGGATGCGGATGCGATTATCCCAGATGTGTTTGTGGCCGGCTGGAGCCGTCAGGCCAGCACCGGGCTGGTGGGTTATGCCCGCAAGGATGGGGTGAACGGCGCGAAAGCGGTTTTACAGTATCTCCAGACCTTGCAGCCGGTTAAGCCGGATGAGTCTGCGTTGGCGGCGCGGGTGAAGGCGATTGGCAAGCCGGTTGTTAACCTATCTGATATTCGTAAGCTGGCGGCAATTGAAGATGAGATTGCCCAGCGGCGCGGGTTGGAGACGTTCAAGTTTGGCACAAATGAAGAGATGCTCGAAAAAATTATGTCGGTTGGTTAAAGTTAACGGATTTGACAGCGGATGAAATGGAGAAACGGATGGGGAAACGGATAAACGCCTGAATAAACCAACCATATATTCGCTTTGAGCGCAGGACAAGAGAGTCTCTTGTCCTGCGTTTTGTTGATGAGTAGCGGATTGCAATTGCAGTGGCGAGGCACGGGTTTGTTGAAGATAAGACTTGTGGGGGAGTTTGAAAACGAAAAACCATGCGTATACTGAAATTATGGCGCGAGTTACAGAACGTTTGTTATGACTCTGTAAGGGTTGCGTTAGTCTCTTGTAAGGAACAAATCTTGCACAATGGTGTTTGATTAGTAGAGAAATATGGAACCAAAGCGCATCTTGAGTCGTTATATATTCATCCAATTCACCAACCTGAAAGGAGGTTCTCATGACCGCATACGAAGTTACAGTCTTGTTCCTGGTTGTCGGTTTGTTCGTCGTCATCGGCCTCCTGCCGTTGTTCACCAGCCAGGACGACAACTCCCTGGTTCAGCGTCACGAGTGACAATGATGGACGACCCCCAACCCCCCTGAAGGCGACCGCGCGTAATCAACCGGTCGCCTTCAACTTTTTTATGGATGAATTTGCTGAAAAAATCTTTTCTTTGTGGTGATGGGTCTTTTTGCAGTGGATTTATGGATGTTTAGGGGAATTCAGTTGTTGTGCTATTTGCCGGTCTACTTTGCCCATAGGGTGGGATTCCAGTTCGGTCAGGGGAATCCATTGCAGGGGGGATTCGGCCAGGGGTTCGGCGAGTTGGCAGAGCCAGGGGGTTTCTGTCAGCCGGAAGTGGGTGTAGGTGTGCTGAATGTTTGGGAGGCGCGTGAGCGGAGTTACTTTTAGCGAGTAGGAGGTTTCGATGGCGGTCACAAGGGATTCGGCCGAGTCGTCTTGCGCTTCTGCGGCGGGGAATTCCCACAGGCCGCCGAGCAATCCCTTGGCGGGGCGGCGGTTGAGGAGGGTTTTTCCATCCAAAAGAATGACGGCAGCGGCTTTGCGTTTGTGGGGGATTTCGGGTTTGGGCTTCGTTACCGGGCGCTGATGCTGGATTCCTGCCCGGCGGGCAAGGCAGATTCCTTGCGCAGGGCAAAGCAGGCAGCGCGGGTTGCGGGGCAGGCAAATTGTGGCGCCTAAGTCCATGAGGGCCTGGTTGTAGTCGGCGGCGCGGCCCAAGGGGAGGTGGGTTTCGGCCAGCTCCCAGAGAGCGTTTTCACCTTCGATGGAGTCGGCAGGCAGGGATACGTCGAAGACGCGTGCAAAGACTCGTTTCAGGTTGCCGTCGAGCGCAGCGACATTTTGCCCAAAGGCGATGGCGGCGATGGCGGCGGCGGTGTAGCGACCGATGCCTGGCAGTTTGCGCAGTGCGGTGATTTCGGAGGGGAGTTGGCCGTTGTATTCGTCCACAATGATTTTGGCCGCTTTATGCAGGTTGCGGGCGCGGCTGTAGTAGCCCAGGCCTTCCCAGGCTGAGAGAACATCTTGTTCGGGGGCGATGGATAGGGACCGGAGGGTGGGGAAACGTTCCATCCAGCGCGCAAAGTAGGGGATGACGGCTTCGACCCGAGTCTGTTGGAGCATGATTTCGCTGACCCAGATGGCGTAAGAATCGGGATGCCCGCTCTTTTGCTCGGCGGGGTTTCGCCAGGGCAGGGTGCGGGCATGTTTTTGGTACCAGGCCAGGAGGCGCCGGGTAAAGTCGGTCATCAGGCGATTGGGCGATTAAAACTGGAAGCCGCCCTTGCCGGGAACGACTTTGTAGGAGTAGTTTTTGACGAAGGCCTGGAGTCTCTCGCGCAGGCCGTTCCATTCGACGGAGCCAAGCACGCGCTGCGCGCCGGGCAGGTCGGGGGCCAGGAGGGCGACCAGGATTTGGGGGTATTCGCCGTAGATGGTGGCCCAGGCTTCGATGGGTTCAAGCCCCAGCCGTTGGACGCCAGGAATAAATTCGCCAATAACGAATTCGAAGTATTCTTGTTCGCGTTCGGGGGCGATATCCCAGGTAAGGAGGAGTTTGACTGGCATAAGAACTCTTTTGATTGGTTGAGTCTACTGCAAAAAGACCTTTATAACGAAGTACACGAAGTTTAAAAGATTAAAAGCAGTTGCTTTGTGTCTTTTGGTGACGATGGTGTTGAATTGGTTTTTGCAGGAGATTCCTTGGTTGTAAAAGCGGAATGGGCGGTGCCTTATGCAGCGGAGGCCGGGTTGAGGACAATGACTTTGGTTTCTTCGGGCAGGCCAGAGCGCGAGATTTTAAGGGATGCGACAGAGTCGGCAGAGGTGAGTCCCATTTCTTTGAGGAATTTGGAGAGCGGGTCGAGTTGGATTTTGCATTCTTGGCGGCCATAGTGCATGGGGATGACGATGTTTGGCTCAAGCAAGGAGATGACTTCTGCTGCTTTGGCTGCGTTTAGTCCATTGCCGCCGCCAACCGGGACGAGGGCGACATGTACTGTGCCGAGGTCTTCCACTTCGGATTGGGTGGGAACCTGGCGCAGGTCGCCCAGGTGGGCAACGTTCAGGCCGTCGTAATCGAAGACGTACAGGGTATTGCGTGGTTTCTCAACGTTCTTTTTGCCGTTGGTGTCGGTTTGGACGCCCGTGATGAAGACGCCGCCGATTTCAAACTCGCCGGGGCCGTTGATGCGGTGCGAGACGCTTTTGACGGCGCTGATGAAGTTGTGTCCTGGTGCTTCGTGGCTGATGGTGACGATATCGGCTTTCAGGCGCAGCGATTCGTAGCCGACGACTTCGCTATCGAAGGGGTCGGTGACGACGCTGGCCATGCCGCGCTCGGTGAATCGAAAACAGGAGTGCCCGTACCATGTGATTTCCATTTGAATGTTGTTACCTCCAGCACAATTATACCCGCAGCAAGGCGATGGAAAGTTATAATTCGGGCTTCTCTTATAAAAGAATTACTTGAGGAGTCTTATGCGCCGCGTCCATTCCCTTGCTTACATCGAAGCCTTGTTTGCCGTCATCGTTTGGGGCGGAACGTTCATTGCCACCAAGCTGGCCTTGCAGGAGGCTTCACCTTCTACGCTGGTTTTTCTGCGCTTTGGAATGGGTGTGCTGATTTTGGGTGCAACGGTGGCTCTGCGCCGTCAGTTTGCGCTGCCTGCGCGCGCCGAATGGGGTTATTTCGCGTTGGTGGGGGTCATTGGAGTGACCTTTCACCAGTGGCTGCAAGCGACTGGGCTGCAAACCGCCGCGGCGACCACAACGGCCTGGATTGTGGCGACCATTCCGGTCTTTACTGCGCTGTTGGGTTGGTTGTTCTTGAAGGAGCGCCTGACGTTTTTGCGGGTTTTTGGGATTGGGCTGGCGGGGTTGGGTGTGTTGCTGATTGTCAGTAAGGGCAATCTTTCGGCGTTGGCGGCTGGGAAGTTTGGAACGCCCGGTGATTTTCTCATCCTGATCAGCGCGGTGAATTGGGCGGTTTTTTCGATTCTTTCGCGGCGGGGGTTGGAACAGCACCCTGCGGCACGGATGATGTTTTATGTGATGCTCTTTGGTTGGCTATTTGCGGGACTTTGGCTGTTTGGGTTTGGTCCTGGCTTGGGCGAGGTTGCTCATTTTACGCGCAATGGCTGGGGCAATGTCTTGGTTTTGGGGATTTTCGGCTCTGGGCTTGCTTATATCGCCTGGTATGATGCGCTTAAGGCTATCCCGGCCAGTCAGTTGGGGGCTTTTATTTACGTTGAGCCGCTGGTGACGATGGTTTTGGCAACTTTCTTATTGGGGGAGGCGATTACGATTGTTTCGATTCTCGGCGGGGCGGCGACGATTGTGGGGGTGTACCTGGTTAATCGCTAAAACGGAATGGATAGCGGATGAAACGGAGTGGACAGCGGATGAAACGGAGAAGCGGATGAACAGCGGAGTACAAATGTCCCGAAGGTTTGAGAACCTTCGGGACATTTGTTTCTCAGGTTTACTTTGGGTCTGAAATCGATATTAGCACTGCCTGGACAATCGTTCGTATCCGGTAATTGTCGGCGCGGATGTCGTATTCCTTGCAGGTGATGAGCGTTAGCCAGGCTTCTTTCTTATGGGCAAAAGGACGCTGGTCCCAGGGTCGGACGGTGTAGACGGAACGGATTTCGTAGGTGTAAACCTGCCCGTAGGCTTCTACTTGGATTTTGTCGCCCCATTTGAGCGTTCCACGATTGGCAAAGGGTCCTGGCAAGCCATTAGAGTGATAGACATGGGCGGTGATGACGCTGTTACCCTTCCAGGTGGGGAAGGCCGTGCCTTGCAGGTAGCCTGCTGAGTTGCCGAGCCAGGCGACATCCCAGCCGCCGTCCACGAAGGGGACGCCGACGATGGGTAGTTTCACTTTCAGGGATGGGATGTTCAGGTTCAGCGGCTGGCTACTCTCGACCACCAGACGGGATGTGACCACTTGCCCAATTTCGGCAGGGATGACGGGCGGGGTGACGGTTTTATCAAGCGAAAGAACGACATTCATCCAACTGGGGTCGAGCGGAAGAATGGTGTACCCGGCGTCAATGAAGGGATTTCCAACCGCTGCGAACTGGCTGTCTTCGCCCCAGGTGATGGCAAATGGCTCTGTTCCCCAAACGTGCATCCCAGTATTGTTGTTATCGGGGTCGCGCAGTTTCAGCACCTGGAGGCGGTTGACGACAAAGGTGGCGTCTACCACCCCGTCCGACCAGTTCAAAATAACTGCGGGTTGCGCCGGCTGGAACGCTGAATGTGCCGCTTCCGGCGCTGTCCTGGTAATTGAGGCTCAGCGGGTTGGCGGTTGGGTTATAGACATCAATAGTTGTTTCATGTTCTCCTCCGCCTTGCGCAGAATACATTTCAGGTTACGAACTTAATGCTGGAAAATAAAAACGAAACCAGCATGGGCCGGTTTCGCTACTTGCTCGCTGTATCGGTTTGCCTTCATAAGGCAAAGCGACCAAGATTAGGGATACAGGTCATCGCGTCCACAGTTGAAAAACTATAAGTTGTAGGTATTTCTCGCCATTATAAGCGACCTTACAGATTATTTACAATCCTTTGAAAAAGCTCCGCGAAATATCCTGAAGGCTTTCGCGGTACAATTTGCCTATGCTCAAAGCGCGAAACAAAAACTCGGTACTCACCGAAAATGGCTGGATGTTTTACCTGCCGGAGGGAGGCCCTTCGGCCTATCGTTATGCCCAGATCGATGATTACTCGCCTCTGGCGCGGAGCCATTTCTTGTGGCGGCAGCAAGCCACGCTGAATCTGCGTTGCCGCGTCAGCGACAATTCTCTGCCCGGAACGTGGGGATTCGGCTTTTGGAATGACCCGTTTTCGTTTGCGCTTGGCCTGGGCGGGATGGGGCGTCGCTTGCCTGCGCTGCCCAATTGCGCCTGGTTCTTTTACGCTTCCCCAGAGAATCACCTTTCGTTTGCAGATAGCCTGCCCGGCAATGGATTTCTGGCTCAAACATTTTCTGCGCCGCGCATCCCATCGGGTTTGCTTGCGCCCGGGCTTTTTGGCCTGCCTTTGTTGCTGGTGAAACCAATTTCGAGGTGGCTGCGCGCAAAGATGGCGGCAAAACTTATCGGCGAGGATGCAAAAGGCCTGGAGGTTGATGCAACCCAATGGCATGAATATCAGATTCAGTGGGGGCAGGAGCGGGTGGAATTTGCTATAGATGGAAAATCTGTCTTCTTAACGAAGACCAGCCCCCAAGGGCCGCTTGGACTGGTCATCTGGATAGATAATCAGTTTGCTGCCTGGAGGCCGGATGGAACGCTGGGGGCCGGCACGCTCGCCAACCCGTCAGCGTGGATGGAAGTTTCAGAAATCAGTAATCAGTGAGCAGCTTTTCTGTCTACTGGTTCCCCTGTTTGTCTCGTAAAAAGCGAACTCCGGCTATCAGTGCGCCAATGCCCAGCGCAATCAGTCCCAGCCAGTGGAGGGGAAGCGGCAAAGGAATTTGACGGAAAACAACGTCGAGCAACACGCCCAGGATGAACAGGCCGCCAAACATGCGGTTGTGATAGAAGGCAAAGCCGGAGAACCAGGTGGGCCAGAAGGCCTCGAAACCGGCAGGCGGCCCGGCAGGGCGCGGCTTGGAGAGGACGGCAATGGCGTAGAAGGCGCGCTTTGTGGCGAATAGGACGAGCAGCATGAAGGTGGAAAAATAGCCGGTGGCGACGAGGTAGATGATGACGGCGTAAGCCACTACAATGGTGGCTATCGTCGTATAGCGCGCAAAGGTCTGCCCGGCGCGCACTGGGAAGGTGCCAACGCCTTTGGCTTTGTCGTCATCGAGTTTGTCGGTGTGCTTGGCAACGTTGATGCTGGCAACGCTCAACCCAAAGGGGATGCCCGCCAGCGCAACCATCCAATTCCACTGGCCGGAGAGGACGAGGTAGACGCCCGCAATCAGAATCGGTCCCCAGATGAGGAAAATTGATAGTTCACCAAGCGCCCAGTATTTCATGGGCCAGGTGTAAAAGAGCAGGACGAGCGCGCCAAAGGCAAACAGGCCAATGACGAGCGGGTTGAAGGCCGTGTACCAGAGCGCGTACACACCCGAAAGGAAGGCTATCACGCCGCTCGCCAGGAACCACTGGATTTGCTCTGATTTCGTCCAGAAGCCCTGCACGAGCGGGTGAACGCCGTATTGGGTGCGGAAGTAGTTGTCCTTATCCACGCCGCGCGTGTAGTCGGTGTAATCGTTGAGCAGGTTGTTAGTGCCGTGTGCAATGAACAAGCCAAGCGTGACCACCAGCCAGGGCAGCAACGAAAAATAGCCATCGCGCCACGCCAGCAGGCCCGCAATGATGGAAGAATACACTGTGACTGCCGTGACCGCCGAGCGGGTGGCAATCAGCCACTTTGAGACGACATCGAGCGCGTCCCACTCTTTTTTGTCATCCAGTTTGATGAGTTCCCAGGTGGCTTTGCGCCACATCCCAAAATTGACTGGCATATTGCACTCTCCTTTTGTGTTGGACCGCCCGAATTATAAGCCTGCTCTGTGAAATTCGACACTTTTATCCAATCTTTTTGGGTGAAATCTGTATCACCCAAAAGGAGGAAAAAAGCGGGACGCTCTGCAAAAGAGGCCCCGCGTTTATTGAAGAAGTGGTTTTGTTACGTGAGAGAAGCGCCGGTTGTGCGATGCCTGATTTAGCGCCAAAAGGCCGGGGCGTAGATGCGCAACAGCACATCTGCCAGCAGCCCAAGCATAAAGAGGCCGCCGAAGGCGCGGTTGTGGCGAAAGGCCAGCGGCGCAAAGAACAGCGGCCAGCCGCCCTGCCCATCGGGGAACCAATTGGGGCGGGTTTCAGGGCGAGGTTTCATAAACAGGGGCAGGGTGGCTTTGAGGGTTGGCAAGGCCAGCAAGGTGACCAGCATGAGCGGGGTGAAGTAGCGCAGGGCAATCATCGCCAGTACGAGCAGATAGGGGGAGACCATCATGCCAACAACGGCAAAGCGCGAGTTCCGTTCGCCGAGCAGGACCGGCAGGGTGTGGATGCCCTTCTCTTTATCTACCCTAATTTTGTCAATGTGCTTGCCAAAGATGACGGTGGTTACTCCAAAGTAGTAGGGCAGGCTGGCCCAAACGACGTTCCAATCCCATTGGTGGGTAAGTACATAGTATCCGCCGCCAATCATGAGCGGCCCCCAAACCAGCAAGACGGCTACCTCGCCCAGGGCAATGTACTTGAGCGGCCAGGTGTAAAACAGGACGAAAAACGCGCCCAGGCCAAGCAAGAGCCAGATGACCGGGTCCCAGCTGTTGATGGCGATGAGATAAACGCCCAGGGCGGCGGCAATCGTGCCGGTGGCGGCGGTGTAGGTGAGCAATTGGGTGGTGGTCAGCAGGCCGTTGGCCACCGGCTGCGGGCCATACATGGTGCGAAAATAGTTGTCCTTGTCCACGCCTTTGACGTAATCGGTGTAGTCGTTGAACAGGTTGTTGGTGGCGTGGGCCAGCATCAGTCCCAAAGTCAGCGCCAGCCAGGGAACCAGGTCAAATTTTCCATCACGCAGGGCAAACAACCCGGCCAGCGCCGCGGAGATGAAGGTCATGACCAGCACAGCGGCACGGGTTGAAATCAGCCATTTTGAGACGAAATCGAGCGAATCCCATTCGTTCTTGCTGACCGCGGGAATGACTTGTAGGGCCTTCTTCCACATTGCAAAGTTCATGATAGCCTCTCAACATCCTTACAGTTCACTGGTCATAATAAATAACGGTTTCATCTCGAAGTTTTCGTAGCGCGGGCGGTAGCGCTCGGTGTCGTAGAATTGTTCAACGTTGACGAGTTTTTTCTTTGAAGTCACCACATCCAACGGGACGTTATCATAGCGGCCGTTTTTCAGCACCACCAGCCGACCATGAATTCCTTTCAGGATAAGGTCGAGCGCCAGGTTGCCAAAGGCCATCGGCACAACCGAGTCGATAGCGTCAGGGTCGCCGCCGCGCACCATGTAGCCGAGTTTCTGTTCCACCACTTCCACCGTCTGGCCGTTGTTGAATTTCGGGGAAATATCTTTCATGGCCGCGCCCACCAGGTCGCCAATGCCCCCTAGTTTGGCGTGTCCATAGGCATCGGTTTCCATCTTCTTAAAAACCATCTCGCCGCCCTCGAACATTGCGCCTTCTGAAACCAGGCAAATCGAATATTTGCTGGGGTTGCGTTTGCGGTCGTAGCTCATCAGTTCGGTCAGGCGTTCAATGTTGAACTCATATTCGGGAATCACGCAGCGATTCGCTGCGCCTGCCATCGTTGGCAGCATGGCGGTGAACCCGGCGTAGCGTCCAAACACTTCTAGAACCAGAAAACGCTCGTGCGACCCGGCGATGGTGCGCAGGTTGTTGACCAACGCAATCGTGCGGGTAACGCAGGTACTGAACCCGATGCAGTAATCCGTTCCCGGCACGTCGTTGTCCATCGTTTTGGGAATGGCAACCACTTTGACGCCCTCCTGGTACATGCGCACCGCATACGAAAGCGTATCGTCACCGCCAATGGGGATGAGGTACTCGATGCCTAAAAAGTCGAGGTTTTTGAGCACTTCCTCCGTCAGGTCGTTGCGCTCTTCCTTGTATTTATCTTTAAGGTGGTCGGGCATGTCCTTGAGTTTGACCTTGCTGGGATTGGTACGCGAGGAATGCAGGAAGGTTCCCCCCGTGCGCCCGGCGCGGTTGACGATTTCTTCCGACAAAAACGTATAGTTGCCGCTGTTATCGTAGTTTTTATCGCGCACAATCTCGGTCAGCCCGCCCCAGCCGCGTCGAATGCCAACCACCTGGTAGCCCTCTCGCAGAGCGCGGATGGTGACAGCGCGGATGGCGGGGTTTAATCCTGGTACATCGCCGCCGCCGGTCAGGATGCCGATAACTCCGGGTTTCTTTTTGATTGCCATGTGATTCTCCTTCGGTGGTTTTTGAACTTCCCTGTATCTTACACCCGCGCAAGGCGATTTTCAATACTTTTTGTTATGCTTTGAGGGGATGTTGTTCTGAGGTTCGTTCTCAGGCACTTCCTGCAGGGTCTCCTTCGGCATCGCTTGCGACATGCGCGCTTTTCGATGGTGCCTCCGGCTCACCGTCTGATACCAGGCCCTCCAATTTTGCACAGCCTGAATTTTGATACAGTGTTAACCGTTTTCGACTTTTGATGGACTATAATTATCCAAATTGCACTGAAAAAACTTTTTTCAAAACGTTCCCTCATCTGTGGGCATAGCTTCATTGCCAGTCATGGCCTGCTGAACGCTCAAAATATCCTGTAGGAGAATTTTTTATGGAACTTGCACTGGTTGGATTAGGAAAAATGGGCGCCAACATGGCGCGCCGCCTGATTGGGGGCGGGCATCGCGTGGTAGGGTTCGACCGCGATTTTAGCCTGGCGGAGGCGCTGCAATCTGAAACTGGCCTGACGGCCGTCCGAACGCTCTCAGAACTGGCCGCCGTCCTTTCCGCTCCGCGTGTGGCGTGGGTGATGGTTCCTGCCGGGCAACCCACCGAAGCCGTGATTGCCGAACTTGCGCAACACTTTGAGCCAGGCGATACCATCATTGATGGCGGCAATACCTTTTACAAAGATGACATCCGCCGCGCAGCCGCCCTCAAGCAGAAGGGCATTCGCTATGTAGATGTCGGCACGAGCGGCGGGGTGTGGGGGCTGAAAGAAGGCTACAGCCTGATGGTCGGTGGCGAAACGGAAGATGTTTCCTGTCTGAATCCGATTTTCGAGACTCTGGCCCCAGCCCCCGATAAAGGCTGGGGGCGTGTCGGCGGCGTGGGCGCGGGGCATTTTGTCAAGATGATTCACAACGGCATCGAGTATGGTCTCATGCAAGCCTACGCCGAAGGCTTTGAAATTTTGCATGCCAAGCGCGACTACTCCCTCGACCTGCATCAGGTGGCCGAAATCTGGCGGCATGGCTCGGTGGTGCGCTCGTGGCTGCTCGATTTGACCGCCAACGCCCTGGCTGCCGACCAGGAGTTGAGTGAAATTGCCGGCTATGTTCCCGATTCGGGCGAAGGCCGCTGGACGGTCTTTGAGGCCGTTGATTTGGACGTACCCGCGCCGGTGATTACCCTCTCCCTCCAGCAGCGATTCGCCAGCCGCCAGCCGGAGAGTTTCGCCGCCAAATTGCTGGCCGCCATGCGCAACCAGTTCGGCGGACACGCCGTCAAAAAGGTTGGGCAATGAGCGAAATCTGTCAGGCAACCAGCATTGTCATTTTTGGCGCTTCGGGTGACCTGACCTGGCGCAAACTCATCCCAGCCCTTTACAACAACTTCAAAAAAGGGCGGCTTGCAGAATGCGCCAATGTGGTTGGCTTTGCCCGTCGCCCGTATTCCGATGACGCCTTTCGCGCCCGGTTGCGTGATGGCGTGGCTCAGTTTAGCCCAGAGACCTTTGACCCGGCCGTTTGGGAGCAGTTTGCCCCGCGAATTTGCTATTTTCAGGGCAATCTCGACCGTATCGAAGACTTTCTCACCCTTCAGAATTTTCTGCTTGAATTAGAAGATGGTCCTGCCAACCGTTTGTATTACCTGGCCACTTCCCCAGAATATTACGCGGGGGTGGCCGGGCATTTGGGCGCAGCCGGCATGTCGCGCGATGACGAGCTGTATGGCGCGTGGCGGCGCATCATCGTAGAAAAGCCATTTGGACATGATTTGCAATCGGCGCGCGAGCTGACCCATGCCCTGCAGGCTTCTTTCGATGAGCGGCAAATTTACCGCATTGACCACTACCTGGGCAAAGAAACCTCACAGAATATCCTGTTCTTTCGCTTTGCCAACACCATCTTTGAGCCGGTCTGGAACCGCCGCTATATCAGCAATGTACAAATCACGGTTGCCGAGAGCGTAGATATTGGCGCGCGCGCCGGGTATTATGATACCTCCGGCGTTTTGCGCGATATGTTCCAGAACCACTTGTTGCAATTACTTGCGCTGGTGGCGATGGAGCCGCCTGCTTCTTTTGAGGCCGACGCAGTGCGCAATGAGACGGTCAAGGTTCTCAAGAGCATTCGTCCCATTGCTCTCGAAGAGACCGTCCGTGCCCAATATGAGGGCTACCGCGAAACTCAAGGCACCGCTCCTGATTCGCAAACTCCCACTTATGCCGCGCTGAAGCTGTTCATTGATAACTGGCGCTGGCAGGGTGTGCCGTTCTACCTGCGTTCTGGAAAGGCTTTGCGGCGCAAAATTTCGGAAATCATCATCGAGTTCCAGCGCCCGCCGCACTTAATGTTCCACTTGCCGCCGGGGACCGATTTCAGCCCTAACATTTTGGCCCTCACCATTCAACCCGATGAAGGCATTCATTTGCGCTTTCAGGCCAAAGTCCCCGATTCTGACCAGGAAATGCGCCCGGTGGATATGGATTTTCATTATCGGAATTCGTTTAACGACAAGAGTATCCCCGAAGCCTACGAGCGACTCTTACTCGAAGCCCTGGATGGCGACGCCTCGCTGTTTACCCGTTCTGATGGCATAGAGGCCTCTTGGGCGCTGATAGACCCCATACTCGAAGGCTGGCAAACCCCTCTTGCACCCCCGCTGGTGAGCTATGCGCGCGGTTCGTGGGGGCCAGCCCAGGCCGATGCGCTGCTCGCTCTCGCTGGTCATCGCTGGCGGCTGGGACACGAATAGCCCTTACCAGCCCGCCGCTGCGGCCTGGTCCACCAGCCACAGCAGTTCGCCGTTTGTGGGGCCGATTTGACTGGCTGGAAGGTTACCCCCTTGCCAGACCTGGGCCAATATGGCAGCTTTTGACGCGCCGCTCGCCAGAAAAACCACCCGGCGGGCGGCGTTTAACACGCCAAAGGTGAACGTGACCCGTGAAACGAGGGGTGGCGGGGGGGTGGTGTGTTCCACATCCACCACCCAGCGGGCAGTTTCGGCCAGGGCGGGCGAACCCGGAAAGAGCGAGGCGGTGTGTCCGTCTTCCCCTATGCCCAGAAAAATCAGGTCGAAAGCGGGAGTCTCGCCGAAAAAAGCACGCAGTTCGGCCTCGTATAGGCCGGCGGCTTCGGCAGGTGGCAGTTCGCCTCGAATGCGGTGAATGTTTTCTGTGGGGATGGGAATGCGGGAGAGCAACGCGGCGGCGGTCATGCCGTAGTTGCTTTCAGGATGGTCGGGCGGAACGCAACGTTCATCGCCCCAAAACAAGTGAATTTTGGGCCAGGGAATGCGCTCTGCCAGGTCTGTTGTAGATAGCCGTTCGTACAGTACGCGCGGCGTGCTGCCTCCAGAGAGTGCCACGCTAAACTTCCCTGGCGCGGCCTCGGCCTGCTGCGTGAACAGGTCTGCGGCGTAATTTACCAGGGCGGTTGGGTTGGGAAAGATTTCAAGAATGGGCTGCATGATGGTTGGGGCGCGCAGCGCAAACCAATTTTAACTATTGTTCTTTCTTTTCGTCTTCTTTTTTTTCGCTTTCGTTCTCGCCTTTGACCGATTCTCGGAAGTTTTTGATTGCGCCGCCCAGCTCTCCGGCGATTTTGCTGATGCGGCCAACCCCAAAGAGCAGGATAACGATAATCAGGATGATAATCAATTCAGTCGGGCCAAGTTGTGGCATTTGAATCTCCTTTGTGAGTGAACGCCTGGTTTGAGAGTTCCAACTGCCATGATTTTACCCGAAGACAGTAGATTTGTTTAAGTTGGGTCGGCTTCCCAGCGCGGGCGCGGGCGGTAACGTTTGCGGACTTGCTCCAGAACGTGCATGGGGGTATGCACCAAGCGGCGGGCAATTTTGGCGATACGCTCGCCGGAGACGCCGCCGTTTTGGATGGGCATGAGGCGGCGCAGCTCGTCTTTGTCCAGGTAAGAGTAGGTCTCTTTGCCCAGCGCCAGGGCGACGAAGGTGCAGGTAGATTGCTGGGTCATCACCACGCTGGCGTTAGCAATCATATCGTTGATGTTGCCATGCGTCAGCACTTGGGCGTCGGGTGCGATGGCTTTGATTTCGCGCGTGGCGCGTTCGACATGTTCGGTTGGGTGCAGTTTGAAAATCAGCGGGCGGCCTTCGGCAGCCTGCACGCAACGCCGCAGGAAGGTCAGGCGGTCGTCGCCTCGATAGGTCTCACGGTAGGGCGTGGTGGCGACCAGCACGTAATCGCGCTGCGGGAAGTTGTTTTGCTGGTGGCGTTGGAGATTGTCGAAGTTAGGAATGCCGGTAACGGCAATTTTTTCGGCAGGAACACCCTTGCGGATGAAGTGTTCGCGGTAGCCTTCGGAGGCAACGCAGAAAATGTCGTAGGCGTGCGAAAGGCCGTTGGTGGCGGTGTTGGCGATGTAGCGCGGCAGGAAGGGGAAGAGTTTCCACAGCCGGTAGAGCCTCCCCTCCGGTTCGGTGATTCCTTCCTGAACCAGCACCATGCGTTTGCCGCGAATGTTTTTTTGAATAATCAGGTCAGAGGACGTAACGACCATGTCGTAGTGATGGGTTTGTCCGCGTTCGTCTATTGGCAGTTGGTGGTCTGCCAGGTATTCCAAGGTATCACGACGATGCCGCCCGCCTAAAACGCAAAAATCGAGCAGCCTGGCCTTGGCGGCGAGATGTTCGATTCCATCGGCATAGTAGGGGGTGAAGTAACAGCGATATTCGCTCAGGTGTTGCGCTATTGCGTGCATTTGCGAAGTCTGGTTGAGAGAACCGCAGATAAACAAGATATTTTTGGGCATATTTACCTCGTCCATTGCATTTTAATCAGGGCCGGTTAACCTCCTTGAAACAAAAAATTAAGGTCTGGTAAACAGAACTGGTTTTTTCTAACTGTTAACAAATTTTTCCAGGGCTGTTAATTGTCTTGGGTTACACTACCCTTGCCTGACTTTTGCTATTCATTCCTAAGGCTATTTATGTCGCGCTTTATCGAAGAAGAATTTCAGATACCTGTCTGCATTGCTGATTTGCCAGCGCATGATTTTCAGGTTTCTCTTGAAACGCTTACTGAAGATGTGGTTGCTGTTTTAGAGGACACGCCCGATTTGCCTGGGGTATTAATTGTCAACAATCGTAAACTGGTTGGGTTTATTACCCGGCTGAAACTGTTTGAACGATTGGGGCATCGCTACGGGATTGAATTGTTCATGCGTAAGCCCATCCGCGAGTTGAACAATATCATGCGCACCCAAGTTGAGCCGCTTTCTGGCAATATGCGTGTTGAGGAAGCCGTGCAGCGCGCCCTCAATCGCCCGCCGCTCGATATTTACGACCCGGTGGTGGTGGAAGTGAGCAACGGCCTGTATCGCATTCTCGATATGAACGTATTGGTGCTGGCGCAATCGCGGACGGTTATCAACCTGAGTAACGTGTTTGGAAAATTAGAGCGCCTTGATGCTTTGGTTTTGCAAAAGCAGGATAAGACCGAGATTGCAGGTCGTATTTTGCGCTTGTTGGGGCAGGTGGTTCCTTATCACCAGGCGCAGGTCCTTATTAAGCAATCTGAAACCATTCAGTTGGTTGCTTCCTATGGCTGGCAGGCCACTCATCCGCTCGATTTGAGCAGTATCCAGACCAATCCGATTTATCAGATGATGCGCAAGCACCGCCAGGCAATTTACCTGCCTGATACCAGCCATGTTCCGGCCTGGAAAGGGATGGATGTTTTGGGGCAGCCGGCCTCGTGGCTGGGCGTGCCGCTGTTAGACGGTGAAGGCGATTTCTTTGGCTTTTTGTCGCTTGGTAGAAACGTGGATAGCCCATTCACCTCGAATGAAAAGCAGACCTGTGAGGCGTTTGCGCAGCGCATGGCAAACGTTTGGCGACGAAAAGAAAAAAAGAAAGGTATCATTGGGGGCAATCATTCATTCACACGCCTGGGTGGCGCTTCTCCTATTTTTATGGAAATGTTGACCTGGAATGAAATAGAAGGCGTTTATTAAATTTGGCTCTCCCGTAATGACTTTAATAAATTGACGTTCTTCGTGCGCTTTGCGGTTTAGCAGGGTTTTTGTGCGGTAGAGAATCTTTTGTAGTAAAAAATGGTTTTCCCGTTTAAAACGGTCGAGCCTTAAATTTTTGAAGGACGGATGACATGCACATTCTCGTTACCAATGATGATGGCGTAACCGCGCCCGGTTTACTGGCCCTGGCTCAGTCCATGCGCGCCTTGCCCAATGTAAAAGTCAGCATCCTGGCTCCTGACCGGAACTGGTCGGGGAGCGGGCATGTCAAAACGCTCGAACGTCCCCTGCGGGTGCGCGATGTGACCCTGGCTGACGGCACGGTGGCCTTTGCCAGTGATGGCGCGCCTTCGGATTGCGTGGCGTTGGCCTTGCTGGGATTTTTCGAGGAGAAAATTGACCTCGTTGTTTCGGGAATCAACCCGATGCACAACTTGGGGCATGATGTGACTTACTCTGGCACGGTTACAGCGGCGATGGAAGCCGTCATTTGGGACACGCCCGGCATTGCTTTTTCGCTGGGGTCGCTCGATAACCACCTCGGTGCGTTGGATTACACGGCTGCTGCCCAAATTGCCTGGCGCGTGGTCAGCACAGCGCGCGAACACCGTCTCCCACCCGGCATGTTGCTCAATGTCAACATCCCCTACCTGCCTGTTGACGAAATCAAGGGCATTCGCATCACCCGGCAGGGCTTGCGCGTGTACCGCGACCGGCTCGATAAGCGCATTGACCCGCGCGGGCGTCCCTATTATTGGATTGGCGGCGATTCGCCCACCGGAACGCCCGAAGAAGGCACCGATGTGGGCGCAATTGCGGCGGGGTATGTTTCTATCACCCCCATTCAGTTGGACCTGACGATGTATAACGCGATTCCTACCCTGGGGGATTGGGATTGGAAATCATAGCTCAGGTGAATCACATCCCTTCTAAAAAAATGATAAACTCCTCCCTGCCAGGCTGCCCAATTGGGTGTACACTCTAGCGCATGGAGGTGCCATGAATAATATTGCCGCAATTGACGTCGGCTCGAATGCCATTCGCATGGCTGTTGCGCGCCCTAAAAGCGAAGGCGGCCTGGAGATGCTCGAATCGACCCGCCTGCCGGTGCGCCTGGGGCAAGATGCCTTCACCAGCGGGCTGCTTGGCGAATCTCTCATGCAGGCGACGGTGGATGCCTTCCTGCGCTTTCGCACCATCGCCGACCAGTTTGGGGTGGAGCAGTTGCGGGCAGTTGCCACGTCGGCCTTGCGTGAAGCCGAAAATGGCGAATTGCTGATTGACCGGATTGCCCGCCAGACAGGAATCAAGGTAGAAATTATCAGTGGAGAAGAGGAAGCGCGGCTTATTCACCTGGGAGTCTCGAAGGCGTTGGATTTAAACGCAAAGCGCGCGGTTCTGATTGACATTGGCGGCGGCAGTGTGGAAGTGACCATCGTGCGCGGTGATGAAGTTCTCTCTTCCGAAAGTTACCCTATGGGGACGGTGCGCCTGTTGCAGCGGCTGGAGTTGAATGGCGGCTTACCAAGTCTCAAGTTGATGCGCGAGTACACCGAATCGGCCCGGCGGCGGATTGACCGCGAGTTGGGCGGCCAGAAAGTTGATTTGTGCGTTGGCACTGGCGGCAACCTCGAAGAAATGGGCTTGTTGCGCAAACGTCTCTTCAAACGCGATTCGAGCGACTTGATTAGCCTCGATGAACTGAACGCCCTCATCGAAAAACTGGGTGATATGACGGTGGAAGAGCGCATTAAGAAACTTGACCTGCGCCCCGACCGGGCCGATGTATTGCTGCCGGCTTGCATGGTGGTGCAAATGATTGCCCGCGAAGCGGGCGCAAAGGAAATCAAAATTCCTGGCGTAGGGTTAAAAGATGGCGTTTTGTGGGACATGCTGCCGCTGGCCCTGGGGCCGCGCCTGCCGCGCCGTGAACAGGTTCGCAACGCTGCCATGCGCCTGGGACAAAAATACCTGTTCGATGTTGAACACGCTTCACACGTTGCACGTCTGGCCGGGCGCATTTTTGACCAGACCCTTTCGCTACATGGCCTCAACGAAAGCGACCGCCTGCTGCTCGAAGCCGCCTCTCTGCTGCACGACATTGGGCATTTCATCAACACCATTGACCATGACCAGCACGGCTACTACATTCTCAAACATTCCCCCTTAATGGGTTTAGAGCCGCCCCAGCAGGAAGTAGTCGCCAGCGTGATTCGCTTTCATCGCAAGACCTCCCCCTCCACCCAGGATGAAGCCTTCAAGGCCTTGCCCGTTTCGGAGCGCATGACTGTTCTGAAACTATGCGCCATCCTTCGTCTGGCCGATGCGCTTGAAATCAGTCACGCTGCCCGGCTGCGCGATGTCACGCTCGAAAAGCGCGGCAGTGGCTGGCAGGTTTTACTGCACGGGCAGGGCGAGATGATGCTCGAAAAGTGGTCGTTTGAGAAGCGCAAGGGACTGTTTCAGGACGTTTTTGGCGTCAGGTTAGAAATTATTTAGCGCAAGATTCCATCTTGCGCCACGCAAGGAGCAGAACATGAACCTCTACCTTATCCGTCACGCCATCGCTGTCGAACCCGGCACGCCGGGATACGAAGAGGACCAATTGCGTCCATTAACCGGCAAGGGCAGCGAGAAAATGACCAACATCGCGCGCGGCCTAAAATCACTTGGTTTGTGCTTCGACCTGGTACTCTCCAGTCCTTACGCGCGCGCCATTGAAACGGCAAAAATTTTGCTCAAAGTAATGAAAATCAGCAAAGAACGGCTGGTCATTACCGAACACCTGGCCCCTATGGGCTTCCCAGAACAGGTGATAGGCCAAATCAACCAAAACTACTCCAGCCTCGAAAGCATTGCCTTGGTGGGGCATGAACCGAACCTGAGCGCGCTCATCAGCTTGCTGGCAGCCGGGGATGCGGAACTTGCCATTGACATGCGCAAGGGTGGGGTGTGCTGCCTGAGCGCCGAAAACCTGCTCCACGAGCGCCGCGCCACACTCGAATGGCTGATGATGCCCAAGCACCTGGTTGCCCTGGGAGAGCGGGAATAGGCGAGAGGACAGAATCTTGATCTCATCCTACCTTTTTGGGCGAAGGTCGGATTGGGATTATAATCAACCAATCACCATCCAAATCTTCCCAGGAGGAACAGCCAATGGCTTATGTAAACGTCGAAGTTCCCGCAGGTGGGGACAAAATCAGCATCAAGGATGGGGTTTTGCAAGTCCCCAATAATCCCATCATCCCGTTTGTTGAGGGAGACGGCACAGGACGCGATATTTGGCGTGCTTCGGTGCGTGTGTTCGATGCAGCGGTTGAGAAGGCTTATGGCGGCCAGCGCAAAATTCACTGGATGGAAGTGTACGCGGGAGAGAAATCCTTCAAAAAATTCCAGACCTGGCTTCCCGAAGAAACCACCGAAGCTTTTAAGGAATTTCTGGTGGGCATTAAAGGCCCGCTCACCACGCCGATTGGCGGCGGCATTCGCTCGCTCAACGTGGCCCTGCGCAAGATGCTCGACCTGTACGTCTGCCTGCGCCCGGTGCGCTATTTCAACGGTGTGCCGTCGCCGGTCTGCCACCCGGAATTTGTTGATATGGTCATCTTCCGCGAGAACACCGAAGATATTTACGCCGGTATCGAGTTTGCCTACGGAACAGATGAGAACAAACGATTCAAAGAGCTGTTCAAGGAAGCCTTTCCCAAGGAATACGCCAAGATGCGCTTCCCTGAAACGAGCGGCATTGGCTTCAAGCCGATTTCGGTGGAGGGCAGCGAGCGGCTGGCGCGTGCGGCCATCCGCTGGGCGCTGCAAAACAAGCGCAAGAGTGTCAATTTCGTCCACAAGGGCAATATCATGAAGTTCACCGAGGGCGCGTTCAAGGATTGGGGCTATGCGGTCGGCAAGCGCGAATTCCGCAGCCAGGTTGTCACCGAGCGCGAAAGTTGGATTCTAGGCAACAAAGAGAAGAATCCCGGCTTGAGCGTAGAGGAAAACGCGCGGCTGATTGACCCCGGCTTCGAGATGATGTCCCCGGCCCAGCAGGCGGATATCAAAGCCGAGGTGCAGGCCGCGCTCGACCTGTGGGAGACGCACGGCGACGGAAAGTGGAAATCCAAACTCTTGCTCAAAGATTCGATTGCCGATGTCACGCTCCAGTTCGTTCTGATTCGCCCAAAAGACTACGATGTCATCGCCACCATGAACTTGAACGGCGATTATCTCTCCGATGCGCTGGCGGCCCAAGTGGGCGGCATTGGCATTGCCCCTGGCGCCAACATTAACTATGACACGGGTCATGCCATTTTCGAGGCCACGCACGGCACCGCACCCAAATACGCCGACCTCGACAAGGTCAATCCTGGCTCGGTGATTCTCTCTGGTGAGATGATGCTCCGTTACATGGGCTGGAACGAAGCCGCTGATTTGATTATTAAGGGCATGGAAGGCGCCATCGCCGCTAAAACCGTCACCTATGATTTTGCCCGTCTGATGGATGGTGCAACCGAAGTGAAATGTTCCGAATTTGGGGATGCGGTGATAAAGAATATGTAACATTATCCTCGCTTTTCTCGCCGCTCGCCCAGCCCAAGTGATACGCTTTGTTTTTGTTAATGAGCAGCCCTTTGCGGAAAAGCGCAGAGGGCTGCTCGTTATCGCTTTGCGCCACCTGGCTTAACAAGATAGACAGAACAAAAGGATATTTCCCCCCGCTTTCTGTGCTGCTTATTCTTTAAACGAATGCTGGCCCGAAAATTTGAGTATTCCTGAAGTTTGGCGGCTCAAAATGCCCAAATCTCAAAGGATTTTGCTGTATACTTAACAATTACCTTTTCCTCATCCGTTCCCGCGCCCTTTATGGAACTCCTCCTTTCCTCCCTCCGTTCGACCCCTGAATATCAGTCTTTCCTGAAACATGTGCAAGAAGGTAAGCCGCTGGCCGGTCTCGGCTTGCCGCGCGCGGTGCGATTGGCGCTGCTGGCGGCCTTACACGCTGATTTCCAGCGTCCAATTTTACTGCTGACCGACCGGGCTGACCATGCCCTGGCTCTGTACGACGAACTGGCCTTTTGGCTGCCTACTGCGGTGCGTTCCTTGTTCTCTGAGCCAAATCCGCTCTTTTACGAGGACGCGGCCTGGGGCAACACCATTCGCCGCGAACGCCTGCAGGCCCTGACAGCCCTGGCTGCCTATCACCTGCCGTTCGCTAAGAAACCCGCCACCCCGCCAGTGATTATCGCCTCGGCCCGGGCCGTCATGACGCGCACCCTGCCGCGCCGCGACTTTCTCAAGGCCACCAGGCGACTCACCATCGGGCAAGAAGTTCAGCCAGACGCACTCATCCGTCAGTGGGCCGCTATCGGCTATCAGGCCACCGAAATCGTCGTCGAACCGGGGCAGTTCTCGCGGCGCGGTGGAATTCTCGATATCTGGGTCACATCTGAGCCACTCCCGGCCCGTCTCGACTTTTTTGGTGACGAAATTGACACCATTCGGCGCTTCGACCCTGGCTCGCAGCGCACAGTGGCGAAACTAGAGTCGGTCCTGGTAACCCCGGCGCGGGAGTACCTGCTCGATAATTCGGCACTCGAACATCGAATAGCGAATGTTGAACCCTCCGAATTCCACATTCCGCTCTTGCACCCGTTTCTTGCCTCTATTTTGGATTACCTTCCTCCCCGCAGCCTGGTGCTGGTTGATGACCTGTCGCTGGCTGAAGCGATGGTCAGCGAGGTGGAGGAGCAGGCAGTCAAACTGCGGCAGGAGTCGATTGCCGAAGGCACACTGCCTGCCGATTTCCCTATCCCGTATCTGACATGGACGGAGGTGCTAGACGCGGTGCAGGCTCATCCCTGGGTTGAGATGGGTTTTGGGGACAGCAATCAGCCAAGTATCCCGTTACAGGATGTTTTCGGTCACGACCAGCGTTTCGGCGGACGTTTGAAGCCTTTTGTTGAATATCTATCTGGGCTGGTGGGGCAGGGCGATGCCGTTTTGGTCGCCACCCGTCAAAAAGAGCGCTTGCAGGAACTCTGGCGGGAGCACCAGGAGATTGCAGAGAGTAGCCCGCAGACCGCTGAATCCATCATCCGTCGTCCAGTTTCTACCGTTGAATTTGTGGAAGCCTCGCTTTCTGAAGGCTTTGTTTTGCGCGTAGCCAATATATCAAACAAAAATACATCAGACATAGAAAAAGAGAAACCCATCAGCGAACATTCTTCCGCCGAAATACCACTTGCCAATTACCAGTATTTTCATCTCATTACTGATTCCGAAATTTTTGGCTGGGAGCGTCCGGTTGCACGTGCCCGTCAAAAGCAGGCTGCCGAAGCCCCCGAAGCAGCCTATGGCGACCTGCGCACGGGCGATTTCGTGGTGCATGTTGATTACGGCATTGGTCGCTTCATCGGGCTGATGCGGCGCGTGCTGGAGGGGCATGAGCGCGAGTTTTTGGCGGTGGAATACGAGGGTGGGGCGCAGGTTTTCGTGCCGGTTTTCCAGGCCGACCGACTGACCCGTTACATCGGCGGCGAAGGTACGCCCACCGTCACCCGCCTGGGAACCCAGGAGTGGACGCACGCCAAAGCCGGGGTAAAAGAAGCGGTTCAAAAAGTGGCGCAGGAACTACTCGAACTCTATGCCAGGCGTCAGACGGTGAGCGGCTTTGCCTTTGGGCCAGATACGGCCTGGCAAAAAGAACTCGAAGATAGTTTTCCCTATATCGAAACACCCGACCAGATAGCAGCCCTCGAAGCCATCAAGCGCGATATGGAACGTCCGCGTCCGATGGACCGGCTGCTGTGCGGCGATGTGGGCTACGGTAAGACTGAAGTGGCCCTGCGAGCGGCCTTTAAAGCCGTGCAAAATGGCAAACAGGTGGCCGTTCTGGTGCCAACGACCGTGCTGGCGCAGCAACATTACGAAACGTTTCGTCAACGTCTGGCGGCCTTTCCGGTGACCGTTGAGATGCTTTCTCGCTTTCGTTCTCCCCGCGAGCAGAGCGAAATTATTCGCAAGCTGTTGTTGGGTCAGGTAGATATCCTGATTGGCACCCACCGCCTGATTTCGCCGGATGTCGAGTTTAAAGATTTGGGCCTGGTCATTATTGACGAGGAACAGCGCTTCGGCGTGACTCACAAGGAACACCTGAAAAAACTGCGCACCGAGGTGGATGTCCTCACCCTAACGGCCACGCCTATCCCGCGCACGCTTTACATGGCTCTCACCGGCGTGCGCGATATTTCAAACCTGAATACCCCTCCCGAAGAGCGATTGCCGGTCATCACCCACGTCGGTCCGTATTCGCCCAAGCTAGTACGCCAGGCCATCCTGCGCGAACTGGAACGCGGTGGGCAGGTCTTTTTCGTCCACAACCGTGTTCAGACCATTCCGGCCATAAAAATGCACCTGGAGCAGATTGTTCCCCAGGCGCGGATAGGGGTCGGTCACGGCCAGATGGATGAAGACCAACTTTCGAAAGTCATGCACGACTTCACCGAGGGCAAAATTGACATCCTGCTTTCGACCACCATCATCGAGAGCGGCCTGGATATCCCCAACGCCAACACGCTGATTGTTGACCGGGCCGACACCTTTGGCCTGGCGCAACTTTATCAGCTGCGCGGACGGGTGGGACGCGGCGCGGCGCGCGCTTATGCTTATTTTTTTCGGCATCGAAAATTGATGCCGACTGCTGATGGGCAAGAGCGGCTGGAGGTGATTGCGGAGAACACCCAATTGGGCGCAGGTTATTCAATTGCCATGCGTGACCTGGAGATTCGCGGCGCGGGCGAATTGCTTGGCCACCGTCAGAGCGGACAGATTGCAGCCGTCGGTTTTCATCTTTACACACGCATGTTGGCGGCCGAGGTCAAGAAGTTGAAGGCTGCGGGTTCCCTGTTGAACATTTTGCCCGCCGGGGTAGAGGATGCCGCTTTCAGCGCGCAACTTTCGGACTTTGAACGGGAACTTAAAGAACCGGTCACGGTCGATTTGCCGTTGGCAATCGGCATTCCAGCCTCATACATTCCGAATCAAGATTTACGCCTGCGCTTGTATCGCCGCATTGCCGCCCTGCGCGAGGAGCATGAACTGGAGCCATTGGTAGCCGAATTTACCGACCGTTTTGGCAAACTGCCGGAGATGTTCGAGAATCTGTTCTACCAGATGCGCGTCAAACTGCGCGCCGACGCCGCCGGGCTGGCCTCGGTCGGCGTGGAAAACGGCCAGATTGTGTTGCGCTACCCGGCCCTAACGGAAAACATGACCCAACGCACACTTTCTGACCTCGGCGTGGGCGTGCGCGGCGGCAAAAACGCCTACTGGTGCAACTTCCTGAAAGACGACGACTGGCAGGAGCGCCTGTTGGAAGTGCTGGATAGACTCAACAAGCGGGTGATTGATGTTTACAAAGGAAAAGTGCTTTTAGGCTGAGAAAGTTTTTGCATTCTGGTTGTGTTGTAGTCTTAAAATAAGGAGAAAGATTGAACGTATTGCCCGATATTCTTGATGTCATTCGGCGCGCGCTGCAGGAAGATATAGGTCCCGGCGACGTGACCAGCGAAAGCATCATCCCTGCCCAGGCCGCCATGACGGGTCAAATGATTGCCAAGCAGTCTGGTATAGTTGCCGGGCTGGATGTGGCCGCCTTGGTTTGCCGAATGGTGGATGAAAAGGCAGATTTTCATCCCGCTGTGCAGGAAGGCGCGCGCGTTGAACCCGGCCAGATTCTTGCTATTCTCACAGGCCCCGCGCGCAGCCTGCTGACTGCCGAGCGCACCATGCTCAATTTTATAGGCCGCATGTCGGGCATTGCGACGCTGACTCATCAATATGTGCAAGCAGTGGCAGGCACTCAGGCGGTGATTCTCGATACGCGCAAAACCGCGCCCGGCTTGCGCAGCCTCGATAAACTGGCCGTTCTGCGCGGTGGCGGACAGAATCACCGCATGGGCTTGTACGATATGATTCTCATCAAGGACAATCATATTGATTTTGCCGGTTCGGTTGCCGAGGCGGTTCGGCGCGCCCAATCTGCCCACTTGGGGTTGCCAATCGAGGTCGAGGCGCGCACCCTGGACCACGTCCGCGAGGCGCTTGCGCTTGGCGTTGAGCGTATCCTGCTCGATAACATGCCCCTCGACTTGCTGCGGCAGTCTGTTGAACTGACCGCCGGGCGCGCCCAATTAGAGGCATCTGGCAGGGTTTCGCTCGAAACCGTGCGCGCCATTGCCGAAACCGGCGTCCATTACATTTCCGTTGGCGCGTTAACGCATTCGGCGAAGGTCTTCGATGTCAGCTTGGATTACGTCCGCTAAAACAACCTTACCCCGGTCTTTGACCTTATCGGCAATAAGAATTTGGACTTGGGCGAAAACAGATGAGAGCCGAGTTTTTCGGTTTTCTCCTCGTTTATCCGCGCTCGTCCACCTCCCCAAGAGAACCTTGGCTTATTACCGATAAAGTCTATCGTCTGTTCTCCAAAGGAGTCTTATGAACCCTGAAGCGCAAGTGCTTTACGAAGAAATGAAAATCAGTTTGGGAAAACTCGTCCCCGATTTTGAGCTATACTACAAGGCCGAAATCGCGGCGGAAATTAACCAACTTAAAAAGCAACGGCAGGCCGTCATCCTCGGTCACAACTACATGGAACCGGTCTTGTTCCATGCCATCCCCGATTTTCGAGGCGATTCGCTCGACTTGAGCCGCAAAGCGGCCTCGACCGATAAAGATGTTATCGTTTTTTGCGGCGTCAAATTCATGGCCGAAACCGCCAAGATACTGAATCCTTCCAAAACTGTGTTGTTACCGGCTGAAAAAGCGGGTTGCTCGTTAGCCGAATCGATTACGGCTGAAGATGTGCGCGCGCTCAAGCGAAAGTACCCTGGCGTGCCGGTTGTCAGTTATGTCAACACCTATGCTGATGTTAAAGCAGAAAGTGACATCTGTTGCACATCGAGCAACGCGGTTGCGGTGGTCGAATCGCTTAAGGCCGCTACCGTCATTTTTCTGCCCGACCAATACCTGGCCTCCAATGTGGCGCGCGAAACGGGAAAACACATCATCTTCCCCTCGCTTATGCCTGCCCAAGCCGATAACACTTTGCTAGACGCGCAAATGATTGGCTGGCACGGGAAATGCGAAGTTCATGAGAAGTTCACCGTTGAAGATATCCGCGCCGTCCGCGAGCAATTTCCCGATGTCGTTGTGCTAACCCATCCCGAATGTCCGTCTGAGGTTGTTGAGGCCTCTGATTATTCTGGCAGCACCAATGCGATGATTCAATTCGTTCAAAAGAGTAACGCGCCGCATTTTCTGGTGCTTACCGAATGCTCGATGGGCGATAACATTGCCGCTGCCAATCCAGACAAAGATTTATTGCGCCTGTGTATGGTGCGCTGCCCGCACATGAACATGATTACGATGGAAAATGTCCGCGATTCCCTCCTCCATCTGCGCGCCGTCATCGAAGTGCCAGAAGAAATTCGAGTGCGTGCCTTTCAAGCAGTAGAACGAATGATAAAAATTGGATAGTTTGATGACCCTCTTTCTTCTTTTTTCGTGCCAGGAAACCCATTCATGAAAACAGCGGACGTCTTAATTATCGGCTCTGGCATCGCCGGGGCCGTTACGGCCCTCGAACTGGCAAAAGCCCCCTCGCATCACATCATTCTCGTTACGCGCGCAGAAGACCCGCGCGAATCGAACTCGCGCTGGGCGCAGGGTGGTATTATTTATCGCGGACCCGATGATGACGCAGAGCTGCTCATGCGCGATATTTTGCAGGCGGGTGCCGGGGCCTCTTTGCCCGAGGCCGCTCGAATTTTAGCCGAAGAAGGCCCTGCAAGAGTGAAACAGTTGCTTTTTGAAGAGGCAGCCATTCATTTCGATACCAACAGCGCCGGAGAGCTGGCCTTTGGCCAAGAAGCCGCTCATTCGCGCCGCCGCATTCTTCATGTAGGTGATGGTACCGGTAGCAGCATCATGGATGGTCTGATGCAGGCAATGCGCCGTTATCCAAACATCGAATTAATTACTCATGCCACCGCCGTTGACCTGATAACTTATCCGCATCATTCTCTTAACCCGCTCGATACTTACGCCCCGCTTACCTGCTATGGCGCTTATGTGTTCGACCGCAAAGGCAGGGCTGTTCACCGCACTATTGCCAAAGTCACTGTGCTGGCAACCGGCGGGCTGGGACGCATTTATCGCAACACCACCAACCCGCCTGGCGCGCGAGGAGATGGCCTGGCAATGGCGTATCGCGCCAGAGCGCGTATCATCAACGCCGAATACATTCAGTTTCACCCCACCGCGCTTGCTGTGCCGGGCGCCGAAGGTTTTTTGATTAGCGAAGCCCTGCGCGGTGAAGGTGGTATTCTGCTCACGCCCGATGGCCGGCCTTTTATGGAAAAATACGACCCGCTCTGGAAAGATTTGGCCCCGCGCGATGTAGTAGCGCGCGCTATTCACAGCGAAATGGAAGAACAGGGCTACTCCCACGTCTTATTGGAAATAGGCAGCCGTATGCCTGCGGGCAAATTGCAGGAACGCTTCCCCAACATCTACGCAGTTTGTCAAAAAGTGGGCCTGGATATTTCGCGCGAGCCAATTCCGGTTGTGCCGGCCGCACACTACTCTTGCGGAGGCGTTTATGTAGATACCTGGGGGCAAACCACCATACAAAACCTATATGCTGTGGGCGAAGTGGCCTGCAACGGCTTGCACGGCGCAAATCGTTTGGCAAGTACTTCCCTCCTCGAAGGGTTGGTCTTTGGCGCGCGCGCCGCCGAACAAATTGCAAAACATCTTCCTGCTCTATCTTGCCCCAGCCCACATTCCATTCCCCCTTGGGACGAATCTGGCCTGACGCACGCCTCAGACCCGGCTCTCATTCAGGGCGATATGCAAACCATTCAGAACATTATGTGGCATTATGTCGGCCTTATTCGTTCCGGCGACCGCATCTCACGCGCTATCCGTGAGCTTCGGCATTTGCAAAACGAAATTGAGACCTTCTACCGAAAAACAAAACTCAGCGACAGTTTGATTGGCCTGCGTAATGCAGTTGAAGCAGCCCTACTTGTGGCTCATGCGGCGCGTCATAACCGCCAAAGCCGAGGCTGCCACTACCGAGTGGATTCGGTGACCGGAGGCGATAGACTGTTGTAAAGAGTACGCGCTTTCGCGCGAAAAACCTAAACTTCGCGTAGTCATTTTATAATAATAGACAATTCAAAGGTCCTGTATGAAACAGGGCAGGCTCGTGACGCTGCCAAAGCGCAATCTTACCGACAGCCGACGATATGGGCCTGGGCAAGACCGTGCAAGCCCTGGTTTTCCTGCAATCACTTAAAGAGCGGGGGGAACTTCCCCGCCCGGCCTTGCTGGTTGTTCCGAAAAGTTTACTGGTTAACTGGCAGCGCGAGGCGGAGCGATTTACCCCTGGCATGCGCGTTTTGCAATTCATGGGGCAGACGCGCAAAAAAGAACCGGCTCATTCAGGCTATCAAGAATTCCCTTGCGCAGAGCAGCAGAGACTGGATGAATAAAAACTCCCCCAAATTCGCAAAAATTTGGGGGAGTTTTGCTGTTTCGCTACTTGATGACCGGCACCAGGGCGGCCGCGCTGTATTCCAACTCACGCTCAAACTTGAACTGCTGGGTATACAAGCGGTAGTAATGCCCGCGCTGGCGCAGAAGCTCGGCATGGGTTCCCATCTCGGCGATGCGGCCTCCTTCGATGACGATGATTCGGTCGGCGCGTTTGATAGTGCTGAGGCGGTGGGCGATGACGAAGGACGTGCGCCCTTCCATTAGGCGCTCCATGCCCTTTTGGATGAGGGCCTCGGTCAGTGTATCTACACTGGAGGTGGCTTCGTCCATGATGAAGAGTTCCGGCTTCGCCAGCACAGCACGCGCCAGGCTGATGAGCTGCTTTTGGCCGACCGAGAGCAGGTTGCCCCCCTCACCGACGTTCTGCTCGTAGCCTTTTTCGAGCGTGGTGATGAAGTCGTGTGCTCCGGCAATTTTGGCGGCTTTTTCCACTTCTGCGTCCGATGCGCCCAGGCGTCCGTAGCGAATGTTCTCGCGCACGGTTCCACTAAAGAGATGCGGGGTTTGTAGCACGATGCCGATTTTGTTGTGAATGCTGTGCAGCGTGTATTCCGTGTAATTGCGCCCGTTGATGCGGATTTCTCCTTCGCGCGGTTCGTAGAAGCGGCACAACAGGTTGACGATGGTGGATTTACCACCGCCGGTGGGTCCCACAATAGCAATGGTTTCACCGGGTTGCACGGTCAGGTTAAAATCGGTCAGAACGGGTTTGCGGTCTTCGTAATAAAAACTGACATGGTCGAAGACAATTTCGCCCAACAGGGTTTTGGCTTCCACTGCGCCAGGGTGGTCATGCACTTCGGGCTCAGTATCCAACAATTTGAAGATTCGCTCTGCCGAGGCGATGGAGTGCTGCATTTCAGCATAAACGCGCGCCAGGTCTTGAATAGGCCAAAGCATAAACGTCAGATACGAAACAAAGGCGTGGATACCGCCGATGGTCAGCAGCCCGGCCTCGGCCTGGAAGCCGCCATACCAGACGATGACGCCCAGCGCAACGGCTGAAATCACCTGCACGGTCGGCAGAAAGAGCGCCGAAAGCCAGGCCGCCCGGTACGAGGCGCGGTACATGTTCTCGGTCAGACCCTGAAACTCTTTCAGGTTTTCATCTTCGCGTCCCAGCGCCTTGACCACGCGCACACCCTGGATATTCTCGTTGTACGCGCCGGTGATTTTTGAGTTGGCGCGCCGCGAAGCGCGGAATTCCACCAGAATCTTCTTGCGAAACTGCACGGCGATGAAGAGCAGGATTGGCACGATGGCAAACACCACCAGCGCCAGCCGCCAGTTGATGAGGAGCATGAAGAAGGTGGCCGTGGTGATGTTCATGAAAGCCCAGGTTGTATCCACCAATCCCCAGGTCATCAGGTCGGCCACGCGCCCCGAGTCGGAGGTTACGCGCGCCATCAGGCGCCCGACTGCGTTTTGGGCGTAATATGAAAGCGACAGGTCTTGCAGGCGCGCAAACATCATCTTGCGCAAGTCATACTGAATGCGTTCGCCCAACACCCCAGCCAGGTAAATAAACGCAAACACCAGCCCGGCCTGAACAATTTGTAAGAAGCCGTAATAGATTGCCAGTCGGTAGAGCGTGGCGCGGTCACCGAGCATCATCCCATCGTCAATCATGTGCTTGTTGATGTAGGTAAAGAGCGAGTCCAGGCCGGAGGTCAGGCCGATGGTGACGATGAAACCGACCACCCACAGCCAATGCGGTTTGAGCAGCCCCAAAATACGCCGAAAGGTTGGCCCGGTCAGGGGGCTGGTATGCTCTTCTTCTTCGAGTTCAATCAAATCGTCGCTCATAATTTATTCCTTGTTCGAGATATGATGTCCGATATTTGATACTCGAATTCCGAATATCGAATTATCGAACATCGAATTCCGATAGTTCGCTTGCCAATTCATCATCCACCCGCGTCTGAATGTCGTAAATCTTGCGATACATGCCATCCTGTGCAACGAGTTCGGCGTGCGTTCCCATTTGGATGATTTCACCTTTGTCGAGGACGACAATCAGGTCGGCATTCATTACCGACTGGATGCGGTGGGCGATAATGAAGGTGGTGCGGTTCTCCATCAGGCTGTTCATGGCCTGGCGAATTTCGGCTTCGGTTTCGGTATCCACGCTGGAGGTTGAGTCGTCCAAAATGAGGATGCGCGGGTTCTTGAGGATGGTGCGGGCAATCGTGACGCGTTGTTTCTGCCCGCCAGAAAGGGTGACGCCCTTCTCGCCGACGATGGTTTTGTAGCCATCGGGGAAAGACATGATGGCCTCGTGGATGGCGGCGGCTCTGGCGGCGGATTCTATCTCCTCGTCGCTGACGCGCCGGTTGACACCAATGGCGATGTTCTCGCGGATGGAGCGGCTGAACAGAAAGGGTTCCTGCTCGACAATGCCGATTTGCTGACGCAGATACTCGCGCGGGTAGTCGCGGATGTCGACTCCGTCCACCAGGATGCGTCCGCCGGTGTATTCGTGGAAGCGCGGCAACAGGTTGACCAGCGAGGTCTTGCCGGAGCCGGTCGAACCTATCAGCGCCACCGACTGCCCTGGTTTGACGGTGAATGAGATATTTTTCAAGACATCGGTTTCACCATCCGAATACATAAACGATACGTTTTCAAAAGTCACTTCGCCCTTGACCGGCTCGTTTGGCTGCACATTACCGCCAAACAAGTCTTCGCGTTCCTGCTTCATAATCTCCAGCAGGCGTCCATACGAGACCATGCCGGTTGAGGTTTGCACAATCAGGCGGCCCAAGTTGCGAATCGGCCAGATGAGCCAGACTACCAGACCAACATAGGCCAGGTAAGTGCCGACCGTAATTTCACCGTTAATCACCATCAGGCCGGCAAAGACGAACCCGCCCAGCATTTGCAGGCCAAGAACAATGTCCGAAAGCGGCCAGAAGAGCGAGTGCATGAAGAGCAAAATTTTCCCTTTCAGGTACTTGCCCCAGTTCTCTTTTTCAAACTTGCCTTTTTCGTAATCCTGGCGGGCGAAGGCCTTGACCACGCGTACGCCGGTCAGGTTTTCTTGCAGGGCGGTGGAGAGCGCGGCCTCTTGCTCCTGGTATTCTTCGTAGGCTTTGGTCACTTTTTTGAAGAACCAGACCGAGACGAGCAAAATTGGGGGGATGGAGATGACTGAAACCAGGCCGAGTTTAAGGCTAATGCTTAAAATGGCAAACCAGTTGATGAAAAACAGAAGCAAAATGCGTCCCACGCCGATGGCCTGTTCGCTGAAGAAGCGGCGCAGGGCGTCCACATCCGAGGTGACGCGTTCGATCAGGTCGCCCGTCGGGGTTGTGCTGTGGTAGGTGAAACTCAGCCGCTGGATGTGGTCAAACAGGAAGTTGCGCAGCCGGCGGGTAATGCCCTCGGCGGTGTAGGCCGCCAGCCGGCCCGATAGAAAAGCGAACCCGCCTTCGACTGCCGCAAATCCGACAAAAGCCAGGCCGATGAGCAGGAAAGTTTGCCCCAGGTTAGGAACGATGGGTTGGGCTGCGCCGCCGACCAAATCAGCGAAGTAGCGCAGCACGAACAGGGTGGCAGTTTTTGCAAGCGCTGAGATGGCCAGGGTGAAAACCGCGCCGCCATAAGGCAGGTGGTAGCCAGCCATAGCCCGCCAAAGACCTTTCAGGCGGTTGGCCGCAATGGCCTTGCGAAAGTCAAAGTAGGTGGAAGGTTGGGAGGTTGCCAGGGTTGCCATTTTGTCTCCAAAAACCAAGAACGTCGAAGCGCTTCCGCGCTGCACAATAAAAAAGTCACGGCGTTGGTGCGCCGTGACTTGTGAACCATAAAGACACAAAGGATTGACGTTATTTGTCAACAGGCGCACTCCGAGGACGTACAAATACGCTCGCAACAGGCTCTAAACGGAAAACGATGTTGTACATCATGAAGTGCGGCCTCCTTTCGTGAGAGTAAGATTAACACAAAGGATTTTATCAGCATCCGCTGAGGTGTGTCAAGGGCTTTTTAGATATACATCTAAATTTGCGAGCGGGTTGCGTTTTTGGCGCTTTGGGCGATGGAAGGAGCCGGGCTGCGGTACAATTTGCAGTATGGTGAAACTATATGCGCTTGTGCCTGATTTGCATGAAATCTTTTTGGAGGATTCGTCCTCGCTCGATGCGGTTTCTCGTCAGTTGCCGCAGGGGTTGTATTCCACCTTTCGCACATACGCCGGGCGGACAAAGGCGCTTGGCCTGGAAATGCACCTGAGCCGCCTTTACGACCCGTTACCGAGTCTTGGCATTCGGGCAGTCGTTGCTCCGTCAGAATTGCGCACCGCGTTGCGGGAAACGCTGCGCAATTTCGAGGCAGATGAGGCCCGGGCGCGGATAACTCTCTCTACAACAGAACACGCCGGGGAGGTGTTTTTTGCCCTTGAGCCGCTGAAAGCGCCCGATGAAACGGTGTACCAGCGAGGCGTGCGGGTGGTCTTTGCGCCAGTGGAACGGAAAACGCCCCGGCTCAAGACCACCGCGTTTATCGGTCAAAGCAGCGAGGCGCGAACATCCATCTTAAAAAACGGGGTTTATGAAGCCCTGATGGTGCGACATGGCCGGATTTTGGAGGGTTTAACGAGCAATTTTTACGCTGTCAGGAATGGCGTAATCATCACTGCCCGCGAAGGGATTTTGCTGGGCGTGACCCGGCGCTATGTGCTGCGCCTGGCACGCTCGAACGGAATCGGAATTGAATATCGCCCACCGCGCGTGGAGGAACGGCCAATCTGGGACGAAGCCTTCATTACATCCAGCGGGCGCGGGGTGGTGCCGGTGACGGAGGTTGACGGGCAGCTGGTAGGCACTGGTCAGGTGGGCGAGATTGCCCGTCTGCTGCGGCGAGTGTATGACGAGTATGTGGTGAAGAAGGCGGAGCGAATTTAAAGGAGAGGGATGAGCAGGCACTGATTCACTCATCCCGGTGACTGGCATTGGGGGAGGGGAGGCAGTCAACAGTGATCAGTTATCAGTTATCAGTGAGCAGAACCACGCTTGACTGATTACTGATTACTGATTACTGATGACTGTTCACTGATGACTGATCGATGACTGTTCACTGATGACTGATCAACTGAATACTGGACACTGAAAAGGGGGTTGCTTTTGGGCGGTTTTTGGGTATAATGGGTTTATGATTCACTTAAGTATAATTAATGAAAACATAAAAAACTGCCCCAATGAGTGACCTCACCCTTCAAGCAGCCATCCAGGAATACCTCGAAATGGTCGAAATGGCGCGCAGCAAGAATACCTACGATACCTATCGTTACGCCATGCAGGCTTTCGTCCACCTGCTGGCCGACCACAAACTTGATGCGGCGGCGACGCCGGTCAGCGAGTTGCGCGAGGACGCCGTCGGTTGGTTCGCGGTCTGGCTCAAGGGTCATGCCCCGGCCACCGAGCAATTGTATTTACAGGCGGTGATGGGTTTTTACAAGTTCCTCTCGGCGGAAAAACTGGCCTCCCCCACCCTGCCGCGCATTGAGCAGCTCATCAAAATGCGCGCCCGCAAAACCGGCCAGCGCCTGCCGCAGTTCCCGCGCGAGGCAATTGAGCAGGTGCTGGAATATGTTTCCGCCTCCCCTGCCCCTCTCCCTCACCCTGGCTCTCTCCCGCAGGGAGAGGGAGAAGCGGAACGATTGCGCTTCCTGCGTGACCGGGCCTTTCTCGTCACCCTGGCCGATACCGGTTTGCGCGTTCACGAGGCCTGCAACCTGCGGCGCGGCGACATTGATTGGAATGAGGGCCGGGCGGTCATCATCGGCAAGGGCGATAAACAGGCCGTGATTCGCTTCTCCAGCCGGGCGCTGCAGGCGCTCAAAGCGTATCTCGAAGCGCGCGCCAAACTGGATGGCGGTTCGGGGCGTCCGCTCGGCTCGCTGCCGCTGTTTGCACGTCACGATAAGGGCGCGGGGAAGAAGATTAAGCCAATCACAACCGCCACCGGCAGGAATATCGTTGAGGAACGGGCGCGCGAGGTGCTGGGCGAGGACGCAGTTGGGAAAATCACGCCGCACTCGTTCCGGCACTACTTCGTGACCACCATCTTACGCGCTTCGGGCAACCTGAAACTGGCCCAGGAACTGGCCCGCCACGCCAACATCGCCGTCACCCAGCGCTATGCGCACTTGAGCGACGATGAGTTGGACCGGGGCTATCATGAGATTTTCGAGCAGAAAACGGGGGATTCTGCCAATCTGCGCCAAGGCGCTACCCCAACAACCGTTGATTAATCTCCTGCACTTCGGTCTGGTAGCGAAGCAGGTCGTTGCGCAGGCGGTCGAGGTCATTTTCATAGCGCAAACGGCGGGCCAGGAAGGCGAATTCCTCGCTCTGGTAGGGTGGCACCGTGACATCTTTGGCGTTTCCACGCACCACGCGCAGCGAATCGATGAGCCAGCGCAGGAAGGTGTGGGCCTTGCGCAGGCTGGCGTAATCGGCTTCGGAGAGAATGCCGGCCTGGTGCAGGGCGGTCATGGCTTCGCGGATGTTGGTGACACGCAGGGCGGGGTTGTCTTTGCCGTGATTGATTTGCAAACCCTGAATCAGATACTCCACATCAACCAGGCCGCCGGGGCTGAATTTGGCATTGAACGTGCCGCCAGTGACGAGGTGACGAATTTGCCGCTCGCGCATGGCGCGCATGGCGGTCACGTCGAAGGGGCCGCCGTGGTACACATATTCATCGCGTAAGCGGCAGAGTTCCACGCCGAGGGCCGGGTCACCAGCGATGGGACGCAGTTTGACCAGGGCCTGACGTTCATACGCCCAGGCCGGGCCGTCAGGAGCATAGTAGCGGCGGAAGGATTCGAGTGAAACGGCCATGTTGCCGGCTTTTCCGTAGGGGCGCAATTGCAAATCAATTTGGAAAATTCCCTCCTGGCGGGCGTGAATGGTAGATAAGACCGACTGTACCAGTTTTTCGTAGTAATCACCGATATCGGGAGCAGACGAGGCAGGCGAGTGAAACGGAGAAACCAAGGGGTCGTAGATGAACATCAACTCGATATCCGAAGCGAACCCCAATTCGCGCCCGCCGCATTTTCCAAGTGCAACCACCGATAATCCGCCAGGGGCGAATTGGGGAGGGGAAGGCTGACCATATTTGGCGTTCAATTCGGCCTGGCAGCGTTCGAGCGCGGCGGCAATGACGGATTCTGCCAGGTCGGTCAGTTCGGCGGCGAAATCCCAAAATTCGGCGGTGAGACCGAGGATGTGGCGCATGTCAATGCGGAAAAGTTCGCGGTCTTTGAAGGCGTTCAGGGCTTCGCGCCAGCTGGGGTATTCGCTCTCGCCCAGGGAGCAGGTTTCAATGGTCAGGGCCAGTTCTGCATTGAGGTCGGTGCGTGGTTTGGCGGCGGTCAGCGATTCGACATCGCGCACCACCGGGAACAGGTTGGCATATTGCATACGAAGGAAGTCGTCCCACAGGAAGTCGCTCACGCCGAGGACGCGCGCCAGGGCCTTGAGGACATCGGAGCGTTCGAGCGAGGCGATTTCGTCGGGCCAGTTGGGGCGTTGGAAAAGTTGGTAGATGAATTCGCGGAAGTGCAGCAGGGCCGCTTCGGGGTTGGGGGAATGCGGCAGCAGGTGGGTGAAGTGCTTAATCAGCACAATGGCGGCACGCAGTTCGCGCTGTTTTTGGGGCGATTCGATTTTGCGGCCCTCGGCGTCAGTGACATAAAGCACATCTTTGACACGGCTGCCAATCGTGCGCACCACCATTCGGGCGATGTTGGTGCGGGTGAAGGCCAAAGCGTTGGTGAATTCATATAAAAAGCCAACCGTATCAGGCGCGTCAATTCGCAAGACAGTGTAGCGCTGTGAGGCGGTGTTGTCTATTTCGATGTCAATGGGCAGGAGCGGGGAGGATTTTCCTGGCACGGTTTGGAATGCCGCTCCTACCCGCCTGGCAAGCGCTCCGCGTGCCTCGCGGCGCTGTCCGGTGCGAAGTTTGGCGAGCAGGTCGTAGAGTTCGAGGGTATAGTGGCGCCAAATTTCGGGGCTGTGCGGCTCAAAAAAAACTGATTTGACGGTAAAGACATCCACAATTTTGGGGCGGGAAGGCTGGGGCGGGGAGATGGTTCGAAAACGGCGGGCAGGTGAAGTGCCAGATTGAAATTTGGCCGGAGGAGATTCAGGCTGCGGCGCGGGGTCATCCGGTTCGTAGGTAAAAACGTCGCCGTCCAGGATATTGAATCCATGCACGAAAAATAATCCGCAGATGACGGATAGTTCGCCGGGGAAGTCGTAGCCGACAATGGTGACGCGCCAGGTTTCGTCTTGGTGGGGAATGGCTTCAACCACTGCTGGAGCGTTTTCATTCAATTTTTGGGCGAGGGCAGCATGATGCTGGATTTCGGCGGGCGAAAATGTCTCGCTGTAAGAGGCATCCATGCGCGAAATGTGCTGGCGGACGAGCGGGGAAGGTTCGTTGGTCATGGGTTCGTTCCCTATTTGGCGCAGATAAACGGCGCGGATGGCGTGGCAGTGTTCCTGGTAACGGGCCAGAAAGGTTTCGCCATCGGGAAAGCCGAGGCGGCGGGCGAGAAGGGTGATGGCGCGCGGTTCAGAAGGCAGGGTGTACGTCTGCCTGTAGTCCATCATTTGCAGGTAGTGTTCGATGGTGCGCAAAAAGATGTAGCCGTCGGTCAGGATTCGGGTATCTATGGAGGAAAGCAACCCGACAGCCCGCAGACGCGGGAGGGCTTTGAGCGTGGCGCGGGTGCGAATTTGTGGATACAGACTGACGTAGGCCAGTTGCAGGTATTGAACGACAAATTCGACATCGCGGATGGAGCCGGCGCCGAGTTTAACTTCGCCCCAGGTGCGGCCTTTTTCGCGCAGGAATTCTTCGGTGCGCTGTTTCATGGCAAAAACCCCGGTGCGAATTTCTTGAGGCGGCAGGCCAAAAATATATGGGTGGGCAAACTCGCGTAATTGCTCTCCGAGCGATAAATCTCCGGCGATGGGGCGGACTTTAAGCAGGGCTTGCTTTTCCCAGAGGCGGGCGTGCTGTTCGAGATATGTCAAGTACCCGGCCAGGGTGGGGACGAGCGGACCATCTTTGCCCCAGGGGCGCAGGCGCGTATCAACACGGTAGAGGAATCCGTGCGCGGTATTGGAGGAGAGGATTTCGATGAGTTTTTGGGCGAGGGGAATATAGTTAAGCGTTGCGTCACGCGAAACAAAAAGCAGGTCTATGTCGGATGAGTAGTTCAGTTCGCGGCCCCCCAGTTTGCCCATGGCCAAGACGGTAAAGCCATCATGAGCAATACCAGTCTGTTTGGAGGCCAGGTGAAGACTGACCCGAATCAGGGCGATGGCGAGGCGCGAAATCTGCGAAATCACCGTTTGGAGGTCGTACAGGCCGAGGAAGTCGCTGGCGCCAATGCGCAGGAGCTCTGATTTTTGGTAGATACGGAGCAGGTCGGGGGCAGATAAGGCAGTAGGTGAGAAAGCGGATGGGTCCCGGAGGATGGCTTCGGCTTCGGATTGGATTTGTTCGATGGTTTTACGGCGCGCCAACGCCTGGCGGTCAAGTAAGAGCGATAGAAATTGCGGATTGCGCAGGATAATTTCGGTCAGAAATTGGCTGGCTGAGAAGAGCGTAACCAGAATTTCGATGACGCGCGGGTTTTGTTCTAGAATGGAGACCAGGCCAGGGCCGTAGCTTTCAGCAAAGCGCTCAAAATTGACCAAAGAACGGTGGGGGTCGGCTGCCGAGCTGAGGGTGGTGAGCAGGGTGGGGGCAATTCTCTCAAAGTCGGCGCTGTGCAAGGCCATGCGGGCGAGAGCAGCCTCGGCAGCCTGACGGTTGGCAAAGGGAATCAAATGCAACGAGCTTTCAGCCATAAAGGGATTATACTATTTGCACCTATTCCCTCAACGAGGTTTTCCTCTGATGACGACTGAAACCATTTTCCTGGATGGACAAAGCCTGACCTTTGAGCAGGTAGATGCCGTTGCTCATGGAGGCCCCAATGCCCCGCGCGTAGAAATTGCGCCGCAGGCCGCGCAGTGGGTGGACCGCGCGGCCCAGGCGGTCCAAACCCTGCTCAGGCGTGGCACGATTGCTTATGGCATTACCACTGGTTTTGGGGCATTCAAAGACCGGATTATCCCGCCAGAGCAAGTGGAGCAACTTCAGCGCAATATTCTGGTCAGCCATGCGGTGGGGGTCGGTCATCCGTTCGATATTCCCACCACGCGAGCCATTATGTTGATTCGCGCCAACACCCTGGCGCGCGGGCATTCGGGCATTCGGCTCTCAACCCTGCAACTGCTGATGGAAATGCTCAACCGCGGGATTCACCCGGTCATCCCAGAGAAGGGTTCGCTGGGCGCGAGCGGCGACCTGGCCCCGCTGGCGCACATGGCCCTGCCGCTGATTGGGGAGGGTCGGGTGGAGTATCGGGACGAAATTCTCAACAGCCTGGAAGCCTTTCAGCGTGTAGGGCTGCAACCCATCAGGTTAGCCGCTAAAGAGGGGTTGGCGCTGACGAACGGAACGGCGGTGATGACCGCGTTGGGCGTTCTTCAAACTCTGCGGGCCGAACGCTATAGCCAGACTGCCGACATCGCCGGATGCCTGAGCCTGGAAGCCTTAAACGGCACAGACCTGGCCTTCGATGCACGGATTCACGCCCTGCGGCCGTATCCGCGCCAGCAGGAATGCGCCGCCTACCTGCGGCACTTGTTAGAAGGCAGCCAATTGACCCGCGAGCATTCTTCACTTAACGTGCAGGATGCCTACACTTTGCGCTGTATTCCGCAGGTGCATGGCGCGGTGCGCGATGCCATTGCCTACGCGCGCTGGATTTTTGAAATCGAGTTGAATGCGGTGACGGATAATCCGTTGATTTTTGTAGATGATCAGGATGACATCACCGTACTTTCGGGCGGCAATTTTCACGGCGAGCCGCTGGCAATTGCCATGGATTACCTGGCATTTTCGGTGGCCGAGTTGGGGAATATTTCAGAGCGGCGGATTATGCGCCTGACCGATGAGTGTTCTAACACGCACGCTCTCCCCGCTTTTCTGACGCGCGAAGGTGGGTTGAATTCAGGATTCATGATTTTGCAATATACGGCTGCTGCGCTGGCCAGCGAAAACAAAGTCCTTTCGCACCCGGCCAGCGTGGATACGATTCCCACGTCGGCCAATGTAGAAGACCATGTGAGCATGGGCGCAACCGCCGCGCTCAAATTGCGCGATGTGTTGGATAATGTGGAGCGGATTCTCGCGATTGAGTTGATGTCTGCCGCGCAAGGGATTGATTTCCGCAGACAAGAGATGGGGGCTTCTAAAACGCTTGGACGAGGAACGCGCGGCGTATATGCGCTCCTGCGTGAACATATTCCTTTCATCGAAACCGATAGGCCGTTGGCCGAGTATATGGAAAAGGCGCGTCAGTTGGTGGCAGAGGGATTGGTGGTGGAAAAGGGAAGTTGATTAACGCAGTTTTAGGGCGTGAAACAGGTCAAAGAAGAATAAAAAGCCGCCCTGGAGGAGGATTCCCCAGCCGCTGCCGCGCCAGAACGGGTCAGACGCGCCGAGAATCACAATCAGGGCAATGCCGCCTGCCACGTACAGGACATCCAGGCCAGTGTTAATCCACAAAATTCTGGCAAGATGAGAGCGCTCTTTGGGCTGGGTGGAGATTAATTCTTCAGGGTTCAGTTTGGCCCGGCGTTTTTGCGTTCCTGAGGCTCCAAACAACGCAATCAGCAGGTCAATGCCGCCCCAGGCCAGGAACTGAATGCCCATGCCGCGCCAGTATTGTATAAATTTTGGGTCCGGCTGTGCAAAAGGCACGCCCCAGGCCATCCACGCCCCGCTCAGGATGCTAAAAATGGACCACCAGGTGAGACGGCGGGTGAGAGAATCTTGAAAGTGCCAGATGTTGAGTGAAAAAGGCTGCATGTTGGTCTGGAATCAAAAGGTGGCAGTTACGTTTCAGGTGACTGCCACCTTTTTGGGTCAAAACAACGGAATACGCGCGCCGTTTACTCTTGCGGCTTCTTCGCTGCACAAGTAGAGCATGGCGGCGGCAATTTCATCGGGAGAGGTACCTTTGCCTGTCCCTTCGGTATCAATGGAACGTACCTGGATGATGTTGGCGGTGACACCCGTCTCTTTGGCTTCCTGGGCAAAAGTTAGAATGAGCGATTCTTGGGCCGCCTTGCCGGCTGTATACGCGCTCATTTTGGCGGATGGAGTCTGTGCCAGTGGGGAAGAGACGACAATTACCCGTCCCCAACCATGCGCAATCATGCCGGGCGTGAAGGTGCGCAGCAGGTGAAAGGTCGTCCAGGCATGTTGATTGAGCATGGTTTCCAGGTCGTCGGTGGAGGTTTCGGGCAAGGTTTTTCCGCCCGTCCATCCGCCAACGAGGTGCAGCAGGATGTCGGCGCGACCAAAGCGGGTAGAAATAAAGCGATGGGCCGAGGTCACATCGTCGAGATTGCGCAAGTCGGCGGCAAGAGTTAAAAGCCTGGAGGCGGGCAAGTTCAAATGGGCCGATAAAGCATCCAATTTGGCGGCATCGTGGCTGAGCAGGGCCAGCGAGGTGCCCTGTGCTGCAAAGGCCTGTGCAACAGATTTGCCGGTTGCCCCGGTGGCGCCAGTGATGACCACAATCGGCTCATTCATGCAGCGCCTCAATTTGGGCTTCGCTCATTCCTTTAACAACCGGGCGGTCATCTTGTTCTTGCAGATGGACTTTGCCTTTGAAGTCTTTCAGATTGAGCAGGTGACCTGATTTTTCGGCTTTGGTGCGCAGGTAAAATTCATTATGCGGATTGGGCGGTAAAACGTGCGGCAATCGCCCGTTAACTCGCACACCATAACGCTTCAAATCGTCGATTTTGCGCGGATTGTTCGTCATCAGTTGAATCGACTGCACTTTGAGCGACATCAACATGTGCGCGGCAACTTCATAATCGCGCTCATCATCGCGAAAGCCAAGCGCCAGGTTGGCCTCCACGGTGTCCAGTCCGGCATCTTGCAGCGAGTAGGCGCGGATTTTGTTTGCCAGGCCAATCCCCCGCCCTTCCTGGCGTAAGTACAGCACAATTCCTTTGTCCAACTTGCCAATAGCGGTCAGCGCAGCTTCCAGTTGGTCACGGCAGTCGCAACGCAGCGAGCCAAGCGCGTCGCCGGTCAGACATTCCGAGTGCAGGCGGACGGGGATGTCCTCGCCATCGGTTACATCCCCACGCACAATCGCAATGTGGTCTTTGCCGTCTTTGTCGTTCTCGAAGGCCACAATCTGGAAATCGCCAAAACGGGTCGGAAGCTCGGCAATCGAGACGATTTTGACGCAAATGCCCGCTGGTCCGCAGCCATCGCAGCAGTGATTTTCGTTTTCGCGCAGTAAAGCCTGCACGGGGAGTTGAATGAGTGCCATAATGTTCTCCTTGTGGGTAGGACAGGTCTAGAGACCTGTCCTACAATATTCGATAGGTGATCAGGACGCCTCCGCCTTCATCGAGAAGCCGAACATCAACCAGCTGGAGCATTTTTGCGGCAGATGCGGCCCACCCGTCGCCATCTACCAGGGTTGGGGCAGTTGCCCCGCCGAAAATTTTGGGCGCAATGTATACCCGCAATTCGTCGGCCAGGCCCAGGCGGATGAACTCAGCGATAAGCGTTCCCCCACCTTCTAACATAACTGTTTTAATTCCAAGTGTGGTGAGGGTTGCCAGCGATTTTTCCAAGTCTACTCGTTTTTCTCCAAATTGATACACTTCCACACCTAACTCTTGCAAAACGTTAATCTGTTCAAGTTTGCTCTGGAATGTTGTAAAAATTATCCGGCGTGCGGGGCCTGCTGTAATAAAGTCCCCTGTCGGGTTGATTTTGTCTGTTTTTGTAGTAATTCCAATTTTTGCTGGATTTGGGGGTAATCTATTGGCTACGCGCGATTTTTCAAGTTCCAGTAATTTGACCGTCAACTTGGGATTTTCCTTCAGGAGCGTATTCCCGCCGACCATTACGGCATCAACTTGAGCGCGCAACTCCAATACCCGGCGCTTATCCTCCTCCGAGGAGATGGTCGCCCCCTTTCGCTCAAAGGTGTCTATTTTCCCGTCCGCGCTCATGGCGGCATTGATAATGACGTATGGTCGGTTGCTCATAAGTTTTTGCTCGAAAAATTTTTTGTTGTTGCGATTATAGTCCGAGAATGCGCAAATCACGCAAGTAAAACATAAAAACTTTCCCACCTTTCGGAATTCCTTTACAAACGCGCAAGGAACGGGCCTAACTCATGGTGTATACTAAAAATAATACCTATCAGCGAAACCTGACATGAATGACTTGCTTGATGCGTTGAAATCGTATATCGCCATCCTGGATGAGAACGGCGTTATTCTGGCAGTTAACCGCGCCTGGCGCGAATTTGCGCGCGCCAACGCAGTCAACCCCAATGCGGTATCCGAAGGCGTTAACTACCTGGAGGTGTGCGATTCAGCCCAAGGCAAAGATGCCGCACAAGCGCGCCAGGCCGCCGCTGCCATTCGTGCGATTCTCGCCGGAGAACAAAACGAAATCACATTTGAATACCCATGTCATTCACCCAACGAACAACGCTGGTTTTATTGCCATATCTCTCTGCTGGAGGAGGATGGCAAGCGGCGCGTCATCTTACAACACGAAGAGAAAACCCAGCAAAAAAATAACGAGCAAATCCAGCGTATCTTAAATGCCGCGCTGAAAGCGGTTGCTAATGCCATCGTGGTCACCGACCTGAAAGGTACTATTGAATGGGTTAACCCGGCTTTTGAAAGCCTGACCGGCTACACCTTCCAAGAAGCAAAAGGCAAAAACCCGCGCGACCTGGTGCGTTCGGGCAAGCAAGACAAACGTTTTTATGAGAATTTTTGGCAAACCATTCTTTCAGGAAACATCTGGCAGGGCGAAATCATCAACCGCCGCAAAGACGGCTCGCTTTACCATGAAGAAATGAACATCACCCCGATTCGCAACGAAGAGGGCCAGATATCGCATTTCGTTGCCATCAAGCAAGACGTTACCGAGCGCAAACAAGCCGAACACGCCTTGCGCGAAAGCGAAGAACGCTACCGGTTGCTCTTTGAGAACAATCCCCTGCCCATGTGGATTTACGACCCGGAAAGCCTGCGTTTTCTGGCCGTCAACGACACGGCCATTGCCCGCTATGGCTACTCAAGAAGTGAATTCATGAGCATGACCATTCTGGATATCCGCCCAGAAGAGGAACGAGCGCGCCTGATAGAAAATGTTCGTCAAAGCGCAAATCCATACCAGGCAGCAGGAGAATGGAAACACCGCAAAAAAAATGGGCAGGTAATCACCGTCGAGATTTTCTCGCACAGCATCGAATATGCCGGCAAACCGGCCCGACTGATATTGGCGAACGACATCACCGACCGCAAGAATGCGGAGTTCGAGTTGCAAAAACACGCATCCCGTTTGGCGCTCATTAACAAAGTGGGGCAGAAAATTTTGGGGGTGTTGGAATTACAAAGCGTCCTGGAACTGACCGCCTACCTGGTACATGATACCTTTGGGTTTCATCACGTTGCGCTGTTCATCTTTGATCAAACAGAAAGTGAATTGGTTATGCGTGCCAGGGCCGGCAGGTTTTCCGATTTATTCCCACCCCATCACCGAATCAGGCTGGGCAGCGGCATGGTGGGCTACGTGGCTCAAACCGGCCAAAAATTGCTTGCAAACGATGTCAGGCATGAGCCGCATTACGCCAACTTTTACCCAGATCGTCTACCAACGAAATCGGAAGTTACCCTGCCGTTACGAACTGGGAATCGAATTTTGGGTGTGATGGATGCGCAAAGCCCGCTGCTCAATGCGTTTAGCCAGGCCGATATAGCCACGCTGGAGATATTGGCCGACCAGGTGGCAATTGCCATTGAAAACTCGAACCTTTATGAAACCGCCCAAAGGGAGTTGCAAGAACGCAAACGAGCCGAGCAACAATTGCAAGAATACCAGGCACACCTCGAAGAAGTCATTCGAGAACGCACCGCCGAGCTGGAGTTAGCCCGCGACCGGGCCGAAGCCGCCAGTCGCGCCAAGAGCGAATTTCTGGCAATCATGAGTCACGAAATCCGGACGCCCCTAAACGGCGTCTTGGGACTCGCCCAATTGATGCAGCAAACCCCGCTGAATAACAAGCAAAAAGACTACATGGCCCGCCTGCAATATTCAGGAGAAACGCTGCTCGCAACCATCAACGACATCCTCGATTTCTCGAAAATCGAGTCGAACCGTATGCAACTGGAAAACATTGATTTCAGCCTGGATGATGTGCTGCGCAACCTCTCCAGCCTGGTCGCTTACCGGGCGCAACAAAAAGGGCTCGAGTTAGTATTCAACACCTCGCCAGAGGTCCCCCGCCTGCTGGTTGGCGACCCGATGCGGTTGGGACAGGTGCTTCTCAACCTGGTTGGAAACGCCATCAAATTTACAGAATCAGGCGAGGTGGTCGTCAAAATCGCACTGGACAAGATGACAGCCGACCGTGCCGTGCTGAAGTTTTCGATACAAGATACCGGAATCGGCATGGCCGAAACGCAAATTGCGGGCCTGTTCCAGCCATTCTCCCAGGCCGATACATCCATCTCCCGCAAATATGGCGGCACCGGCCTGGGGCTAACCATCAGCCAGCGGCTGGTCAATATGATGGGAGGCAAAATCAGCGTCCAGAGCCAGCCAGGCAAAGGGTCCACCTTTACATTCACGCTGGAATTCAAACAACAGCCCCATTCACGCTTTGCCAGGCCTGTCACTGCCGAGGCCTTGCGCGGGCTGAAGGTACTGGTGATAGAAGACCACGCCGCCACGCTGGATTTTCTCAAAACCACGCTGGAATCCTTCTCGTTCAACGTCACCGCAACCAACTCTGCCCAAGCCGGACTGGCGCTGCTCGAACAGCAACCAGCCAGCGAATCCTATCGCCTGGTTATCATCGACCTGTCTACGGCTGGCGGCATAGGCAACCTGCAAGCCGTCCGCGCCATACGGCAATCGAGCAGCCTAACGCACATCCCAATTATTTTGCTGCTCAGCGCCGAAGAAATGCTCCACCAGGTCGAAACATCCATCCTGGATGGATACCTGCTGAAGCCCGTAATGCGCTCGCAGCTGTTCGACATGATTATGCAAGTATTTGGCTATATGACAGAAAACAGAGCTAGCCCGGCTCAGCCAGCCATCAACAACGCTGAACTCCTGAATTTGCGCGGCAGAAAAATCTTGCTGGTCGAAGACAATGAAATTAACCAAATTGTGGCTGCGGAAATTCTGCAATCAATGGGGGTGCAAGTGTCCGTCGCCAACAGCGGCGAAGAAGGAATCTGGATGTTGAACAACGGCAAATTCGACGCTGTCCTAATGGATATCCAAATGCCGGGCATGAACGGCTACCAGGCCACCGCCCAAATTCGCAGCGACCCGCGCTTCACCTTCGCCAAACTTCCGGTGATTGCCATGACCGCCCATGCGCTCGACGCCGACCGTGAAAAAGCGCTCAAGGCCGGATTGAACGATTATATTTCCAAGCCGATTGATGCGGCCCGTCTCGCTAACACGCTGTTGCGCTGGCTCACTCCCCACAAAAACCGAAAAACCTCGCGTGACAGCCAGTCAGCGAACGGCGAGACCGCTCTGCCAGAAGAAATCTTGAAGTGTCTCGACACTGGCCCCGCCCTGGCGCGCCTGGGAGGCAACCTGGCACTCTACCACCGAATTTTAGTCATGTTCCGGGAAGAAAACGCGACCAAAGCACAAGCCATCCGGAACGCCATCCAAACCAACGACCTGCCCCAGGCCCGGCGGCTGGCGCATACGCTCAAAGGCGTGGCGGGCACCATTGGCGCAAACACTTTGATGGAGGCGGCCCAGAAATTGGAAAGCGCCATCCTCGGCGAGCAGCGGGAGGCCATTGATGACAGCATCGAACTTGTGGAACACCACCTCACCCGCGTGCTGGAGGCAACCGCCAGCCTGGAAAAAGCAGTACAATCAACCGTGGATTCTCCTTGCGATTCCCCTATCGCTTCGGTTGCGCCGCAATTACAACGGCTTGCCGAATTGCTGACGGAGAACAACGCTGAAGCGGTTGACCTGATAGAAGCCATCCTGACAGAGATGGGCGAAAACAAATGCCAGGAAGAATTCCTATTCCTGGCGCAGTTTATCCGCCGCTATGATTTTTCCAACGCTCTGCAACAGCTACAGACACTGGGACAAAAGTGGAATCTTCCTTTGGCCGTGGATAAAAACCAGCGTTGAAGTTTTACTTGTGGAGGAAAGTATGAAAGATATCTTAAAACGACAAACGATTCTCGTCGTAGATGACGCTCCTGAAAATATCGAAATGCTAAGAGCCATCCTGAAGGGAGATTACATCGTTAAAGTAGCAACCAGCGCAGAAAAAGCGCTTGAAATCGCTTGCAACCCTGAGGCCCTGCCCGATTTAATCCTGCTGGATGTGATGATGCCCGATATGGACGGTTACGCGATCTGCCGCCAGCTGAAAGTGAGCGACCTGACCCGCAAAATCCCGGTCATCTTCATCTCCGCGCTCAGCGAATCGACCGATGAAAGCAAGGGCTTTGAGGTCGGTGGGGTTGATTACATCACCAAGCCAATCAACGCCCCGATTGTCCGCGCCCGCGTCAAAACGCACCTGGCCCTTTACGACCAGAACCGAGCCCTGGAAGAAAAGGTAAACGAACGAACCCGCGAATTAATGCACACCCAGGACGTGACCATCGTCGGATTCTCCACCCTGGCCGAATATCGCAACCAGGAAACCGGCTGGCACATCCTGGCAACCCAGCAATATGTTGGCATCCTGGCGCGCTACCTGGCACCGCACCCCAAATTTTCCCACTTTCTCACCCCCGAAAACATCGAACTGTTGAGAAAATCGGCGCCCCTGCACGATATTGGCAAAATCGCCGTGCCAGACCGTATTCTGCTCAAGCCAGGCAAACTGACCCCTGAAGAATTCGAGGAAATCAAAAAGCACGTCATCTATGGACGCGACGCCCTGGCACGCGCCGAACAAGCCTTGGGAGATGTGCGCAGTTCCTTCTTGAGCATCGCCAAAGAAATCGCCTACACCCATCACGAGTGCTGGGATGGAAGCGGATACCCCCAGGGCCTGGCCGGAGAAGCCATTCCCATCTCAGGCCGCCTGATGGCGATGGCCGATGTCTATGACGCGCTCATCAGCCCGCGAGTTTATAAAGAGGCATATCCACACGAAACAGCCGTGGAAATCATTGAAGGTGAACGCGGAAAACACTTTGACCCAGATATTGTGGACGCCTTTCTTGACCTGGAAGATGTGTTTCGCAACATTTCCCAAAGCGTCAGCGGCCCCCTGGGCTCCAAAACACCGGGCTTCTAACCGGGGTCTCATTCATCCAGCGGGACAATGCCCTGCTGGATGGCAAACCGCACCAGGTCGGCTTGCGATGTCAGCCCCAGTTTTGCCCTGAAATTTGAGCGATGTTTTTCGACCGTCCGAATGCCGATTTTCAATGAATCGGCATTCTGCTGGTTGGTCTTCCCCTCCGCAACCTGTTGAAGGATTTCCCGCTCCCGCCCGCCGAGAACTGCTTGAGGCTCTGAGCGGGTTTCTTCGTGCGCAAGCAGGGCATCCAGCACCTGCTCGGAAACCTGCGAGCTCAGATAACGGCGGCCCGCGCTGAAGGCCCGAATCGCCTGGATGACTTCCGAAAACCAACTCCTGAAATTCTACCTCGCACTCTTAATCAGTCTCGTGGCCGGGTCGGCCTCGTTTGCCCTGGCCTATTCGAACCTGGAAGCCGGGCCGCGCGGCAACGGCGGTGGGGAAATCAGCGGATGGACAGTCAGCAACATCCACTACACCCTGTCAGCAGACCCATCCCAAATGAGCGCGGTTGAGTTCGACCTGGATACACCCGCTGGGGAGGTCAAAGTCAGGCTTGGCGATAGCGAATCTCGGTATTTCTCTTGCGCTCACACCGGCAGCAATCACTGGCGCTGCAGCCTGAGCGGGGTCAGCGCTGCCAGCGCAACCGGGCTGCAGGTGATTGCGACCAGTAGGCGATAGGCATCAATCGCGCGCCAATTGCGCCTGTTTGCGGGCGTGCATTTCGAGCAATTCCGTTTTGACCTTTTCCAGGTATTCACCGCGCAAGGGATACCAACGCAACAGCAGCGCGCCGAGCAGGAGCGCCAGGCCAGGAATCAAGCCCATCAGCGTTTTGATGCCAAATAGAGCGCTGGCGGGCTGGTTCAGAGAAATCTGACCATTGTTGGCTTCGCGGGTGACGAAGTTGGTCGCTTCAAGGACAATGGGAATCAGGGCCAGGGCAACGGATTGGGCCGGTTTGGTGATTAACGCGTTGACGCCAAAGAAGGCCCCTTCGCGCCGCACGCCAGAGCGGAGTTCATCTTCATCGGCGACTTGCCCAAACAGGACATTGGTCAGTGTTTGTGGGCCGGAGAGGCCGAACCCGGCAGCCACCAGGCAGAGCAGGATGAACGGGTTGGGGACAAAAGCAATCGCCACCAGCCCCAATCCTGCTATGGTCAGAAGCAATTGCTGGGCGCCGACCACACCGAAGCGCTGACGCAAAACCGAAGTGAGCGGCACGCCGAGTATCAGCGGGATGAAAACGCACAAGAGGATGAGAATGGTCGGCATCTGGAGAACGTAATCGGCTAGGTAGAACATCATTCCCAGGATCAGCGACTGCATCAAAATCGACATGAAATTTTGTGAGACCAGAATCAAAAAGGATTTGCTGGTGAAGGTAAAGCGCAACGCGTTGCCGAGAGAGATGGGCTTATCCACTTTGGTAAATTCAGGGCGCTCCTTGACACTGAAGGTGGTGATGAGGATGAGCGTCATGCTGACGAGTGCTACGACCACCATCGAAACCTGCAACGGCAAAAAGGAAACCTCCGCGCCCGCTTTGGGGCGGAAAAAATCGGGGATGAGGAAGCCTAAAATCATGCCGAGCAGGCCAAAGAGCGAGGCGGAAATTTGCAAGCCGTTACGCTCCGCATCCGATTCGCTCACTTCCGGCAAGAGCGCGGAGTAGGCCAATCCGATAATGGTGTAACAGGTATCGTAGAGCAGCATTGAGACCAGCATCCACCAAAACAGGGCTTCCTGCCCGGCTTTAGGCGGCGCGAACCAGACCAGGAGGAAGGTTAACGCCAGAAAAGGCGCGGTGAAACGCATGTAAGGAATGCGCCGGCCCCAGCGGGAACGGGTGGAATCGGTGATGTAGCCAAAGAGCGGGTCGTTGAGTGCGTTCCAAAAGGCATAGATGAACGAGGCGGTTGCAATCCAGCGGGCGGCCAGGCCCAGGTAATCCTGGTAGAAAATAGGCAGAAGCGCACCGTAAATGCCGGAGATGAGTGACGTGCCAAGGGCGGCAATGCCCCAAGTGAATTTGTAACCCAGGCTGAGTTTGGCAGGGGCAAGGGAATGAGACATGGGAGAGCCTCCTTTAGTGTTGCTCTGTGAAAACTGCGTCAACCGCGAAGATTTTTTCAGCAATGATTTTGCTCGTCGTCTCGATAACCATCTCGCGCAGGCGGTAGGCTTCCGCGCCGAAAACCTGTTCCAGCCCGAGCAGGGCCGCCCCAATCACCGGCGGTTTATCGAAACGGATGAACTGCGCCAGCGGGGCCATGGCGCGTACTGTTTCCTTCAGGGATTCGGTCATCAGAGGGTGTCCGTTATACAGACTGCCTATCAGCACCACTTCCACCGGTTCGTTCTCCAATCCCAGCTGGCGGATGACGCCGCAGGCCATTTCACCGAGTTGACGCCCGGCCCAACGTAACACGGCCAACGCTTGCGGGTCACCCTGCGCGGCAACTTCAAAGACCTTGAAGACATACCGCGTATCTAACAGATAGCGGCCAACATACACGCCCTCCACCAGTTCAAAGAGACTCTGCGCGCCAGAGAGTTCCAAAAAAGCCGGGCTGAGGGCGGTGGCCGGGCCGCGTTTGTTCCACTCGAAGGTGACGGCCCGCATGGCGCGCGCAACCAGGTCGCCGCCGCCCGCGTATTCGCCTGACCAATGGCTGCCGCCGCCCACCATGCGTCCTTCCGTTTTCAAGTCCTTGCCGCGCCCCCGGCAATTACAGCCTGTGCCAGAAACGACTGAAACGCCCCAGCCGGCGGAAGTCCCGGCGAAAATGCCCAGGGTGGTGTCGTTCACCATTTCGAGCGGGCAATCCAGGCCGACTGGCCGAATCGCACCCAGAATCATCTCGCGCTGACCCGGCCAATCGTACCCGGCCAGTCCCATCCCCGCGCCCGAAATCTGCCCTGGGCCAATTCCAGCCATTTGTAAAGCGTGATAGACAGATTCTTTCAGAACGCAAGTCAGGCCATCCAGGCCAATACTCTCCCAGTTGCCAGGGCCGCCGCGCCCAAACCCAACGGTTTCGCCTGTTTCAGAAACAATCAGGGCATGCGTTTTCGTGCCGCCCGCGTCAATGCCCAAGAAATATCGTGTCATAGTTTGGTCATCAGTTTTTCATCGCCTCACGCAGGGTGCGATAGCCAATCAGGTGAATGCCAGAATTCTTGATAAAGTCCTTGAGGTCCTGGCTCATAAAAGCGTTGTAATTGGCCACACGCGCCTCCCAATCGGGGGCAATGGCGCGCAATTCGGGCGTGCCCACGGAGGGGTGCAAGATGAAGTGCGAAATACCGACCGGCGCCTCGCCCAGCAGTTTTTTGGCGATTTCGAGATGGTCGCCCTCGGCGCTGAGGGGCATTCCATACATGCCATCCAGCAAAGGGACTCCCTGAGATTCGAGATATTCCAAGACGGGTGCGTAAGCCGCTTTTTCTTCCTCGCTCAGGCGGCCTTCCAGTCCTTTAGCATCCATGCGGGGCAGCATGGGCGGAATGCCGTGTGAGAGGGCGGCTTGAATGTAGGATTGAATAAACTTCGGATGCAAAACCGTCCCCATGTGTGAATCGACATGCGTGACATCCACTCCGGCGGCCAGCGCGCGTTCCACCTGGGCCTGGACCTCCACCGCAACGGCTTCGGGATTGGCCTTCTCGTAGACTGCTGGCTGCCACTGGTGGAAGTACCCATCCGAATCGAGCAATCCCGATTCAGATTGCCGGGTAGAAATCGGCCCCCAGCGATAATTTGTCCATTCCGCATTGAGCGTAGCATGGACGCCCATATCCATCTGTGGGTTTTCAAGACACATTTTTGCAACCGCAGGGAACCAGGGACACGGCACCATCACCGCGCCCGAGGAAATCGTGCCAAACTCCCATAGATGCGCAAAGGCGGTCAGCGAAGCCTGGCACATGCCAACATCATCAGTGTGGACGATAACCAGCCGGTCGGAATCAGAAAAACCAAGTTTCTTGAGAAATGGATTGGTGGGCATAGAGTCTCCTGAAATGAGTAAAGAAAGTGGATACATGGCTTTCTCAATGAGAAAGCCATGAGCGTGAATAGAATTAATAGTTACAATGATTGTATCAGGACTCAAACGGTATAATACACTCACATCTCTCAATTCCCGGAGGAGAAAGCATGAGCGACCTGGCAATCTATCCCCTGAGCGACGAGCATAAAATGCTCCGTGACACAGCGCGCGATTTTGCAAAAAACGAAATTGCGCCGGTAGCCGCCGAATTCGACGAAAGCGGCGAGTTTCCCCACAAAACTGTCAAAAAAATGGGCGAAATGGGCTTGATGGGCATCGAAGTGCCGGAAGAGTACGGCGGAGCGGGCATGGATACGCTGGCGTATGTGCTGGCGCTGGAGGAAATCTGCAAAGCCGATGCTTCACACGGCGTTATCATGTCCGTCAACAATTCGCTGTATTGCTATGGCATTCTCAAATTTGGAACGGAGGCGCAAAAGAAGAAATTCATCACCCCGGTTGCATCTGGCAAAGCCATTGGCGCTTATTCACTCACAGAGCCAATGAGCGGTTCTGATGCAGGCACCATGAAAAGCCGCGCCGCGCGAGATGGAGATTTCTACGTCCTGAACGGGCGCAAATCGTGGGTGACGAGCGGCCCGGTGGCGGACTATTTCGTCGTTTTTATGATGACCGACCCGGAGAAGAAGCAAAAAGGCATCTCGGCTTTCCTGGTAGATGGCAAAACGCCCGGACTGGTGCGCGGCAAGAAAGAACCGAAGTTGGGCATCCGTGCTTCTGCCACCAGCGAACTCATCTTCGAGGATTGCCGCATCCCGGCGGAAAACCTGCTCGGCGCGGAGGGCGAGGGCTTCAAAATCGCCATGACCGTGCTGGATGCCGGGCGAATTGGAATTGCCGCGCAGGCCCTGGGAATTGCCGAAGCGGCTTACGAAGCCGCGCGCGAATATGCCCGTCAACGCGAAGCATTCGGCCAACCCATTGGGGCTTTTCAGGGAACAGGTTTCAAAATCGCCGATATGAAAACCCGCATCGAAGCGGCGCGCCTGCTCGCATACAACGCCGCGCTCAAGAAAGAACGCTCCAAAACAACGGGAGAACGATTCAGCCAGGAAGCCGCCATGGCGAAGTTGTTCGCATCTGAAACGGCCATGTACGTCACCCATGCCGCCGTCCAAATTCATGGTGGGATGGGTTATAGCCGAGAACTGCCGGTTGAGCGATACTTCCGCGATGCCAAAATCACCGAAATTTATGAAGGCACCAGCGAAATCCAAAGGCTGGTGATTTCACGGGCCGAGTTAGGATTGAAGTAACCCCCCAACTCCGAAAGAACTCCTGCCTTGACGCGCATTCAGCCTCCCCCTGGCCTGTGGGATTCCTTCTGGGCCGAACATGCCTCCCGCCACAACCTGTTCCACCGCCTGCTCTGGCTGGCGCGCTTCCTATTTTCCAGCGCGTATGCCAGAGAATTGGCGCAGTTTGCCGGGCCGCTGCCTTCCCCCTCCCTGCTCGAGGTGGGCTGCGGCTCGGCCCGCACTCTGCACTACCTCGAACGGAAACTGCGGGCGGAAAAATGCTTTGCCTTCGACCTTTCTTCGCAGGCCATTCAATTGACCCGTGCCATCAGCCCGCACTTCCATTCTGCCGTTGCGGATGCGCTGCAATTGCCCCTGCCCGCCGCCAATGTGGAGGTAACTTTCAGCATTGGCCTGATTGAACACTTTAGCCGCGAGAAAGCAGAAGCAATCATGCGCGAAAAAGCCCGCGTCACCCGGCCTGGCGGGGTGGTGGCGGTGATGGTCCCCTGGAAAAACTCAGTCTATAACCTGATTGTGCGGCGTGCCTTCGGCAAATACTGGCCGTTTGGCGAGGAATACCCGTTTCGACGCCAGGAACTGGCCGAAATGTTGAAGAAAATTGGTTTGCAAGAAATTACCATTTTTGTCATCTACGGAAGCACCCTGCTTGGCGCAGGCCGCAAACCCAAATGATGAAACAACTCATAGAAGGCTTCAAAATCTCACCCTCCAAAAGCAGCGGCGCGGCCCTGCTTGTTCTTTCGTTGATTGTGGCAGCCACCGCGCAATATACACTCTACCTTTCCTATTCGATTGACCCGGCCTATTGGAACGTCTCTGAATGGCTGTTGAAGATAGGCAATAACACAACCCCCATTTTGGGATTAATGCTCTATGCGCTGGCAGGTTTGTTGCTGGCGCTTAGCCTGCGCTCGCTGGGAGCAGCGCTGCCCCCCTTAGGCGAACTTTGGCATGGAACGCGCCCTGCCCTGCCGCCGCGCTTCGGGTTCTGGCTCACCTCTGCCGGGCTGGCCCTGCTCATAGCCACCTGCACTGCGCAACCCCAGGCAGCCCAAGAGAACGGTTACGCGCTGGCGTTTCTATGGATTCTCAGCCTGGCGCTCTTCAGTTTCAGCATCTTGCGCCAAACGGGCTGGCAGCCAGGCCTGAAGCGTGAAGCTATCCGCGCCTGGCTGTATCAGAATCGGCGAGAGCTGGCCGCCGTCATGCTCCTGCTGCTTTTCACCATCGCCCTGCGAACGTATGACCTCGAAATCCATCCGTACGCAATGGTCAATGACGAGGGCGAAATGGGCAGAGGTGCGCTCTGCTTGTTACGAGGCGAATGCCGCAATATCTTTGCCATTGGCTGGGCTTCGCAACCCTATGTAGCCTACCTGCCTTATGCCCTCACCGTGGGGCTGTTGGGCCATGATTTCGCGCTTCCAATTCGCCTGGTGAGTGTAACGACCGGAACGCTGGCCGTGCTGTTCACCTATCTTTTTAGCCGAGAAGCATTTGGCAAACCCATTGGATTGTTGGCCGGGGCAATACTGGCTGTCCTGCCGTATCACGTTCATTTTAGCCGCCTGGGAGTAGATAACATCGTTGATTCGCTCTCTTCGGCGCTTATTCTCTGGCTGATGATACGGGCGATACGAACAGGAGCGCCCGGCTATTACCTGCTGGCCGGCATAGCCTGCGGGCTGTGTCTGTATACTTACCCCGGCAGCCGCCTGGCGCCCGCCTTTGGCCTGTTCCTTTTTGCTCTGGCGGCCCTCACTCAGCGTGGATTGTTGCGCGCGCAGTGGCAAAACATCGCTATCCTGCTGACCGCTGCCTTGCTCACCGCCGCCCCGCTGCTAGGCACATATCAAGCCAGACCCGAGTTCAACCAGCGCATCAACAGCGTGGGGCTGCTGCAAGGCAACCGCCTGCAAGAAGAAATAGAACACACCGGCCTGAACGCGGCCCAGGTGCTGGTTGCGCAATTCTTCAAGTCCAGTATGCCGTTCATCATTTCGGAAGGAGCGTTCAATTTCTTCAACAGCCCGCGCGCCTACTTCACCCCGCTGGCGGCGGTCTTTCTCGTGCTTGGCCTGGCAGTTGCCATTTGGAAACTGCGCGACTGGCGCACCCTGACCCTGCTGGCCTGGTTCTTTGCCCCCATAATCTTTGGCTCTGCGCTAACGGTCGGCCCGCCCAGCCACCAGCGCATGTTGGGCAGCGCCCCGGCCTCAGCCATCTTAGTTGCGCTGGGACTGGTCACAGTCACGCAGTCCCTGAGTAGTCTCAACCAACTCCTGCGCCGCCTCGCGCCCCTGTTCATCGTGGCCTTCCTCCTTTTCACCGGCTGGCGCGACATCACCTTTTACTTTGGCGAATACCGACAGAATCACCTCTTTGAAGACCTCAGCAACGAAATCACCTACGAATCACGCACGCTCATTCGCTCACTCAAGGGAAACGGACGCCTATACCTGATTGGCGAACCGATGACTCGCATCTTTTTCGGCAACTTCGACTACTTCAACCCCAATGTCGAAAAATTCGATTTCAATCAAGTCACACCCGCAGAACTTGCCAACTTACCCAAAGACCAGGATGCCCTCTTCCTTGCCATTCCCTACCGCGAGCCAGACCTGCGCCTCATCGCCCAATGGCTGCCCGGCGGCACCTGGATCGCCGAACGCCGCCGCAACCAGCCCGAATACCCGCTTTATTTTGCTTACAAAGTAAGCAAAGAGCAGTTACAATCCTACCATCCATGACGACCGAATTCGCCATCACCGCTGTCCTCTTCATTACTACACTCATCGCCCTGGACTACCTGGTTCTGCTGGCCCGGCGCACCCCCCCGGCCCGCCTTCCCTTTTTCAGGCTGCTGGCAGCGGCTTGGGCGCGCGCACAGAACGGTTTCAAGCAGGGCTGGGGCGGTGTGCGCCAAACCTGGCAAGCGGTAGGCCAACGATGGCAGGCGCAGAACGAGTTGACCGCCCATTCCTCTGTTCACAGCCAACCCGCATCAGACCAGGCACAAACAAAATCTGAAGCGAGCGCCCCCCCCCGTCTGGATTACGAAATTCCGCCCCCCAATGGCAAAACCGCCCGGGTCCGCATCGAGGCAGAAGTCCCGCCCAACACTGTTCTGCACATCTTCATCTCTACCGACCCCGAAAGCCGCGCCAGCGTGCACCAAGCCGAAATAACCACACGCTACCCGTCTCTCCGGCATTCCCTGCCAAACCTGCGCGCCCTATACACCATTCCTGCTCAAAAATTGGCGATGGGGTTGTTTATCATTGGCCTGTTCACCTACCTGCTCACCCGCCTGGTGGGGCTCACCGATTTCCCCATCTACTTCTTCGGCGATGAAGCCATTCAGACAGCCACTGCTGCCGACCTGATACGAGACGGAATGCGCGGGCCGCGCGGCGTTTTCCTGCCAACCTACTTTCAGAACGGTCAATATTTCAACCTGAGCGTTAGCGTTTACCTGCAAGTCATCCCGCAACTCTTGTTCGGCAAATCCATTTTCGTCACCCGCGCTGTTTCAGTCCTGGTGACAATGCTGGCAGCGATTTGCGTTGGGTTGATTATGCGAGACTCCTTCGGAGCCAGGCGCTGGTGGTTAGCAACTTTGCTGCTCTCCATCATCCCGGCCTGGTTTCTGCACTCGCGCACCGCCTTCGAGACGGTCTTGTTCGTCTCGTTTTACGCGGCCTTCCTGTATTTTTACCTGGAATACCGCCTGCGCAAGCCAGAGCGAGTCTATTGGGCTGTTGTTTTTGCTGGGCTGGCGTTCTACTCTTATAGCCCCGGTCAACTGGTGCTGGTTGTAACGGGAGTTTTGCTATTTTTTAGCGACCTGAGCTATCACTGGCAACAACGCGCGACCCTGCTCAAGGCAGTCGGTCTGCTGGCCGTGTTTGCGCTGCCCTACCTGCGCTTCCGCCTGACGGTAGATTACTCCCCGCTCGACCACCTGCGCTCACTCGGCTCCTATTGGATTCAACCCACGCCGCTCCCCGAAAAACTGGCACGCTTCGCTGCCGAATACCTGCGCGGCCTGAGCCCCGGCTACTGGTTCTTCGATGCGCCTGATATGGCCCGTCACCAGATGCGTGGCTACGGAAACCTGCCATCCTGGTTTGCGCCACTCCTGCTGACCGGCGCAGCCCTCTCGCTGTGGCGCTGGCGTTCCCCGGCGCACCGCCTGCTCCTATTGGCGGCACTGGCGGCCCCCTCCGGCGCGGCGCTGGCCGAAATTGGCATTACGCGCGTTTTGGTCTTCGTCATTCCCGCCAGCTTGCTCACTGCCATAGGACTAGATTGGCTTCTCGCAACCATCGAATCTGTGCTGAAACAGGCCAAACCCCAAAAATTTTCAGCCGCCAACGCTGGCAATCTGCTCTCCCTGCTCACCTTCGTGCCGCTGGTTCTCATCAACTTTGCCATGCTCTCTGATGCCCTGCGCAACGGGCCTACCTGGTACACCGATTACGGCCTGTATGGAATGCAATACGGCGCGAAACAAATCTACCAGGAAACCGTCGTTCCGGCCCTCCAGCAAGACCCGCAAGCCCGTTTCATCATTACACCCTCGTGGGCCAATGGCGGGGAGCACTTTGTCGGCTTCTTCGTCCCCCCAAACTTGCAGCCGCGTGTGGCGCTTGGACAAGTATATGATTTCATCAACCCTGAACAGCCCTTTACCGACAAAGACTATTTCGTCGTCACCTGGCTGGAATACGAAAAAATTAAAGCCGACGCCAAATTTGCACACGTGAACGTGCGTTCCATCATTCCCTATCCCAACGGCGAACCCGGCTTCTATATTCTCAACATCGGGCTAGCCAGCAACATCGCCGAGTTACTGGCCGCCGAAGACCTGGCGCAGCGGACCCCGGTGGAAGAAACCATTCAATGGATGGGCCAAACCGTGCGCGTCCGGCACTCACATCTCAGCGGCGGGCGTTTGCAAGATGTAATTGATGGCGACCCCTATAGCCTGGCACGCGGCGAACGTGACAACCCAATTGTTTATGAGTTTTTCTTTTCCCAACCAATCACAGCCTCCGAACTGGTGCTGACCACCGGCTCGATGCGCAATTTCGATGTCGTGATACGCGTTTACGCCGTTGGCGAAGAAATTCCTGTCGAATACAGCAACAAGTTCCTTGACCTACCAGACGACCCCACCCTCACCATCCCCTTCGAGAACGGGCCGGGGCAGTTCGACCGCATTTCAATTTCCGTCAAAGACAACAACCAGGGCGAAGTGGCCCAGGTGCATATTCGGGAGATAGTGCTTCGATGAAAGCCATTCTTTTTCACCAACATGGCAGCCCCCAAGTGCTGGAATACACCGATTTCCCTACGCCAGCGCCCGGCCCCGGCGAAGCGCTGGTGCGCCTGCGCGCCGCCGCCCTCAACCGTCTCGACCTGTGGGTGCGCAACGGTTGGCCGGGCATTCGGCTGGAATACCCACACATCCCCGGCGCCGATGGCGCAGGTGAAATTGTTGCACTGGGCGAGGGCGTTCTCGGCTGGCAAATTGGAGACCGCGTGGTCATCAACGCCAATTGGGGATGCGGCGAATGCGAGGCGTGCCGCGCCGGGAAAGACAACCTGTGCGCCCGCTGGAGCCTGCTCGGCGAGACCCAGCGCGGAACTTACTGCGAATACATCGCCCTGCCCACCCATCAGTTGTTCCGTTTGCCTGACGGATTCGACTTCCACACCGCCGCCGCGGCTGGATTGGTTTACCTTACCGCCTGGCATTCGCTCGTCTCGCGCGGAAACCTGCAAAGCGGGGAGACCGTTCTCATCGTCGGCGCATCGGGCGGGGTCAACACTGCCAGCATTGCCATTGCCAAATTCCTCGGCACGCGAGTCATCGTGGTCGGTTCGGATGCAAAAAAACTGCAACTGGCCCAATCGCTCGGCGCAGATATCCTTATTGACCGCACCCAACAACCAGAATGGCACAAAGCCGTCTTCGAGGCCACCCACAAACAGGGCGCAGACGTGGTGGTAGATAACGTCGGAACGACCTTCCCACTCTCCTTCCGCGCCGCGCGCAAAGGCGGCAGAATCCTGACCGTCGGCAACACCGGCGGACCAAAATTTGAAATAGACAACCGCTTCATCTTCAGCAAACATCTCAGCCTGCTCGGTTCCACCATGGGAACGCTAAAAGATTTCGAGGACGTGATGACGCTGGTAACAACAAACAAACTACCGGTAGCGCTCGACCAGGCATTCCCGCTCCAAGAAGCCCGCCTGGCGCATGAACGCCTGGAAAGCGGCACGCAGTTAGGTAAAATTACGCTCGCTATATAAAAAGACCCACCGGCAAGCCGATGGACTCCATACCAACGAGGTCAATTTGACTTTCTTGAAACGTTTTCACTGGTTCGAACTGGCGCTCATCATCGTCGTGATGAGCGTTCACATCTACGCGGCCTTTTCGGCCCCGCACAACTTCTCCATGCGCTGGTTCGTACGCGATGACGCATATTACTACTTTAAGGTAGCGCAAAACATCAGCGAAGGGCGCGGCTCCACCTTCGACGGCATCAACCCAACCAACGGCTACCACCCACTCTGGACGCTGGTTTGCGTGCCGATTTTCGCCCTGGCGCGCTTTGACTTAATCCTGCCCCTGCGCGTTTTACTGGTGGTCATGGCCGCCCTGAGCGTTGCTGCATCCATCCTTCTCTTTCGCCTGCTCAAAAAGCCGGTGGGCGAGCCGATAGCCATGCTGGCCGCCGCTTATTGGGGGCTAGACATCACCATTCACGGCACCATCACCCAACAAGGACTGGAAACCGGGTTGGTGGCACTTTCGGTGATGCTTTTCCTGCGCATGATGCAGGTTTTGGACGAAAAAGAAACCTTGCTCCCCGGCGATTACGTCAAACTGGCGTTGGCCGCGCTCTTGGTCCTATTTAGCCGCCTGGATGGAATTTACCTTGTCCTGATAGCAGGCGTGTGGATGGTCTTTCGCCGCTCTGCCATGCGCTACCTGGTGCCGCTCGATTTGCTGCTGGCCTTCGGGGCGGTAGTCGGCGCATACCTGCAACGCGCCGGGCTAACATTCTACCTGCTGGTCTTTGCCGATTCAGCCATTCTGATGAGCGCCATCACCTTTGTTTTGCAAGCCGTTGTCTTTTACTTTTTAGGATTGTATGAACACCCGAAAACGCAAACCACTCGCCAAATTGCGGTCCGCGCTCTGATTGGCGTCAGCCTCGTCACCACGCTCACCACCATCATCATGCTGCTGGCTGACGCATTTGGTCTGGCCGAGATGCCGCGCGCCGTCCCCCTGCTCTACTGGCTGTTGATGAGCAGCCTGACCCTGGCAGTTCGCCTGGGGCTGCGCGCCATTTCACAGCGTAAGGTCAGTGTTTCAGCACCCCTATCGCTTAAGCAGCAGATAAAAGTTCAGATGGCGCATTTATCATATTGGCTACACGCTGGTTTTGTGTATTATAGTGTCTTGGGGTCCGGTTTGCTCACTTACATGGGCATCAACCGCCTGTTCTTTGGCACATTTATGCCGGTCAGCGGGCAAATCAAACGCTGGTGGGGGTCTCTGCCCAATAACGTTTACGGTGGCGGGAGCAAGAGCGTGCTGGATATGTACACGCTTGACCCGTTACATTCTCAACCCTGGGGCTTGCTCACGCAACCGCTCTATGCCTGGGCGGAGAACCTGTCGTTAAACGGTGGAACGGCTGCAGCCTGGTACTGGTTTGCCATGATTTTGCTGCTCGCCGCGTGGCTGTTCGTCGTCCTGCGAAATCGTTCCCGCAGCCTCCGGCGCATTCTCCAAACCGGCTTCATCCCGCTCCTCTTGAGCGCCTGGCTGCATGGCTTCTTGTATGGCGCAATGGGTTATGCGGCCTCGCACGAATGGTATTGGACAACCCAAATGGCCTCGCTGGTGCTGGCGGGCGCACTGGGCCTGCACAGCCTGCTCGACCTGTTGCCCCGCCGCACACAAGCCCAAAAGGCAATCGGGGCCGGGGCCGGCTTGCTCAGCCTGCTTCTGGCTTATACCTTTGTGACAAACATCGTTGCGCGTATGCCCTATTCCGACCGCTTTACGGGACAACCCTACATGGACATGCTGCCCATCCTGGAAGGATACACCGAAGAAGGCGCGCTGATTGGCATGACAGGCGGCGGAAATGCCGGCTATTTCATTCGCAACCGCACTGTTGTTAATATGGATGGGCTGATTAACTCTTATGCCTATTTTCAGGCCCTCAAGGCGGGCCAGGCCTCACAATACCTGGCCGAACTGGGGCTGGATTATGTGTTTGCCAACCGCTATATCATCACCGCCAGCATGCCCTACGTGGAGCAATTCAGTCCCGAACAGTTTATCCCGGTAACAGGCGCGCCGCAGTATGGGCGCAAGGAATTGATGAAGTTCGTCCCGTAAAATTTTTCAAACAACAAACATGAAAACTGATTCCAACCGCCCCCTCCGCGTAACTATCTTGACCGTCTTTGTGTTATCTATCACGTCTTGGAACGCCATTCGTGCCTACAGCGCAATCGCAAATTGGGAACTCTTGAGAGAATTTGGCGCACCGCCGGGTTATATAATGGGAACAGGGCTGGCAGGGACCCTCGCCGGGCTGTGGCTGGTGTACTTGCTCTGGGCCGGGAAACGACCGGCATTCGCCGGTGGGTTAGCCCTGGCAGGGCTATATTTTGCCTGGTACTGGTTCGACCGGCTGGCAATTCAGCCTTCGCCCGCGCCCAACCTGGTCTTTAGCATCGCGGCTTCTACATCGCTATTGGCAATGTTCGTATTTGGCATGGTTTTGACAAGAGATTTTTTCAATCAATAAGACAATATTCGATACTCGAATAACGAATCACCAAGGAGAGATGATGAGCGAAACGACCATCCAGCGTGAGACCCCGCCCCATATTCAAACCCTGCGTGAGCGCCAAGCCAGGGCGCGGTTGGGCGGTGGCGAGGAAAGAATTCAGTCCCAACACCAACGCGGCAAACTAACCGCGCGCGAGCGCATTGACCTTCTATTAGACAAAGGCTCGTTTCGCGAAATTGACGCTTTTGTCACGCACCGCACCCACGATTTTGGGCTGGACAAGCAACGATTCCCGTCTGACAGCGTAGTCACCGGCTGGGGCACGATTGAGGGGCGGTTGGTATACGTCTTTTCGCAAGATTTCACCGTCTTTGGCGGCTCGCTGGGCGAAGTCCACGCCGAAAAAGTCGTCAAAATCATGGAAATGGCAATGAAAAACGGCGCGCCAGTGATTGGGCTGAACGATTCGGGCGGCGCGCGCATCCAAGAAGGGGTCGTCTCACTGGGAGGCTACGCCGACATTTTCCTGCGCAATACGCTTGCCAGCGGCGTCATCCCACAAATTTCGGCCATCATGGGGCCGTGCGCGGGCGGCGCGGTCTATTCCCCGGCGCTCACCGATTTTATTTTCATGGTGCGCAACTCCTCCTACATGTTCGTCACCGGGCCAGATGTGGTCAAGGCAGTCACGCACGAAGAAGTGACCCAGGAAGAACTGGGCGGGGCCAGCGTCCACGCTGAGAAATCGGGCGTCTGCCATGTGGCCGCCGACAGCGAGGCCGATACGCTCTACCTCATCCGTAAACTGATTGGCTACATTCCACAAAACAACATGGAAGACCCGCCCTTCGTCCATACCAGCGATGACCCGCTGCGCATGGACGAATCGCTCAACAGCATCATCCCCAATGATGCCGGAAAGCCCTATGACATCAAAGATGTCATCCGCCCAATTGTAGATAACGGCGAATTCTTTGAAATTCACGAAAATTATGCCATGAACGTGGTGGTTGGCTTTGCGCGGCTGGGAGGTCATTCCATCGGGATTGTTGCCAACCAACCTGCGGTGCTGGCCGGCGTGCTGGATATTGACGCCAGCGAAAAGGCGGCGCGCTTCATCCGCTTCTGCGATGCATTCAATATTCCGATTGTGACCTTCGAGGATGTTCCCGGCTTCCTGCCTGGCACAGTGCAAGAGCATGGCGGAATCATCCGCTCGGGAGCAAAACTGCTCTATGCCTACTGCGAAGCAACCGTGCCAAAACTGACCGTCATCACCCGCAAAGCGTATGGGGGCGCATATTGCGTCATGTCCTCCAAGCACATTCGCGGCGACGTGAACCTGGCCTGGCCAGCCGCCGAAATCGCCGTGATGGGGCCAGAGGGAGCAGTCAACATTATCTTCCGCAGGGAGTTGGACAAAGCCGAAGACCCTGCCGCGCGAAAGGCCGAACTGGTGGCGGAGTACCGCGAGAAATTTGCCAACCCTTACGTGGCGGCGGAACGCGGCTATATCGACGATGTCATCGAGCCAAAAGAAACTCGCCCGCGCCTGATTAACGCCCTTGAGATGCTCCAGAACAAGCGCGACGCCAACCCGGCCAAGAAACACGGGAATATCCCGCTGTAAATACGGACTGAAAAATGATGAATGCGGAATGAAAAACAAAACCATCTTTCATCGCTCATCACACATCATTCGATGGAGTTTCCATGTTCAAAAAAGTCTTAATCGCCAATCGCGGAGAAATTGCAGTGCGCATCATCCGCGCCTGCCGAGAAGTGGGGCTAGAGACAGTGGCCGTATTCTCGGAGGCCGACCGCCAGGCCCTGCACGTCCGCCTGGCCGATGAAGCCTACCTGCTGGGGCCTGCCCCCTCGCGCGAATCGTATCTGCGAATGGACAAAATCCTCGAAATCGCCCGCAAAGTGGGCGCAGATGCCATCCACCCTGGCTATGGCTTTCTGGCTGAGCGCGAGGAATTTGCGACGGCCTGCGCCGAAAACGGCATCACCTTCATTGGGCCAAAACCATCTTCGATTGCCGCCATGGGCGACAAAATGACCGCCCGTGAAACGGTTCGCAAAGCAGGCGTACCGGTAGTGCCAGGAACGGAAGACGTAGGTAACCTGACAGACGATGAATTGCTGGCCGTTGCACCTAAAATCGGCTTCCCATTACTCATCAAGGCCACGGCAGGCGGCGGCGGCAAGGGGATGCGCGAAGTGCGCAGCCTGCAAGAAATGCCAGAGCTGCTCAAATCGGCGCGGCGCGAAGCCGAATCGGCCTTTGGGGATGGAAACGTCTACCTGGAAAAGCTCGTCACCGGCGCGCGGCATATAGAAATTCAGATTTTGGCCGATGGGCACGGCAACGTCATTCACCTGGGCGAACGCGACTGTTCCATTCAGCGCCGCCACCAAAAACTGGTCGAAGAAGCGCCCTCCCCCATTATGGATGAAGACCTGCGCCAGAAAATGGGCGCAGTGGCCGTGAAAGCCGCCCAGGCAGTAGATTACGTCAATGCCGGAACGATCGAGTTCCTGGTTGATAAAGACCGCAATTTCTACTTCTTGGAGATGAACACCCGCTTGCAAGTCGAGCATCCCGTCACCGAAATGGTGACAGGAGTGGACATCGTCAAGGAGCAAATCCGAATTGCGCGTGGACGCCCCATGCAGTACAAACAGGAAGATATTCAGTTCAACGGCGCAGTCATCGAGTGCCGCATCAATGCCGAAGACCCCTACGAAAACTTCATGCCCTCCACCGGGCGGATTACCCACAGCCTGTTGCCTACCGGCCCCGGCGTGCGGGTTGATACGGGCGTATACCCAGGTTTTGAAATTACGCCATTTTACGACCCAATGATTTCCAAACTAATTGTGTGGGGCGAAACCCGCGCCCAAGCCATCCTGCGCATGCGGCGCGCGTTGGAGGAATACCGCATCGTCGGTGTGCGGACGAATATCCCTTTCCACCAAACGCTGATGGATAGTCACCGCTTCATGGGCGGTCAGTATGATACGCGCTTCGTGGAAGAACGCTTCTCCATTCAGGAAGAAAGCGACCCAGGCATGATGGAAATTGCCGCCGTCTTCGCAACGCTCGCCGCTCACCAGCAAACAGAACGCTCCGCGCAGTTCGTCCAGCGCAACGAGCGCGATACATCCAACTGGAAGTGGGTCGGGCGCTGGGAACGAATGCACCGATGATTCAGTGACCAGTGAGCAGCATTCAGTGAGACATGTTGAAACGAGGATGTTATGAAATATGTGACAACTATCGAAGATAAAGAGTTCAATGTCGAAATCATCGATGAGAAGCACATCCGCATCAACGAGCATGTCCTAGAAGTCGATTTAATGGCGGTTAGCGGACAGCCGGTTTATTCGTTGATTATCGGCGGAAAATCCTACGAGGCCTACGTCTACCCCGAAGAAAAAGACTGGCAAATTTTGCTGCGCGGGCGCCAGTACAAGGCGACGGTGGAAAATGAGCGCGAAAAACGACTCAAAACGGCGGGGGGAGCCAGGGCAGAGAGCGGCGAATTTCATCTCAAAGCGCCTATGCCTGGCCTGGTCGTCAGCATTCCCATTGAAGAGGGGCAGCACGTCAAAAAAGGCCAGGTATTGGTCATTCTTGAATCAATGAAAATGCAGAACGAGTTGAAATCGCCCAGGGATGGCACAGCGCATCGTATCCGCATCAAGCCGGGCGAAAGCGTGGAGCAGCGCCAAACACTCTTGAGCGTGATCTAACAAACGTCCCGAAGGTTTTTCAGGCCTTCGGGACGTTTATGTATTGACCCACAAAATCATCAATGGTATTATATTAATCATAAAAATTATCCGATTAATCAAATTTATTTGACCTATCCCATCATCATGGCAGTAAACCACATCTCCGAATTCATGCGCTACCTGGCTGCCCACCCGCAGTCAGAAGAAAGCCTCCCCCCGCTGACCAGCCTGGGCGCAGAGTTGGGCGTAAGCGTTGCCAGCCTGCGCGAACAACTGGAGGTGGCGCGCGCATTGGGATTGGTAGAAGTCCGTCCGCGCACCGGAATCCGCCGCCTGGCATACACCTTCTTACCGGCAGTACGCCAAAGCCTGGGTTATGCCATGACACTCGATGAAGCCAACTTTCAGCGCTTCGCCGACCTGCGCAAACACGTCGAGGCGGCTTACTGGCATGAGGCGGCGGCAAAATTAACCCCCGAAGACCACCAAAAACTCAAGCAACTGGTGGCACGCGCCTGGGAAAAACTGGACGGGCGTCCCATTCAAATTCCCCATGAAGAACACAAACTACTTCATCTCACCATCTATGGGCGGCTCGATAACCCCTTCGTAAGCGGCATCTTGGAGGCTTACTGGGATGCTTACGAATCCATCGGCCTGAACGTCTTCACCGACTACGCCTACCTGCGCGAGGTGTGGGAATATCACCAGCGCATGGTCGATTCGATTTGCAGCGGCGATTTCGAGTTGGGCCATCGGGCGCTGGTCGAACACGCCGATATGCTGGCGGATTTGCTCGACCACCGGCCAATGAACAGTAAGCAGTAAACAGTGTACACTAAGCGGGGAACGGAAAAACCGGTCTCCCTTGCAGTCAAATCGTCAGAGGAGAAATATGACCCAACGAATTGTCAATGATTTTTCAATAACAGTCGGCACGGCCAACGGCTCAGGCAGTTCAACCGCCAACAACACTATCCTGCGCGCCCTGTTCAAAATGGGAATTCCCGTTTCGGGCAAGAACCTGTTCCCATCAAACATTCAGGGCCTGCCCACCTGGTACACCATCCGCATCAACGGCGAGGGGTTCACCGCTCGGCGCGAAACCCACGAAATTATGGTTGCAATGAACCCGGCCTCGTTTGTCCGTGACTTGGCCGATGTGGCGCCAGGCGGGGCCTTTTTCTACGCCGATGACATCAAACTGCCCATCAACCGCACAGACATCAGCATTTACCCTATGCCCGTCAAACAGTTGGTGCGCTCCAACCCCGAAATTCCGGCTAACCTGCGTGACCTGGTCGCCAATATGGTCTACGTCGGCATACTGGCACAAATCATTGGCATAGACATTGCCAAAATCGAACAGGCGCTCAAATTCCACTTCAAGAACAAAGAAAAGCCCGTCTCACTCAATATGAGCATGGTGAGGGCCGGGGCCGAATGGGCCGCCGCCAACCTGACCAAGAGCGACCCATTCTACGCTGAACCAATGGACAAAACCAATGGCCTGATTATGGCCGACGGCAACACCGCCGCCGCCCTGGGCGCCATTTACGGAGGGGTGCAATTTGCGGGCTGGTATCCCATCACACCGGCCTCCAGCCTGGCCGAGGCCCTCAATGAATACCTGCCCCAACTGCGCGCCACCCAAAACGGCAAAAACACCTTCGCCATCATCCAAGCCGAGGACGAACTGGCCGCGATCGGCATGTGCGTCGGCGCGGGCTGGGCAGGCTTGCGCGCCATGACCTCCACCTCCGGCCCCGGCATGAGCCTGATGACCGAATATGCCGGGCTGGCTTACTTTGCCGAAGTGCCACTGGTCATTTGGGATGTACAACGCATGGGTCCCAGCACCGGCCTGCCGACCCGCACCTCGCAAGGCGACCTGGCATTCGTCGCCAACATGGGACATGGTGACATCGATTCGCTCATCTTGTTGCCCGGCTCCATCAGCGAGTGCTTCGAGTTTGGCTGGCGCGCCTTCGACATCGCTGAGCGGATCCAGACCCCCGTCTATGTACTCTCTGACCTGGATTTTGGAATGAACCAGTGGATGAGCAAGCCTTTCCAATACCCCGATGTCCCCATGGACCGCGGCAAAGTGCTGTGGGAAGAAGACCTGGAGCGCATCAAAGGTGACTGGGGCCGTTACCGTGACGTGGACGGCGACGGTATCGCCTACCGCACCCTGCCCGGCAACACCCACCCGCTCAGCGCCTACTTTACGCGCGGCACTGGTCACACCCCCGAAGCGCGCTACTCCGAAGACCCGGAGGTGTGGGTCGCCAACATGGAGCGGCTCAAAAAGAAATACGAGACCGCCAAACAATACCTGCCCCGCTCGATTGTTCATCAAACCGAAGGCGCGAAATTTGGCATCATTGCCTACGGTTCGACCGACCCGGCAGTCGAAGAAGCGCGCGCCTGGCTGGAGCATAAACACGGCCTAAAAAGTGACTACCTGCGCCTGCGCGCCATGCCCTTTACCAGCGAAGTGAGCGAATTCATTGCCGCTCATGAGCGCGTGTACGTCGTTGAAATGAACCGCGACGGGCAGTTACAGCAACTCTTAAGCATTAAACACCCCGAACACGCCACGCGGCTGATTTCGGTTGCCTTCAACGACGGCCTGCCGCCCACTGCCAAGTGGATTTGGTCGTCCATCCTGGAACAGGAGGAAAAATAAGATGAGCGAAGCACTCCCCATGGCTGGCACCACCTCCCAGGTCAACGCCATCGGCCTGAGCAAAAACGATTATCGCGGCAACCCAACCACCCTGTGTCAGGGCTGCGGCCATAATTCAATTTCCAACCAGATTATCGCGGCCTGCTACGAGGCCAACGTGGTGCCAGAGAAAATCATCAAGTTTTCAGGCATCGGCTGTTCAAGCAAAAGCCCAACCTACTTCCTGAACCGCTCCTTTGGCTTCAACAGCCTGCACGGACGCATGCCCTCCCTGGCAACCGGTGCTCTGCTCGGCGACTACCGGCTCAAGGGGCTGGGCGTCTCCGGCGATGGCGATAGCGCCAGCATCGGCATGGGACAGTTCAAACACGCCATGCGCCGCAACGTGAACATGATTTACATCGTCGAAAACAACGGCGTCTACGGTCTCACCAAAGGCCAGTTCTCGGCCACCGCCGACCAGGGACTGGAACTCAAGAAACAAGGCACCAACCTCTACCTGCCAGTGGATATTTGCATGGAAGCCCTGGCCTCGCGCGCCACCTTCGTCGCGCGCCTGTTTGCAGGGAACGCCAAACAAGTCAAAGAGGTGCTAAAAGCCGCCCTGGCGCACAACGGCATCGCCGTGCTGGACATCATCAGCCCATGCGTGACCTTCAACAACCAAGAAAGCAGTTACTACTCCTACAGTTTTGGTAAAGAAAAGGAAGACCCCCTGCACGACATTTCTTTCCATGCTGCATCAGAAGGCCCACAAAGCACCATCTCGTATGTGCCGCCCAAGCCCGAAATCACGCTCGAAGCCGATATGATTGACGGTGAAATCCGTGAAGTCAAACTGCATGACGGGTCTGCCATCGTCTTGAAGGCGCTCGACAAAGACTACGACCCCACCAACCGCCTGGAGGCCATGCGCGTCCTGGAAGACGCCCACCAAAACAACTACCTGGTCACCGGCCTGCTTTACGTTGCCCCCGAAAGCCCCTCGCTAACAGACCTCTACAACCTGGTAGAAACCCCACTTAACCGGCTGACAGAAAAAGACCTGCGCCCCGCGCCAGAGACCATCCACAAAATCAACGCCCTGATGTTCTAGACATCTCCACCTGCTTCCCCACTTTCTGCCAGGCTTCACAGAAAGTGGGGAAGATCACGCGCAGCGCCGCAGGGGCAGGTTGTGTCGCATGCCACAAATCACACCCCAACTCTCCATCCCCGATGAAGAAATTCAGTTAGAGTTTATCCGCGCCGGCGGGCCAGGCGGGCAGAACGTCAACAAAGTGGCAACAGCAGTTCAGTTGCGATTCGACGCGCGCAACTCGCCCTCGCTGGCAAAGGATGTCAAAGAGCGACTGTTGAAACTGGCCGGAACAAAAATAACAACCGAGGGTGTTCTCATTATCGAGGCCAAAAATCACCGCACCCAAGAGCAAAACCGGGCCGAGGCCATCCTACGCCTCACTGCACTCATTCAGCAAGCGTTAGAAAGGCCCAAAGTACGTAAAAAACGTGAGTTCGGGATAAGGGGCTCCCTGGTGTAAACTTGGATTTGTCAAAACAAACATTCCAAGGAGCCCCTCATGGATAGTCTAATCGAGTTGTTCTGTGATGTCGATGATTTTTGCCAGTCTTTTCTGCCCGTTTGGCGGAAACAATTGTTGAGCGCAGGTGAAATGCAACGGCAGCGTGAAAGAAGCCTGAGCGTGAGTGAGATCATGACCATTTTGATCCATTTTCATCAGTCACACTACCGTAATTTCAAGGCGTAC
>DAOUBQ010000029.1:0-47356 GCA_034432755.1 Anaerolineales bacterium
ACCGAAGTCCAATCAACTTCCTGGTCAATCTGCTTTGCGGCGTGATAGCGTATTGTCGTCAGCCCAAGAAACCTTCTCTCGGCTTGGGCACTCTGCCCGCTTTGATTGCCTAACCCGAACTCACGTTATCCCCATTTCTTTTGGTTTGAAGGGCGGGCTCGCCCCGCCCAGCGAAGTGTACCAGATCGTCACCAACAGATTTCGGGCAATAGCCTCAATCGCTTTTTGCTCACCGCGCTGTTTGGCAATTTCTTGAAAGCGTCGTTCTCAGACCGGCAAACTGCGCACTGCGCGCCAGGCGGCTTCGATCAGCGCCCAATCCAATTCTTTGTGGCCGCTTGCTGGCGGCTTCGCAGGGTGAGTTTGGCGCCTTTGCGCCTGGCCGGGGGTTTTCCTCGGGGTTTGAGAGCAGGAGCGGGCGCCCCGATTTGCCGAATGATTCGGTTCATGTGCTGGTCCCCCGCCCTCTCTTTGTTGGCCAGACGCGAAACCCGTTTCATGAAAGCGAGACGACCCAATGGCCTGTCCCAGATTAGTCAGTTTCTAGCAGCCAGGCCCAGAATGAGTATGGATGTCCGATGGCAATCAGATTATTGCCTTTGATGGGGTTGGGCTGATCGACAAAGCCTCAATCCGACAAGGGATCTGCAAAGGGCCGCGGTTTTTTTGTTCTGTGCCGTGTAGTGCCGCCGAAAATGCGGGTTGAGACTCAATTGCACCACACTTCGGGCGGTGGTGTTGCTGCTGAGCGCCTCCACCCAATCCATCCGCAGTTCCATACTTTTTGCAAATTTTGTCAAAAATCGAATAAAAACAAAAAAAACCACCTGTTACGCGGTGGTTTTTTAGTGCCCCCACGGGGATTCGAACCCCGGTTTTAGCCTTGAAAGGGCTGCGTCCTAGGCCCCTAGACGATGGGGGCGGCACTTTTAGAGCGGGCAGGATTTTATCATCACCTTCCCCAACGGTCAAGCAATTTTCGAGCATTAATCGTCGATTCGCTGGTTGTTGAGGGCGAGCAAATCAACTTGGCGGCGGTTGAATAAGATGGCAGGGCTTTCCACCTTCAGCGCCGGGATCAAGACTGCCGTCAGTTGGGCATTGTAAATCGGCACAAGGTCACGGCTACCTTCAATCATAATGGCCGAAAAGTCAAAGCGACCGGTCCATTCCAGCGTTCCCTGCAATTCATAAACCGGGGTAGCGATTCGCACTGGGTACTCGCTCAGGCGCACGTAGCCGCCACGCGCCAGGGCCTGCGGACCAATGTCTTCGCGGCGGGTAAGCGCGATGGCAAAAATCTGCGATTTGACGATTCGAACCAACTCGTAGTGGTCTACCAGTTTAGAAGGCATGTGAACCCGCGCCAGACGCGCATCCACAATTTCCATGAACGAGTTCATCTGGTCGTTAACTAACCCCATCAGGCCGGTGTTAGGGACCATCACCTTGCCCACAATCCGGTAACTCGGCGTGTAAAAATCTGCCGGGATGGCGCGTTGGGTTATGGCTGGTGACTCAAAAGTCATAGATTACTCCGCAGAGGATGGACGGTTCTGTTTCCGTTTGACAGGCGGGAGGCTGCGGCGCGGCCGGCGATGGAGGGTGGTCTTGCCTGCATTGGGACTGAGCAGGGCCGAGAGCCAGTTGACGGCGCGCTCATCGTACTCGCGTCGGCCGCATACATCACAGACCCAGGCTGGGAAGCCTGGAACAGTCACCACTTCTTCGCCCAGCCAGGTGAAATAGGTCAGGAATTGCAGGCGCATGACCCCAGCCTGGCAGGCTGCGCATGGAAAAACCGATGGTTGGGATTGCTCTTCACTCATCAAACGGTTCTCGCTTCTTTCAGAATGGATACCCCGGCGCTGGCTCCCAGGCGGTTGGCGCCTGCGCCAATCATCGCCAGCGCATCTTTGAAGGTACGAATTCCTCCCGCGGCTTTGACGCCCATCTCCACACCAACCACCCGCCGCATCAACGCAACATCTTCCACCGTAGCGCCGCCTGGTCCGAAACCGGTAGAAGTCTTCACGAAATCAGCCCCGGCCAGTTTACTGAGCAGGCAGCCGATGATTTTTTCGCGCCGTTCCAGGTAACACATCTCCAAGATTACCTTCAATTGTACCCCGCGCTGGTGGCAAACATCGGCCACTGCCTTTACATCTTCGTAAACCAGTTCATACGCGCCGCCCTTCATAGCTCCGATGTTCATGACCATATCAATTTCAGTTGCCCCGGCCTCAATCACTAGACGGGCCTCGGCGGCCTTGAGCGAGGGTAAGTGCGCCCCCAAAGGGAAGGATACGACCGAACATACCCCCACCCGGGCGCCGCGCAGCAACCCGGCCGCCAGCGGCACATAGGAGGGGTTGATGCAAACTGTTGCAAAGCGATGTTCACGCGCTTCGGCGCACAACGCCTTGACCTGCTCGGGGGTTGCTTCGGGTTTGAGCAGGGTGTGGTCAATCCACGAGGCGAGGGCTGGGCCAGCAGGCGCCGTTAAGGTGGGAGGCAGGGGCGGGAGTTCGCGTTGGAAGGTTTCGGCTTGCGCCAGGAGTTCTTTGATGTCAATCATGGGTCGCCTTCACAAAATCATAATGGTCTATCAACTGCAAATTCTGGAAAGGCCAGTAAATCAGAACAGCCTTGCCAACGATATTCTCGAAAGGCAGCATTCCCCACGAGTGCGAATCGGAGGAATCGTTGCGGTTGTCGCCTAAAACGAACAAATGACCTTGCGGCACAACCCAGTTGCCAAAATAGAGCGGCGGCTGGGCAATATATGGCTCGCTGAGAGGTTCATTATTTACATATACCACGCCGCCCTGAACGCTGACCGTATCGCCTGGGAGACCGATGACGCGCTTAATCAAGTCCTGCTTGGGGTCGGGAGGGTAATGGAAAACGACAATGTCACCGCGCTGGGGCGAATCGAAGCGGTAAGCCAGCCGGTTGACCAGCACAAATTCCCCGTCTTGCAAGGTGGGCTGCATGGAGAACCCATCCACGCGCACACGCGCCGAAAGGGCATTAATGACTAAAAACAATGCCGCCGAAAGCAGCAAGGTTTCCAAAATATCGAGAAAAAAACGCCCCCACCCTGCCGATTCCGCGCCAGGCGATTTGGGCGTAGTGGGTTGGGTATCGAGTTCTTCCAATGTTCCTCCAATTAATTGAGAGATTATACCCTAAACTCGTCCCCAGGCAAAAAAGGTCGGCACGAAAAGGACGCGCTGACCGGTTCGCCAGGCCGTCTCGTCCAGTTCCTTCATTTTTTCGATGTCTTGCGCCGGAAGATATCCTGCCAAATCAGCCTGTAGCACGTCCCATTCAAGATTTTGTTCTATGAGCGTGGAATTGCGCCACTCGCCGCCCAAAATTCCCGTTTCAACTTGCCGCAAGCCTGCCCCTGCAAACAGCCCTGCCAGTTTGCGCCCCATTTGTGGGTCGGCGCCCTGGCGAAGCAGGGATTCGGTCTGCCTGCGGCCCAGTGGTTCGAGTGCGGGCGGATAGTCAATGCGAGCGCCGTAATCGGGTTCGGCCAGGGCCAGCACCGCCCCGCCTGGGCGGGTGACGCGCCGCATTTCAGCGAGAACCTGCGCGGGGTTTTTAACCCAAAGCAGCAGGTAGTGGCAAAAGGTCAGATCGAAGGCTGCGTTGGGGTAAGGCAGGCAATGCGCATCGGCGCAGAGCAGGCAAGCGCTTGGGGCGTGGGCAGAGGCTTCGATAACGGCGGGCAGGTTCCAGTCGGCGCCGTGAATGGCCGCCCCTGGTTTAACGGGTAAACTTTGGAGCAGCGCGCCTGTTCCGCAGCCGAGTTCCAAAATTTGTCTGGCGGCGGCCAATCCGGCTTTTTCAAAAAGATAGGCACGCAGGGGTTCTGTCCAGCGTGCCTGCTGTTGGTAGCGTATATGCCAGTTCATGGTTTGGCGCGCTGTTCGTAGATATGCCACTCACGGACGAATTGTTCCTGCTGGAAAGTTTCAGGGGAATGCGGGTAACGGCTTGATTTGGGGACGTGTTGCCACCAGGCGGCGAGTTGGCCGAGAGCCTGTTGGCCGGTAAGGCCTTGTCGGACGAGGTAACAGCCAACCACCGTGCCAGTACGCCCGATGCCGCCGTGGCAGTGCAGGTAGAGTTTGCGCCCGGCGGTCAGGGCCGATTGGATGGCATTGAGCGTGGTGGTCATTTGGGCGGGTTGGGGTAGGCCAAAATCGCGTATTGGGAAGCGGGTGTATTGCACTGAAAGGTTGTAGTAAGCGGCTTGTTCGCGCAAGAGCGGCTCGTAGGGTTCAATTTCGCCGGGGGTGGTCAGGTCTATGAAGGTATCGAACCCGGCTGCCAGGAATAAATCGAGCCGTTGGCGGGTGAGTTCGGCGAAGTAGGGCGTGCCTGGATATTCGCCAGCTAAAAATTGGGCCGGGATGACCCAGTAGGATTCGGGAACGGGACGGGGAGGGGATGCTTGGTGAGAGCTCACAGACAGGAAGGCTGGAGAATGAACTTTGCTTTATGTATCAAGGGCAGAAGGCGAAATAGGGTAATTGGGCAGGTCGCGCCGGAATTCGTAGGCTTCTATCATCTCTTCGATAATCGCGGTTTCCTGTTCGTTGATTTTGAGGAATTCAAAGCCAATGTTGTAGAACGAGGGGTCAATATCGGGTTTGCACCAGGCTACGCGCGCTTCGAGATTGAGGTGGTCAGTGGAAAACAGTGGCGGGTCGGGCAGGTCGAAGCGCAGGGAGAGTTTGGCGTTTTCGCCAATTGGGTCGTCGCTGATTATCATGGCGCCTTTGGGGCTGAGGTCGGAGAGGTAGCCCAAGATTTTACCGGTCGCGCGGTCGAAGACGCGCGAATAGACCATGAGGTATTTTCGGTCGAGGGTTCTGCGTTCTTTCATGGGAGCCTCCGTATCTATAGTTTAATCTGTTTTCTCACCCGATTCAATGCGAGGACCATTGTAAGAGGAGGACAAATTGCCAATTTGGCTTATACCCGGTTCGGGTCAATGATGTATTGCCACCAGTTGTTGGCAATGCCGTTGGTGCGCCCACTGACTTTGGGAAAGTGACTCAGCCACCACTGATGATGGGCGCGAATATCACCGCCGCCCCATTCGGTGGCGTTGACCGGCTTGAGAATGCCCTGAAAATGGGGGAAGTTGTACCAGTCGTCACAGCGGCTGTTGACGGTGCGCGGGTTGGCCCAATCGTAATCTCGCTCGCTGTTAGGCGCAAAGTGGACATTGCCACATTCGGCCTGGCCCGGATGAGACTGGTCGTAACGGATGAACTTTTTCCACAGGTTGTTGGCGGGTAGGGCGCGTTCGTAAACCTTTTCCATAATCGATTCGGCGCGGTGGCCGAAGGCTTCAAGCATTTCGCCCACGCCGCGCTCATACGAAAATCCCATGATGACGAAGCGCCGCCCAGCGCGGGAGGTGCCAACCAGCGGATCGGCGTTGCAAAAGAAAGCCCCCGGGCCGCCCATCACTGATTCGTAAAAACCGGCATAGGGAAATCCAAACGCCCAAACTTCATCAATTTGGTTGCTGGCGATGCGCGAAAGGATATTGAAACGAGCCAGAAATTCGCGGTAATTTAGCGTGTCGGGTTGATGAGCCGGGGCGCTCCGCCGCATGACCTCGGCGTATGTTTGCGGGGTGTAGCGAAAACCATCTGCTTTGGGCGGAAACTCGTTGACTTCAATACGTTCCACCACCTGGTAACGCACTAAGCCGCCGCTGCATTCGAGGAGGTCTCCAATGAATTGCCCCGTCAGGGTATCTACAGAGGCCCACTTTGCAAGTTGGCTGAGTTTATCACCGGAGGGGGTCATGATGGGGTCAAAGAGGATGAGCAAAACGCGCGGCGAGAGAACAACCGCAGGCTCAAGGGTTGGCGGGGCAGGTTTTTTCAAACCGAACAAGGTTCTCAGAAAATCAATCATCTTTTTTGCTCAACTTCACAATCGTCGTTTGCTTCGTGTGCAGGCTCTTTCTCGTTAATTACGGGAGAGCCTGTAAGGCTTTTGAAAAAGACAGGCCAAAGACCTCTCTTACGGCACATTGAAAGCCACATATAACTCGCCACCCACAAACAGGAAGAGTGATTTGTTGGGACTGAACGCTATGGCTGTAACAACTCCATCGGGCAGGGAGATGGCTTTATTGGGCTGGTGGCGCAAGATTTTTTGTAACTCGATGGAACGCGGGCTGAATTTGAACACTTCTTGCGTAAAAGGCTGTAAAAGCAGAATGGCTGGGTCGGGCGGGTTAGAAAAGGCAATCTGCGAGAACTTACCATCTGCCAGGCGAATGCCGCCCTGATAGCCAGGACGGGTATCTACGAACAAGGCCGGGTCGTTACAGCGGGTGGGCGCGGCAGAAAGGCGGCTGAGGGTGCAGGTTGTCAGATAACTGTCCTTTGTTGCAGGGTCGCTGAACAGGAGGTAGAGGTCGTCGCCATTGACGGCCAGGCCAATCGCCTGCTGCATTGCCAGGGGAATCTGGTTTTCAAAGAAATAATAGGGTTTGTTGGGAAATTGGGCATCGAGCGTGCCAAAATAAGCCCACACCGCGCTGCCGGGCGCATCCAGCACATAGAGATTATTGGCATCATAAGCCACTGCTGTAATCCGTTTCCAACCAGTTTCGGGCATGGGCAAAAACGAAGCACGCGGCTGCTGACCAGGAATGCAGTATAGCAGGTTGCCTGAGGCATCTACCCCAAGCAGGGTGGCCCCCGATGAAACGGTACGGGGCAAGGCAATAATATCGAGCAACGCGCTGACCCGAATACCGTCATATTCTCCAGGCCCACATTGAAAAGTGCTGTCTAAATCGAAGATTTTGCCATTGAATATGCCGCGCCGCACCGTGCCGCTTGCCGCATCGAGCATATACACATCACTATCCGAAGCAGCCAGGCGGGTAATTTGCAGGTTGCGGCTGAGCGGCGTGCTAAACGCCAGGTGGAAATCAACCCGGCTCACGCGGTTCAGAGCATCTAACGCCGCCTGAGATTCGCTGCGCAACTGGCGGGCCGCGCTGGTGAGCGGGGTGTAGTTTTCGGCGGTGTCGAGCATCTCCAACACAGTTTTCCAATATTCGCGTTGCAGTTGAGGGTCGGCAGCCGCGCGTGCCTTCTGGCGAAATTCTTGCGCCGTTTGGTAATAGCCCTGCACCTGCCTGGGAATGCCAATGTAAGTATAAATATTCACGCCAACCACAATGACCAGCACAGGCAGCAAGATCGCTACAAAAAGCGGCCACGAACAGCCCAGAAATGAAGATGAGCGGCCGTTTCCCTCGGCAGGCAGCAGGCGCAGCATGAACTTTTCCAGTTTGTCGCGCAAAGCCTGCCCGGCTGCGCGTCCGCGCCCGATGGCCTGCGCCAATAAGCGCGCTATCTGTCGAGTGGCTGCGCGCAAACGTTCTTTTTGTTCGGGGGTGAAAAGTGCCCTTTCTTTGCGCTGCAGGAGGTGCGGCTCCGGGCTATATTCGGACGAGGCTTGGGGCGGGGGAATGGTGAGGGGGGGGCGCACAGGAATCGGCTTGGGAGCGGACTCTTGTCGCAGGGGGGCGGCCTTAATTGATTGGGAAATGGCGGGCGGCGGCACGAGTTTTTCTTCCACTACATGGCCCGGCTGCTCATCCTGGGGTGTTTCCGCTGGAGCGCCCGGAGGGAGAGTCTGTTCTTTTGGCGGGAGAACGGCTACGGGGAGTGCGCCCCCGGCCGGGGAGGAAGAGGCAGGTTTGGGCGCGGGAGGCGGCGCAGGCGTGATAGATGCCGTAATAACGGGTTGAACGATGTTCGTTTCCCCGTTGCCCTCGCTTACCTGAATCAGTAACGCGCTGATGTTGCCGTCATTGACAGCCATCAGACGGCGGCGGATGGCCTCCAATGAGGAGGGATGACGTTCTTCGCTAATGGCTTTTTCCCAGTTGGGGGGCAGGGCAGCGCAAAACAGCACCTGGTCGCCAGGGTTAAGCCTGATTTGCGAAAAGTACATGCGGGTGGTCTGGCTCAAACCCAAGCCCTTGCCGGCCATGTACGAATCGTGATAATGATGCAGGTCGCGGGCTATTGTAAAGACATGGGTAGGCCCACATTGGACGGTATAGAGCAACTCACCGCGCAAAGCAGCCAGAACGAGTGCGCCGATGCTGTATTGCCCCTTGCCGGTGGTGAACATGTTTCGCTCGACCAAAAAGGTGTTGAGGGATTCAACCGCGCTTTTCAGGGCGAAGGTGAGCGAACCGGCCGTGTTGTAAAAGGTTTCGGCCACCTGTGCCACAATCTGGTTGTATTCGCCGCTTGAGTAGGGAATGTTGCCGACCAGGGTCAGATACACGATGAGCCGGTCCTGCTCGCGCCCGCGCGCCGGGCGTTTGGGCGGGTTGAGGGCCAGCAGGCCAGGTAACTGGGGCCACTCTTGGCCGTTGATGCGGTAGAGGCTGAGCAGGGTCAGGTCGAAGGGGCTCATGAGGTGATTATAAACGATTCGAGGGGTCATACCTCTTGCGAAATGATAAGACCCTCACCCCCGCGCCACCACAAGCAGCCAGTTTACTCAGGCAGAAGGCGTGGAGGAAGGTCGGCTTTATGGCGCCAACGTAAAATCATACCCCGTCACGCTGGTATCAATCACTAAACTGGCGGCAGATACATCGCGCAAGCGCAGCTCCTGAGCGCGCAGAAACAAGAAGCGGTTTTCTGACACCCAGCGTAACTCTTCGAGCGTCCCCACGCCATCATTCAGCGGCAGGGGGGCTTCGCCAAAGGCCTGCAAATACACATCGGCAGCAGTATTCGGGTTGTAGAGGACCACATGGCGCGAATTGGGATTCCAATTTAGGATGAACAGCCTGGAATCAGTTTGTATCGTGCGGTCGGCGGTGCTTAAATCAATGATATGCAAGGATTGTGAACTGCCATCTGGGCGCACGTAGGCTACGCTCAAACCGTTGGGGGCTATGTGGGGGAAACTCTCCCACACCGGCACGGTCACAAATTCGGCCAGTTGGGCGGGGCTGCCCTCGGTGAGAGGAACGTAATAGTAACGGGTCGGCTGGGATGGGTTTTCGAGGGCGGCAGAAGCGGGGATAACGGTGTAAAACCCGGCCAAATCGTTCCGCCAAACGACTTGCGGGTAATATGTCCACTCGCTGTAGGTTGAAACAAAGGGAAACGTGAACAAGACACGGTCGCCGCTGCCATCGCGGTTCAAGACCCGTATCTGATTGCCTTGCGCCAGGGCAAAGAAACGTCCATCAGGAGAAAAAGTCCACTGCCCGTCACCCTGCCCGGCAGCCAAAACGATGGAGGGTGCGCCGCCTTCGGCACTCACGCGGTGCAGGTCACTTAAGGGCATGGGATACCCTTCGGTCTCGGCGTAGAGCGAAAAGAAGATTTCGCGGCTGGCAGGGATGAAATCAAACTGCTTAATGCGGACTTCCAACATGCCCGCGGCGCGAAAGGAGTTGAGATAGTCGCGGTTGACCAGAGGGCGTTCCCCGCTCCCATCGGCGCGGATGGAATACAGTTCGCCGTTGCGCAAGAAGGCGATGACCTGGCCGTCATCGCTGAGGCGGGGCGATTCATCTTGCCGGGTGGTTGTGAGGGTGCGCGGCGTTCCACCTTCTTGCCAAAGCAGGATGTTGCCCTCGCGGGCGTAGGCAACGCTTAATGTTGCGGGGGAGGGAAGCGGCGTTTCGGTGGGGGCGGGTGTGGGAGCAACCGAAACCGACGTGAGCGTGGCCGCTACCAGGGTTGCCACGTTGGCGGTGGGGTCGGCTTGGCCCGCCGGCAACGTAGAAGAGGGCAGCGAGCAGGCCAAAACGCTCAGGAACAGGGCAAGGAATGCAAAAAGTCTGGGCATCAAACGTCTCCTTAAACGATTTACCCAAAAGTGTAACAATTTTTCTGATACCGTCTTAATCCCCCTTATAGGCTATTTTAACCAGCATGTTCAGGCGATTTGCACAGGTTAAAGCCTTCGGTACGGCGTCCAATTAAAAGCAAACTCCCCAACCAGGGGAGACGCGCCCTGCAACAGGCAGGGAATGAATGGAGAGCGCTGCAGGCTCACGGCAGGTCAGTGAGGCCTCGGCACGTGCTGCCGCTTGAGCAGTTCGTCCACATCGGCGGTGCGGGGGACAAAGGTCTCGCGCATCAAACGGCCGCTGGGGTCGGCCAGGGTCAGAATGTAGCCGCTGTTTTCATCGTTGGCGCCATGCGCAAGCAGGAGGGTGGCTTCGCTGATAAACCAGCCATCACTTAAAAATCTTTCTATGGTTTGCATATTTCCTCCTTTCTGCAAAGTTGAGTTGAGTTTACCAGCCCAAGGTAAAAGGCCGATGAATGCCGCGTAAACATTTTGTAAATATTCCACCAATGAGACTATAATTCGCGCAATTTCAAACCACAAGCAACCGAATAAGGAGGAGTATGAATAAGACTCTGCGCCGCATTCTGACGGTAATGATGAGCGTTTTCATCGTAATTGCCCTGCTGGCAGGTTACCTGAACTTTGTTTGGGTGCCACAAACTGCCCAAAAATCGTTCCCGCAGACCAAAGGTGAGGTAAAACTGGCAGGGCTCGATGCCCCGGTTGAAATTTACCGTGATTCGATGGGCATTCCGCACATCTACGCCCAAACCCCACATGATTTGTTCATGGCCCAGGGCTATGTTCATGCTCAAGACCGCTTCTGGCAAATGGATTTTTGGCGGCATATCGGTTCGGGGCGGCTTTCAGAGATGTTCGGCAAAAGCCAAGTGAAAACCGATGCCTTCTTGCGCACCCTCGGCTGGCGGCAATTGGCCGAGCAAGAATATGAAATGCTTTCGTCCGAATCGCGCGTCATCCTCGACGCTTACACTCAGGGCGTGAATGCCTACATTGCAGAGCGGGAACCGGTGGAACTCAGCCTGGAATACGCCATCCTCACCGGCCTGCTCAACCGCTCCTACGTCATTGAACCCTGGACGCCCATTCACAGCCTGACATGGGCCAAAGCCATGGCCTGGGACCTGCGCGGCAATATGGGCGCAGAAATCGAACGCGCCATTTTGCTCAAAAGCTTTTCGTCTGAGCAGGTCAATGAACTTTTCCCGCCCTACCCCGCTGACCACCCACGCATTGTGCCACAGTTGGCAAACGCAAGCGCGGCCAGGGTCGCCCCCCAAACAGTGCCAATGGCAGATTTCGATCAGGCCGCCCTGCAGCAGGCTGCGGCCAACCTGGCGATGCTCTTGCCCGTGCTTGGCCCTGCCGGGGCCGGCATTGGCTCAAACAGTTGGGCGGTTTCAGGACAACTGACAACAACCGGAATGCCACTACTGGCAAACGACCCGCACCTGGGCATTCAGATGCCCTCCATCTGGTATCAAGTTGGGCTGCACTGTCAGCCCAAAAACGAAACCTGCCCCTTTGAGGTGGCGGGTTTCTCGTTTGCTGGCGTGCCAGGCGTGGTCATCGGTCACAACAACCGGGTTGCCTGGGGATTCACCAACGTCGGCCCGGATGTAATGGATTTATACGTCCTGAAAGTCAACCCGGCCAACCCCAATCAATACGAATTTAACGGAGATTGGATGGATTTCGAGATTCGCACCGAAACGCTTCACGTGGCGGGCAGTGAGCCGGTGGAGGTCAAAATGCGCATCTCACGCTTCGGGCCAGTCATCTCCGACACCTACGGCCCGCTCCAAGATAATATCGAACCAGAGCAACAGGCCACGCCCTTCCGCGCTCAGGCAGGAATCGAACTGCCCGAAACCTATGCCATCGCCCTGCGCTGGACGGCGCTGGAGCCATCTCCCATCTTTGAGGCCATTTGGGGCTTCAACAAAGCCCAAAACTGGGATGAATTCCGCGCCGCCGGACAGCATTTCGTCGTACCGGCTCAAAACCTGCTCTATGCGGATGTAGAAGGCAACCTGGGCTACCAGATGCCGGGCAATGTGCCAATTCGCAAAAACGGCGACGGGCGCTTCCCCGTTCCCGGCTGGACGGATGAATACGACTGGACCGGCTACATTCCCTTTGAAGAGCTGCCCTACGCCTTCAACCCGCCCTCCGGTTACATTGTGACCGCCAACAACCAGGTCCCGCCCGATTCTTACCCCTACCTGGTAACGACCGATTGGGATTACGGCTTCCGCGCTGCGCGAATTGTCGAAATGATTGAAAAAGCGCCCGGCAAAATTGACATTGCTTACATCCAGACCATGCAAGGTGATAACACCAATCTCAACGCCGCCAGCCTGGTGCCGGCCCTAACCGCCCTGCAGCCGCGCTTTGAGAAGCAAAACGAAGCCATCGCCTTTGAGATGCTCCAGGCCTGGAATTACCGCAACGATATGGAATCACAACCGGCAGCAGTGTTTGAGTGGTTCTGGTGGAACCTGGTGATAGACATCTTCGATGAACTGCCTGAAAACTATCGCCCCGAAGGCGGCTCACGCTGGTATGAGGCCACCCGCACCCTCTTGCAGCAACCCAATTCTGCCTGGTGGGATGACCAAAGCACCCCAGAGAAAGTCGAAACGCGCGATGACATCTTGCTGCGTGCTTTTACCCAATCAGTAGCCCAAATAGAGGAAGAATACGGCAAAACGCCCGCCCAATGGCCCACTTGGGGCGACCTGCACACCTCCACCTTCCGCAATGCCACGCTGGGAAAATCGGGCATTGCCCCCATTGAGAATCTGTTCAATCGCGGCCCCTTCCGCACGGCGGGCGGCGAGGGTCTTGTCAACGCCACCGGTTGGACGATAGGAGCATCGTTCCAAACCGACTGGCTGCCCTCTATGCGCATGATTGTTGACCTGGGCAACTTCGATAACTCACTCACCGTTCACACCACCGGGCAATCGGGCCACGCCTACCACCCACACTACATAGACATGGCCGACCTGTGGCGCAACAACCAGTATTACCCCATGCTGTGGAACGAACAAACCATCACCCAACAAGCCACAGAGCGGCTCAGGTTGACGCCATAGCGTGATAGTCACAGCATCCGTGAGCAGTGAGCAGGAGCAATAGCCTGCTCACTGCTTCTTGTTCCTCGCCAGCAACATGCCGGCCAAATCGCCAACGGCCAGGAACAAAAACGCCCCCAGGGTGCCGGTTCCGGCGTTCATCATTCCCACGGGGGCAAACGTCCAACCCATCAGCCAGCCAATGGTATCGCCCAGCCAAAACCCAGCCCACGCAAGGGCAATGAACAAGAGCAGTGTGCGAATCTTGCCACCGCGCACCAGGTGATACAAAGCGCCATAAAAGGTAGAAAGCAAAACGCCGAAAACGATGGTCGGCAGTGGCATGGGTTCTCCTATCGTGATTGGATAATGATTCCGCCGCCCAGAACCTGGTCGCCATCATAGAAGACGGCTGCCTGACCCGGGGTGATGTCCCGTTGTGGCAGGTCAAACCGAACTGCGGCCTTGCTTCCGTTATCAAGGGGCGTTACCAGCCCAGATGTCTCGCGCGCCGTATAGCGAGTCTTGACCATGGCGCGGAACGGCACTGAAGGGATTTCCCCGCTCGTCCAGTTAATGTTGACAGCCAGCAATTCCTGCGTCCCCAATTCTTCAGCCGTTCCCACCACCAGCACATTTTCTGCCGCATTTTTCTGAAGGACGTAGAGCGGCACAGGCGAGGCCACATTTAACCCCTTGCGTTGACCGATGGTGTAATTCGCCAGTCCGTTGTGTTCGCCCAACACCCGTCCCTCGCGCGAGACGATTTTGCCAGGGCGGTTGATGTGCGGGGCGTTGCGCCCCAAAAAGTTGCGGTAGTCGTCGCCAGCCAAAAAGCACAAATCCTGGCTATCGGGGCGCTTTGCCACGGCCAGCCCCATTTGCTCGGCCATCGCGCGAATCGCCGCTTTGGGGTAATCACCCACCGGAAAGAGCGCCTGCTTCAGTTTTTCCTGCGTCAGCACATGCAAGACGTAACTCTGGTCTTTGGCCGGGTCCACGCCTTTGAGCAGTTGTACCCTGCCCTCTTCGTTTTTGAGCCGCACATAATGGCCGGTTGCCATGAAATCGGCGCCCATCGCTTTGGCGTGATTGAACAAGAATTCCCAACGGATGTGACGGTTGCACACCAGGCAGGGGTTGGGCGTTTCGGCGCGGGCGTAACCTTCCAGAAAGGAGTCTACCACCGTCTTACGAAAAATGTCTTTCGCGTCAATGGCGTAAAAAGGAATGTCTAGTTTGGCGGCGACTCGGCGCGCCATTGCCATTGAATCGGGCGTGCAGCAACGGTTTGAATCTTCTTTGCCGGGTTCGCTCCACAAGCGCAGCATCATACCCGTCACATCATAGCCCTGCTGTTTAAGCAGGGCAGCAGCAACGGAGGAATCGACCCCTCCAGACATGGCGATGACAACTTTGGTCATTTCTCACCTGTGGCGCAAGATGTTATCTTACGCTACTTAAACTGCGCGCTTTTTCCACCAATGCCGGCAGCGCTTCCAAAAACGCATCCACCTCCTCTGACGTGGTGCCGAGGCCGAGCGTCACGCGCAGTGAGCCGAGCGCCCATTCAGGCGAGAAACCCAGGCTGGTGATGACTTCGGACGGTTCCGGGTTGCCAGTTTTGCAAGCCGAGCCAGAGGAACAGGCAAACCCAGCCCCATCGAGCAGGTTCACCAGCAGGTTGCCATCCACCTCTTTGAAGACGAAACTGGCATGGTTGGGGACGCGCTCAAACGGGTGTCCCGTCAGGCGCGAATCGGGGATTTCTTTCAATACCGTGCCGATAATTTTATCGCGCAGGGGCAGCAAGCGTGCGGTGCGCTCTTGGCGCTCCAGGTTGGCAAGGCCCAGAGCCTCGGCCAGCCCAACGATCAGCGGGACGTTATGCGTGCCGGCCCGCAGGCCAAATTCCTGCCCGCCGCCGGTGAGGACCGGCTGGAGGGGCGTTCCCTTGCGGATGTAGAGCGCGCCAATGCCCTTCGGCCCGTAGAATTTGTGCGCGCCGAGCGAGAGCAAATCTACACCCAGCGCGTCCACCTCCACCGGCAAATAAGCTGCCGCCTGCACCGCATCGGTGTGTAGGGGAACGCCGTGCTTTCGGCAAACTTCCGCAATGGCGCAAATGGGGTTGACCGTGCCAATTTCGTTGTTTGAGTACATCACCGAAACCAGGGCGGTTTGCGAGTCAATGGCTTGTTCGACCACTTCAGGCCTCAGCCGGCCAAACTCGTCTACCGGCAGCCATGCCACTCGAAAGCCGTCTTCCTTTTCGAGCCGCTCGGCGGTCTTGCTGACGGCGTGATGTTCGGCGCGGGCGGTGAGAATACGGTTGGTGCCAGCCGTTGCCCGGCGGGCCAGCGCCACGCCGCGCAAGGCCAGGTTATCTGATTCAGAGCCGCAGGAGGTAAAAATCACTTCGCTGGGACGGCAATGCAGGATGGCGGCGACCGTTTCGCGGGCCGTTTCTACAGCGGCTTCAGCCTTCTGTCCGTAACGGTGCGTGGACGAAGGATTACCGAAGTTTTCGGTAAAATACGGCAACATCGCGTCGAAGACGCGCGAATCGACTGGGGTGGTTGCGGCATAATCAAGGTAAATCATAGGTAAATCCCGTAGCGCAGAATTCATTCCACATCTTTTCTACTGGACCAAGTTCTCATAAGACGCGGACGAGAGCAGCTTAAGGCAGAGGTAGTTCTTAAAAATCCGCGTATTCAGCGTTCATCCGTAGCCATTCTTAAATGGTTTGGTAGAGATTACGAGAACAGAATAAGAGCGTGGCGCTGGCGTTGGGGTGTTATTATACTCGCCCTCTCTGCGGAATAAATTGCGCATTACAACGTAAAGTAGAAAGTTGCTCCTTTATTCGGCTCACTCTCGGCCCATATCTGCCCGCCGTGCCGGTGAATAACGCGCTGGACGATTGCCAAACCGACCCCCGTTCCAGGGAATTCACTGGGGCTGTGCAGCCGCTGGAAGACGGCGAACAATTTATGGGCGTAGGCCATGTCGAAGCCTATTCCGTTGTCGCGGATGAAAAAAGTTTCTTTTCCTTCGATAAGGGTCTTGCCCACCTCGATTTTGGTTGGGTCAGATTTTGCGCTGAATTTCCAGGCGTTGTTGAGGAGATTTTCCATCACCATGCGCAGCAAACCTTCATCGCCGTTCGCCAGCAGGCCTTCCTGGATAGTGACTTGCGCATTGCGTCCTGGTTCGTCGCGCATGAATATTTCGAGAATCCGTTGCGCCATTTCGGTCAGGTTGACCGTGTCATGGCGCAATTCGGCGCGGGTGATGCGCGAGAGCCGCAGCATATCATCAATCAGTTGCGCCATTTGCTGGGCAGCTTCGCGAATGCGATTGAGGTAGCCTTTTGCTTCTGTGGGCAGAGAATCGTGAAAATCATCCAGCAAAATGCGGCTAAATCCATCGAGCGCGCGCAGGGGGGCGCGCAGGTCGTGCGAAACCGAATAGGAGAACGATTCTATCTCGCGGTTGCTGGCTTGCAGTTCCAGCGTGCGGGCGCGCAATTCATCTTCCATGCGGCGGCGTTCTGAAATATCTAACGTGGTGGTGACGACGGAAATCACTTTGCCATCTGGGCCAAATTCAGGGGCCAGGTACCACAGCGCGTAAGAATTTTCATCGTATTGATATTCGGTCTGCATGGGTTGGCCGGTGTCGAAAACTTGCTGAATGCAGTGCTCGGCAAATTCGACCAACTCGGGGTTGTTAACGACTTCGCGAATGGTCTTGCCGATGATTTGCTCTGGCTTAAAACTGGCGTCATCACTCACCGAGTTGGCGTACAGATAACGGCCATCGCGGTCATAGCGGCGAATGCGCAGGGGATTGTTATCGGCCAGGGCGCGAAAACGCTCTTCGCTGGCTTTGAGCGCCAGGGTACGCAGTTCCACGCGCTCTTCCAGTTCTGCGTTGAGCTGACGAACCTGCAGTTCGGCGCGTTTGCGTTCCTCCAGCTCTTTTTGCAGTTGATTATACAGGCGCGCATTTTGGATGGCGTTTGCCAATTGGTCGGCCATGGTCTGAAAGGTTTCGATATCTTCATCAGAAAATGCGGCTTCTTGCGTGCTCTGAATAGTGAGCGCGCCTAAAACCTGCCTGCGCGAGATGAGCGGCAGGGCTAATTCAGAATGCGTGCCAGGCAATAATGGGTTGTTAAAGCGCACGGCGTCCTCGCCTACATCCAGCGCAATGCGTGCACGGCGATTGGCAACACACCAGCCGACCATAGATGAATTTCCAATTGAGAATTGGTGTCCAAACCGCAGCATTTCGTTCCCGGCCTCACCCGTTGCAGCGCGCAACACCAGAGTTTCAGCGCTTTCATCGAGTAAAAATAAGCCAACATAGTACAAACCGAAACGCTGTTGTACCAGGTCAACCACTTGTTGACTGAGCTCAGCCGGGTCTAAAATGGCGCTGGCAGCACGAGAAACTCTGGCTGCAACTTTTAACAACTGGCTGCGGCGCTCAAGCACCTGTGCGTTTTTCTCTAGTTGCGCATTGGCTTGCTCTAAGGCATATTTGGTTGCGCGCAATTCGGTGATATCCATCACCGTGCCAATCATGCGTGCTGGCTGCCCATTGCTTGCAAGATAAACCCGTCCCTGGGCTTGCAGCCAACGAATGGAGCCATCCATGCGTTGAACGCGATGTTCTACAAAGTAAAACGCAGATGGATTTTCAAGGGTTTGCTGAATTTTTTGTAAAACAAAGGCTTTGTCGTCAGGATGAATATAACTTTGATAGACTTCGTAGGTCAGATTGACTTTTTCTTTTTCAATCCCAAAGATTTCATACACGGTGTCAGACCAGGTCAGGAAATTATGCTGAATATCCCAACTCCAGGTTCCCAGGCGTGAGGCATCGAGCGCCAGGTTTAAATGCTCTTGCGATTCTTGCAAAGCCGCCTGCATTTTCTGTCGTTCAATCAGTTGCGCCTGCACCGACTGGTACAAGCGGGCATTATCCACCGCCAGTGCAGCCAGTTCAGCAAATTGTTCAAGCGACCGAATCTGCTCTGGGGTAAACGCACGTCCTGGTTCGGCGTAGGCCAGGCCAATAATTCCAATCACTTCGCCGCGCGCTTTCATGGGGGCGGCAGCAATTGCGTAAAAACCCGAGGCATACACCGGCACGCGCCCCGGCCAAGAGGGATAATCCGAAACAACCACCGACTTGCCGGTTTTGAATATCTGACCGGTTAACCCCTCTTCTTGGGAAATGAATTGGTCAGGCCATTGCGAGAATATGCCTCGCGTGGCATGTTTCAGGAAACCCCGCTCTTCGAGAACGTACATATCCACGTAGCCGTGTTCTGTTTCAGTCAGTTCCAGTGCCGATTGCAGGATGGATTCTAGCAGGGGGCCGGTTTCCAGCCGGTTGATAATCGCAAGGGTGGTTTCATGCAGCGTGGTCAGATAGCGGGTCTGTTGTTGTAGAGTGAGTTCTGCATTACGCCGTTCTTGTATCTCGCAATGGCTGCGCGCGAATAGCTGACGAACCATACGGCTGGCAATGCCAACCAGGGTGGTAAGGAAAATAAAAACAAAGGAGGTGCCAAGCCAGGAATTTAAAGAATTGACCGAACGTATTCCCGGATGATACCAGCCCTGCCATTCGCCCCTAACCAAAAGCCCGCCAAAAAGAATGGCAAAAATGGTTGCTAAAATGGTCACGCGCCCCCGCAAAAACATGGCAATGATGACGAGTGCCACCGCCACCCCGAAGTAACTGCCGCTTTGCACGCCGCCAAAGAAATAGGTGGCAAACAACATGCCAATCAGGCTTGAAAGGCCAAATAACACCGCCACCCAGCGCACCAGCCCGCGCTTAAGTAGGAACAACAAGACCACAAAAAAGCCCCCAAAGCCAGCCAGAAAAATAGCGCTGACTGCACCCAGCGAAGTGTCCCAGCCGAAAAAAGTGTAAATTCCGCTTGCCCCCAGCGCCGCCCAAATCATTGCCCGAAGCCAGGTCCGGTTGAAAGACTCCTCTTCAGGGGTTTCTTGTTCCACAGTCACCCAGCCCAATAAGCGTTTGAGCACCTTTTCACCTCAAGGAACAATTCGGCCAGCCCAGGCAAGTCAATCAGGTCTGTAACTGCCGCTGCACAAGGTCATCCACTGTCTCCCGCATCACCATCACGCGCGCTTCGCCGTTTGCGACTGTTAAAACGCCCGGGCGGCGCGCGCCGTTATAGTTACTTGCCATACTGATATGATACGCCCCACTGACTGGAATGGCAATCAATTCTCCCTCCCGCATGGGGCGAAGTTGAATTTCATCTATTAAGACATCACCGCTTTCACAATACGGCCCGCCGATAGAAACGGTTTCGGTCGCCTCTTGCATCACATGTGTGACCGGCAAGCAGGAATAGCGCGCCCCATAGAGCGCTTTGCGCGGGTTATCAGCCATGCCGCCATCCACCAGCAGCCAGGTTCGGTCTCCGGTTTGTTTGACCGTTCCCACCCGGTAAACTGCCACTCCGGCGCGCGCCACCAGGCTGCGGCCCGGCTCCAGGTGCAGGTGTGGCAGCCTCATTCCGCGCCGCTGACAAGATTGGCGCGTCCAACGCGTCACTGCGTGAATGTACTCCTGCACATCGGGCTGGGGCAACTCGTCCTCATGATATGCTACACCCCAGCCACCACCTGGTGAAAAGTGCCACCCGCCGCTCAAGCCAATTTCTTGGGCCAGGTCAAGGGCTTTCTCGATGGCCGGTTGGAGCGGAGAGGGGTCGCGGAACTGTGACCCCTGGTGAAAGTGAATGCCCTTGAGCGGCAGGTTGTGTTCGCGGCAAAAGGCGGCGGCTTCCATCATTTGTTGCTCACTCATGCCAAACTTGCTGCCCTCGTGGCCGGTTTGAGTGGCGGAGTGATGGGTCTTAACGGCCAGTCCAGGCTGAAAGCGCAGCCACAATGCAGGCAGTGAGCCTGCGCCCGCCAGTTTAACGATTTTGCGCAATTCGGAAAGATTATCCACCACAATCGTCCCGGCGTAATGGATGGCGGCCAAGAGGTCTTCCTCGCTTTTGTTGACCCCATGCACCAGGATTTGTTCGCGCGTCAGACCGGCATAAGCGGCCACCCCAATTTCGCCCGCGCCGGTGCAATCTACCTGAAAGCCCTGCCTGGCAGCCCACTGGGCCATCGCCACATTCAGAAAAGCTTTCCCGGCGTAGGTCACGCCCCATGCTCCGGGCCAGGAATCTTCCAGGGTACGGCGATACAGGCCCGCAGCGTGGTCGAGTTCTGCCCGGTCATATAGGTAAAGCGGCGTACCATGCTCTTCGGCCAGCAATTCGATATCGCAGCCGCTAATCATCAATTTGTCATCTTTTATGATCGTTGAAATGGGAAACAGAGACAGGCGGTCTTGAAGGGTCATGACGAATCCGTTATTCTCCAAACAGGAACAACATCCAGATGTCCCAGTTGGACAGGCTGGAGTAAGCGGGCGTGGGGCTGGGCGTGGGCGGGGGTGTGCTGCCAGGCTGTGGCAGGGGAATGACCACCGTATCGCCTGGCAGGGCCAGGCGTGCCTGCTCACGGGCGTATTGCTCCACGGCCATCACCGAAGTGGCTTCGGCAGCTTTGGTTTGAAGCGCAGCCTGGGTCGCCAGTACTGCCGTGGCTTCCGCACGCACCGTAGCAGCCTGGTTTTGCAAGCGGCTGAGCTCTTCCATGCGGCTGTTGAAGTCCATTACCAACACGAGCAAGATGCCAACAGCAACAAACACACCCACCCGGCGCAGGTTAATTTGAAACGGACCAAGTTTCATAACAGTATTTTATCATCATGAAATTGCGAAAAAGAGGCAAGTCAATAACTCATCTTACGCAGTTTTTCCGTAGCGCGACATTCATGTCGCCTGAAAATGCGAGGGATTGCACTTTTCCAAATTATTCTAGCAATCCAGAGATAGGGTTTCGTAACACGATCCATCGTCCCCGCATGGAGATACATCTCGCCCCCATCTCTTGGATGCCTGCGCCAAAGGCGAGATAAATCTCGCGCTACGCGATTGCTCGAGTAATTGTTAATTGCTCAATCTCGCGTCACTGCGCAAGGTGAGTCAATCAGTGACTGCACTGAAAAAATCTTTTCGTACCACAAAAAACACAAAGGCCACGAAGTTTTTTGAGATTGGGCTGAATTTCAAGATTCTGAATGGAGCCTTGCGGAATTCATTGATGGGCTTTGTGTCTTTTGTGTTGAAAGGTTTTTTGCAGTGAACTCAAGGTTCATTTCAAAGCCTGCCGTAACCGCTCTGCCACCGTCCGCAGCACTTTGATGCGCCCGTAGTATTTATCGTTGGCTTCCACCAGGGTCCAAGGTGCGTTGGGCGTGGAGGTTTTGAGCAGCATTTCCTCAGCGGCTATCTGATAATCTTCCCACTTGCCGCGATTGCGCCAATCTTCATCGGTCAGCTTCCACGATTTGTAATTGGTGCGCTCGCGCTCACGAAAGCGACGTAACTGCTCATCTTTGCTGATGTGCATCCAAAATTTGAAGACCAATGTCCCAAAATCGGTCAGTTGACGCTCAAACTGGTTAATTTCGCTGTAGGCGCGCTTCCAATCGGCTTCTGAACAATAGCCTTCCAGCCGCTCCACCAGCACCCGCCCATACCACGAACGGTCAAAGATGGCAATTTGCCCATGTTCGGGCAGCCGCCGCCAGAAGCGATAGAGATAGTGTCGCTCTTTCTCTTCGCCCGCCGGGGCCGCAATTGGCCAAACAACATAGCCGCGCGGGTCAATTTTTTCGGTCAGACGTTTGATGACCCCACCCTTACCGGCGGCATCCCAGCCCTCAAAGACGATAACCACCGGCACTTTTTGGACGTAAACCTGATAGCCCAACTGGTGCAGGTCGGCCTGAAGAACCTTTTTCCAGCGGTCATACTCCTCGCGCGGCATGGCGAGCGAAAGGTCGAGTCGCTCAAGCATTGACCGCTCCTTTCATTTCCTCGGTTTTGCGGCGGCGTTTGGCCTTGGGGCCAAGCGTGGGCGGCAAGCCCAGGCGGTTTTCGAGCGCACTGATGATGGTCTCCAACACTTTGATTCGGGCGTGGTAGCGATCATTGGCCTCGACAATGACCCAGGGCGCGTGGGGCGAATCGGTGCGGGCAATCATATCTTCGACGGCTTCGGCCATTTTGGCGTATTTTTTCAACTGCAAACGGTCTTCTTCCTCCACCTGCCAGGCCGTCAGTGCGTCCCTGAGTAATTTCTTGATGCGTTTTTCCATTTCATCCTGGCTGATGTGCAGCCAAAACTTAAGAATCACCATCCCGTCGGCGGTCAGCATCTCCTCGAATTCGCCGATTTCCTGGTAAGCGCGCCGCAGGTCATCTTTGCCAACCGTTTTATTGAGCCGCTCAACCAGCACGCGGCGATACCACGAGGTGTCGAAAGCCACCATCTGCCCGCGCGCCGGAATTTTGAGCCAGAACCGCCACAACCAGGGGTAATGCGTCTCCACCGTGCGCGGCGGGGTGATTGGAACCACGCGAAAGCCGCGCGGGTCCATCCGCTCGGCCAGCAGGCTGATGATGTGCCCCTTTCCTGAAGCCGACCAGCCTTCAAAGACAATCATCACCGCCACTTTGGCCTCGTTTACGGCATGTTCCAATTCATACAAACGCTGCTGCAATGGACGCAGGCGCACCTGGTATTCTTCCTTTGGGATGGACAGGTCGAGGTTGACGTATTCGAGCATGGCGGCTCCTGTTCTTGGTGTATAAACAGTATATCCCATCCTCTCCCACAAATTGGATGAGAATCAAAAAGACCGGCGTTTGCCCGGTCTTTTTATATCAATCGGCGGTTTAGTCATCCTCGCCCAGCGCCGAGATGGCGCGGAACAGGCCAAAGACCAGCAGACCCAGCTTGATGCCTTCGGTGATGGTCAGGGTGCTATCGCGCCCGCTTTTTTCGGCGCGGCGGCGCAACAACAGGGCGGCAACCAGTCCTGCACCCGCGCCTACCAGCGCGCCAGTCAATAAGGTTTTGCTGGAATTCGGTTTGCGCAGTTCAATTTCTTCTCTCGGAGTCATATTATTCCTCTCGTCGCGTGCTTGTCAGGGTACGCTTACCTGTTGGGGTGTTCGAGAATATTCCCAGCCAGGCCTTCAGGCTGAGTACCGGTTGGACGATTTTTTCCGTCAACAGCACGATTTCCGCATTAAGCCACAGAGCATAATGTTGCGCCAGGCCGGTATAGCGCGGCGCAACGCCGAGCAGTTTTGCCAGCCCATAGACCAACGCAACGAGCAGGGCCAAAATGACCAGGGCCAAAAACATCATCGGGATGATGAGCCAGATGAGCGAAATATCGGCCCACAGGCTAACCCCTGCCTGACCGCCGACCGCGCCGTAGATAGCCAGAGCGGCAAATCCCAACCCGATGAGCGCTGCCAGGATAATGGGCAGGAGAATCTGGCGGGTTACATCGCGCTGGTGTTTGCGATAAGAAGGATGGCCGGGGCGTTCCCCGCTCCGTTGCGCTTGGGGGAGTTTGTCCATAGCGTTATTTTAGCACGAAACGCATAAGCAGTTTCCATCTTTTGCCGAAGTCGGGGACTTTGGACTCCGGACGGTCTATTCCTCGCGCTTGATGAGGCTTTTGGCCTCAGATTGGGTGGAGGCCGTGACGGTGTGCGAGAAGCGGGTGAGCGTGCCTTTATAGGGAACCGCGCCGTTGTGAACAACCCAGCCATCCATGTTGAAGGGAATGGGACTATCGGCCAGAATCCACTCGCCATTGTATTTTCGGGCAATATGAACGTGCGTGCCGGTTGATTCGCCGCCCTCGCAGGACGCGTGACCCAGGCGCTCGCCCGCTTTGAAGGTCATCCCAACCTTGGGGCGGTTTTCGGTGGCAAGGTGCAGGTAAAACAAGACCCAGCCCGTGCGCTCGTCGCCGTCGCCGTCCAGGTCGAGCATAATCTGGCCAGGCTGGGAACGCGCCACGATGCCATCGGCCATGGCTGTCACCCATTCGCCGGTGGCATTGCACTCCGAAACGCCCGTTGGGGCAAAATCAATGGCCGCATAAGGCTCACCCTTGCCCCAGCCAGTGTGTGGGCCACCAGTGTAGTTCCAGGGTTTTCCGCTCTCGAAGGGCAGGCTGAGCACGGGTTGCTGTAAACTGCCAGGGAGATGGGGCATGACGTTTTGCCAGGGGTCGCCAAATAAAACGGCGTAGGTCTCGGCCAGGCCGCCCGGTGCGACCATTTGGTCAAAGAGTGGAGAGGAATGCAGGCGCGAGAAAGCGTACTGAATGGCAACAGTGGCGGCGTTCTGCCAGGGGTCGGGGCGATACAAACGGCCATCGGGGGTTTCAAACTCCAGCAGCGTGCCGCGCCTCCAGGCGTAGTAGCCATTGTTGAGGGTGTTGGCAGCATAAATCAGTTGCAAGTAAACGCCACGGTAGGCCGGGTTGTAGTAGTTCAGCAGGTAGGCAGTATCGGCGGGGGGTTCGGGTTTGCTCAACGCGCCCGAATAATATTCGAGCAGGGCCAGCAGCAAGCGCGGGCTGACGCTGAAGTTGGTTGCAACGATTTGCACCAGTTCTGCGCCGCTGCGCGGTCCATCGGCAATCTGTTCGCGGTAGTTTTTGAACCAGCCGGGCTGAGAATTGACAAAAGCGGTAATATCAAACCCAACCTGAGCCGGGCCATTGACAAACAAGCTATCAGGGATGATTTGGTAGGGCGTTCCCCACAAGGCCTTGTAGTAGATGGGAATTTTCATGGGGAATCCGGGCGGCATGGTGCTGGCATCGCGCGGGATGGCCGGGTTGGCAGCGCGAATTTCAGATTCTGTCGTGTTGAAGCGCGCGGCCAGGGCAGGGAGTGTGTCACCGGTTTGGGCGGTGTAATCCACCAGTTGGCCGGGCTCGTAAGGCGGACGGGTGGGCAGGGGCGTAAAAACGGCTGCCGGGGAGGGGAATTGCTCTTCAGACGGCGATTCAGGCGTAAGCCCGGCAGGCGGCGATTGCAACGAGGCGGCGCACGAGGCCAGGAGCATGTTGAGCAACAGGAAAATTCCTGTCAAACGAAAACGCATGTCTTTCAAATTGTCAATCACTTTTTTCACGAAGAATACGGGTCTCGAAACTGCCGCTCGTGCTGGCCTGAATGACCTTGTCGCCTTTGGTAAGGCTGCCTTTATAGGGGGCAGCGCCGTTGCGTGAAACCCAGCCATCCAGGTCGAAGGGCAACGGGCCGTCGGCCAGAATCCACTCGCCGTTATACTTGCGGGCGATGTGAACGTGCGTGCCGGTTGAGACGCCGCCTTCACAGGATGGATATCCGATTTTGTCATCTTGGGCCAGGACAGCGCCGAGTTTTGCCCTGCCTTGCGCGGCAATGTGCAGAAAAAGAATCGCCCATCCGGTGCGTTCATCGCCATCGCCGTCCAGGTCGAGGATGACGACCCCCTCACCGGTGCGCGCCACCACGCCGGGAGCGGGCGCCAGCACCCAACTGTCAGATTTGGCGCAGCCACCGACGACCGAGCCGGGAGCGAAGTCGAGGGCGGCCAGCGCGCCGCGTTTCTCCCAGGCCGAATGCGGGCCGCCAGTAAAAGCCCAGATTTTGCCGCGCTCGAAGGGCAGGCTCAGCTCAGGTTGTCGCAGGCCATTGGGCAGGGTCGGCTCAAAGGCGCGAGCGCGCTCCCAGGTGGGGCCGAACATCTCGGCATAGAGCGCGGCAAAGCCAGTGGGGGCAACAATTTGCTCCCATTCGGCGCGCGTGTGCGTTTGGGCAAAGTAGTACTGGAGGGCAGCTGTCCCGGCGTTGAGATGTGGGTTGAGGGGCAGGCGAGAGCCATCGCTGAAGGTGAGCGTGGTTAACGTGCCAGAGCGCCAGCCATAGTAGCCCTCCGATAACGTGCCAGAGGCCCACATCAATTGACGGAACAAGCCACGATAGTGATAATCAACGTAGCCAAGCGGGTACTCATCGGCGGCCAGGTTTTTGGGCTGTCCGCGCACCCAATGACTCTCCCATTCGATGATGGCGAGGATCATGCGCGGGTTGAGCGAATTTTCGAGCGCGATGCGTTCGACGGCCTCTGCACCGGTGGTCCAGCCGCCGCTCAAGACATATTCCTTATACTGGCTCAGGTAGCCATTCTGCCCGGCGATATATTGGGCCGCGTCAAATCCAATCGTGGACGGGCCGTAGACAACTTCGCTATCTGGAATCAGGCGCTCGCCAGGCGTGCGCTGCTCTTGGGGGCCAGGTTTGGGAACCAGCAGCAGCGTTCCAACAGGCAGGAGGACATCCGCCGGGGGCAAAACGATGTCGGTAATCAATTGGTTCAAGCCCAGCCCAAAGCGCGTGGCAACGATGTTCAATGTATCGCCGCCCTGAGTCTGGTAAACATCCATTGGCCCGGCAGTGTTGACCGGCGGCAAGGTGGCGGTGGGGGTTTGCTGGGGAATGATGGATGATTCACCACCGCCGCTCAGGACGCGGGTAGGCAGCATGCCCGGCGTAGGACTGCCCGGCAGGGGTAATACGACAAGCGGGGTAGGGCCAGACTGGGGTGTGGGAAACGGCGTGTAAGTCGGGAGCGGGCTGGTTGCGGAGGGAGTGGGAGTGAGCGGCGCGCCCCACAGGCCGAGGTCTCCGCGGCAGGCGGTTAGCAGGCTGGCAAACAGAATAACGCTAAAAAATCGGCTCAATGGACACATATCGCCCAAATTATACCCCGTAGGGCAGGTCTAAGGCCACTTGCCCGCTGGTCGTTCTTCAGAAATCGAAGAGAGCAGACAATTCAACAGGCTGAAGCCTGGGGGATGGTTACGGTTTTGCAAGAAGTTCAATATGCGGGTATGATAGGTATAAATGATAAGCCGGGCTGCCCAACCCAACGCCAAGGGCCGCCTGCCGGAGGAGAACTTATGAAATCGCTGCGCTTTCTTTGGATGCGCCTGGGGATGCTGTTAATTCTGGGGGGGGCTATGCTTGCTTGCACCTGGTCGTTGATTGACCTGGGATTTCCCTCCGAGCCGACGCCGGTTGCCGGGTCTGGCTCGAACCCCACCCCGGTGGCGCTGGCCGAGGTCACCTTTACTGCACTGCTGCCAGCGCCGCTTGCGCCCGGCGAAACGATGGTGCTTGGGGTTTTAGATGAAGTGACCGGCCTGGGGTTGAACCCCACGCTTTACCCGATGACCCAGGTGGATGCCCAACGCTATAGCATCAAACTGCCCCTCATCCTAAATTCCGTTATCAAGTATCGCTACTACCGCCAAGGCACGTTCACCGCGCTGGAAGATACCGCTGCAGGCAGCGTAGTGCGCTACCGGCTGTATCACGTTACCGGCCCCGGTGCAAGCGAAGACCGGGTTGCCTCGTGGAGCGATACGCCCTTCGCAGGCCAAACTGGCAGTTTGAGCGGCACTGTTAGCGACAACAAAACCGGGCGGCCAGTGACGAACATGTTGGTTAATGCCGGGGGCATTTCGACCTTCACCGATTCACTCGGGCAGTTTGTGCTCCACGGCCTGCCGGTGGGGACACACACCCTGGTGGCTTACGCGCCTGATGGGATGCATACCACCTTCCAACAAGGGGCGACAGTGGCCCCTGGCCTGACGACCAATGCCCCGCTTTCCGTCCAGTCCGTGCCGATGGTGCGGGTGACGTTCGTCGTTACGACGCCTACCGATACCGTGCCAGGCGCGCCAGTGCGCCTGGCCGGGAACCTGCTGCAACTGGGGAACACCTTCGCCGACCTGAGCGGCGGCATCAGCATGGTTGCCACCCGCATGCCAACCCTTTCCCCGCTCGGCGATGGTCGGCAGGGAATCACCCTGACCCTGCCGGTCGGCGCGGATATACGTTACAAATACACCCTGGGTGATGGTTTCTGGAACGCCGAACATGCCCAGGATGGGGCCTTTGTCCTTCGCCAGTTGATTGTTCCCGGAAATGATGTAACCATCACGGATACAGTCGTCACCTGGTCTTCGGGCAACTCCGCGCCAATCCTGTTCGAGGTCAGCGTGCCGTCAAACACGCCACCGGGAGAGAATGTTTCCATTCAATTCAACCCGTATGGATGGATGGAGCCGTTCCCAATGTGGCCGTTGGGTGGCAACCGCTGGGTGTATAAACTCTACAGCCCGCTCAACATGCTCGGATCGTTCCATTATCGTTATTGCCGCAACGACCAGTGCGGCTCAGCCGATGATTCGTTTACCGCCGGCGGGCAGGCCAACAGCCGCGTGGTCAACACCAGCCTGACCGGCCAGGACATTAAAGATTCAGTCGGCGGGTGGGCCTGGTGGCCCGAATCGGAGCCGGGTGTCCTCGTGGCGGTCCCCATTAACCCACGCACGGGCGGGTTTTGGGCCGGGATGGAATTTGCCCCCAACTATCATCCCAGTTGGCAATCGCTGCTCCCCTCGGCCATGCAGTCGGTGCAATCACTGGGCGTAAATACCCTGGTGCTCACTCCCACCTGGACGGCGACCTCAGTCAACCCGCTCACCTTTGCGCCCACGCCTGGGCTCGACCCGCTGTGGGGCGATGTCGTCCAATCCGTGCAATATGGCCGCGCCCAAAACTTGAGCGTGGCCCTCTACGCCACACCGCGCCTCTTCCCCTCCACGCCCGATTTCTGGTTCCAATCGCCGCGCAGTGCCGAATGGTGGCAGGCCTGGTTCAGCCGTTACCGCGCCTTTGCCCTGTATCACGCCGACCTGGCGCAACAGGCTGGGGCGCAGTCGCTCATTCTGGGTGGCGAAGCGGTGATGCCCGCCATCCCCGGCGGCGTGCTACCCAACGGCGCACCTTCCGGCGTCCCAACAGATGCCGAGAACCGCTGGCGCGGCATCCTGACCGAGGTGCGCCAGCGCTTCAGCGGGCAGGTCTTATGGGCACACCCCTACCGCGATACGCTCGTGCCAGCCCCGGCCTTTGTCAATCAGTTCGATGCCATCTACCTGCTCTGGTCAGTCCCACTGACCGCCGGCCCCGGCGCAACAGCAGATACGATGACCGAAGCAGCAGTAGCCCGGCTGGATAACGAAGTGCTGCCCTTCCTGAACGCGGCTGGCAAGGGCGTGGTGCTTGCGATTGACTATCCTTCTGCGACAGGCGCGGCCTGGGGCTGTGTTTCAGCGGGCGGTTCCGGCTGCCTCGATTGGGCGGCCCTGGCGCGCCCATTCCCCGATACCCCCTCGGCTTTGCTCGACCTGAAAGGCCAGGCAGACCTGTACCAGGCCATGCTGCAAGCCGTCAACCAGCGCAACTGGGTCGGCGGGCTGGTCAGCCGCGGCTATTACCCGCCCGCGCCGCTGCGCGATAAATCCGCCTCTGTGCGCGGCAAACCCGCCGCCGACCTGTTGTGGTACTGGTTTCCGCGCCTGACGGGAGCGGTGCGATAATGCTGCTTTCGCTGTGGAATTGCTGAAGATGACCTTCTCAAAGTCCAATTTCGGGCTTTAAAAAACAGGATGGAAGGACGAAAGGATAAGCCGCATAGCAAACAAAATTCAGACCTCCTTTTATCCTTCTATCCTGTCCAACCAGGTGACGCAAACGATGATCAGAAAACCCTGAATGGTCAGGGCAACCCTTCACAGTTGGCGCAGGGAACAAAACACAGTTAACCGGCGCACCTGGTGCATTTCAGGCGGCATTTTCAGCATTGCGCGCGCTCAAAGATGCGAGTACAATAGCGAAACAGATTTTTTATTTTTCCTCTGTCACAACAAAACAGCAACCTTCTAAACAGCATTTACAGGCTTCCTGGGGCGATGGCGGAATCGGCAGACGCAACAGACTTAAAATCTGTCGGTGGAAACACCGTGTGGGTTCGACCCCCACTCGCCCTACTCACAACATGTCATTGCGAGATTCGCTGGTCTAATATGAGACCACTCGACCCTCGCAATGACATCTTCATCGAAAGGTGAATGATGTACTTTGACCGCTCCCTGCTCGAAGAGCTGGAAAATAAAGCGCTTGCCCCCTACGGCATGCGCAGCCGCGATACCAAAGGCCGCGCCTATCTCGATAACGAACCCGATTACCGCACCTCCTTCCAGCGCGACCGCGACCGCATTCTGCACACCACCGCCTTTCGCCGCCTCGAATACAAGACCCAGGTCTTCATCAACTATGAGGGCGATTACTTTCGTACCCGCCTGACGCATACCCTCGAAGTGGCCCAAATTGGTCGCACCCTGGCGCGCGCCCTGGGTGGCAACGAAGACCTGGTAGAGGCCATCTGTCTAGCACACGACCTCGGTCACTCCCCGTTTGGACATTCCGGCGAAGCAGCCCTCAACCGCTTGATGAAAGACACCGGCGGATTCGACCACAACAAACAATCCTTCCGCATTGTCACCGAATTAGAGCAGCGCTACCCCGAATTTCCGGGCCTGAACCTGACCTGGGAAGTGCGCGAGGGCATCGTCAAGCACGAATCAGAATACGACATCTCCGACGCGCGCGACTTCAACCCCGAATTGCGCGGCAACCTAGAAACCCAAATTGCCAACGTGGCCGACGAACTGGCCTACACCACCCACGACCTGGACGACGGCCTGCGCTCTGGCATGGTATTACCACAAATGCTCGATGGCATCGCCTTGTGGGAAACGCTCAAAGAGACCTTCCACTGGCGCGGTCCCCTGCTCGATGACATCGAACGCCACCGTATGATTCGCCATCTGGTTGGCCTGCTCGTCACCGACATGGTGCAAGCCACCGACCAGCGGCTCAAATCAAGCGGCGCTAAATCGCCCCTTGATTTGCAAAAACTCAACCACAATGTCGTTGGCTTTAGTGACGACATGCGCCGCCGCAACCGCGAATTGAAAGATTTCCTTTACCAGAACCTCTACCGCCACTACCGCGTAGTGCGCATGCAGGTCAAAGCCGAGCAAATCATCGCCAACCTGTTTCAGGCTTACCGCGAAGAACCCGCCACCTTGCCCGGCCAATACCAAAAACTCATCCCCCTGCGCGGCCTGGAACGCACCATCTGCGATTACATCGCCGGCATGACCGACCGCTTTGCAATTGAAGAACACCAACGCCTGTTCGACCCTTTCCTGAAACCCTGAATTTCCCTCATCCATTTTGGGGAACTCCGGGTGGCAGGTTACACCCCCGGAGTTTTCTCTTTCTTTAAGGAGGATACATGCCCGAACCCATCTACCTGACCGCCGAAGGCGCCGAAAAACTCAAACTGGAACTGACTGAATTAAAAGGACCCCAACGCGAAGCTCTCGCCAAACGCTTGCGCGAAGCCATTCAAATGGGCGACCTTTCGGAAAACGCCGACTATCACAAAGCCAAAGAAGACCAGGCCTTCCTGGAAGGCCGCATTCAGGAATTAGAATATATTCTATCGGCTGCTCAAATTATAGATGGCACAGTTGCAACAGATGTCGTGCGTGTTGGCGTGACCGTCACCGTTCAAGAAGAAGACTTCGAGCCAGAGACCTACTATATTGTCGGCGCCAAAGAAGCCGACCCGCGCGCCGGGAAAATCTCCAACGAATCGCCCATTGGCCGCGCCCTGATGGACCACAAAGTGGGCGACGTGGTGGAGGCCCAAACGCCCGGCGGCGTGCTGAAACTCAAAATTTTGAAGATTGCGTAACCCCCCAGTGCGCTCACCCCTGCCAGGGCAACTTCGCCAGGTCCACGTTCCCGCCCGAAAGAATAACGCCCACCCGCCGGCCAGTCAAATCAATTTTGCGCTCAAACAAGAGACCGAGCGGCACCGCGGCAGAGGGTTCGATGATGATTTTGGCGCGCTCCCAGGTAAACCGCATGGCCTCGATAATAGCCGTTTCGCTCACGGTCACAATCTGCTCCACACGCTCGCGGATGATGGGGAAAGTCAGCGTACCGAGTGAAGTCAGCAGGCCATCGGCGATTGTTTTGGGGCTGCGGGAGGGAATGATGAACCCGGCCTGCAGCGAGCGGAAGGCATCATCAGCCAGTTCTGGCTCGGCAGCAATCACCCGAATTGCAGGATGTGTTTGGGTGGCGGCAATGGCCGTGCCGCTCAACAGCCCGCCACCGCCCACCGGGGCCAGGATAACATCCAAATCGGGAACATCTTGTAGCAGTTCCAGGGCCGCCGTGCCTTGCCCGGCAATCACCTTCTCATTGTTATAGGGGTGAATTTCCGCCGCTCCGGTGCGGGCAATGACTTTGGCCTGGGTACTTTCGCGCGCTTCCAGGGTCGGTTCGCAAAACGTAATCTGACCGCTGTAACCCTGCACCGCATCCTTTTTGACCTGCGGGGCATTATTCGGCATGACAATATAAGCCGGAATGCCCCGCAGACGCGCCGCCAGCGCCAACGCCTGAGCATGATTCCCTGAAGAATGTGCCACCACCCCGCGCGCCGCCTGCGCTTCGGACAGGGAAAAGACCGCGTTGACCGCCCCGCGAAACTTGAAAGCGCCCACTTTTTGCAGGTTTTCACACTTCAAGAAGACCTGCGCGCCAACGTGCTGGTTCAGACTCTCACAGATCAGGACAGGCGTGCGATGCGCATAAGGCTGTATCCGCTCCGCCGCCTGGAGGATGTCATTCAGACTTACAGACATAAAAAAGCCTCCCCGTTTGATTGGGCTGTTCATAACCGACATTTATGTAGCGTGGGAGATTGATATTACCTCACGCCGCTTGCTGCGCAGTCACTACCCGGCGCGTTTTGTTACTTTTTGTTTGAAACATACCCCATTATGCCGCTTCAACAAACTTTGTCAAGTCAAACAGCAGACACTCCAAACCAAAATTGAATGCAAACTCAACCCCGCCCAGCCATAAATGTTCAGACTATTCTTCAAGCCTGCTGGATATGCTACAATGCCCGCCATGCGAAAAAAGATTCTTTTCTTATCAGCAATTCTCCTGCTGCTGGGCGGGGCGGCACTGTGGGCGGCCTGGCCGCGCCCCAAAGCAGCAAACACAGAATTTGACGGTCAGCGCGCTTACCAGGATGTGGAGCGGCAGGTCGAGTTGGGGCCGCGCATTCCAGGAACAGAAGGCCATGCGCGAGGCATCGCCTACATCCAATCGGAATTGAAGGCTGCCGGGTGGCAGAGCGAAGTCGTCGAAGACGAGTTTGGGGGACAGGTCATCAAGAATATCCGCGCCTGGCGCGCCGAGGCCAAGCCGGTCATCCTGCTGGGAGCGCATTATGACACACGCATCTACGCTGATAACGACCCCCATTTCGAAAACCATGCCCAACCCGTGCCGGGCGCCAATGACGGCGCTTCAGGCGTGGCCGTACTGCTGGAACTGGCGCGTGTCCTCCCAAAAGATACTGTTCCGATTAACCTGGTTTTCTTTGACGCCGAGGACAACGGGCGTATCGAGGGCTGGGACTGGATTCTGGGCTCCAGCGCCTACGCCGCTTCCATACAGTCCCGCCCCCAGGCGGTGGTGATTGTAGATATGATAGGGGACGCAGACTTGAACATCTACATGGAACGCAACTCAGACCCAGAACTGACCCGCCAGATTTGGGGCGTGGCCAAACGCCTGGGATACGAACAATTCTTTATCCCAGAATACAAGTATCGGGTGCTGGATGACCACATCCCCTTCCTCGCCAAAGGACTGAAAGCGGTGGACATCATTGACCTGGACTACCCCCACTGGCACACCCTCGCCGATACGCCCGACAAAGTCTCAGCAGACAGCCTGCAAGTGGTCGGCAAAACCCTGCTGGCCTGGCTGCTCGAATACGGAGCGTGCATCGCACAATCAAACTGCAATGCAGAGTAAATGGTCAGAGCCTTGCCTATGCGCTAAACTAATGGCATGAGCATTCAGCATAATCTCTCCCACATTCGGCCCATCCTGCAAAAACGCGCTTCGGCAACTCTGGCGCGCGGCGCAGGCGTGCGCGAAAACTTTCAGGACCAGTTGAACCGCTTTTTCGACCTGCTCGAACAGGCACTCGAATCGGGCGATGCCGCCTGGCTAGACCCGCTGCTGCAAGAGTGGTCCCGCACCTCCACCGAGACCGACCTGGAGCAGGGCGAGCGCAATGTCATGACGCTGTTGAACCAGATTGTGCTGCTCACCCAAGAGACCGCCCGCGATAACCTGAACGAATCACAAGCCCTCGAACTGCTCTCGGCTTTGTTGCCCATTTACCTGCACTGCATTGAGCGCGTAACGGCCTACGAAAGCGAAAGCCGCCTCACCTATCTATCCAATCAGCTGGCAAAGATGAACCGGCTGGTGGAGCGGCTGGATAAGAGCAAATCAGACTTCGTGGCGGTGGCCGCCCATGAGTTCAAAACCCCGCTCACGCTCATCGAAGGCTACGCAGCCATGATTGGCGAACTGTTGCCATCGGAGATGGAGCAAATTCAAGCCCTTCTGTATGGCGTCCACAACGGGCTGCACCGCCTGCGTGACCTGGTCAACGACATGCTGGATGTCTCGATGATTGACAACAACATGCTGCCGCTCAACATGCAGCCGGTTTGGCTCAACCGCATGTTCAAACTGCTCAAGGCCGAACTGCAACCCATTTTGCAGCAGCGCCGCCAGGAATTGGAAATCTGCCCCTTTGAAGGTGCTGAAGAACTGCTCTTTGCCGACCCAGGACGGCTCTACCAGGCCCTGAAAAACGTCATCAACAACGGAATCAAATTTACGCCCGATGGAGGCACAATCACCATTGACGGCAGATTGCTGCCCGGCTTCGTAGAAATCACCATCCGCGACAACGGAATCGGGATTGCGATCGAAAATCAAGACATCATTTTTGAGAAATTTGGACAACTGGGGGATGTATCGCTGCATTCAAGCGGCAAAACCAAATTCAAAGGCGGCGGGGCCGGCATGGGACTGCCCATTGCCAAAGGCATCATCGAAGCGCACGGCGGCAGCATCTGGGTTGAATCACCGGGTTATGACGAGAAGACCTGCCCAGGTTCCACCTTCCACATCCTGCTACCAATGCGCACTCAACCCGAAGACCCTAGCCTGGCAAAATGGTTTGGCAGCATAACAGCCCGCCACGATACTACGCCGTCATAAAGCAAGAAGGACCCCGCATGTGGTATGATTGCACCGGTGGCGTTTCATCCACCGGTCATTTTTTTCGATTGCAGGGAGCCAGCACCCATGATTCGGTAGGTTCTAAAAATATGCACGCACCTGGCGCTTCATAAAACCCCAAGCGCACCTCGCTAACCCCCGCTCTGCTCATCATAGCAAACGGGCCAACCAGCGTGTTCACGCCGAATCATTTTGAGCAACCTGCAAATCACCTATGGCAAAAAGAACCCCCGAACCCACCACCCCGCCCCGCGAGCGCGCATTCCTCGTTGGCGTGGAAATCTATCAAGAAAAAAACCTGCTCTCGCTGGATGACTCTCTGGCCGAGTTGGCCTTGCTTGCCAACACCGCCGGGCTGGAAGTCGTCGGCGAGCTCACCCAAAAACTCGACCGCCCCAACCCCGAAACATACATCGGCTCTGGTAAAGTAGAGGAACTCAAGTCGCTGGCCGAGGAAACCCTGGCGCAAGTTATCGTATTTGATAACGAACTCAACCCCCGTCACCAGCGCGAGTTGGAAACACTTTTCGGCGAAAAAGTGCGCATCCTCGACCGCACCGCCCTGATTCTCGACATCTTTGCCCAGCACGCCAACACCAGCGAAGGCATGTTACAGGTGGAACTGGCACAGTATGAATACTACCTGCCGCGCCTGACCCGCCAGTGGACGCACCTGGCAAGGCAGGCAGGCGGTGGCGGCGGACGCTCCGGCTCAGTGGGTGGCGTGGGCCTGCGCGGCCCCGGCGAAACCCAACTAGAAGTAGACCGCCGCGAAGTCCGGCGTAAAATCTCCCATCTCAAAAGCGAACTCGAAAAAGTGCGCGCCCATCGTGAACGCTACCGCGCCCAACGCAAACGAAACCGTATCCCTACGGTAGCGCTGGTCGGTTACACCAACGCTGGTAAATCAACCCTGCTCAACCGCATTGCCCGGGCCGAAGTATACGCCGCAAACCAATTATTCGCCACGCTTGACCCCACCACCCGCCGCGTCGAAATGAGCGGCGGCCACGCCGCACTGTTTACCGACACAGTCGGGTTCATTCAAAAACTGCCCACCACCCTGGTGGCCGCCTTTCGCGCCACGCTCGAGGAAATTGCCGAGGCCGACCTGTTACTGCATGTGGTAGATATTTCACACCCCAACGCCATGGCACAATTTGAGGCAGTTCAGCAAACGCTCGCAGAAATCAACGCAGGCCACATCCCCGTATTAACCGCGCTCAACAAAGTGGACCGGCTGAAAGACCCCAACGCAGCCCGCACCGTGCTTGAAAATTACCCCCAAGCGGTGGCAATTTCGGCCACCAAAGGCATAGGAATCCCTGAATTGATGTCCAAAGTGGCCCAAGAACTCTACGAAACCTACACGCCCATCCAACTCTGGTTGCCTTACCAGCAAGGACAACTGCTCTCACTCTTTCACGAAGCCGGCCAGGTGGAAAAAATCGAACACGGGCGCGGCGGCGTGCTGATTGCCGGGCGCATCCCTGGGCGGCTGATTGCCCAATTCGCGGAATACCAGGCCAGCCGCACTCCCAAAGAAATGACCAGGGAACAGGAGGAAGAAGAATGAACAACCCAAGCAAGCAACGAAACAAAAAAGAATCGTTAACCCTTGTACAAAACCTCTCAAAACTGGTCGATCAGGCCTCAGAATATTTTGCCCATCGCAAAGGACTGCTTCCCCTGCTCGGTATCCTGATGATATTCATCAACTTCCTGCTCGTCAGCCTGCTGCCCGCCGAATGGTTCCTCATCCGCACCAACCTGGTGCTGCACTTGGGGCTGGTCACTGCCCTTTTTGGCATCCTGCTAGCCAAGGCGCTCTAGTAACGCAAACATCATTCCATGACCGTTTACAACCAATAAGGAGATTCCATGACCGACATCCCCCGCTGGGACCTTTCCAACGTTTACCCCTCGCTCGAATCAGCCGAATTCGAGGCCGGGCTGGCAAGCGTCATCGGCCAAATTGAAGAGATGGAACAGTTCGTTCACAACCGCCTCAACCATGCCAATGTCTCCACCCCGCCCGATACGCTCGGCGCACTGTTGGGCGAAAGCGTAGAACGCTTTAACGCACTGCAAGAGTTAGGCTACACCCTTTACGCCTACATTCAATCGTTCGTTGCCACCGATTCACGCAACACCTTGGCAATGAAAAAACTTTCTGAATTTCAACGCGTGATGGTGCGGGTGCAAATGCTTGGCACGCAGTTTCAGGCCTGGGTAGGCAAACTGGCCCCCGTGTTAGAGGCCGCCCTCGAAACCAACCCCACCGCCAAAGCGCACGCCTTCAACCTGAAAGAGGCCGCCGAACAATCGAAATACCTGATGAGCGAAGCCGAAGAAGGACTGGCTGCCGAACTCGACCTGAGCGGGGCCAGCGCGTGGAGCAAACTGCAAGGCACGGTCACCTCCCAGTTAACAGTGGAATTTGAACTTGACGGTCAAACCCAAAAACTGCCCATGCCCGCCCTCATCAACCTGCGCTCGCACCCCGATGCCAACGTGCGCCGCCGGGCCTACGAAGCCGAAAACAAAGCCTGGGACTCCGTGCGTGAAACCCTGGCCGCCTGCATGAACGGCGTCAAAGGCACGGTCAACACCCTTAACAAACGGCGCGGACGCCAAGACGCCCTCCACAGCGCCATTGATGCCGCCCGCATTGACCGCCCCACTCTTGAGGCCATGCTCGGTGCCATGAAAGACTCCTTGCCCATGTTCCAGCGCTATTTCAAGGCCAAAGCCAGGCACCTGAGCAAAGAAAAACTGGCCTGGTGGGATTTGTTTGCCCCGCTCGGCAAAACCGACACCCAATACTCCTGGGACCAGGCACGCGCCTTCATCCTCGAAAACTTTGGCAAGTTCTCACCCGAACTGGCCGATTTCGCCCGCCAGGCCTTCGATAATCGCTGGATTGACGCCGAACAACGCGAAGGCAAACGCGGCGGCGCATTCTGCATGGGGGTCCCGGCCGTCAAAGAAAGCCGCATCCTCGCCAACTTCGATGGCTCGCTCGACCAGGTCAGCACCCTGGCCCACGAACTCGGCCACGGTTTTCATAATTATTGCGCCTTTCAAGCCGGCAAAACCATGATGCAGCAAGATACTCCCATGACCCTGGCCGAAACCGCCTCCATCATGTGCGAAACGATTGTCATGCAGGCCGTCCTCCAGCAAGTGAAAGACCCGCAAGAAGAACTCGCCATCCTGGAGACCATGCTCAACGGCGATTCGCAAGTGATTGTGGATATTTACTCACGCTACCTGTTTGAAAAACAAGTCTTTGAACGGCGCGAACAAAGCGAACTCAGCCCCGATGACCTGAATGAAATCATGGAACGCGCCCAAAAAGAAACCTACGGCGAGCTGGCCGCTTACCAGCCTTATATGTGGACCTGGAAACCACATTACTACTCCGCTGGCTTATCTTTCTACAACTTCCCCTACGCCTTTGGCCTGCTCTTCGGCACTGGCTTATATGCCATTTACCAACAGCGCGGCGAAGCCTTTGTGACCGATTACAAACACTTGCTGGCCTCCACCGGCGAAGCCACCGCCGCCGACCTGGCCGCCCGCTTCGGCATAAACATTCGCTCACGGCAATTTTGGGAAGACAGCCTGAAAGTTATCGAAAAGAAAATCGAACGCTACGAACAACTGTAACCCAACATGCAGGCCAACCTCTCCCGCAAGGCTCCACAGCCAGGCCAGGTTGGCCTGCCCGGCCCCCCACTTGCCAGCTCTGCCCCTCCAATGCTATAATCGCGTCCGCTCTAATCTCATCGCAAGTCAAAAGCAAGCAAAGATAAGGAAAACGAAAGACATGATTGATGTAAACGATTTACGCAAGGGCGTCACGTTTGAGCTGGACGGCCAACTGTTCAAGGTGCTAGATTACAGCCACAACAAATCGGGGCGTGGCAATGCCAGCATTCGCATCAAAGCCCGCAACCTGCGCACCGGCGCCAACATTGAAAAAACCTTCCAATCGGGTGACCGGGTTCCAGAAGCCAACCTTGATTTTCACAACTCGCAGTATCTCTATAACGATGGCGATTTGTACTACTTTATGGATAATGACACCTTCGACCAGCCTGCCATCAAAGGCGAAATCCTGGGTGAGAGCGCCAAATTCCTGAAAGAGGGCATGGAATGCAAACTCACCTTCTACAAAGGTGAGCCGCTCGATGTCGAAATGCCCATCACGGTAGATTTACTGGTTGAATATGCCGAAGTGGCCGTGCGCGGCGATACCGCCACTGGCGTCACCAAAAAAGTCCGCACCGAGACCGGCGTTGAAGTGCAATGCCCCAACTTCGTCAAAGCCGGAGATATCATCCGCGTTGACACCCGCACCGGCGAATACATCACCCGCGTCTGAACCACAGATTAAAGTTTGTATAACAGGCCCTGGGATTTGCTCCCGGGGCTTTCGCTTTGATGTTACAATCCAAACGCAAACCTTGCCCCTCAACCAATCCAAAATCGTCCATCCTCAACCCCCATGCGCACCCCCTCTGGCATAGACTGCAACTATTTTTACGGCAACTACTTTCGCGGACGCTCGGTGGAAGAATGCCGCCTGCTCAAAGCCGCCGGGCAAGATTGGTCACCCGACCTGTGCAAAACCTGCCCCGTGCCGGGCATCATCCGCGCCAACGCCTGCGAACACCTACAACTCAAACCAACCGTTGCCCGCCCATTCAGCGCCATGTTCATGCGCCGGGTACAGGTTTCTGCCTATTGCAACAAAACCAGGCGCAATATTAAAGAACCGCACATTGGCTGCGGCGAATGCCACCCCCTGCCCCCCATCTTCGACGTGAAACCATGACCTTCCACCTGCTCTTCGACCTCGACGACACCCTGCTCGACTCAAACATCGAAACCCTCGTGCCAGCGTACTTCCAAAAACTAGCCGCGCACCTGGCCGATGTCGTGCCACCCGGCCAAATGCTTCAGGAATTAATGCGCTCCACGATGGCGATGTACCGCAACACCCGCGTTGACCAGACCCTCGAAGACGTCTTCAGCGACCACTTCTATGCTCCCTTGGGGATAACCCGCGAATCCGTCGCCGATACAATCGAACAATTCTACGACGAGGTTTTTCCCACCCTGCAACCGCTCACCCGCCCACGCCCCCAAGCCGTCTCCCTGGTAGAATGGGCGCTTTCACGCGGCTGCGATGTGTCCATCGCCACCGACCCACTCTTCCCGCGCAAAGCCATCTTACACCGCCTGCGCTGGGCCCAACTGGACCCTGAAACCTACCCCTTCCGGCTGATTTCCGACTTCCAAACCTTTCACTTCGCCAAAGCCTCGGTCTCCTACTTTGCTGAATTCCTCGGACATTTGGGCTGGGACGGAGAAAGCCCCCTGTTAATGGTTGGAGACAGCATCGAGCGCGATGTCCTCCCCGCCCGGCAAGCCGGCATCCCTGTTTTCTGGCTCAAGGCCGATGGGCAGGTCTCACCCGATGCGGAGGGAATCCCGCAGGGGACATTGGCAGACTTAAGGGTATTCCTCGAAACGACCGATATTTCGGGGCTGAAAGCGGACTTCGCCTCCCCCTCCGCCTTGGTTGCCGCGCTCCATGCCGCGCCCGCACTGATGCACCATCTCACTCGCGTCACCCCGCCAGCCAAATGGTCTTTGCGCCCGGCGCCGGGTGAATGGGCCTTCAACGAAATTCTCTGCCACCTGCGCGATGTAGATGCCGAAGTTAACATGCTACGCATTGAAGCCGTGCTAAAAGACGAAAACCCCATCCTGACCGGGCAAAATACTGACCCTTGGGCCGAGCAGCGCGGCTACATTAAACAAGATGGCGCGGCGGCCTTCCACCAATTCGCCGCCGCCCGCGCACAAATGGTGGAAAAACTCAAAGCACTTTCGCCACAAGACTGGGAACGCCCGGCCCGGCACACCATTTTGGGACCCACCCACCTGCGCGAACTGGCCGGATTCATGGTTGAACACGACCGCGTGCATTTCAAACAAGCCAGAGAAGCCCTTTCAGCAGGATAAAACGTCCCGAAGGTTTGAAACCTTCGGGACGCTGCTTGGTTCACTCACACCTAAACCTTTCAACCGCCTGCTGGAGCAGGCTCGGCCCCATGCCATCTTGCGGGGTATACACCTTCCAGACAAAATCGCGCCCGCCGCACTGCCAGGCGGCCATCCCGCCAAAGGGCAGCATAGATTGGCTGGAGACCGTAATGGGCTGGTAAAAGATGTTGAGATTAGGCGTCAAAATCGTTTCCATCCCACCCTGAAACTGCTCCGAATCGTCCATAATCAGCCGCATTGCGCCCTGCGGGTCAAAGGAGGGGCCGCTCAAAGTCCAGGCCATTTGCAAGAACAGGCTGGCGCTGTAACTGAACAGAACACCATAATCGTATGTACTTGGAATAGGCGGATTGCGCCGCGCGCCCTGGTCAATCAGGTACACATCCTGCGGGTGGCCGATACAGAAGCGGTACGAACAAAACAGGTTGACCAACGAAACCGGCGTTGGGGTTGGGTATGGCGTAGGGATGGAGTCCGGCGTGTAGGTGGGAATCGCCGCCAGCGTGGAAGCCACCGCCGCCCGAATTTGCGCCTGCGGGTCGGGAGTCGGCTGGGCGCAGGATGCGGTAAACAATGAAAAAACAAGGAAGACCATGAAAATCCGTTGCATATTTCTCCTGGCTTTGGGTAATCTTCTGGCAAAAGCGTTTAACCACGCCCCAGGCTTAGTTTTCGGGGGGGACAAGGATTAGATGGGGGCTGTGGCTTCGCCTCGGTGATACGCTTGGGTAAAAGCGGTCGAGGCCGCGGCGATTTCCTTTCTTGGGTTATACCCCAAGCATACTCGCTTGTGGGCTGAAATGTCCAGGCAATTGGGCCTTAATCTATGACTCATGGACAGCCCACAAACTGATTGCACCTCCAAGCCTAAAATGTGATATTTATCACAGATTTTATCTGCTTTATTGGGGATAATTCGGGCATACCAGATAACCAAGCCGCGAAAGGAAATCCCCATGAGTGAAATCATCAACAACCGCCAGCAGCGCATCGAAATCATGAAAAACCTGATTCGGCAGCTGCACAACGGCGTTTCAGCAGAACAGGTGAAGCACCAACTCGAAACCATGCTGGACGAGGCCGATTACAGCGATGTCTTCCTGATGGAAGTCCAACTGGTGCAAGAGGGCATTCCAGCCGAGAAAATCCAAGAGTTGTGCGATACGCACACCCGCGTCTTAAAAAAACACCTCGACTTGAGCGAAACCCCCGAAACGGTGGCCGGACACCCAGTCCATACCTTCATACAGGAAAACCGCGAGTTAATGAAAACCACCGGTCAGGTTCGCCTGTTAATGAAAAAAATGGAAGCCCTGCCCGACGAAACCGATGCCACCGAGCCAATGCGCGCCATCCAGGGCCTTCTCAACGGCCTGATGGATGTGGACAAGCACTACCGCCGCAAAGAATACCTGCTTTTTCCCTTCTTCGAAAAGAACAACCTGCCCGGCCCGCCGATGGTGATGTGGGGCAAGCATGACGAAGCCCGCAACCTGCTCAAGGAAACCATTGCCGGTTTGCAGCAAGTGGAGACGATGACCGCCGCCGAAGCCAAAGCCTACAACCTGTTCGCTGTCAGCCCGGCCATCGAGGCGATTGACGACATGATTTACAAGGAAGAGAAAATCATGTTTCCCACCGCGCTCAACCTGCTGGCCGAACAAGATTGGTACGAAATCTACCTGCAAAGCGACGAATACGGCTACTGCCTGTTTGCCCCGCAGTTCGAGTGGACGCCCGAGGGCGGCTTCCACAAGGAGATACGGAAACCGACTGCGGCAGAAGGCCGGGTTCAGATGCCAACCGGCAGTTTCGCGCTCGAGGAGTTAATCGCCACCTTCAGCACCCTGCCCTTCGACCTGACTTTTGTGGACAAAGACGACACCGTGCGCTACTTCAGCCCCGGCAAAGAGCGCATCTTCGACCGCTCACGCGCCATTTTGGGCCGCAAAGTGCAATACTGCCACCCCCCCAAAAGCGTGCATATCGTCAACCAGATTGTGAAGGATTTCAAGGCTGGCAAGCAAGACCGCGCCCGCTTCTGGATTAACATGCGCGGACGGCTAATTTACATCTGCTACTACGCCGTGCGCGACGCCCAGGGCGGGTATATGGGAACACTCGAAGTGACCCAGGATTTGACCGAAGTCCGCGCGCTGGAAGGCGAACGCCGTTTATTAACGTATGATGTGGAGTAGAAAATGGAAATCACCTCCCAAACCAAACTCTTCGACCTTTTAGAAGCCTACCCGGAACTGGAATCGCAGATGATAAATATTGCCCCGCCCTTCCAGAACCTGAAAAACCCGGTGCTGCGCCGCACGGTTGGGAAACTCGCCACGCTGGAAAAGGTCGCCCAGGTGGGCGGGATGGAGGCCGGGAAACTGGTCAACACCCTGCGCCGGGCGGTGGGGCAGCAGGAACTCGGCGCGGAAACCACCTCCAACCCGGTGGTCGAAATCCCGCGTGCCGCCGATGACCCGGGTTGGATTGCCGGGGAAGCGCAATTCACTCTCGATGGCACGGCCCTGCTCCAGCGCGGCGAAGTGCCGCTCGGCAGGGTCAACGAACTGTTGGGCAAACTCGAAGCGGGGCGATTCCTCCTGCTCATCACCAACTTCGAGCCAACCCCCATGCTCGAGGCGCTCCACAAACAGAATCGCAACATCTTCCACAAAACCCACCCTGCTGACCCAAGCCAGCACCTGACGTTTATCGGATAATCGGTTATAATCTCGCCGCTTTGGAAAGGACAGCCCCATGCTAAGCGTCCGCGAAGCGCGCGAGCGCATTCTCGCCCAATTTTCTCCCCTCGAAACAACCCGCTGCCCGCTGGAAGGGGCTTCCGGTCGCGTGCTGGCAGAAACCATTTGCGCTGAAAGCGATTTGCCGGCTTTCGACAACTCCAGCGTAGACGGATTCGCCGTCCGCGCGGCAGATGTGGCCGAGGTCCCGGTCGTGTTGCCGGTGGTGGGCGATATTCCCGCCGGGAGCGCGCCCGATTTCGGGTTGGAAGCCGGGCAAGCCGCGCGGATTATGACCGGCGCCAAACTGCCCGCCGGGGCCGACGCGGTGGTGATGGTAGAGGAGACCGATTTCGGTCATCGCGCCGCCGGCACACACGCCCCTCAACAGGTTCAGATCCAGAAAACAGTGAGGCCGGGCGAAAATGTCCGCAAGCGCGGCGCAGACCTGCGCGCCGGGCAGGAGATTTTGCCCAAAGGGCAGGTGTTGCGCCCGCAGGATATTGGGATGCTGGCCATGCTGGGCGCGGCGACGATCCCCGTCTATCGTAAGCCCAAAGTTGCCATCGTTTCGAGCGGCGATGAACTATTGCCAGTGGATGCCCCGCCCGAAGATGGAAAAATCCACGACACCAACACCTACACACTGGCGGCGCTAGCCACCCAAACCGGCTGCGAGGCGTTGCGCCTGGGAGTGGCCGCCGACCGACGCGAGGCCGTCCAGCAAATGCTCGACCGGGCAATAGAAGCCGGAGCGGATGTCATCCTCTCGTCGGCAGGGGTCAGCGTGGGGGCCTTCGATTTCGTCAAGGAAGTGGTGGAAAGCGCCGGGGCGCTGGATTTCTGGAAGGTGAATATGCGCCCGGGCAAGCCGCTGGCGTTTGGGTCATATAAAGGAGTCCCATTTTTTGGGCTGCCGGGCAACCCGGTTTCGGCCTTCGTAGGCTTCCTGGTGTTCGCGCGACCCGCCCTCAGGCGGCTGGGCGGTCTCGAAACGGCAAGAGAGGATACAGTCCGGGTTGTCCTGGCCGAGGCGGTGGAAAGCGACGGGCGCGAGAGTTACCTGCGAGCAGTGGTCACGCGCGAAAACGGGACACCCACCGCAAAATTAACCGGCCACCAGGGTTCGGGCAACCTGTTTTCGCTGGTGCAGGCAAATGCTTTACTAATTATCCCAAGTGGGGTAAAATCCTGCCCGCCCGGAACCGAAGTAGACGCATGGCTATTGGAGAATTGACATGGACAAAAAACTGCACTGGGCTTCGGTAGCCCTGGCCACGCTCGGCGCCCTCGTTTCGATTTACATGACCATATACAAACTGACAGACAATAATACGATGTGCCTGGGCAGCGGCTCGTGCGCTACTGTGAACGAGAGCGCCTATTCTGAGATTTTCGGAATCCCGGTGGCGCTGGTGGGCGTGGGCGGGTATTTGGCCATCCTGGCGGTGCTTCTGCTCGAAAAATACGGAAAAAACAGGTTTTTTAAGGAAAATGGCCTGCTTGCAATCTTTGGCCTGGGCGTTGGAGGGTTTGGCTTTACGCTCTACCTGGTGTATGTCGAGGCGTTCATCTTGAAAGCATGGTGTCCGTTCTGCGTCGTTTCGCAAATTACCATGACCATCCTGTTCATTATCACCGTCATTCGCCTGGTTCGCCAACCGATGTAATCACGAAGAGGAATTTATGCCACGCATTCGCTGTCACTATAACGATTGTGTCTTCAACGACGAAGGCTACTGTTCTGCCGCCGCAGTAGAGTTTGACCCGGATACCGGTTGCGCCACCTACTCACCCACCGATGGAGCGGCTGCAGATGAGGACCAGTGGGATGAGGAAGAAGAACTGGAGGAATGGGAAGACGAAGATATAGACGATGATGATTTGTGGGCGGATGACGAGGAAGATGAGTTTTAGTGAGTCACCCACTTTAGATAGAATCAAACAGGGACGGAGTGTGTCACTCCGTCCCTGTTTGATTTAAGCCTTCAACCCATACAGGAAAATCCCCGCTGCCACGGCCAGGTTGAGCGATGAAGCCCGCCCGCGCATGGGCAGCGAGAGCAGGCTATCACAGACCGCCATTTGTTCCGATGTTAGCCCTTTTTGTTCCGAGCCAAGCAAAAGGATCGTCGGTCTTTCGTCCAATTTTATATCCGCAAGGCAGGCAGGAGCATGGGCAGATGTCCCAACAACCTGAAAGCCACCTTTTTTAGACCACCGGACAAATTCGTTAAAACCAGTCTGAACAAGGGGCTTCCAAAACAGGGTCCCCATGCTGGCGCGAACGCAGGCCGGCTGGTAAGGGTCGGCGCCGCCTTCGAGCAGGAGCAGGCCGTCGGCTCCCACCGCGTCAATCGTGCGCAAAATGGAGCCAATGTTACCAGGGTCTTGGGGCGAGACGAGGGCAACAGTCAGGCTAAAGGATGGAAAATCATTCAGCGGAAGATGTTTCTGATGAACCAGAGCAGCGATTCCTTGCGGATTCTCTTTTTCCGCAAACGATTCAAAGGCAGATTCGGAAACCTGCGCGGAGCGGATGTTTTTCGCCAGCAGCCGCTCAACCAGTTCACGGCCAAAGTCACTGCGCAACCGCGCGGGGCAGTAGAGCAGGCTTTCGATGTCCCAACCGGCCTCGGCGGCTTCGCCAACGTGCAAGATTCCCTCCACCAGGAAAAGCCCGCTTTCCTGGCGGGCTTTTCTCTGTCGCAGGGCGCGGGCTTGCTTAATGAGAGGGTTGGAAGGGCTGGTTATCAGGTCGGGCATATCTGCTTGGATCTATTTTACAATCAATTTTCCTGCCATGCCCGCCGCCAGGTGGCCGGGGATGCTGCAAATTACCTGGTATTCGCCCGCTTCGGTGATGGTAAATGTAAACGTGCCGGATTTTCCAGGGTCGAGCCGCGCCTCGAACAGGATGCTCTCCAGGTTGGCATTGTGGTCGAAATTTCCCTCGGCGGCAACGCCTTGCTTGAGAATGACAAAATTGTGTTCGATTGCGCCTTTGTTGACCAGTTCGAGCGTAATCGTTTCACCCGACGGAATGGTAAAGGCCTTCGGGTTAAACATAAATTCCATCATGTCCACATGGAGAGTGGTAACGGGTTGCTCGCCGCCACAAGCCACGAGCAGAAACAAAATGCACAACAAGAGATGAGAGAGTTTTCTCACAGACATACCCAAAAAAGAAATCAACCACTGGGTTGATTATACCGACTCTTGGGCGCTGTAACACACAAACCCTGCTCATCCAGAGCTAGATTATCACTCGACAGCGCCAGAAACTTTGAATTTGGAATTGCTCATGGATTTCTCACAGTCTGGTTTCAGGCTAAAAAAACAAACAGGATAGACAGGATTTCGGGATAAGCCGCGCGCAAAGCAGGGCGAAAACATCCTGTTTATCCTGTCTATCCTGTTAAACA
>DAOUBQ010000030.1:0-1559 GCA_034432755.1 Anaerolineales bacterium
GCAACATCATCAGCGCCGGGCGCAAGAGCCCCTTCAGCCTGTACCGCGAGGACTTTGCCACCTTTGGTCAGGAAGATGTCTATGACCAGAGTCTCGCCGAGGGCTTCATCCGGCTGTTCGGTCTTTCGCTCAAGGTGCGGGCGCTGAATGGCTTGCCGGTGGCTGGCATGAACCTGCCCAAGCCGGATTATTCGAAGTTCAAACGGGATTAATTGGTGATTTCGTAATTGAGTGATTTGGTGATTGGGTTTCCATCGCTAAATCACCCAATCGAAAAGTCACCCAACAAGGAGTTCCCATGACCCTTTGGAGCGGACGATTTACCGGCAAACTGGATGCGGCAGCGTGGCTGTTGAACACATCCCTGCCGTTTGACCAACGCCTGGCGGCGCAGGATGTGCGCGGTTCGATGGCCTGGGCCGGCGGGCTGTTCAAGGCGGGCGTGCTTTCGCAGGCGGAACATGCCGCCCTTCTTGATGGCCTGAACCAAATTGCCAGTGAATTTGCTCAAAACACATTCGCTTTCCACGACTCTGACGAGGACATTCACACAGCGGTGGAGCGGCGGTTGGGCGAACTGATTGGCGCGACGGCAGGAAAATTGCACACCGGGCGCAGCCGCAACGACCAGGTGGCAACCGATTTTCGCTTGTGGATGTTGGATTCGCTGCCGCTGTTGCAGCAGGCCGTGACCGGGCTGCAATCTACGCTGGTGGCGCTGGCCGAGAAACACACCGACACGCTGATGCCCGGCTACACCCACCTGCAACGCGCCCAACCCGTCACGCTGGCGCACTGGCTGCTGAGTCACTTTTGGCCGCTGGAACGTGACAAAGACCGCTTGGCCGATTTGCGCGACCGCGTGGCGATTCTGCCTCTCGGTTGCGGCGCGTTGGCGGGGACGGCTTTTGACCTTGACCGCGAAGCCCTGACGATGGCGCTTGACTTCGACCGACCGGCCCCCAACAGCCTGGATGCCGTCTCTGACCGCGATTTTGCCGCTGAATTCTTGTTCTGCGCCGCGCTGATGGGCGTCCACCTGAGCAAACTGAGCGAGCAGATGGTGCTGTTTACCACCGCCGAGTTTGGCTTTTTTGAACTCTCGGATGCCTATTCGACCGGCTCCAGCCTGATGCCGCAAAAGAAAAACCCCGACCTGTTTGAACTGGCGCGCGGCAAGGCTGGCTCGCTCATCGGCCTGCTGACGGGGCTGCTGGCGACGCTCAAAGGGCTGCCCTCCACTTACGATAAGGATTTGCAGGAGGATAAAGTCCCCGTCTTTCAGGCTTTCGATACGCTGACGCTGATTTTGCCCGTCCTGGCAGGCGCGCTGGAGACGATGACCGTTCACCCTGAACGCATGCGGGCGGCCATCACCGCCGAGATGCTGGCAACCGATTTGGCGGATTATCTCGTCCGCAGGGGTGTCCCTTTTCGGGATGCTCACGCTGCGGCAGGCCGGGTGGTGCGGGCGGCGGCGGAGAAAGGCGTCAGCCTGGATCAAATTCCGTTGAACGAGTGGCAGGCTCTCGGTCCGTTTGAGGCGGATGTGAAAGAGG
>DAOUBQ010000031.1:0-6491 GCA_034432755.1 Anaerolineales bacterium
GGCATCGAGGTCAGCGCGGCAGAGTTGGAGGTGATTGTTAACCGGATTAAAAGCCTGGGCGACGAGCGCAAGCAACTGTTCGACAGCGACATCCTGCAAATCGCCGAGCAGGTCACCGGGCGCGAGCTGGACATCATCCCGCACAGCATTCAGGCGATGGTCATGCTGGAGGTCGAATCGCACGTTTACACCTCGTCGGTGGTGCGGCGGCTGCGCGGCTTTACCAGCGTTAGAAACGTTTACGAAATCACCGGCGATTTTGATGTGAGCGCCTTTGTGGACGCGGAGGACATGATGGCGCTCAACAATCTCATTGAGGAAATTCGCACCGTGCCGGGCGTCAAACGCACCGAAACGCGCATGGTGTTGAAGAAATATAACGGGAAGTAGCAGGTAAACAGGAACAGGTAAACAGGTAAATATGGAGGAACTATGGGAACACTAATCGAAGAAATTTTCTCCCGCAAAGCCGGGCGCCGCGTGCAGGCGGGCGAAATTGTCCTGTTGGACGTGGATTACATCATGAGCCACGATAACACCACCCCGCTGGCCATCAAGGCTTTTCGAGAAATTGGCAAGCCGATTTACGACAAGAATCGGATTGTGCTGCATCTCGACCACGCCTACCCGGCCCCTAACGTGATGGCGGCGGAAAATCACCGCAAAATCATTGATTTTGTGAAGGAGCAGGAACTGCCGCACCTGTTCACACAGGGCGTTTGTCATCAGGTGATGCTGGAGGAGGGCTTCATCACCCCTGGGGCTATCGTCATCGGTGCGGATTCGCACTCCAATACCTATGGCGTGATGGGCGCGTTTGGCGCCGGGCTTGGCTCCACCGAAATCGCTGTGGCCTGGGTGACGGGAAAATGCTGGTTCAAAGTGCCGGAGACGATTCGCATCGAATTGCGCGGGCGCACCCAACCCGGCGTATATGCCAAAGACGTGATGATTCACATCGCCGGTCTGCTGGGCATGGACGGGGCAACTTACCGTTCGGTGGAGTTTGGCGGCGAGTACATCGAAGCCCTGCCCATGCACGAGCGCATCATTTTCCCGAACATGTCCACCGAAATTGGGGCCAAGTGCGGGCTGATTGCCGCCGACCAGGTGACGATTGACTACCTCGAAAACGAGACGCCCGCAACCGGGCCTTTCGAGACCCTCCAGCCGGTCAATCCCCGCTACGAGCGCGTCCTTGAAATTGACGTTTCCACGCTGACCCCGCAGGTCGCCTGCCACCCGGACGTGGACAACGTCAAACCACTGGAACAGGTTGAGGGGCTGGAAGTCCACGAAGTCTACATCGGCACCTGTACCAACGCCCGCTACGAGGATTTGGAAATCGTGGCAAATATGCTTCAGGGGAAACGGGTTAATCCGCTAGTGCGCGTCATTGTCACCCCGGCCAGCCAGCGCATTTACAAAAAAGCCTTGCAAAATGGGCTGATTGAAACCCTGATAGACGCCGGCTGCACTGTGACCGGCACCGGCTGCGGGGCCTGCATTGGGCGGCATGGCGGCATTTTGGCCCCCGGCGAACGCGCTCTGACCACGATGAACCGTAACTTTGTCGGGCGCATGGGCAGCCCGCTGGCCGAAATCTACCTCGCCAGCCCGGCCACCGCCGCGGCGACGGCGTTGACGGGGCGAATTACAGACCCGCGTGAATATTTGAAATAGCGTGTCACCGCGAGCGCCGTTCTGTGGCGCGTGGCGGTCTCCTTTCGACAGGAGATTGCTTCGGGTCTCGATACGGGCTGCGCCCTACTCGACCCTCGCAATGACACATGAAAGGAGAATCTTATGGGAAAAGCCTGGACTTTTGGAGAAAACATGAACACCGACGAAATCATCCCCGGTCGGTTTAATATCACCATTGACCCGCACGAACTCGCCAAAAACGTCTTTTGCGAGGTCAAGCCGGAGTATGCCAAAAACGTTAAACCCGGCGACATCATCGTCGGCGGGCAGAATTTCGGCTGCGGTTCCTCGCGCGAACACGCGCCGATTGCCATCAAAGGCTCGCAGGCCAAATGCATCATCGCGGCCTCGTTTGCGCGCATCTTTTTCCGCAACTGCATCAACATCGGTCTGCCGATTCTCGAATGCCCTGAAGCCGTGGCAAGCATCCGCGAGGGCGACGAGGTAGAGGTGGATTTATCCAGCGGCCAGATTCGCAACCTGAGCACCGGCGCGGTCTTTCAGGCGCGCCCCCTGCCCGATTTTGTGCTGAAAATTGCCGCCGCCGGTGGGATTGTCAACTTCCTGAAGGAACACGACATTCAGGAGTTAATGATGAATGCGGAATGATGAATGCAGAATATTCTGCTCACGTCCATCATTCATCATTCATCATTCTACATTCTACCTTCTGCATTCTGCATTTGAAATTATGTCTTACCACATCACCCTCCTCCCTGGCGATGGCATTGGCCCTGAAGTCATTGCCGCTGCCGAAACGGTTCTCCGCGCTTTGCCGCTGGAATTTGAATTTACCCGGGCCGAAATTGGCTTGAGCGCCTATGAACGGCTCGGCACGCCTTTGCCCGATTCCACTCTCGAATCCATCCACTGCTCGCACGCCGCGCTGTTTGGGGCCGTGACCACGCCGCCCAACCTGCCCGGCTATTTCTCGCCCGTTGTGCGCATGCGCCAGCGCCTCGACCTGTATACCAATCTCAGACCCATCCGCTCCATCCCGCACCCCTCCTCGCGCCCAAACATTGACCTGCTCATTGTCCGCGAGAATACCGAAGGGTTGTATTCCGGCATCGAGCGGGTCGAGGACGATGGAAACCGCGCCATCACCGAGCGCGTCATCACCCGTACAGGCTCTGAGCGCATCCTGCGCAAAGCCTTCAATCTGGCGCGCCAGACCGGGCGCACAAAAGTCCACGTCGTTCACAAGGCCAATGTCCTGCGTCAGACCTGCGGATTGTTCCGCCAGGTGGCGCTCAAAATCGCGCCGGAGTATCCCGAAATCGAAATGCTCGAAATGCTGGTGGATACCTGCGCGATGGAACTGGTGCGCGCGCCGGAGCAGTTCCAGGTCATCGTCACCACCAACCTGTTTGGCGATATTCTCAGCGATGAAGCCTGTATGTTCGTTGGCGGGCTGGGTGTGGCGGCCTCCGCGAACATCGGCGCAGACGCGGCAGTCTTTGAACCCGTTCACGGCTCGGCCCCGCCGCTAGTCGGGACGGGCAAGGCCAACCCCACCGCCACCTTTTTCGCCGCCGCGATGATGTTGGAGCATCTCGGCGAGATGGAACAGGCGGCCCGTTTGAGAAACGCCGTTGAAGCGTGCATTGCCCAGGGGCAGGTGACGCCCGATTTGGGCGGAACGCTGACGACGGGCGAAATGACAGAGGCAGTCAAAGTCAGAATGCAGAATGATGAATGATGAGTGATGAATGATGAATTGCAGAAGGAGGAACGGATGGTGAAAGTTGGTTTTCTATACACCCGCCTGCGCGTGGAGGAAAAATATCTGCTCGACGAATTGGAAAAACGCCCCGGCATCGAGGTGGTGCGCATCAGTGACGGCGAGCGCTTTTTTGACATTGCCCAGGCCCCCGCAACGGTAGATGTTCTGTTTGAGCGCTCTATCTCCTACTCGCGGGGATTGTATATCTCAAAAATTTTCCAGGCCAATGGCGTGAAGGTGGTCAACACCCCCGAAGTGGCCGAACGCTGCGGCGACAAATACGTCACCAGCCAGATTCTCACCCGCGCCGGACTCCCCACCCCAAAGGTTTACATGGCCTTCGACGAGGAATCTGCCCTGGCCGCCGTGGAGGCGATGGGTTACCCCTGTGTGCTGAAGCCGGTGGTTGGCTCGTGGGGGCGGCTGCTGGCGAAGGTGGAAAATCGCGCGATGGCCGAATCGCTCATTGAGCATAAGTCCAGTTTGGGCGTTCATCATCAGGTTTTTTACATTCAGGAATACATCCACAAGCCGGGGCGTGACATCCGCGCCTTTGTGATTGGCGAAGAGCCGATTGCCGCGATTTATCGCACGTCTGAAAACTGGATAACCAACACCGCGCGCGGCGGACAGGCCAGCAATTGTCCGCTCACGCCCGAACTGAGCGAGATTTGCCGCAAAACCGCCCAGGCAATCGGCGGCGGCCTGCTGGCAATTGATGTCTTTGAAACGGAAAACGGCCTCAGCGTGAACGAGGTCAATCACACCATGGAGTTTCGCAACAGCATCGCCACCACCGGGGTCAACATCCCGGCCTTAATGGTGGATTATGTCATTCGCAGTGCGTATCAGTGATTGACAAGGAGGCCCTTTCATGAATTTAGCATAAGAATGCAGGTACGGGACGGGTGTTTGCGGGTTTTGGCTGGTAAAATTTTTGCCCGAAAGGAGCAAAAATGAAACTCTGGCAAAAAATTTTACTGGTCGGACTGGTTTTTGCGCTCGCGTTGAGCGCCCCCGTATCGGCGTATGCTTTGGATGTAGACGATTCTCCCCCGCCGCTGCCCGGTTGGCTGCAATGGCTCCTCGGATTGCTTGGGCTGGTGGCCCCCACCCCCACCTCCACGCCCACGCCCGTTGTGGCTTTTACGCCCACCCCGGCAGTGACCGAGTATCGGGTTGGGTCGCTGGAGCAACTGGAAGGTTTGCCGGCCCTGCTTCAGCCCGGAAAGCGGGTGCGGGCCTCTGCCACCTCCGCCGACCTTGCGGCGATGACGACAGACTACCTCGCCAGCCCTGGAGCGCAAAAGAACGGACTGCAGGAGGGCAAGGTGATTCTGCTGGATGGCGCGGTGCGGGTGGAAGGAACGGTCTCGCGCGCGGTCATCGAGGAGCAGGGGATTCCCTTGTTTCTGGCGGGCGACCTGATTCAAGTGGCAGGGGAGGGCAGTCTGACGGCAGTGGATTGCCGCCCGGTCGTCCGCCTGAAAACCGCACAACTGAACGGGGTTTCGTTCCCGGCGGTTTCCCTGCTCGACCAGATGGTCAACCAGGCGCTGAGCAAAGAGTGGCCTGCCGAAGTCTGCATTGAAAGCGTCACCATCACGCCACAGCAAATTGTGGCCGAAGGGTATCGCCGGTAACGAGATTCTTTTTTGACTATTGACATATTTCGATTGGCTGGTAGAATACCGCCCAATATGTTTACAAAGTCGTTCCCGCGTTCCCGTCGTCCGTACCCACTTCTCAGCGAGAAGGCTGGGTGTTGTTGTTTTCGGATGACGGCGTAAGCGCGCAAACGACGCGCAAGTCTACCCAAACAGCCCTCCTTCTCGGAGGGCTGTTTTTTTGTTACGTATTTCCCTCACCCTCACCCTCTCCCAAAGGGAGAGGGAATATAGAACAGGAGAACCTATGTCCAAACCAAAACCGTCTGTCCAGAAAGTGGTCCTCGCCTACTCCGGTGGGCTGGACACGTCCGTGATCGTCCCGTGGTTGAAAGAAAACTACGGCTGCGAAGTGGTCTGTTTTTGCGCCAATGTCGGCCAGGGAGATGAAGACCTGACCAAATTGGAGGGAAAAGCCCTCGCCAGCGGCGCGAGTCAGTTCGTCATTCACGATATGCGTGAGGAGTTTGCCGCCGAGTACCTGTTTCCAATGCTCAAGTCGGGGGCGGTCTATGAGCATAAATACCTGCTCGGTACGTCGGTTGCCCGTCCGCTGATTGCCAAGCACCTGGTGGATGTGGCGCACGAAGTCGGCGCGGACGCGGTGGCGCACGGCGCAACCGGCAAGGGCAATGACCAGGTGCGCTTTGAGTTGACCGTGATGGCGCTTGACCCGCGCCTGAAGATTATCGCCCCCTGGCGCGAGTGGGACATCCGTTCGCGCGAGGATGCGATTGCCTATGCCGCCAAACATAATGTTCCGGTTACCGCCACCGTCAAATCCATCTACAGCCGCGACTCAAACCTGTGGCATCTTTCGCACGAGGGCGGCTTGCTTGAAGACCCCTGGAACGAGCCGGAAGAGAGCATGTACCAGATTTCCACCTCGCCCGAAAACGCGCCGGATGAACCGGCTTACGTCGAAATCGAATTTGTCAGCGGTGAACCGGTGGCGGTGAACGGCGAGAAACTTTCGCCCGCCAAAGTTATCGAGATGTTGAACGCTATCGGCGGGGCGCATGGCATTGGGCGCGTGGATTTGGTCGAAAACCGTCTGGTTGGGATGAAATCGCACGGCGTTTACGAAACTCCCGGCGGCACGATTCTGCTGTATGCCCACCGCGAGCTCGAATCGCTGGTTCTTGACCATGAAACGCTGGCGTTTAAGCAGATGGTGGCGGTCAAATATGCTGACCTGACCTATAACGGCCTGTGGTTCACGCCGCTGCGCGAGGCGCTCGATGCCTTTGTCAACGCCACGCAGGGGCCGGTGACTGGCACGGTGCGGCTGAAACTCTACAAGGGCAACATCATCAGCGCCGGGCGCAAGAGCCCCTTCAGCCTGTACCGCGAGGACTTTGCCACCTTTGGTCAGGAAGATGTCTATGACCAGA
>DAOUBQ010000032.1:0-4947 GCA_034432755.1 Anaerolineales bacterium
CATTCGGGCCGAGGCCAAAGCGCGCCGCGCCGGAGAAGAGGCCGCCGAAGCGCGCTTACAGGCCATCGTTTCCACCATCAGCCCAGAACAATTGCGCGCGGTGGCCGCTGCGTTTGCCACTTACTTCGACCTGGTCAACCTGGTCGAGGAGACCTTTCGCGCCCACATTCTGCGCCAGCAGGCGGCGGAACGCTACCCCGCCCCCATCCACGACTCTATCGAAGAAGCCATTCTCACGCTTAAAGAAAGCGGCGTGACCCATGAACAGATGGCGGCCCTGCTCGAAAGTCTTTCCATCGAACTGGTGCTGACTGCGCACCCCACCGAAGCCCGCCGCCGCACGGTTTTATCCAAACTTCAGCGGATTGCCACGCTGCTGGAAAAATACAACCGCAACGGCCTGCTGCCAGGCGAAAAAGAAACCCTGCAAACCGCCATGCACGCCGAAATCAGCGCCTTGTGGCTCACCGACCGAAGCCGCGCCGCCAAACTGGCCGTCACTGATGAAGTCCGCACCGGGCTATACTTCGTCGAATCGGTTTTTTGGGAGGCCATTCCCCGCATCTACGCCGACCTGGACCGCGCTCTCGAACGGCATTACCCCGGCTTACGCGCCCACCGTGCCTGGCTCAGGCTTGGCTCATGGATCGGCGGCGACCGTGACGGCAACCCCAACGTCACCCGCGAGGTGACCGCCGAAACCCTGCGCCTGCATCGCGGCCTGGCCATCGAAAGTCATCGCCGCGCGCTTCAGGAGGTGGGACGCGGGTTGAGCCTCAGCGCCAACCGCCTGCCGCCACCGGCAGAAATCATCGCCTGGATAGAAAGCCGCCGCCCCTATCCTGAACACGTCGCCTATATTGCCGGTCGCTATGCGTTTGAGCCTTATCGCCTGGTCACTGCGTTGTTGGCAGCCGAACTGGCCGAAGCCTCGCAGGAAGACATGAAATCGAACCTCTTGCGTCAGCACCCGCGCCCGGCGCGCATCACCCTCGACGCCATCCGGCGCCCGCTCGACATCATTGCCTCCCATATCCCGCCGCGCATTGCCCAGGATAAACTGCTCACCCTGCGCCGCCAGGTGGAAATCTTTGGCTTGCAGGCCGCCCGGCTTGACATCCGCGAGGATTCCTCCCGCTTAAACGCCGCCCTGGGCGAAATCCTGCGTGCGCTGAGGATTTGTCCCAACTTCGAGACTCTCCCCGCAGGGGAACGGCTGGACCTGCTCAGCCGGCTGCTCTCCTCGCCGTTACCCGAACTGGCCCCCCGCCCCGGCGTGACCAACGAAACCGCCGAAACCTGGGGCGTGTTCCAACTCATCGAGCGCGTGCGCAGCGTCTACGGCCCGGAACTGCTCGGACCCTTCATCATTTCCATGACCCATTCCGCCGCAGATGTGTTAACCGTCCTGCTCTTGGCGCGCTGGACGGGAAACCCCGCTGGCCTGCAAATCTGCCCGCTCTTCGAGTCGGTGGATGACCTGCGTAACGCTGCAAACATCCTGACCAGCCTGTTCACATCAGATGTTTACCGCCAGCACCTCGCCACCTGCCTGGATGAACAAATGGTGATGATTGGCTATTCTGACAGTAACAAAGATGGCGGCTTCTTGATGGCGAATTGGATGCTCTACCAGGCTCAAGAAGCGATTACCCGCACTGCGCGGGAATTTGGCATAAAATTGACGATTTTCCACGGGCGCGGCGGCACAGTAGCGCGCGGCGGCGGCCCGGCCAATCGCGCCATCCGCGCCCAGCCTGCCGGAAGCATCAACGGGCGATTCCGCGTCACCGAGCAAGGCGAAGTCATCTCCTCGCGCTACGCCAACCCCACCCTGGCGCATCGCCACCTCGAGCAAATTGCCAGCGCCGTGCTGCTGGCTTCGGCCCCACCCCCACCCCCTTCCCCTGCCCCCAAGGGGAAGGGGAGCAAAAGTCAACCATGGGGAGATGGGGAAGGAGCAATTCCCCTGGCCTGGCGCGCCGCCCTCCACCAGATGGCCGCCGCCGCGCATCGCGCCTACCGGGGATTGGTCTACGAGACCCCCGGCTTCCTCGATTTCTGGCAGGCCGCCACCCCCATTGATGAAATCAAGCGCCTGCAAATCGGTTCGCGCCCGGCTTCGCGCGCCGCCACCGCCGAAGTGACCAAAATCCGCGCCATTCCCTGGGTTTTCTCGTGGATGCAGAGCCGCTACAACTTACCGGGCTGGTACGGCCTGGGAACGGGGCTGCGCGCCGTGAGCGACGCAGGGCTTTTGCGCGAAATGTACCAGGGCTGGCCCTTTTTCCAATCTCTGCTCAATAACAGCGAAATTTCGCTGCTCAAAGCCGATATGGACATTGCCGCGCTCTATGCCGAACTGGTTCCCGACCAAACCCTGGCAAAGATGCTCTTCCACACCATCCGCGCCGAGTTCGACCGCACCCGCGATACCGTTCTCACCATCAGCGGCCACCAAAACCTGCTCGATGCCGAACCCTACACCCAGAACGCCGTGCGCCTGCGTAACCCCTACATCGACCCGCTGAACTTCATCCAGGTCGAAATGCTGCGCCGCCTGCGCGCCCTGCCCGATAGAGAAGCGCCCGCAGCCGAAGATTTGCGGCAAGTGATTGTTTTGACCATCAATGGCATTGCAGCCGGGTTAAAGAATACCGGGTAGAGCAAATTGGCAATTTGCCTTCCGGTTGTGGTTTAATCACCCCATGTCTAAACTCATCCTCATTCGCGGCGGCGGCGACCTGGCAAGCGGGGTTGCCCTGCGGCTTCATCACGCCAGATTTAACATCCTCATCACCGAACTGCCTCAGCCGCTGGCCGTGCGGCGGGCGGTTTCCTTTGCCGAAGCGGTGTACGCAGGAACGTGGACGGTGGAAGACGTCACGTCACGCCGGGTGCAAACACCGCAACAATTGGCGGAGTGTCTCGCCCGCCGGGAAATCCCCGTGCTGGTTGACCCTGAACTCGAGCTTCTGTCCACGTTCCACCTACAACCTGCGGCAATTGTAGATGCCCGCCTGCTGAAACAGGTTGCCCCGCCCCTGACTGATTCATCTCCCTTGACCATCGGACTTGGCCCCGGCTTCACTGCTGGCGAAAACTGCCATGCCGTCGTCGAAACCCAACGCGGACACACCCTGGGGCGCGTTTACTGGTCTGGTTCGGCCAATCTCGATAGCGGCCAGCCCGAAGGCGACCCGCGCCGCGTGCTGCGCGCCCCCGCAGATGGTCAACTGGTTGGGGAGGCGCAAATTGGGCAGCATTATGAGCCGGGACAGGTGATTGCGCAAGTCAATGGGCAAACAATCAGCGCCCCATTCGCGGGCGTGCTGCGCGGGCTGCTCCACCCAGGGCTGCAGGTCAAAAAAGGCCTGAAAATCGGCGACCTCGACCCGCGCGACCAACGCGAGTATTGCTTTCTGGTATCCGATAAGGCGTTGGCGGTGGGTGGAGGGGTCTTGGAGGCGGTTTTGGGGTATCAGGTGTCAGGCGGAAGATAAAGGATGAAAAATACAAAAGGGTTGAGTTTATCGCGCGCTTTGCGGCTGGCAAGAACTTCAGCGGTGGCCTTTGTGGGCGGCGGGGGAAAAACCTCGGCGGTCTTTCTGGCGGCGCGAGAGATGGCCCCGGCCCTGGTGACGACTTCTACGCACCTGGCAGCGCGTCAGGCCGAAAAAGCCGACCGGCATATCACCTGGAATCCGGGGGAACCGCTGCCAGATTTCCAATCCGCGCTGAAAAGCAGGGTGACGCTCATCACCGGGCCGCGCCGCGAGGACATTGCCCGCCTCACCGCGCCGACCTCGGAACAATTAGAGCAAATCAGGGTGCTTGCAAAAATTCATGGCTTACCCCTATTCATCGAGGCCGATGGTTCGCGGCAGAAGCCGCTCAAGGCACCGGCAGAACATGAACCGGCCATTCCGCCCTTTGCGCAGGAGGTGGTGGTGACGGCGGGAATGCGCGGGCTGGGGCGGCCGCTGGATGAGAACTTCATCCACCGCCCAGAGATTTTCGGGGCGTTGAGCGGCTTGCAAATGGGAGAAACTGTCAGTGTGGAAGCCGTGATTCGGGTGCTGACCCACCCGCAGGGCGGGCTAAAGAACATCCCAGCAGGGGCGCGCAGAGTCGTCCTACTGAACCAGGCCGATACCGTTGATTTGCAATCGCGCGCGGGCGGCATGGCGGCAGGGTTGCTGAATGTATTCGATGCGGTGATTGTTGCCAGTGCGCAGCGCGAGGAAATCCATGCGGTTTATGAGAACATCGCTGCCATTGTGCTGGCGGCGGGCGAGGCAGCACGCTATGGCAAACCCAAGCAGTTGTTGGATTTTCACGGCGAGCCGTTTGTGCGCAAGGCCGCCAAAACTGCCCTGGCGGCAGGACTTTGGCCGGTGGTGGTGGTGACCGGGGCATACGCAGAACCGGTCGAAGCGGCAGTGCGCGATTTGCCAGTGCAGATTGCACGAAACGAGCGATGGCGCGAGGGACAGGCTTCGTCGGTGCGGGCAGGGCTGAAACGCGTCCTCAACCCTTCTCCCGATGCCGCTGGAGTACGCGGAATTTGGGGGAGGGCGATGGGCGGGGCAATCTTTTTGTTGGTTGATCAGCCCCAGGTGACGGTGCATGTGCTGGATGCGCTCAAAAGCCGCCACGCGAAAGGATTGTTCCCAATAGTCGCGCCGCTGGCGGCAGACCGGCGGGCCAACCCGGTGTTGTTCGACCGCGATACCTTCCCGGAATTGATGAAACTGGAAGGAGATGTGGGCGGACGGGCGGTGATGCGCCAGTTCGCGGTGGAGTATGTCCCCTGGCATGATGAAAGTCTCTTGTTCGATGTGGATGACGAGGAGGATTATCGGAAAATGATGATGTGGGGGAGAACAGATGTGGACAACGGATGAAGCGGAGAAACGGATGGGACAACGGATGAAGCGGAGAAAC
>DAOUBQ010000033.1:0-89814 GCA_034432755.1 Anaerolineales bacterium
TCTTTGGGCGTGAACGTGTGTGCTTTTGTTTTGGCATAAACCAAAGTTACACGGTCACGCCCTTTTTGTCAATCATTCATGCACCAAAGCCATTTTGGTACTTATTTGTAAATTGGCAATTGACACTAATGCCAATGAGAGAATTTAGATCATTTGCTCCCAGCTAAAAAGAAACACGTCACTCCGTTGTTTAGAGAGTTCGATTATCTGCTCGGTAAAGCCTGACCGTGAACACAACGCAAAATTGACTTTCTGGAGGCCGGCTTCTCGGATGACATCCGGTGATTTTGCTTCCAACTCCTGCAAAATATCTGTTCCCACCGGTCGATTGCTCCACTTGCATTCCACCAGCATCATCTGCTCTTCACCGAGCAGCACCAGGTCCACTTCCTGGTTGGCCTGCCACCAGCCGCCGATTTGCCTGGGCATGAATGGCAGCTGACCCTTCAGCCCAGTCCGCCAGAAGTATTGCCGACAGGCCTGCTCGAAAACAATGGCGGAAAAGTGATCGATTTCAGGATGAATGGCTGTCTCAAAGACGATTTCTTTTGCGCCACGTTCAAGTTGCGACCAGTTGGGGAGCACAAACCTGAACCAGAAGCGCAGGTAATTGTCCTTCAGCCGATAAATACCGCGCCGGCTCTTGTGGGGCTGCGTTTCTGTGACCGGGACAGTTCTTTCCACGAGATGAAGTTGCTGCAGGGTATCCAGATAGGGCGTGATGCTTTCCAAGCCGGCGGCCATTTTGATCTCGTTTTGGCGGGTATTACCGGAAGCGATGGCCTGTAAAACTGCAAAATAGTTCCGTGGCTCGCGCAGCTCTTGTTGCAGGACAAAACGCACCTCATCATAGAGCAGGGAACCCCGCTCCAGGATGGTTTCGAGGATATTCGTTTCGAGGCTATTTTCGGGGCGGATGGTCTGCAAGTAAGCCGGTGTCCCGCCATAAACCGCATAGGCCCGCAAACGGTCTTCCGGGGTATAGGGCTGAAAGAAATATTGGGCATCCAGAAAATCCAAAGGCTCAAGCAGGTATTGGGCTGTTCGGCGGCCATAGAGGGGCGCCTGGTATCCCAGAACGGTTTCCTCCATCATCCCAATATAGGAACCATTCAGGATCAGCATGATCTGGCTGTTTTTGAGGGTCTGATCCCAAAGGCGTTGCAGGATGGAGGCCAGAGGGGGATGGGCTCCAACCAGGTAAGGGAACTCATCAATCACAACGATCAGACGTTTTGATTGGGCCTGTCTTGCCAGGGTATTGAAGAGATCATCCCAAGTGTTGTAAACGGCGCTCACCTGGTCGAGACCAAAGATGGCATCATTAATCGCTTTGGATAGATTGATGCGCAGCACCTGCTCCGAAACCTGGTCGGCAACAAAAAAGACATGGGGCTTGCCCTCACAAAAATGGGCCAGGAGTTCAGTTTTTCCAACCCTGCGCCGGCCATAAAGCACAAAAAGCTCGGCCCGGTTTGAGCGGTAGTGTTTTTCGAGCAGGGCCAGTTCGGAAACACGATTGACAAACATGGGGTACCTCCGGACTAGATAATCATAATTATGATAATCAAGATTATCTTATCACAAAATGACTTTGAAGCCAATCGCTGTGTGTTGGGGGAAAAGATGCTACGAAGTTCAATAAAAAAACCGCCGCAGGGATAAATCCTGCAGCGGCGTGCAACTGGGATAACCAGCCACCTTGCTGCCAGTGGGATTCTGCACCCACATCCCCCGTCCAAAACGGGACGCTTCTTGTCATTTTCACCAGAGTTAATCTGGATCTAATGCAGCGCTTGCAACCGTACACGCTGGATGACGAACCGTAGTTTCCTGCGGCCATAAGCCGTTTTGTGCAAATAGAGATGGTTTTCGCCATCTCTATTTGCATCCTTTCGTGCTATACTTTTTTGTGAAGTGAGGGTGTTTTGCCCTGATAGATAACCTCTTGAAACCCTATTTTCTTGTTAACGGCAATCGTAGAATGAATAGTTTATTAACATGCTTGCTGGGACTTTGCGTGGCAACTCTCATGTGGGGGTGTTATCTTGACGATATTGTGCGGTTTTGCCCTAAGGGCACTTCATCATACATCCGCGTCAAACGAAATCCAAAATAACCTTGGTTTTAATTGCTGCACTTATCGGTGCACTTATCGTTTGGTAAACCCTCTTTCTATCAACACACAAAAAGGAGCGAAATTATGTCCAAAACCCACGAACCCAAGGCCGAGACCCTGGCCGAGACTGAGAATTATTTGGCCTGGAAGGCCGATGAACCAGATGGTGAAACCACTTACCATATCGAAGTGGACGGCATGACCATCCACTTCTTTGAAGAAGAATGGGAAGAGTTCCTGGAACTGGCCGTGCAAGTAATTACAACCGACGAACACAAAAAACATCCATTAGAAGCATATTCCGAGAATGAAAAAATTGCCTACTTGAGCATTTTATCTGCCATCTGCTATGCAGATAAAGAATTTATAGATGAAGAGAAACGCCAACTGGATATATTGTTGGAGAAACTTAAGATTTCAGATATAGGAAAATCTAAAATCTACTCTTCAGTATTCTATCTTCAGCTCGATGATAAGCTGGCAAATCTTGAGACTATTCAAAATCTCCGTCATACGGAATTGAAGTATACATTAATCTCAGACTTATGTCTTTTTGCTTTGGTTGACTCAAACTTCGTTGATGAAGAATACCAATACATTCTTGGCATCGCAGAAGTATTGGGTATTACCCAAGAACAAGTTGATGCTATAAAATCTATTCAGGAGAATCTTGAAAAAATCAAGGATATTCCCACGAATTCTGAAAGGTTTATAGGTCTCATAAAAGATAGTGCGGCAAAACTTGCAGGGGTCGGAGTTCCCTTAGGAGCAGTTGCTGCGAGTGGTTCAGTTTTTGGACTTAGCGCTGCGGGAATAACATCTGGGTTGGCTGCGCTTGGTGCATTGGTTGGCGGCGGAATGTTGGCAGGGGCTATTGTTGTAGTTCCAGCAATTGCGCTTGGTACTTTTCATGGTGTCAAGAAACTCTTTGATATCGCATGGAAAGACAATAAGAGTTCAGATAAGGCGAAAAAACATTAAGAAAGAGGTAGAAAGCGATCATGGACAAAAACATCGTAAAAAGTGAAATGCAGCCTGTATCAGCAAAGCTTGTTATTGTACAAGGAGTTGTTCAAAATCTGCCCGAAATTATAGGAGCAATCAAGGAAATTTATGCCCTAAACAAAAAAGAGCAATTATTTGGTCGAGTTTTACAATCTCGGCTTGATGAATTGAATCTAAATAAAGAGAATTTTAAGGTATTGGTTGAAGGTTTGACCGAATTATCAAAATCAGAAAATACTGATGCTGAGACAAAAGCTATGTACAGAGACATGATAAAAACGCTGTTTGAAATTTTCACAACCAATATGCATTCTTCACAGGACATTTCTAACTATTTGAAAGAATTTTAAGAAATGTATGGAATAAACCTATTGGAAGTTGCCAAAATATTGGGAGCCACTGCCATTAGCAATATAATATTTAACAAACATGGGGCAATTCGTTCAATTCATCAGGAAATTGTAAAATATTCTGCTCAAGAAAATATAGATATGGTTAAGGTAATGATGCGAACTCTTGCACAACAAAACGAGCAGGCGCATAAAGATGTCATTAAAATTCTTAAAGAGCATTTTACCGAAGAAGAATTACAAGATATTTTGCAGTAAATGTGCAAATGCAAAAAGCGGGCTAATTATGGTCGGCGGGGTGGTTGCCCATCCCGCTGCAAAACCCGAACCGGACAGTTATTCGCGCCGATACACAATATTGGAAAAATACAGGCTTTTGGGGTGCTCCATTAGCCCCCAGGCACAGTCTGTCCCCAAAAGCAGACTATAGAGCATCTTCCAGCGCGTTTCGCTCCGCGAAAATAGGTTTTTCGACAGTCTCAACGGACTCGTTACAATAAGACACAATAAAACGGTTCGACCGTTTTACTCGCCGCCGGTAACAAGGTTGCCAAGAGAGGCAGCCTTCCGTTTCAAGAGAACGGATAGCCGGGGGTGTTTTATTTAACCTGCCACAAATCTACAACCTGATGAGCAAAGGTCTGGTAATTTTGGTGGAGTTTTGTTTCCAAGCCCGATCGCGGATTGTGCCAGCCACCCTGTCGGTCAGTTGTAAGCCATCGGTGTGTGCGGAGTCTTCTGAAACATTTGGATAGGTGAATCCGCGGTACTTTTCACGCCGGCTCAGCCACGCCAACAAAAAATTAAGGCAGCATTGCCAATTCCAGTAAAAACGCATAAAAATCATATTACCGACCAAACTAATCATGATTTCTGTTCCGTTTACTGATTCCCTTCCGGCCTGTGCGGCGCGCCAACTTCACAATTCCAAGAACGAGCCAATGGTCGATAATAATCCCACCAGGACATATTTTCAATTTGCCACCACCAGGCATCGGGCAATTTCCACCAGGGGCCATAAATCAGTTCGTCAGGGGGCATGATATTACTAATTTTGCGCAAAAAAACTTCGGCATCTTTGGTACCGCGATGGGTTCGGAGATAATTCACTTCATAAATTGAACCGGTATACATCATCGGCAGCATTAGTGTCGGTACAAGCACACACGCCCTACCCTTCCCTTGGGCAACCTTTTGATTGTCAATTTCTTGCCAGCGTTGAAACCGATCCGCCATAAATTCCTTGTAAGTAATCCCTGGCGCAAGGCGCTGTGCTTCATCAACCTGCATGGGCTGGCCGGCCTTGTAATAAAAATATCCACCCAGGGCAATCACTCCAATAACAATTGCCAACAGTCCCCAGACCACAAGTTTCCCAATCAGTTTTCCAATCATCTCTGTTCTCCTATTCTCTATGTTTTCTCGTTATGCCTATGTTTTACGCTCTCAACATTCTAAAGGTAAGGTGTGAGTCTCCGCTCATTAATAGCACGGATGTTCTTTTAGGTCAATAAGAATAGAGAGTGATCTCTTGAATACCTGTTATCAGGTTTAAAGGTCTCCTTTTTCAAGAGTGACTTTTATTCTGTGTACGCAATAGGCGCTTTTAAGTGGCCTAAATTCGTGGTGGTGGCCTAAAATATTCAGGTGGCCTAAAATCAAAACCCCGGTTTGGTAGGCCTTTTTTGAGAAAGCCAGATACTGCCGTCCGGATGCCGCTGCCCTGCCTGGAGATCTTCGAGGTTGGTCATGAAGGTATTGGCGCGCGCCAACCGGCTCTCGGATGCCAACGCGTGATTAATTTCCTGAACCAGGCGTTTTTGCAGTTGGGGCGTTTCGCAGAAAACGTAGATATTTCCCTGCCCGGCATCAAAGGCATTCTGCCATTTTTGTTCCCGCGCCGCGCGATTGCCCTTATTCACATCCCGCTCGACTTCGATGAAGATTTCCCGCCCATCCTTGCGGGCGAGAATATCGGGAGATGAAAGCCGATTATTTTCCAGCAGGATATTGATTTCACCTTTTGAGACAATTTCATAGTCTGCGGCTTCCAAAATTTTCACAGCTTGAATCACCAGGACGGTGTGTTCATCCGTGCTGTGATGCGGACGCATGGCTTCAAAATCGCCAATGCGGGGAAGTTCCCTTGTGAGAAAAACGAAAGCGGCTTCCCCTAAAGCAGTCAGGTTGGCGGTCATGGCAGGACGCCCCCTCTCTCCGGTATAGATATCCGTCAAGGTGATGAAACCCCTGGAAACCAGGCTATCCAGCGCATCTCTCAAAGATTTTGAGTTGGCATCTTCGATGCCAAAATAAGCTGCGGAGTTCTTGAGAATATCCTGCCTGAACGAGATCCCCGTGCCGCCAATCAATTTGAGCATGTAGGATTGTTTCTCAAAACCACCACATCCCGCCCATTCCTTGAACCAGGTTGGAGCAGGGAAGACCGTGTCGTTACCTTCCACCGGTTGGTTGGTCTGCAATTTCTCAACCTGATTCTTTAACCGGTCATTCTCTGTCAAAATTTTCTCAAATTTTTGGCGGACAGCATCCAATTCACTTTTGAGTTTTTCTCCCTGTTCCACTTGCGCCGTCAGATTCTCCACCTCGCGGTTAAGTTTCTCATTTTACGACGATGCATTTTTAAACTGGTCCGACACCGGGACCAGCGCAACAGCTTGCAAGATGGAAACTTGCTGATAAACCATCTGGGTCAATTCCTCGATCCGAATGGCCTCCAGGCCGCCTTTCTCGTGCTGTTTCTGTTCGAGCCATTCCGAGGCTACCAGCCGGGCCAGGTTGAACAAGGCCTCACGGGCCGCGGCCCAACGCGCCTCGGCAGCATCCCGCAGCCTGGTCTGGGTATCGATCAGGCTGTTGAGCATCTGCAGGGTGACCTGGCTTACGAGTTGACTGCCATCCATTGGCTGGCCTCCAGTTCGGCAAGCGTGGCGCGGGCGGAGTCGAGCGCTTGCTGGGCAGTCTCCAGGTTGGAAGTGGTTGGCGCGGAAATCCAGGCCAGCAGGGCCCCCGAAGATTCCAGGTAGGCGCTGCCGGCCCTCAAAGCCAGGCCTTTGGCAGAGGCTGCCGCAGCAGGTGCGCTGGTCTGATCGACCTCCCGCAGCAGTTGAACGGTGGCATCCTGGATTTTCTGGCCTTCGCTGGATTGGCTGAACAGGTCGCCCCCGTAATCCGCCGAGAGCAGACGGGTCATGCGACCATCCAACTCCACAAAACTGGCGTGCCAGGCGACCAACGCGCGGCGGTAATCCTCCATCGCCTTGACATCCGGCAGAAGCAATAAGGGACGGTTGTCCTGGTCACGCGGGGAAGTGAAGATGCCCAGGCCAAGCAGAACGATCACGATGCCGGTAATCCAGACCCATTTGGGGATGATGATCTCGCTTTTCATTCGACCGCCTCGGCATACTCGGGAATATCCAGGCGTTCTTCCACGCCGGGCTGGATCTTTCCCGCCGCCTTCAACTCTTTCAAACGTTGGTTGCCCTTTTCCTGATCAAAATTGCGGATATAGATCACATGCTCGGCCACCACTTCGGAGACAATCACGTTGTTTTTCCCTTTGCGCAATTGGATGTGTCCCTGCACCAGGATGCGGCTCCCAGTTTGCAGGTGCGCTTCGGCCAGTTCCGCCAGGACACCATAGAAAACGATCCGCAACCCCCTGACCTCTTTGGCCTCACGGGTTTCATTGATCATCATGTACACCCACAGGAAGGGGACCGGTTGGTTGGAAATCTGCAGGACATCGTAATAAATATCCCCGGTGATGTCGCCCAACACTGCCACACGATTATTCCATGACATTTTTTGTTCCTCTCAACTATGAATTCAGATTCACTCCCCGGCCTCAGGCCGGGTTAATTGCGTGCACGTTTTTAGCGCCGGATATTGCGGATGGTTTCGACCTCGTGCCGGGCTTCTTCGCCTTCCACGGTCACTATGGTTTCCCGACGTTCCCAGGCCGGGATGTCATCCCCTTCGCCGAGCAGGATGTCGAGCAGCTGGCGCTGGCGTTCGGAAGTCCCCATGTTTTCGTCCCACAGGCGGTTACCAGAACTCTGGTCGGAAAAGGCATATTTATGGCCAGATTTATTCACCGCCCAGCGGATGAGCGGGACAAGTTCCGCTGGGGACAGAGCGGCCAGGGCGTCATAGGCTCTGCCGGCCCCGCGCTGATGATCTTCCTTGAGCGAGGCCAGGGCGTAAGCCACCGGGTTGTTGATCCCCTCGCCTGCCAGGCTGCAGGCAAATAGCACCCAGGAAACAAAAGCCTGGACGGAGGCATTGGCCGCCAGCATTTCTTTCACGGTTTTTGGGTGGGCGTTATTCTGAACCAGCAGTTTCCTGAGAACCCAATGCGCAGGCACCGCCACCGTTTCCGGCTCGGTGGTTATTTGTGCTTTACAGGTGTTAGATTCGGTGTTTAAGTGCTTAAGACTGTGCCACTTGCGCCATTCATCGGTGTCAACTGCGCCATTCAATGGTGACATTTGCGCCACGTTAATGGTGTCATCCGCGCCATCCAAAAGTGCCACTTGCGCCATCTTATGGGTGTCAATCGCGCCATCGAACAGCGGCTCATCCAGGCGGACTTTCAGGCGCAGGGCATCCGGTTCGTCGCCTTCCCGCAAGGGTAAAACCGCCACAAACGCGCTGACCGCGCCTTTCTCATCCCGCACCCATTCCCAGACCGTTTTGGAACGGGCGAGACCAAGCCAGTCGGCCAGTTCAGTGTACCCGCCCCGGATGACCACTTCATCACGGACTTCCCCGGTCTGAGTGTTGACATAGCAGCGGTCGCGCAGCAGGGTCACCAGCCAGGCCTGGGGCGACGTCAGTTTGGCAGTTGGGATAACCTTCTCCAGGAAGTAGTGCGTGATCAGCAGGGTGCCGAAACCCGAGATGATGCGGTGGTGTAGCTTCTCTGCTGCTACCAGGAGTTCGGGGGACAGCTCACCGGCATTCAAGCGGGCGGCGAGCTCCATCACAGTTTGAGCCGCAGGTTCCTGATTTTGGGTGGGACCAGCCAAGGGCAACAATTCTCCAACCAGTTCTTTCACCCCGGCGGCCTTCTGCAATGCTTCGAGGAGCGAAGCGCCATCCCGAATACAGGCAGCGAGCCATTCCGAGACTGCCTGGCTGTCGGCCCGGGAGAGCGGCAGGGTCAGGTAAACCGTGTACTTGTTGGGCAGGCGGAGGCTGCGCCGGTCGCGTCCTTGTGTCCAGCGCGGAGACACATCCTGCTGTTCAACCAGCCCGGTCAATGCCTGCCAGGTGGCTGGATCATCCGTGGCGCGAAAGAAGGTGCGCCGGCCCAGGCCGCTGAAGCGCGTGACCTGGGCAACGGCGATCCGCCGCGAACGCGAACCGCCTTCGTGCCCACGCTCGCCATTCCAGACTGCCTGCCGCCAGCCGATATACAACCAGGCGCTGCGTGCGCCAATCTCCGGGAGCAGACGGCTGAAATAGCCGGGGAGGGCAACGATCCGAGCCGGGGCAACTACTTCGTCGTAACGGAGACGATTGACCACCTCGATCTCTGCATCTTCCTGACGCGGAGACTCTGCCTCCACTTCCGGTTCCGTCTGCGTTTCGTTTTCGCCCTCGCCTTCGATGGCAGCCACCACAAAGCGGACTTCCACGCTGCGGTTGAGCATGCCCACCAGCAAACGGGAAACAGTACTGGACAATCGGTTCTCCAGCCAGTCGCGGGCATACTGGTTGCGCACACCGATGGTCACGACGCCGTCCTCGCAGGTCAGCAAGCGGGTATCGCGCACCCAGGTATCGAAGGAGGCGCGCGGCATTTCCATTTGGAATTGTCCTAATACAGATTGCCAGGCTTGCTCTGGGTTCATAAGGTGTTCCCTAAAAAAGCCCCTGGAAAGGGTTGAAAATAACAGGTGGGGTACAGGTCGGTTTTTGCTGATAAAACGTTTGCAGGCCTTCCTGTGCAGGGTAACGCTACCGTATGGGCTACCGTTTTACGCTTCCCCATAGGCTACCGATAATGCCAGCCTATAGGCTTCCCTGATACGGTAGCGTCACTTTTTGCCTAATCGTCATTCGGCGCGAAGGTCAAAACATACTCAAAACGGGCACAGCGCGAGAGGCGCTTGTAGGTGTACAGTTCGATTTTCCCAGCCTTGTAATCTTCAATGCCACGGTTTGCAAGGAAGGCCACCAGGCTTGAGATCGAGACCTGTTCCTTGCCCGCAATCTGGCGCAAGGTTTCATGCAGGTCTGGCGGAAGGTCCAGACCGACCTTGTGCCGGGCAGCCTCCTTACGAGCTTTTGCGCGTTCGGCTTTGGGCAGGCTGGCGATTCGTTTCTTGCGCTCTGCGCCGGCGAGGATGTCCGCGACCGCCGGGTCGATGGCCGACCGTCGGTTCAGATTGTTACTCACAGATCACCTCCACCGTGCGTTTGAGGGTGCTGGCGTATCCGGCGACCAGGCTGGTGCCATACCCCATGACAGCCGGGGATTTAGAGCAGTATTCCCATAGGCTCTTTCCGTAGGCCGGGGCTTCACGGGCGTGAGTGTCCTGGGGAATGGGTGGCCAGACGCGCCCCTTGAAGGTATCCACCAGAGCCTGCAATTGGACAATGGTTTCGCGGGTGGTGCGGTCAAAGAAAGTCGGCAAGATGCTGTATCCGAGCCGATGACCGCGTTCAACGACTTCGCCCATCGAGCGCAGCACTTCGTTGACCCCATCCACGGCCATTGCATCCAGCTTGGTAGGGATGATGACCCAATCGCTGGCCATCAGAGCCGAGACATGCAGAACATCCAGGGAAGGAGCCATGTCGAGAATGACAACATCGTAGTCGGCGTGTTTCAGGATGCGGGAAAGGATTTCGGTAGGGAAGTTGGAGATGACCACCGTGCGTTTGGCTTTTTCGGTGCGCTTGTCACCGGGAATGATGTCCAGGTTTTCGCGCGCCTGCACAGCGACCTGGTCGATGGGATCTTCGTCCACGATCAGCCGGTACAGGCCGGGTGCCTTTTCCGCGCCCAGGGCAAATGCCACGTGCCCCTGGGGATCGAGATCGACCAGCAGGGTGCGGTGCTCAGTCATGGCCAGGCCATGCGCCAGGGTCACTGCCGAGGTGGTTTTCCCGACACCGCCTTTCTGGTTGGCGATGGTAATTATTTTCATGGGTTTGTCCTTGTTTAAGGTTGTAGGAATGAAAAGGGGCGATGGAGCCAGTCTAAGACTGACTACCATCGCCCTGAGCGCGAGAACCCAAGCCATTTCCCCAAAAATCGGCTGATTTTGACTGCAAGTTGACTGCAAAACTAATTAGAACGCATGTTCTTTATGGACGTGTTTTAAACAATTAGCCCCCACATGTGGGGGCTATAGAGCGGTTTACCGCCATCTCTAGGTGATCGACCAGGGACTTGAACCCTGAACCCACTGATTAAGAGTCAGTTGCTCTGCCATTGAGCTAGTCGACCATCAAGCGGACGATATTATACCGCAAAGAAACGATGTGTCAATGACCAGGTTATGCGCAATTCAAGACCGAGATTTCATCCGCCTGCAGCCAGACGCCCCGTGAGTCGCCATCATAGCGGATTCCAGGAATGGGCCATCACTTCACCATAAAATTGACTTCCAGCGCCGCCTCATTGCCCAGCCGGTCACGCGCCACGATGCGCAGGGCGTGGCCGCCGCGCCGCGCCGTCCAGGTCGTGGTGAAAGGCGGGGCGTTGAGAGAGGCCAACCGCCGCCCATCCAGCCAGATTTCGACGTTTTGGACGAACAGGTTATCGGTGACGCGCGGCTGAAAGAGGATTTGGGGATGTTCTGCCAGGGAAATTTCCGCGCCCTCGAGAGGAAAATCCAGCCCGATGAGCGGAGACTCGTTATCTACCGTCACTTGCGTGGTCGCCGTTTCGAGGCGGCCATCGGCACCGACCACGAGCAGCTGCACCGCATAGAGCCCACTCAGCCCGCGCGTGTCCCACTCGGCCAGGGTTCCCCCCTCCACGGGCTGGTCGCTTTCCGATATCAGCACCCAACCCGATGGATTCAAACCCTGCCCATACTGTAACCGATAGTAAGCAAAACTCTCGCCAGTGGCCGTACCGGTGATCGTGACCGTTCCCTTCAATTCCGCGAACAGCGCGGGCGAGGTGAGGTTAACCTGAGAGTTAAATCGCGGCGCGCGAATGGTGTCGTAAGCCTTGGGGGGAAAAGCAATGCCCCTGGCCGCGGCCCAATCGGCCGCTTCGGGGGGAATTTGCAAGTAAACCCGATTCTCTACCAGCGCGGGAGGCGTAAAGACGGTGGCAAGCAAACCGGTTTCACGGTTAATGGCATAAGAGCGATAAAGCGTATCGGTTTGGATGGGCTGGTAGCCATCGAGAAACGTCTCGGTGACGATATTGGGACAGGCTTCGGTCGGCAGCAAGCCCGAAGGGTCACACACATTCAGGCGGACGATGCCAGGCGGGCGCGGCCAATCTTCAGGAGCCGCCTCGCGGCTGGCGGCCTGCATGAGCGCCATCCACAAGCCAGCCGCAGGCAATTCAGAAAGTGTCTCGCCGCCCATCCAGACCGATACCACGCGCTGGGGGGTGTAGCCTGTCAGCCAAATCTCTGAGCCATCGGGGCGCAGGCTGGTTTTCACCGCCGCTGGGCGGCCAATCTCAAGGGGATAGGGGTTGCTGCGGACTGTTGCGTCGCGCAGCACGTCTGTTACGAGATAAGCCAACGGGGGGCTAACGACTTGTTCGGAGGCGGGCGCGCTCCAACGAGCATAATCACGCCCGTCCGCGCCGCGAATAGAGAGCAGAGTCCATGTCTCGACGTGGCTCAACAAGCGCTCATCTAAAATTCTGGGCGAAGTCTCGTAACCAACCAGGGTGCCTTGCGCAGCAAAAACGCCATAAATGCGCGCCATATCGAGGACGGTATAACGATTCTCGACCGCCAGTAATTCATCGAGCGAGGCGGCGGTGATGTTGAGATGAAAAGCACCCAGGGTCTGGCCGACCAATGCCGCGCCCATGCCATTGAACACCTGACGGGTGGGAATGTTCAGGTCGTTCGCCATCGCCACACGCAGACGAATGGGGCCGCGATAGGAATCCAGGCTGGCAGGGGAAACGAAATCCGTTGGGGGAATGTCCCACGTCAGGGTAGCGGGAGACAGGCCGCGGGTGAATCCGGCCAGGTAAATGAAGGGGGTAAGTAATGCGCCGGGGCGGTGCGGAGTTAAAAAGGGAGATTCGATTTCATTGGTTGTATCTCCCACCAATGCCAATACCTGACCCATGCGCGGGTCAATGACAGCAGCGCTGGCCGAGGCGTCTTTTACAAACAGGCCAGGCGGCAGGGGCGGCAGGGCCGAGGCGCCTTCGCAAGCGAGCGGTTCGGTTTCGCTCAGACGCGCCAACTGCACGCGGACGGCACAGGCAGCGCGCGATTGAATTGCGGAGTCGAGGGTGGTCAGGATGACCATGCCACCGCGCTCAACCCGCGCCCGGCTAAAACGGGTTTCGAGTTGGGCCAGGGCCAGGGCCACGAAGGCCGGGGCCGGGCTTTGAAAGGAAGTATCGGGCTGGAAAATGAGCAGGTCGGCGCGCGCGATTTCGGTTTCTTGAGGCGAGAAAACCCCGGCGGCTTCCAGTATGTTCAGGGCTTCTTGCTGGCGCTGGAGGGCCGCCTGGGGCGCGTCGAGCGGGTTAATGGCCGGGGACTGGCTGACGGAGGCCAGCAGGACGGCTTCGGCCAGGGTGAGTTCGGCGGCAGATTTACCAAAGTATAACTGGGCGGCAGAATCGGCCCCATAAGCCAGGCGGCCATAGTTGGCGGCGTTGAGATACCATTCCAGCACTTTTTCACGTCCATAGTGGCGCACCAGTTGAGCAGCCAGGATGCGCTCGCGCAGGGCGCGCCGTAGGCTGGGGGGTTCGTCCCATAACACCAGGTCGGCGATGAGTTTTTGGGGGAGGGTGGGGTGAACATCGGAGTTTGAGAGGCCGCCCAGGCTGTAGCCGGGGTGAACCCAAAAGCCAGGGTCGGTGAGGGCCACGGTGGCGCGGGCAAGGGATTCGGGGAGATGTTCAGGAGCAGAAGGGTCGAGCGACAGGTAGCGGCGTGGGGCGTCTTGTGGTGCCAGGACAGCCAGCAGTTGCGTGCCAGTTCGGTCGTAAATGCGGGTGGGCTGGAGCAGGGAGCCGGTGGGCGGTTCCAGCAGGGCGGGGATGGTTTCCAGCGAGGGTAAATCAGCAGTCAGAGATGCGTAGGCCAGCGTCAGGCCGAGAATCGTCAGGCCCAAAAGGGCAAAGAAGGTCAATCCAATGCTTATGAGACCGCCCATGAAGCGGTCATTTTTTTGTTGACGTTGTTCGATGCGCCGTTCACGCCGGCGGCGCAGGATAGGCAGGGCAGACATGAGGGTATTTTATCACCTGGGGAGAGAGCGAAAGCCATCACGCAAGTCTGCGCCGCGCAGTTCCACCCAATAGCGCGGCGAGGGCGCGCAAGGCAGTTCGCTATAGCCGCAAAAGCCATATTCTTGGGCGCAAAACGCGGGAGCATTGGCGAGAGAACAGGCCTGCACGCGAACACGGTCATAATCGGTGGGCAACAAAAGCCGGTCGGCGAAGGTCCGCAACTCAAACGAACGTGCCAGGGTGAAGAGCAGGTAGAGCATAAGAAGCCAGGAAAAGGCCCTCCCAAAAGCCTTGCGGAGGGCAGGAAAGGATGTGCTGGCCTTGAAGAGCCAGGGGACGAGCGCCAGCAGGCAAGCAGCCAGCAGAAACCCATAGCCAAAGCGAAAATCTGGCGCGCTGGCAAGCCAAAAGAAGATGCTGCTATAGATTGCCAACCAGCCCAACCAAAGCGTGCGGGGCTTAAAGCGCAGAAAGAGACCCGCCAGGGGCGTAAGCAAGGCTGTGAAGAAGAGGATGCGCCGGTTCATCGTCTGCAGTGCCAGCCAGTGGGGAAACCATTGCAAAAACGGTTGCGAAACGTCGCCAGCGGCCATCGAGCGCCCAAAGGTGATGACGTCCTGACGGTCGCTTTCGACGCGTTCGAGCGGAACTTTCCAATCGAAATGGAAAATATCAAGGGCCGGGACGGGGTAGAGCAGGTAGCCACTTAAGATGACGTTGCGCAGCAAGAAAGGCAGCAAAATGAGGGCAGCCAGGAAGGTTAATCGAAGAATGCGTTGTTTGTTCTGCCACAGTAATGGAAGGAGCATAAAGACCAGGGGCAGGGCCGAGAGTTTGATGGTGATGGCAAAGAAAACGAACAAAACAATGATCCAGGGATGCCAGGGCTGCGGTTGTTCGCCCGATTGAAGCCACAAAACCGCAACGAGCCAAATGAGCAGGTTGACAGGCAAATCGGTGCTTAAGGAAGAGATTTGCCCGCCCAGAACGTAAAAAGTAAACGGCAAGAAACCGGCTTGGGTGAGGTTAGTGAGTGAAAAGCCGCCCTGCAACAGGGCAGGAATGGTCTGCCAGAAAAAGAGCGCAACGATGAAAAAGAAGAAGCCATTGAGCAAGTGAAAAGAGTGCAAGCCCAAAAACGAAAAACTAAACAGGGCATTGGCAACAAACCAGGAGGAGTTAAAAGCCAGCCGACCGTGCAGATTGCCCAGACCAGGCACAGCGGGAAAAGATTCTATCCAGCGAACGGCCTGCGCGTGGTAGAGGTTGGTATCGGGGTGCAGGGCGCGCTGGGTGGCATTTTCGAGAACCAGGAGGAAGAGCAGTGTCAGGAGAATTGACGGCAACCAGGCTGAGAAGGACGGCCAGGCGGGAGGGGGAATGCGGCGGGTAAAGACGGCTATCAGCGCTCCACTCAAAAAAATCAGGTGAGTCAGCCATCCTGTTGCAAAGAAAAGCGAAAAAAATTGGGCCAGAGTGACGAGAATTGCCAACCCGACCAGAATGGTGAGCGAAACAGGCAATTTCTTAAAAAAAAGAGCACCCCAAATATAGCATAGCGCTCCTGCGTAAAGCCAGATGAGAACGGCTGCCAGCATGTTAGATTCCGAATATCTCTTTCAGCCAGCCCCTTATCCCGCGCGGGGGCAGTTCGCAATACAGGCTGCCTTTTACGCCATCAATGATGACGCGGTACTCGCTGCTTTCGACGGGTAGGATGGTCATCCAGACCGGAACCAGCGCCAGTTTGAAGGTTGCCACCGAAACAGATGCCGTGCTGTAGGAAAAATTGGTGACGTGCTGGCTATCGAAATCACGCTGGATAAGCCCACGCGCACGGTATGCGGCCTGTTGGCGGGCTTCGAGCGAGGCCTGTGCCAACGTCATCTGCGGCAGTTCAGCAGGCCAGCCCGCCAGGTAGCGCGGGTCGTAAGGCACTGTGGTGTTGGTGTTGAAGGCGCTGGCAATTTTGGGGAGTAAATCGGCCAGTTTGGGAGCGCCGGGGACGAGGACGTCATCGAAGTGAATCATCTTTTCACCCTGAATGCGCTCACGCTCGCGCTCTTTCCCGCTGCGGATGAGATAGCCACTCCAGGGAATTGTGCCGGTAATATCGAAGGTCCACAGCGGCAGGTACATGCCGCGCGGAGGCTGGACTTTGCGCTCTGGCCGAAGGCCCTGCGTTTCGACCCATTGTACGAGAGACCGAATGGCCTCTTGCTGGGTAATCGCCATCGGAACGATGGAATCGGGCTGGAGCAGCTGTCCGTCGCCGCGCGTGACGTAGCGCGAACCGCAATAGGCGCATTCGGCAGAAATTTGTGGCGGGGGCAAAACGAACTGCGCGCCGCAGCCCCGACAAAGCAGCGTTTTGACGGCCACTGAGGCCCGGTGGCCCTGGGCCGTTGCCATCTTGAGGATAAAATCTTGTTCTTGCTGCGCAGGAGCGCTTGAAAGAGTCTGGCTGCGCGTACAGTATTCACAGTAGAGAGAGCGGCCATCGGGGGTGAAGACCATGCGCCCGCCGCATTTTGGGCAGGTGAAGCGGTCGGCTTGAGCGGCCTGGGGTTCGGCGGAGAGGGCTGGGAGCGAATCGGGGTTGATGATGTCTTGGGGCTTGAGTTTTCCATCCATGATTGCCAGTTCGCGGCGGGCTTCTGGGTGGGTCGGTTCATAAGCCAGGGCTTCTTCGAGGTAGGCGCGTTTTTGGTCTGGGTCGGTCACAATCTGGCTCATCCAATAATTGGCTTGGACGCGCGTTTCGCGGTCATCGGCCAGTTCGAGGGCACGTTCAAGGTAGCGGCAGGCGGTGTCAAGTTCACCCGCCTTGGCATGGATGATGGCCTGGCGCAAGAGTTGGTTGTCGTAGTCGGACATAGAGGGGAATGCAGAGGGATGAATGAGGAGTCAGGATTTGGTGCGGCGGACGATGGAATCGGTCATTTGGGCGACTCGCGCCATGAATTTAACATCGTGGACGCGGATAATGTCTGCGCCGCGAACAATGCCAACGGCAACCGCAGCGGCGGTGCCTTCGAGCCGCTGGTCGGGCGGCAGGTTGAGGGTGTAGCCGATGAAAGACTTGCGCGAGGCGCCCAGCAGGAGGGGAAAGCCCAGGGCGCGGATTTCAGCGAGGCGGTTGAGCAGTTCCAGGTTTTGTTCGACCGTTTTGCCAAAGCCGATGCCGGGGTCGAGGATAATTTTGTGGTCTGGAAGTCCTGCTGCGCGCGCAATTTCGACCGATTCGAGCAGTTCGCGTTTTACATCTTCAAGCAGGTTTTCGTATTCCATACCAACGTAACGTCCGCCCAGGGTTTCTAAAACTTGGGCGTGGGCCGGTTTGCTGCGGTTATGCATGAGAATCGCTGGCGCGCCATGCCTGGCAGCCACAGAGGCCATGTGCGGGTCGGCACGAAAGCCCCAAACGTCGTTGATGAGGTGTGCGCCAGCCTGCAAGGCGCTTTCGGCCACGAGCGATTTAGAGGTGTCAATAGAAATGAGCGCCTGAGGGAATTCACGGGCCAGGGCGGTAATGACCGGCAAGACGCGCGCCCGTTCTTCTTCGGCGGTGACGGGCGAAGCGCCCGGCCGGGTGGATTCGCCGCCTACGTCGAGGATGTCGGCCCCGGCTGCGAGGAAACGACGGGCCTGTTCGAGCGCGGCGCTCAAACCCTCTTCGCGGGAGAGCAGCCCATCGCCCGAAAAGGAATCGGGGGTGACGTTCAGGATTCCCATCAGGTAGGTGCGAGAACCCCACTGGAAGGTGTGGTCGCTAACCTGGAGGGGAATCACACCATTTGCTCCATCGGTTTCATCAGCCAGGCTTCGGCTTCGGCCATGCTGGTAAAGATACGAATGGCCGCGCCGCTGCCCACTGCCCCGGCAGCCACTTTCAGGATGGAATTCCGCGCAGATTCGTTTGCCACCAACACCGCCACGCGCAGGTTGCGGGTGGCCGGGTCGTTGTTGACTTCTATTGCCAGTTTGATGGCTTGTTCGGGGAGTTCCTGCACCTCGCGCAAGTCGTACAGGTTACGGGTCAGGCGGTCGGAGCCGAGCAGGTGTTCATAGGCAAATTCACGCCAGTCGGCCAGGGTGGCTTCGGAGAGGTCGGTAAAGGTCAGGTTCATGCCACCATCGGCCCGACGGACTACGTTGTAGCCAATGCCCGGTTTGGGCTGCCAGTGGAGGGGTTTGAGTTCGGTCATTTTTCACCTTTAGGGAGTACGCGGAATAAATTCTGCGTTACGCAGTTTACGAGTTGCTATCTGGTTTGGGAAGTTGCGGAATAATCCAGTTGATGAGGGCCTTCGGTGAGCGGGTTTGGATGTAGAGCCGCCCAGGGCCGGTGAGTTCGACCACCAGGCCTTGGCCACTGAGCAGAGTAGCCTTGAGGCCGCCAGCAGCGCGCGGAACAGCCTGAAGGGTGGAATTGAAAGCCACCAGGTGCGAGGTATCTACGATGTATTTTTCACCCGAAGCGAGGGTTTTCTCGTAGATGGCGCCGTAGGAGGAGACGAGCAATTTACCGCTGCCTTTGGCTTCGAGCATGGAGAGTCCCTCGGCAGACATCAAGGCCTTCATGCTGATTTTTGCGCTCAGGTCAATGCCGTTTTCTGAGGCCAGGTAAGAGCCGGTTTGCACCATCAGCGTTTCACCGTGCATGTCAATGAGGGCAATATCGCCGGGCAGTTCGGGTGCCAGGGTCACCTCGCCGCCTTGCGGCCCAGCCTGGTAGAAGTTTTGAAAAAAGGACTCACCGCCCAAAACAGCGCGTGATAGAGACTTGAGAATGCCGCCTTCGGCTTTGGTTTCAATGTTGATACTGGCAGACATGCTGACCATAGCGCCCGATTCGGCGCGGATGCGTTCGTTGGGGGCCAGTTGTACAACGGCGAGCGAGTACGAGGGGCGGTGCTGAATGTCAATTTGCATGGCGGGTTCTCCTGGTAGAGGCGCGGAATGGGAACGATGTAACACATTTACAGTATAGCGGTATGTATGTCTGGAATCAATTCGATGTTTGCTCTGCGTTCTTTGCGTTTTGAACATCGAATAGAACGCATTGGGGGTCAGCCGCAGCAGCCAGCGCCTGAAGCAACGCGCGGATAGATTGGCCGAGGACAGGGTGAACCAGGTTGGGGGCAATCTCGGCCAGAGGAATCAGGACGAAATCGCGCTCTTGCAGGCGTGGGTGCGGGATGACGAGCGGCGGAGTGTTGAGGACGAGGTCATCATAAAAGAGAATATCTATATCAATCAGGCGCGGGCCGTTGCGAAAGGTGGGAACGCGGCCCAGTTCGGTTTCGCGCTGCTTGAGAAAAGCGAGCAAATCGGAGGGGGGCAAATCGGTTTCAGCGCGCAAGGCCATGTTCAAGAAAGCCGGTTGGTCAAGAAATCCCCAGGGTGCTGTCTCATAGATGCGCGATTCGGCCTGCAAGCGCACTTGCGGAGCCAGGGAATGAATGGCAGCGCGCAAGTTGGCAAGCCGGTGACCGAGGTTGGTTCCAAGAGCAAGGTAGGTGGTGTGGGGCATGTCAGGGTGTCAACTGGTCGGGGGTAAATGCGCCGGGGAGTAATTCTCTCACGCTGGTTTGTTGCAGAAGCCGACCCTCTCCATCCCCAATCAGGACAATTGTGTCGAGGCCAAATTCGGCCATCACCTGGCGACAACCGCCACAGGGTGAGCCGCCATTCGGCGTGACGACGGCAATTGCCTCGAACGCGCACTCGCCTTCGGAGACGGCTTTGAAGATGGCAATTCGCTCGGCGCACATGGTAGCAGGGTAAGCGGCGTTTTCTACATTGACGCCCGTGAAAATACGGCCCGATTTGGTGAGCAAGGCCGCGCCCACCGGGTAGTTGGAATAAGGCGCATAGGCGCGGCGGCGGGCTTCGTTGGCCTGTTGCACCAGCGCCTGGGCTTCTTGCTCGGAGAGAGATTTCATCATTGCCTGCCTGTTTATCCGTTTGCCGGTTTTTCGGTCTTCCAGTGCACCTGGGTCACTGGTTACTTCTTACCGGCTTTGCGTTCCAGGGTACGAATCACGCGCGCCGGGACGCCGACTGCCAGCGAAGCAGGCGGAATATCCCTGGTCACGACCGCGCCTGCGCCGGTGCGAGCGTATTCTCCCAGTTTGACCGGGGCAACCAGCATGGTGTCAGACCCCAAGAAGACGCCCTCGCCAATTTCGGTGGGATGTTTCTTTTCGCCATCGTAATTACAGGTAATCGTTCCGGCGCCAATGTTGACGTTGGGGCCAATTTGAGCGTTTCCAATGTACGAAAAATGCCCCATTTTGACGCCCGGCCCCAGGGTGGAATCTTTGACCTCGCCAAAATTGCCCATGTGAACATGGTTACACAGGTGTGCGCCTTTGCGCAGACGGGCAAACGGACCCATATCAACATCGTTTTCGAGCAGCGCGCCCTCCATGACCGACATGAAGACCTTGCAGCGGTCACCGATTTGGCTGGTGCGGATATGCGTGTTCGGGCCAATGGAACATGCCTGCCCAATGGAGGTCTCGCCTTGAATGTAGGTGTTCGGCCAGATAACCGTATCGGCGGCAATGGTAACTTCGGCTTCGATGTAGGTGGAAGCCGGGTCAATGAGCGTTACACCGTTAAGCATGTGCGCTTCGTTGATGCGGCGGCGCATGGCGGCTTCTGCTTCGGCAAGATGGATGCGGGTGTTAATGCCAATCGTCTCGTCCAGGTCATCCAACACAACCGCCTGAACGGGCAGACCGTCTTTAACAGCCAGGGCGACGGTGTCGGTGAGGTAGTATTCGCCTTTTTTGGAGATGGTTATACGCTGCAGGGCCTCCCATAGCCAGTCGGCGCGGAAGCAGTATGCGCCCACGTTCAGTTCCTTAACGGTCAGCTGCTCTGGCGTGGCAACATATTCTTCCACAATGGCTGCCACCGTGCCATCGGATTGACGAATGACGCGCCCAAAGCCGCGCGGGTTATCATAGATGACGGTGAGCATGGACATGGGGCCAGAATTGGCCTTTTGGGTTTCAACCAGTTTTTGCAGGGTCTCGGCGCGCAGCAAAGGCATATCGGCATAGGTGACAATGACATAGTCAGTTTTGCCTTTGAGCAGGGCTTCGGCTTGCATAACGGCGTGACCCGTTCCAAGCGGAGTTTCTTGAAAAGCGTATTCAACATGGGCGCTAAGGGTCTTGCGAACCTGCTCGGCGCCAACGCCAACGACCAAGACAGGCTTCTCGGTGCTGGCGGCGCGCGCGGCATCCAAGGCGTAGAGCGCCATTGGCCTGCCGCAAATGGGGTGCAACACTTTGGGCAAATCCGATTTCATGCGAGTTCCCTGCCCAGCGGCGAGCAGGACGGCAGTAATTTTGGTCATGGGGATACTCCGAGAGAAAAAATAATGCAGAATGATGAAGGCAGTTTGCAGAATCTTTTGGTTAATTCTGCATTCTACATTCTACATTCCGCATTGGGTAAAGAGGCTGGGGCGCCTGGACTCGAACCAAGATCCACAGATCCAAAGTCTGGTGTGCTGCCGTTGCACCACGCCCCAGAGTTGAGCGGCGAATATTGTATCACAACTTTAGGACTGCGCCGAGTCAGGAGTGAGGCCTAATTTGGAGGCTTGCTCGTAGGTTAACTTGTCGGGTTCGGTATAGGTTGTACCTTTTTCAACCACCGTATCCCAAAAGGCGTCGGCATCAACGGCTTTTTTGCCAATCTGGTTGAAAATCTCCAGGAAGTCACGCGGCAGGTTTTCAGGCTGGGTAAACGGTTCTTCGATGGCGGACCGCTGGGCAGGTTTCGACTCGGCCCCGATTGGTTCTACCGGGATGCCAATGCTCTTGAGGGTATCAATCAGTTTGGCGCGGGCTTTGCATATTCGCTCGAGGCGGTCGGCCAGTTGATGAGCGTCCGCGAGTCCTTTACCAATCAGCAAAAGGGCATGGGTGGGGCCAATCGGGATGAAAATCGCATCCTGTTCATCGCTGTCGAACAGGTGCAGGTGATTTCCGGCATGGTTGAGCAGGCTGGAAACTTTCTGGGCGGCGTTGAACATGCCCATCAGCGAGGAAATGAGCGAGACGACGGTATTTGGGTCGGGAAGGTTTCCGGCCTCGGCCTGAACACGTCCGAGGTTATCAATGAAGACGGCGGCCTGTGCATTCAAGTCCTGGCGAAGATTGACCAAAATACTGCTCAGGCTGACCTGGTTCTCTTCTTCGAGGGGGGGCTCAAAGGGTGGTTTGGTCTCGGCTTTGACAATGGTGCGGGCCATGCCGAGCAATCGTTCTACCGTATCGAGGAAGTCGGCGATGGAAATTGGCTTGGTGAAGAAGGCTTCGGCCTCCGCTGCCTGGGCTTCTTGCAGCAAGCGCGGGTCTGTAACACCGGTTATCATGATGATTTTGATGTGTGGGTTGATCAGGCGGAATTTTTTCATCAATTCGGCGCCGCTCATTCCGGGCAAACGAAAATCAGCAATCAGTAAATCCACCTGTTTGCGGCGCGCTTCGAGGATGGCTTCTTCGCCAGAGCGCGCTTCGGATACTTCGAGGCCCTGTTCAATCGTTTCCATCGCAGATTTCAACAGGCGGCTGATTTCTCGCTGGTCGTCAACAATCAAGACTCGGTAGGCCACAGATAACTCCCTCACCACAGAGTTTGAGGAAACGTCCTAAGGGGTGAGACGGAATGGGGAATCTGTTCTGAGACACCCCTCAGGACGTTGGATTGGTTTTATCTTACCATCCAACAGGCTACAAAGTGGTCTGGTAAGGCTTCGCGGAATTCGGGTTCTTGTTCGGAGCAGATTTTATCAGCAATGGGGCAGCGCGGATGAAAACGGCAGCCCTTGGGCGGGTTAAGTGGGCTGGGGACATCGCCTTTGAGGATGATGCGCTCACGCTTGAGGGTGGGGTCAGGGATAGGGATGGCGGACATGAGGGCTTTGGTGTAAGGATGCAGGGGGTTGGCGAACAACTCTTCGCGCCCGGTAAGTTCAACCATCTTTCCCAGATACATGACCGCAACACGGTCCGAAATATGCTCAACCACGCTCAGGTTGTGAGCAATGAAAAGGTAGGTCAGGCCAAATTCAGCCTGCAAATCTTTCAGAATATTCAGCACCTGCGATTGGATAGAAACATCGAGCGCCGAGACTGGTTCATCACAGACAATGAATTTGGGCCGTAAGGCCAGGGCGCGGGCAATGCCGATTCGCTGGCGCTGTCCGCCTGAAAATTCGTGCGGGTAGCGGCGGGCATGATATTCTTCGAGGCCTACTTTTTTGAGGGTGTCGAGCATGTAGGCAAATCGTTCTTGGCGCGTGCCGATGTTGTGGATGTTTAAGCCTTCCATGACCGATTCGCCAATGGGCATGCGCGGGTCGAGCGAGGCATAGGGGTCTTGGAAGATGATTTGCATGTTGCGGCGCATTTCTTTGAGTGCGCGGCCTTTAAGTTTGAGAACATCTTGACTCTGAAAGTACACTTCGCCAGAGGTGGCTTCGATTAGACGAAGCATGGTGCGCCCAACGGTTGTCTTGCCGCAGCCCGATTCGCCAACCATGCCCAGGGTTTCTCCTTCGCGAATGGAGAAGGAGACGTTATCCACGGCCTGCACATGGGCTACCACGCGCTGAAGCAGCCCAGCACGCACGGGGAAGTATTTGACCAGGTTTTTGACTTCGACCAGATGGGTGTTGCTTGGGGTGTTCACGGAGTTTGTCATTTTTATTCTCCGTTTCAAGCGGCAAGTTGAGGAAATTTGCCATGTAAGGGGGCCTGGTGGCCTTCTGCATTTGCGTACAGCCAACAACGAACAGCGTGTCCGTTGGTCACTTCCACCAATTGTGGCTCGTTTTGAGAACAAATCTCCAGGTTATGCTCCAGGCGGGCCTTGCAGCGCGGCGCGAACTGGCAGCCGGGCGGCAAGTTAACCAGGTTCGGTACCGAACCGGGGATGACTTCCAGGCGGTCTTTGATTTTTCCTAAAATCGGAATAGAACCTATCAAGCCCTGCGTGTACGGGTGAAGCGGCTGCTCGAAGAGGGTCTTGACATCGGTCTGTTCCACGATGCGACCAGCATACATAACGGCTACCCGCTCACACATTTCGGCGACGACACCCAGGTCGTGTGTAATCAGGATAATGGATGTGCCGATTTTTTCGCGCAAGTCCTTCATCAATCCCAGGATTTGGGCCTGGATGGTGACATCGAGGGCAGTGGTCGGCTCATCGGCAATCAGCAAATCCGGCACGCAGGCCAGAGCCATGGCTATCATCACGCGTTGGGCCATGCCGCCCGAAAGTTCATGAGGGAAGGCTTCGGCACGCCGTTCTGGTTCGGGAATGCCAACCATTTTGAGCAACTCGACTGCCCGGGCGCGGCCGGCTTCTTTGCCCAGGGACTGGTGAATGTGCAACACCTCGCTAATCTGGTCACCGACTTTGAACACCGGGTTGAGGGCGGTTTGCGGCTGTTGGAAAATCATCGAGATGCGGTTGCCGCGAATATGCACCATTTGCTCTTCGGTGTATTTGAGCAGGTCTTTGCCGTCAAAAATGATTTCACCCTCGACGATTTTGCCAGGGGCCGAAATCAGGCGCATGATGGAGAGCGAGGTGACGCTCTTGCCACAGCCTGATTCGCCGACCAGGCCCATCACTTCGCCCGGGAAAACGTGAAAATCCACGCCATCCACGGCTTTGACCACACCATCTTCGGTGTAGAAATAAGTCTTGAGGTTTTTTACTTCAAGGAAGGGTTGGGTAAGTTCTCGCTGTGACAAGGGTTTTCTCCAACGAGCAAGGATTTTTAAATTATAGCAAAAATTTGAGGAGTAGGTATCAAACACCTGCCTGGCGGCAGGTGTTTGATTAAGGGGTTTATTCTTTGTCCCGATTTTCTGGTCTGGCAGTATAGGTGGTAATTGCCACAATACCTGTAAACAATCCTGCCACAGAAAGGGTGAAAGCCAAAAAGTTCAAGAAAAATGTTGACTCGATGGTCCCGATTATCATCAAAAAAGGAAGCAAAATGCCCAAGAGCATGGCGAGCAGGGCAAGCAGAATCAATCTACGGCCAAGAAGAGGATTTGTCATTTGTGCAGCCAACAGAAAACAGTATGACGCTGGCCAACGGTAAATTCCACCGGTTCATTGACGTCGCATTCGCCTTTGATGATGCGCATGCAACGAGGGTGGAAGCGGCAACCGGCAGGCGGGTTGACCAGGCTGGGCGGTTCACCGGGGGGGATTTCTTTGTAGGTGAGCGCATTGCGGGCATCTGGCTCGGAGGTACCAGTCAACAAGGCCTGCGTATATGGGTGAGCAGGCTGGTCAATGAGCTTGCGAACTGGGGCTTTTTCCACCAGTTGACCGGCATACATGACAAAGATACGCTCGGAGAAGTAACTGACCGTGGAAAGGTCATGGGTAATATATATAACCGAAAGATTATGTTTTTCTTGTAAGTTACGCAATAGTTTGAGAATTTCAACGCGCACGGACGCATCGAGCATGGAGACGGGTTCATCCGCAACTAGGAATTTTGGCTCTGTAATCATAGCACGCGCAATGACCACCCGTTGTTGCTGCCCGCCGCTCAACATGTGCGGATATTTCGCTAAGAAATCTTCCACCGGGCTGAGTTTGACTTCTTCCATGCTCTTGCGAATGCGCTCGTCACGTTCGGCTTTGCTTTTGACGCCAGAAACGATGAGGGGTTCTTCCAAAATGCGATACACTGGCATAAACGGGGGTAAAGCGCCAAAGGGGTCTTGCTGAACATAGCCAACCCGAGAGTGATACCAACGTTTTCGTTGGGCATCAAATGAGTTGATATCTTCGCCCATAAAAGAGATTTTCCCCGAGGTTGGTTTATGCAATCCCAAAATCGCTCTCATGAGACTGGATTTTCCACAGCCCGATTCGCCCACAATGGCAACCGTTTCTCCTTCGGGAAGGTCAAAGCTGACCCCGTCCACTGCGCGCACATAACCAGCATGACCAAAACCAAAGCGGCGCAATTCAAACCAAACACGCAACTCTTGTACAGACAGCAGGCTATTACGCTCATTCTTTGTTGGTGATTCCGCGGTAGGTGTTGCTTGAAGGTTCGACATCCTATACTCCTGCTATGACTGATGATACAGCCAACATTTGACTTTGCGCCCATCTTGTACAAATACAGGCGGTTCTTCGCTGCATTTCTCAAAACGAAAGGGGCAGCGCGCGGCAAATCGGCAACCGGATGGAGGTTTTATGAGGCTCGGGGGCTGACCAACGATAAAGTCGAGTGCCCGCACATCGTGCAAGCGTGGAACGCTGGCCATCAATTTCTGCGAATAAGGGTGTAAGGGTTTGGTAAAGAAAGGTTCTGAATCGCCCGTTTCGACAATCTGACCCGCATACATCACCGCGACCTCGTCTGCTAATTCGCTGGATGTGGCAATATCATGCGTAATCAAGATGAAGCTTAAGCCGAGTTCCTTTTTCAAACGTTTGAGAACGTTAAATATGTTGGCCTGGGTTAAAACATCTAAGGCGGAGGTGGGTTCGTCGAGGACAATCAGATTGGGCGAGGTCACCAGGGCCATGGCAATCGCCACGCGCTGACGCATACCGCCGCTCAACTCGAAAGGATAGCGGGTGAGGAAATCAACCGGAACACCAACATGCTGGAACATTTTGGCAGCCATTTCCATGGATTCTTGCCTGGAGACGCCCATATGAATCATGACAGGCTCGGCAACCTGGTCACCGACCCGCAGAACAGGGTTGAGAGCATTCATGGCCGCTTGCGGCACCAGGGACATTTGCACCCAGCGCACCGAACGGCGGAAATCTTCATCACTGAGCAACATCACATCTTGATTTTCGAGGAAAATACTTCCAGAGTAGGAAGAAATGTTGCGAGGCAAGAGACGCAAAATCGCTTTGGCAAGAGAGGTTTTTCCACAGCCCGATTCGCCCAAGATGACTACTGCACGGTTGTAATCGAGGTCAAAATCTACGCCATCCACGGCCTGAACATCGCCTGCGCGGGTGCGAAAATGAAGTTTCAGATTTTTTACGCGTAGTAACTGTTTTTTCTCCATGTTTTTACAGCCCTCTCAAGCGTGGATTGAAGATTCGGTCAAGAGAAAACCCTAAGGAGGCAAAGGCCAGACCGGTAATCATGAGCAAAATGGCTGGCTGTAAAATCCAGTAGTAGTAACCATTGTAAAGCGCGCCATTAAATTGGGCATCGTTAATAATCTTGCCCCAGGTAGGCAGCACCGGGTCACCCAAACCAAGGACTGCCAGCGATGCTTCGAGGAATACAAAGGAGGGAATGCCAGCAACGAGACCAGGAATGAGCAGCGGGATAATACGTGGAATGAGATAGGTGAAGATAATGCGTCGGTCGCTCGCTCCATAAGCGCGGGCGGCTTCTATGTAGGTTGATTCTTTGATTTGCAAAAAAATTGCGCGGTAGCTTTTGATGCCACCGGTAAAGATGCTCAACGCAATGGTGGCGCTCAAAATGACCCAAATGCTGCGCGAATAAAGCGTACCGAGCATAATCAGAATGGGCAGGAAGGGAAGAACCAGGTTTACTTCCGTGATACGTTGAATGAGTTCATCCACCCAACCGCCAAACCAAACGCCAATCGCTGCAATCATCATGGTCAATATGCCAGTGCCAAGCGATGCGAGCAACCCAAACGCCAATGCTACTGGAATGCCCCACAAGAGAGGCAGCGATAAATCGCGCCGCAAGTGGTCGGTGCCAGCCCAGCCATGTAGTTGACCGTGCAGCACAAATTCTCCATCAATGTCGGAATTTGGCTCAAAGGTTATGCCTTCTATGACGAGTTTATAGGTGCCTTTGAGAGGGGTCGGGGTCTCGGAAGCGGGGTCCGCAAATAATCCAATCTCAGGCGAGACGCCTTTCAGACGGCGTACAAGCTTTTCGTCTTGGAGAAAGCGGTAGGTAGAGCGCGATTGAATTCCAAAGTCTGCAATGCGAATCTCGCGCCCATCGGGGGTGTACCAGCGAATAGCGACAAAAGGCGATTTTTCAGAAAACGTCCCATACAGGTAGAAAATCAGGTCTTTTGGAAATTCATCGTAAGGATATTCAAAGGTGTATATGATAGTAACATCTTGTCCGTTTTCACGCGACGAGATTTGTTTTTCAGCTTTGATTTTGCTCAAGACTGCGTTTTCTTCGTTGCGGCTGGTAATTAAGATTGTGCTTGGTAAATCTTTGGTGGTAAAGTAATTAAACCAGGCAGGCGCAGCGTTTTTCGGGTTCTGATACCAAACATCTTCACCACCGCGCCAAAGACGGATGGCCTCAGCATAGGGAATGGTGATGACGATATATATGCCAATGACTGACAAAACCACAATGATAATCAGACCAAAAACCGCAGATGGGTATTGAGCTAAATCACGAAACAGGTTCTGAATGGCTTTCATTTGCCACCTTCTACTTTGACACGCGGGTCAAGCAGCGCATAGATGAAATCAAGAACAAAAACGGTGATTGCCAACAAATATGCAAAGATGATGGTGGATGCAACGATGACCGGGGTATCGTACAAGCCAATGGCACGGTAAAGAGTGCGTCCCAACCCGGGCCAGTTGAAAATTGTTTCGGTAATGATGGCGCCGGTCCACAAGTTGATGAGCAACAGGGCAAAACTGGTGACGATGGTCGGAAGAGTGGGACGCAAGATATAGCGGCGTTCGATGTCACGAGCGGTGAGGCCTTTGGCTTTCGCCATCTCGACATAGTCTTCACTGGAATAAATCAAAAAGAAGGTACGCCAATTGTAAATGCTGAGAAAAATGGAAGCAAGGAACAGCGCCAAAGAAGGCAAAATCATATGTACCATCAAGTCAAGCGCGTATTCAAGCGTACCGCTCGGTGGCGGTGCGCTGACCATGCCACCGAAGGGCAAAATCTGCAACCATGCCGCAAAAATCAGAATAAGAAAAATGCCATAAAACCACGGTGGCGCAGCCGAGGTGGGAGAAAGCGCCACAATGATTTTGTCGGCCCAACTGCCGTAGTGGCGGGAAAGAGCCAATGCAAGAAAAACACTGATAAAAAACAAGAACAAGTTCGATAACCCAAAAAGGACCAGCGTGGACGGCAGCCGTTCTAGTAAAATGAGGGAAACCTGCTTTGAACCGCTGTCGCTGGTCATGTTGAGCGCGCGGCCAAAGTTCAATGTAAGGGCGTTCCTCAAATAAGAGATACTTCGCAGCAAGAAGGGTTGGTTCAGCCCCAAGCGCTCTTCTTCTTGGGCAATTTGCGCATTGATAATATTGTTGCGCTGTTCAACCGTATAATCACGGTAGGTTGGGTTTTGCGAGACGGAGATGGAAATGCGCTCACGAAGTTCGCCGCGCAAGATTTCATCTACATAGCCACCCATGTTGGCTATTAAGATTGTCAGGTAAACCCCGATCACCACTGTAATGAATAGGGTCACCAAACGAAGCGCTGAATAGCGCGCCAGACGAATAAGCGTGTTGCTGGTCGCTTTTTTCTGATATGATGCTACATCATTGGTTAAAGTAGAAGTAGATTCTGCCATTAGATCTCTCAAATAGGAGAAAAAAGTTAGAGCAAGGGCAAGGTCACAAAACCTTGCCCCTGTTTTTACAAAACTTTATCGTTACTTGGCAGTGACAAACTGGAAGGAAGCAAATGTTGGAATGCTCACCAACTTGGAGACCACCACCACTTCAAGTTTGTTGGAACCTTCAGCCAGCTTAGAGGTCACATCAGCGGGTAATTTGATAGTGTACTGCCCGTCACTCGCCAATTCGGCCATGCCAGTCGAAACCAGCGTGTTGGTAGCATCGAAGAGCAGATATTTCACTTCACCGATTTCGGCAGCAGGATAGGGCTCGCCATTGAAGGTCACAAAGACGTCAAAGGTGGCTTCGTTGCCAATGGTTACGCGGCCTTCGCCATCCACCTCAGCATCGGCAATCTTGGGTTGAGCAAAGCCAGACCACTTGTCGGCCAAGTCCTGGAAATCAGGATTGTACTTAAGGGTCAGGGTCTTTTCGACGCTAAAGACCTTATCCAGGTAGTACGGGCCAGTGCCAATCCAGAAGTGATTATGTTCTTCATACCACTTCTGTAGATTTGCATAGCGGGCAGCCGCTTCATCAGGAGTGATGTACTGGCTGAGGGTGGCGGCATAAGGAATGTATTTGTCGGTCGCGGCCTGGTCGAGATACTTCTTGAGAATTTCCAGGCTGGGGCCATCAATGAAGGATGTCCATTCGACCTTGTTGGCATCGGCCTTATCGGCAGTATACGCCAGTTCGCTGTTCTCTTCGGCCAGATTCCCAATGGCAATCATTTCCCACGAGGCATTGCCGTAGCCATATTCAGGCCAGTTCGTAAAGACGTTCAGTTCAGCATCGAGGGCATACACGTCAGAGTAGTATTCCACCGTAAAAGGTTTGGTGGATGTAATGCGGAAGCCTTTGAAGTCTTGTAAGAAGGTTTCAAACGCGGCCACAGTTGCTTCATCGTAAATCTTGCTGGCTTCTTTTGCTGGGTCGAACTGCATAATCCACCACATCATAAAGTCAGCAGGAGAGAAGTTGCTGCCGTCATGCCACTTAGTCTTTTCAAAGAAATCAGCCGGATACACTACGGTGCTCTTGCGCTTGGCAGTGAGTCCCTCGGGGAATTTCTCGCCAACCGTAATAAAGACCTGTTTTTCGGCATCCCAGTCAACCAAGGCGTCCGCCGGGACCTTGATTTCAGCAGAGAACTTAAGGTCTACCCAATCTAAAGTCTTACCGACCGGCAAGCCTTCTTGCACTTCAACACTTGCTGATTCAATGCGCTGCGGCCAAGCTAAACCGGTGAACGGGTCAGAAATGACGCCATAATCGTTAATGAAGCGCTTGGGAGCGGTATCATAGACCCAGTTGGAGCCGCCCACGGGGTTCCAGGGTTCAACGAGCATGTCAGACATGGCGTATTTGAGATCGCCGCCTTCTTTATCTGCAAAGCGCAGCGTGAAAGCCTGAAGCTGAGCGCCCTGAACACCACCCGCCAGGTCAGAGGTAACCTGAACGCCCGGCTTGTAGGGGCTGAACGCTTTTTGGTCCACTAACCAGACGCGAACAGAGTCTTGCATAGCCATGCGCAAGGCCTTAGCAAATAATTCACGCCGCTCTTCTAGAGTAGAAAACTGGTTGTTTGCCAGTGTTTGCGACAAGGCATAGAATTCAGCCGAGGGATTGTAAGCCTGCCACAAGGGCTGACCCAGACCATCCTTAGTGTAGTAGAACTGGAAGTTGCTCCCCTGGTCGCGGGATACAGCGGTGGTAATCCAACCACCCGTGTAAATATGCCACAGGCCATCGGCGGGGTTGCCGCGAATCCAGATGGGGGATGCTTCCGAAGAGGTCTTATACTGGCGGTCTACGGTGAAACCAATGCTCTCCAGTTGAGAGGAAACGTAATCTCCAATCGGTTTGCGGGTGCCGTCGCCGTCGTTGCGAATAATGAAAATCAAAGTAACGGGTTCACCGTTAAAGGTCCATTTGCCATCAGCGCCTTTGGTTGCGCCCAATTTTTCCATTTCGGCCGTGATAACTTCGTTGGCCTTGTCCACGTTGTAAGCATACTTGGCTTCCAACTCGCGGGCGACGTCAGCCATATTGGCGTAGTCGGGGAACGCACCAGTGATAGGAAAGAACTTGGAAGCAGCCAGACCGCCGTAGACTTCCTGAACGATGTAGTCACGGTCCACCAGCATGTTCATGGCTTCGCGGATGGCAGGTACAGCAAACGGGTTGAGCTTGCCAGTGGATTGGTCAAAGGTGGCGCCATTCTCACCGCCACCATAGGGGTTGAAGGTCAACTCATAAGAGCCGCCGTAGTTCTGCGAATACTCTAAACCAGCAGACTGAGCCGATTTGAAATCTTCTGCGCGGCCGAGGGTTGAGGCATAAATGTCAATCTGACCAGCCTGAAGTTGGGTAACAACAGAATCTGGCGAAACGCCAACCATCGTGATGCTATCCAGCCAGCCGCCAGTGCGGGTTGTGCGCGGAATAGCAGTTGGTTCAGGAGTAGCAGTTGGCTCAGGCTGAGCAGGCTGCGCAGGCTGTTCAGGCGCCTTCGTAGGAGCCGGGGGTTCGGTTGGAGCAGGAGTAGGAGTACCGCAGGCGGCCAGAACCATGCTGGCAACCAGAATCAGGCCGAGGACGGCCATCAAGCGATTTCGTAACATTGTGTTTCTCCTCCATAGAGAAAATTTGGATACGACAGGGTTGTAATTGATTTGAAAAGAATGGGGTTAGAATAGTGTATGGGAAACAGAACCACCTCCTTCAAAAGTAGAATTATAGTGTTCTTCTGCCAAAATACGAACGATAAGAAATACTATAGCATAAGGATTTTTAGCAGTCAAGCAAATCAATTGATAAAATTGAAACAGTCTTAACCTTTGCTGTTTTACTCGCAGAGCGGCTTGTAATCCAAGTCTTCCAGATTCCACAAGTCATTCATAGTAAAGGGTTCGAGACGCAGGTTGCACAAGTCGCGGCGGGCGACGGCGACTTTGATGCGCATGTAGAGAGGAATGAAGGGCAGGTCGTTGGCGAAGATGGTCTGGGCCTGGGTATATGTGCTGGCATGTTCGGGCTGGTCGGGCAGGGTGCGTAGGGCTTTGCGGCATAACAGGTCGAAATCGGGATTGACGTAGCCGCTGACGTTAAGCCCAAGCCAGCGGTTGGAGGCGCGCGGGATTTGGTTGTCCATCAGCCACGAACAGGTTGGCTCTCCCCCAACGGCAGCCACAGCGTATTCGGCCAGGTCGAACTGGCGGCCAAACAGGGGGCCATCTGGGCCAGGGGCATAGAAGGAGTCCTGGGTGAAATATTCCAATTGAACCCCTACCCCGCATTGGGCCAGCGATTCAGCCAAAATGGCACTCACCTGCTGACGCTGCAAAGCGGAGGTCGTCCAGTAGCGCAATACCAGGGGAGTTCCGGCAGGCACGCCTTTTACGTTCCCGGCCACCATCGGCGTCGAGGGGTCGTTGTCGGGGTCGGTCCAACCGGCGCGTTTAAGCAGGTCAATTCCTTTGGCGATGTCGAATGGATATTTGGCAGTATCGGAGAAAAACAAGGTATGGGAGGGTGAAACGAAGGTATCAGGAACCTGCGACATGCCATTCAGCACGGTATTGACCACACGCGCACGGTCGAGACAGTAGGCAATGCCCTGGCGGGTGCGCACATCGCCAAAAAAATCGGGGCGGTCGTTGGAGGCAACCCCGTCATCAAAAGCCGCCGGGCGGATGCCGAAGTCCAGCTTTTCCATCACGGGGGTGATGGAGGTTATCAGTTGGACCTGGTTGTTGCGCTCCAGTTCGGTCAACAGGTCAATCTGACCATCAAGCCGCACACTGGAATCCAAAATGTCGCACTGCCCGGCAATCAAAGCGCTGATTCCGGTCGAAGCGTCTTTAAAGAAGCGGAAAACGAGGGTCTCGAAGAAGGGCAGGCCGTCTTCCGCCCGGAAGTAGTAGGGGTTCTTATCGAAACGGATGTATTCGCCAGCCGCCCAATCGGTAAAGGTGTACGCGCCCCAGCCCAGAAGCGGGCGGGTGGCTACATCGGCGCGGGCCAATTCTTCGGGGTTTAACTTTCCCCAAACATGCTCTGGCAGGGGCGACCAAAAATTATCGGCGTAGGTTGGGTCTACAAAACCCGGCACGCCCCACCATTGGACGGTCAAATCGTCCAGCGCTTCATACGATTGGGTGCGGTCGAGGAGGTATTTTGAGCCGGGGGTGGCCGGGTCGGAGGCGAGCTGGAAGGCGTACAGAGAATCTTTGGCAGTAAGGGGTGTGCCGTCAGACCATTTCAGGTCGGGCAGCAGGCGGAAGGTGGCAACGACCTGGTCCATTTTTAGATCGCCCGCGCTGCTAAAGCGCACCGCACAAGCATCGTCGTAGCATCCGGCAGGCAAGACGGAAACGCCAAAGTCAAGCGCAACCAGTTGGCCCGAAGCGTCAACCACCATGTCGCCCCGCTTGACGGTGACGGGGTTCAGTTGAGCATCGCCATTTTTGAGGGAGGGGATCTGTTCCAGGATGACGGGCTGGTAGCCATTGGTGAAGGTGTCTATCGGGCCGTCGTAGACCGCTTCTAACACGCTGCGAGCAGAGGTGTTCAAGACATCGAATGGATACAGGCTATTGGGTTCCTGGCCCAGGCAAACGGTGAGAACGCGTGGCACAGGGGTGGCGGTGGGAGACGAGACAGACGACATGGTTTGGACAGGTGTTAATTCGGTTGCGCGCTCATCAGGAGTGGGCGTGGGGGCATTGGACATGGGCAGCCCCAGGCTACAGGATGATAAAATCCATATCCCCAGGAAAGCCAGGCTAAGCACGCGTTGCTTGAAGGGCATATCATTGCTCCGGGTAAAAAGATAGGATTCAGGGTTGACCTGAATCCTATCCTATCTTACCAAATCCGACAAGCGCAGGTGTTATTGCGTTCCACGCATGCGCGGGTCGAGCGCATCACGAAGGCCATCACCCAGGAAAGTGAAAGCCAACACCACGAGGGCGATACAGATAGCCGGGGCGAGCAAAATCCAGGGTTGGGCGTTGATGGCACTCTGCCCTTCCAACAACAGCCCGCCCCAGGATGTGATAAAAACGGCATTTGAATCAGCAGGCGGGCGCAGGCCCAGCCCGAGGTAGCCCAAAATCGCCTCTGTGATAATGAGTCCGGGAATGCGAAACGCTACATAAACAATGATGACGCCCAACGTGTTCGGCAATAAATGATGGGTCATAATGCGCGGGGTTTTGACGCCAATCGCGCGGGCTGCTTCGATGAATTCTTTTTGTTTGAGCGAGAGTACCTGGCCGCGCACCAGGCGTGCAATGCCCACCCAGTTGACGATGGCCAGCGAGACAAACAAGAGGAATAAACCGTTCATGAATTGACCAATCCATGTATCGCGCAGTGAAACCATGATGATGATGAAAAACAATAAGTCGGGGAAGGCGTAAATTACATCGGTCAGGCGCATCAACAGGTTATCCCAGGTGCCGCCGCTGTAGCCCGCTATCATGCCGATCACTGTCCCAATCAAGACAATAATAAACGTAGGGATAAAGCCCACCACCATGGAAACGCGCGCGCCAAAAATGACCCGGCTCAGCACATCTCGCCCAAGGGTGTCGGTTCCGAGCAAATGTTCAGGGTTGCTGGCTTTGCCTCCAGCAGTCTCTTTGACCCAGGCGGGGGGGAGGTACTTTTGTCCACTGGTGATTGCCAGCGGGTCGTGGGGCGCAAGCTGGCGGGCAAAAATAGCAATGAGCATGAAAATAATAATGATAATCAGGCCAATGATTGAGGCCTTGTTACGAACCAGCCGCCCAAAGGCTTCTTGGTTGGGAGTTTTTGTTTTGAGGGCCTCGCCAAAATCGGGAATGGCCGGAGTTTGGACTTGAACCTGTGCAGTCATATTGTTACCTCATTATTCTTCAAGCCGAATGCGTGGGTCAACCAATACATAGAGGAAATCCACGCTCAAATTGGCCAGGGCAACCAGGATGGCATAAATGAGGGTGGTGCCCATAATCATGGAGTAATCGCGCTGGCTGATGGCCTGCACATAAGCGCGCCCCATGCCCGGAAAGGCAAACATAGTTTCAATAATGAACGAACCCGTTACCAGACCTGCCAGCGCCGGGCCAAGAATGGTGATAACCGGGATGAGCGCATTTTTAATCATGTGAACAATTACCACCACGCGCTCAGACAATCCTTTGGCGCGCGCAGTGCGAATGTAATCCATACGCAAGACTTCAAGCATGGATGTGCGCATCAGGCGGGCGGTGAAAGCCAGGGTGCCGAAACCAAGCACGGTGGCCGGTAAAATCCAAACGCCCATCGAATCCCACGAACGAGGCACAACACTGACCCAATTTAAACCACTGGCAAAAATGATAATCAGAAAAATGGCAATGACAAAGTTGGGAACGGAAATCCCAGCGGTGGCAATAAACAGGCTGAGATAATCAATCCAGGTGTTTTGCTTGAGGGCTGCCACGGTGCCAACCGGAATGCCAACGATAACGGCAATGATCAGTGCCAGCAAGCCCAAACGCAGGGAATAGCCAAAGCGGCTATCGTACCAGGGTTTTGGGTTACCCGCCTCGTCATCGGGCGGGCGAAACAAAATGGACTGCACAGGCACGCCGCGCTGGCGATAGGATGGCCCAAAATTTCCACAGGGCAGGCCGCACACAAATTGGCCTTTGTTATTCCAATCCCCTATCATGTAGGCTACAAACTGCCGCAAGAAGGGTTTATCGAGGCCATAAAACGCTTCTAAGGATTTGCGCGTGGATTCGTCCACCTGGCGCCGTTCTGCATCGGTATCCCAGGGGCCGCCCGGGGTATTGTGCATCAAGATAAAGGTCACTGCGCCCACAACGAAAATGACGGGGATCAGCCAGAGCAGTCGCCGAATGATGTAAGTGGTCATCTACAGCCTCAATTGGTTTCAGGATAGGGGCTGGCCGCCTGTAACAGACGGCCAGCCCAAAAACACACTGATTGGACCTACGGAATCATGCTGGTATCAATGGTGATGGTCCACGGGACGGTATCGCCGGGGAACATGCCATCCTGCGGGGTGGTCATAATGCCTTTGACCCACGGTTTCACCAGGTAGTGGTTGAGCGTGTTGTAGCCAAAGGCAGCGGGGATGTCGTTGAGCAGGATTTGCTGGGCCTGCTTGTAGAGTTCCATGCGCTTGACCGGGTCAAGGGTCACATCGGCCTCGTTGACCAGTTTGTCGAACTCTTCGTTCTTATAACCAGGCCGGGAGGCAAAGGTGGTATCAGAGCGCCAGTACACGCTCAGCCAGTTCTGCGGGTCGGGGTAATCGGCGCACCAGCCGCCGCGCGAAAGGAGCGGGAAGGTGTTGGGGTCTTTCTGAATGGCAGTGTAGGTGGTGGTATCCACCGGGTCGAGGGCAATATCAACGCCCAGGTGCTTCTTGTAGTTGGCAACCAGCCATTCAGAGCGTACGCGATTGCGGGCGGTGTCACCAAAAGCCATCTTGAGGCCCAAAGCGTTCAGTTTTTCGGGCGAGTTAAACTGTTCGTCAGCCGCAGCCAGGGCCGCTTTGGCGGCTTCGGGGTCAAACTTGAGTGGGCTGTTGGGGTCATATCCAGGATATCCAGGTGGAATCCAGGTCCAGGTGGGCAGGGAAAGGCCGCCATCAACATCTTTTACCCAACCTTCGGCATCAAAAGCCAGGGCAAAGGCTTCGCGGACTTTCTTGTCGGTGAATGGATTGGGTTTGTCATTCCAGGTCGGCTGCAGGTTGAACTGGATTTTGATGGTGCAGGACCCAGCCCACTGTAAGTGCTGAGCCGAGAGGTCAGGATCGGCATTAATCGCATCAAGGTCTTCAGCGGCCGAGGCAACGACATCAAATTCGTTGTTCTTATATGCCTCAAACGCAACCGCTGAGTCGGTGATGTAAGAATACTCAATGCTATAGGTCGGGACCGTGCCAGCAAAGTTGGGGTTTGGAACGAACACGCTGCGGACGAAGGGGTCCACCGATTTCCAAATGAAGGGGCCATTGCCGATCTGGTATTTGGAAGAGGTCCACCAGATGTCGCCACCTGCTTCGATATTTTCCTGCTTGGCCGGATAACCCACCCACAATCCAGCGATGGTTGCAAAGTACGGGGCGGGCTTCGAGAAGGTCAGGGTCAGGGTATCGCAAGCGGTGTCTTCATAATCAACGCAGTCGGTTCCATCGGCATGCATGGCCTTGACGCCCAGATTGGCTTTGTAGGCTTCGGGGTCGTAATCTGCCGCCGTGGTATCGGCTGCGCGCCACTCAGGCGCACCGACGATTTCATCGGTGATGGAGGCATATTCGCCCGCAGTGGCAGGGTCAATGTTGCGCTGGAAGGCGTATTCAAAACGCTTGGCATTCAAGACAGACCCATCGCTGTATTTCAGGTCTTTCTTTAGGGTGAAGACCAGCTGGGTGGCGTCGTCGTTAAACTTCCAGGATTCAGCCGCGCCGGGGACCGTCTCTAGCTTTTCGTTGAGGGTGGTCAGACCCATGTAAATCAGTTTGAGGTGACCGATTTCTATCACGAAAGACGACTTCTGCGGGTCAATAATGTCAGGGTAAGTGCCTGCATTGACGCGCAAGACAGCCGGTTTGGCTTCTTTGACGGGTTCGGGGGTTACTTCGACAATCTGCACTTGGGGGGTGCCTTCAACGATGACCGTTTGGACAATGGTCTGTGGAGTAGCAGCTGGCGAGCCGCAAGCGGCCAGCACCATGCTCGCCACAACCAGGAGTCCGAAAACAACTGACAACTTACGCATAGTTTCTTCTCCTCTGTTAAGAATTTTGGTTTGGATAGATGGGTGGTCAATCTAGAAACTCGGTTGGTTTGAACAATCACCTCCTTATCTTTTTTAGATTTAAACCAAGTGACAGGCTACAAAGTGGCCTGCAGCAACTTCACGAAATTCGGGTTTTTGTTCAGCACAGATTTGTTTTGCAATCGGGCAGCGCGTGCGGAAGCGGCAGCCCGAAGGCGGATTGACCGGGGAGGGGACATCTCCCTCAAGCAAAATGCGCTGACGGGTTGTCTCAATAACAGGGTCTGGAATAGGAACCGCAGAAAGCAAAGCCTGGGTGTAGGGGTGCAAGGGATTGACATGCAGCTCTTCGCTGTTGGTTAGTTCAACAATAACGCCCAAATACATCACCGCAATGCGATTGCTGATGTGGCGCACCATTGAAAGGTCATGCGCAATGAACAGGTAGGTGAGACCAAATTCTTTCTGCAAATCCTCCAGCAGATTAACCACTTGGGCCTGAATGGAAACATCTAAAGCCGAAATGGGCTCATCACAAACGATAAAAGAGGGTTGCAAAGCCAGGGCGCGCGCAATTCCCACGCGCTGACGCTGACCGCCCGAAAATTCATGTGGATAACGCGAAGCAAAAGCCGGGCTTAAGCGCACCAGTTCCAAAAGTTGCGCCACCCGCTCTTTAATTTCCTTTTCGTTTGCCAGGCCATGCACCAGCAGTGGCTCGCCAATAATCTCTTGAATGGTCATGCGCGGGTTGAGGCTGGCATACGGGTCCTGGAAGATAATTTGCATCTTGCGGCGCATCCGGCGCAGGTCTTCGCCATCCAGTTGCACCAGGTCAACGCCTTCAAAGAGAACCTTGCCCGAAGTGGGGCGATACAGTTGCAAAACCGCGCGCCCGGTGGTTGACTTGCCACAGCCCGATTCACCAACCAAACCCAAAGTTTCGCCCTGCTGAACCGTGAAAGAAATCCCGTCCACAGCGTGGACGGCGCCGACCTGCTTTTGGAATAACCCCCGGCGAATAGGAAAGTGCTTGACAAGGTTTTCAACGCGCAAGATTTCGGTCATATTAGCGAGCCTTTCCAGTTTTGATATCAACCCAGCAAGCAACCCGATGATTTTCGCTGATGTTTATTAAAACAGGATTCTCCTTCCAACAACGCTCCATCACCCATTTACAGCGCGGAGCAAAGGGGCAGAAGGTTGGTTTTTTGTACAAAACCGGCGGCAAACCGTCAATTGAATCCAGCCGCTGACCCACCGATTCAGAATCCAGGCGCGGCAGGCTGCCCAGCAAACCACTGGTATAGGGGTGGCTCGGATTCGCGTACAAATCCTTCACCAGCGCTTCTTCGATAATGAACCCGCCATACATCACCAGGACGCGCTGCGCCAGGCGGGCCACCACGCCCAGGTCATGCGTAATCCAGATGATGGCCATGCCCAGTTCATCGCGCAGGCGTTTGACCAAATCCACAATCTGGGCCTGGATGGTGACATCAAGCGCAGTGGTTGGCTCATCCGCAATCAGGATTTGCGGGTTGCAAGCCAGCGCCATGGCAATCATCACGCGCTGACGCATGCCACCGGAAAATTGATGAGGATAATCTTTCAAACGGTCTTTGGCCTTGGGAATGCCCACCATCTCCAGCAATTCAGCCGCGCGATTAACCGCCTGGGCGTGGGTCATGCCCAGGTGCAGTTCAAGGGGTTCGGTCAACTGGCGTTCGAGCGTGAGGACCGGGTTGAGCGAGGTCATCGGGTCTTGAAAGACCATCGCAATTTGCGCGCCGCGCACATGGCGGACCTCTTCAGAAGATAAGGAAAGCAAGTCTTTTCCATGAAAAAAGGCTTTTCCGGCTACGATTTTCCCCGGTGGAACCGGAACCAGGCGCATGACCGAAAGCATAGTCACACTCTTACCGCAGCCAGATTCGCCTACTACGGCGAGCGTTTCCCCCTCGTTCAAACCAAAAGAAACCCCATTGACAGCATGAATGGTGCCATCTGGAGTACGAAATTGAACCTCCAGGTCGCGGACATCGAGCAGCGGTTCGGGCATCTGCGTTATCCTTTTATAATTTTGTATTTACTCGGTGCGACATTTTCCATAATCGCAGCGTGCAGTAGAATTATACTCTGCAACTCTCTCGATAGTCAATTACGCTTTTGGGGAATGGGGTCATAGCGCCTGGCCGCTGTCGCCTGGCAAGACGCGCGGGGAACGACATAAATTACCCGTAGCGCTGCATAAACTTCTCCATGCGCCGCAGGGCTTCTTCGATTTTTTCGTAGGCGGTGGCATACGAACAGCGCACAAAGCCCTCGCCGCCTGCCCCAAAGGCGCTGCCCGGCACAACGGCTACATGCTGCTCATGGAGCAGTTTCTCGGCAAAGGCCTCTTCGTCCATGCCTGAGGCGCGGATATTGGGAAAGGCATAGAACGCGCCGCGCGGCTCGAAGGTGGTCAGACCGAGCCGATTCAGCCCGCTTACAATCAATTTGCGGCGGCGGTCATACTCGGCCACCATTTCATCCACGTAAGGATCGGCTTTCAGGGCTTCGATGGCGGCATCCTGGGCAGTGGTAGGCGCGGACATGATGGTGTATTGGTGAACGCGCAGCATCCACTTCAAAATTTCTGCCGGGGCGGCGGCAAAACCGATGCGCCAACCGGTCATGGCATGGCTCTTAGAAAACCCGCCCAACAGCACGGTGCGCGCCTTGATTTCCTCGCCCAATGAGGGGAAGCAGACATGCTTGAAGCCGTATACCAGCCGGTCGTAGATTTCATCTGAGACCACGATCAGGTCGTGTTCGATGGCAATTCTGGCAATTTCCACCAGGGTTTCGCGCTCGGCAACCGCCCCAGTCGGGTTGCTGGGGTAGCCAATGAAGATGACTTTGGTGCGCGGGGTGATGTGCTTGCGCACTTCATCGGGGTCCACCTGAAAATTGTTCTCCATTCGGCTGGGAATTTCCACCGGCACGCCGCCCGCCAGGTACACTTCGGCTTGGTAAGCGACGAAGCACGGAGTCGGAATAATCACCTCGTCACCGGGGTCGAGCAGGGCGGTAAAGGCCAGGTAGAGCGCTTCTGAAACGCCAACCGTGACAATGATTTCGTTGACCGGGTCATATTTGACGCCATACAAGCGTTCCAGATTCTCGGCAATGCCCTGGCGCAATTCCAATTTACCAGCGTTGGATGTGTAATGGGTCTCGCCGGCTTGCAAGGAGCGGGTTCCGGCTTGCAAAATCGGCTGGGGGGTGATGAAATCTGGCTCGCCAATCCCCAGCGAGATGACATCCTTCATCGTGGCGGCAATATCGAAAAACTTGCGAATGCCCGATGGCTTGAGCGCAGCCACCCGCCTTGAGATATATTTTGTTGTTTCAATACCTGCCATTGCGCCTCCTGAACTGAACAAATGTAAAATGATCCCAAATTCAAATTGCTTTTCGGGATGTTGTGGCGGAATGAACTCTGTGCCACAGCCTATTGTACGAGTTTATGGGAAAAAATACAGGGCAAGATGACATCTTGCCCTGCAACGAAAATCTTATAGTTGGATGCTGGAGTTATCGCCAATGTTGACGCTGGCCGCACGCCCTTTAATGCGAGCATGTCTGCCGACAAATGAACCATCCAACACCGAATCGGTTACAATAGCGCCATCATCCAGGATGCTGTTGCGCAACACACAGCCTGAAACCTCACAATCGGCGCCAATCGAAACATTTGGTCCCACAGCCGAATCTTTCAATTTGGCCGATGGATGCACAAAAACCGGCGGAATGACGGTGATGTTGGGGCGTTTGGCGGATTCTCCAGAATTATCGCTGCCGTGTTCGAGCATGTATTGGTTCGTTTCGAGCGTGGCCTCAATGGTGCCAGTATCCAGCCAGACCTCCACGCTGTGGGTACGCATCCGCGCGCCGTAATCGAGCATGATATTGATGGCATCGGCCAGGAAATACTCGCCTTTGAGCGCAATCCCGCGCTTCATTTGCTCGTTGATGGCAGCGACCAGTTCCTCGCCCTTTTTGAAGTAATAACAACCCACTAGGGCCAGGTTATTTTCCATTGACTGCGGTTTTTCAATGAGCCGAGAGATGCAGCCATCCTTCACTTCCGCCACGCCAAAGCGGCGCGGGTCGGGGACGGCCTTGACCCAGGCCACCCCGTCGCATTCTTCATCGGCCAGAAACGAGAAATCCGTCTCCAACAAGGTATCCGAAAACACCATGAGGGTCGGCCCGTGCAGGTGATGACGCGCCAGCCACAGGGCATGACTTTGCCCCTTCATTTCCTCTTGCACAACATAATGCGCGGTGACATGGGGATAATGCTTTTGCACATAAACAGGAATTTGCTCCCCCAGGAACGGCCCGATGATGAAAATATACTCGGTATTTTCCGGGTTTGGCACGGTCTTGAACATGTCCATCAGGTGGTCAAAGGAGGTTTTCCCAGCCACGCTGACCAGCGGCTTGGGCTTGCTCCAGGTATGCGGGCGCATGCGCGTCCCCCAGCCCGCCATGGGAATGATAATTTTCAGCGTGTCTGTCACAAACGGAACTCCTGTTTTGGGTTTAACATTTTCGGCAAACCAGCAGCCCTTTGCCGAGCGGCACAATCAAGACATCTACGCGCGGGTCCTGGTAGGCGCGGTGCAGGTAAAGCGAGAGCTGCTGGGTCTGGCTCAGGGCGCTGTTGGCAATCAGCATCCCACCCGGAACCAGGTTGGGGATGATATGCTCATAACAATCGAGATAAACATCCTTTTCGGCATCCATGAAGATGAACGCCGTCGGAGGAAAGCGCGAGATGTGGTTCCGCACGTCACCGTGAATGACTTTGACGATCGAATCCACGCCGGCTTCGGCAAAGGTTTTTTGGGCCATCAGCACTTTCGCTTCTTGAATTTCAAATGTCATCAGTTTATCGCCACGCTGCATGCAGGCCAGCGAAAGCCACAGACCCGAATACCCGCCGCTGGTGCCAATGTCGAACACCATCCCTTTGGGAGCGTTGGCGCATAGCAGAGCAATGAACTTGCCAACTTCGGGCGGCACTTGAGCCAAACGCTGCTCTTTAGGCAGGTTCCCCAGCCGTTCCACTGCGTCACGCGCTTCCAGGTCACGCATACATTCTTGGATTTGTAAGGGAATGTTATGGAACATCAATCCTCCGTAAGGCAAACGTCCTGGCCATGTGAGACAAAAATCTTGCTAATGATGACCCGTTTTGCTCATTTTATCACAGTCAGGTTCGCCAGGCTGGCAGACAGGCGTTTGATGCCGACGCTTTCGAAGATAACATCAACGATTTCATCCCCGCTTTGAATGCGGCTCTCTAACACAATCCCATCTTTCCAAATTGGATGCTGAACGCGCATTCCCACCCGGAATTTTTGTTCGAGAATTGGAGCCGGGCGGCCTGGCGAGGGCAGTTTCCACGAATCGTACCCGCTGGAACCGCCTCGCCGTTTTGGGGCGCGGCCCTTGCCGCTGAGCAACTCACCCGGAATATCGTCCAGGAAACGCGATTCAACCGTCTCCTCGGCATATCCCCGCCCGCCTCGGCGCATAGCGCGCACAAGATAGAGTCTCTCTTTGGCGCGGGTGATGCCTACATAGAATAAACGCCGCTCTTCTTCCATTTCCTCAGGCTCATCGAACGAACGGCTGTGCGGCAGGACGCCGTCATCCAGCCCCACGATAAAGACGACGCCAAACTCCAGCCCTTTGGCCGCGTGCATGGTCAACAGAGTGGGAACATTCCCCTCGCTGAGGGTATCCTGGTCGCTGACCAGAGCCACGTTTTCGAGGAACTCGGCCAGTGTTCGAGTCTGGTATTCCTCGGCCAGGCGGCGCAACTCCATCACGTTGTCGAGGCGGTCTTTGCCCTCCTCCGTACCGTCGTCGAGATGCTCTTTGTAGTTGATGTCGTTCAGAATGCGGTCGAAGAGTTCCGGCACAGTGTAGGTATCGAGCAAGCCGCGCCATGAGGCCAGCAGAGCGCCAAAATCGGCCAGGGGCAGGGCAGCGCGCCCGGAGAATTTTTCCCAATACGGAGAATCGGCGCCGCGCGCTATATCAAGCAGAACCTGGCCAGGAGAAGTTTTAGCCTCGCGCCCTACCAGATGCAGGGTCAACATGGTCTTCTCGCCAATGCCGCGCGGAGGGATGTTAATCACCCGGTCAAGCGAAATTTCGTCATCGGGGTTTTGAACGAGCCGCAGGAAGGCAATCACATCCTTCACCTCGCGGCGGCCATAAAAGCGCTGCGCCCCCACCAGGCGATAAGGCAGACGCGCCTGAAGGAAAGCTTCTTCAATAAGACGGCTTTGGGCGTTGGTGCGATACATCACCGCGCATTCACCCGGCTCAAACTGCTTACTGGCAACCAGCTGGGCAATCGTATCCACCACAAAGCTGGCTTCGCCGTAATCGTCCAGCGCCTCGTAAAAAAACACTTTTTCACCCTGGCCGCGCTCGGTAAACAGTTTTTTCTTGCGGCGGCGCGGGGCCTTGTCAATGACGCCCATTGCTGCATCGAGAATTGTCTGTTTCGAGCGGTAATTCTGCTCCAAAAGAATCACTTGCGCGCCGGGGAAATCCTGCTCGAAGCGCTGAACATTGCGATAATCAGCCCCGCGCCAGCGGTAAACGCTCTGATCCGGGTCGCCAACCACAAAAATATTGTGATGCACCGAGCAGAGATGTTTGAGCAGCGTATACTGCGCGATATTGGTATCCTGAAATTCATCCACCAGTACATGCCGGAAGCGTTGGGCGTATTTCTCGCGCACATCGGGATGTTCGGCCATCAAGTTCGTGGTCATCAAGAGCAGGTCATCGAAATCGACTCCGTTGGAGGCCCGGAGCAATTCCTGGTAGCGCTGGTAAATGCGTTTGACTGCCTCGTCGCGGTAAGTTACGACTGGGAAGTCATCCGGTTTCATTAATTCATTTTTGGCGCGGCTGATGGCGGCGTGAACAGCAACCGGGCGGTAAAGTTTGTCGTTCAGGTTCAGTTCCTTAATCGCCGCTTTGACCACTTTTTGCTGGTCATCGGCGTCGAAAATGACGAACTCGTTCGAGACGGGCAGCCGGTCGGCCTCGCGGCGCAGAATGCGGGCGCAAGTGGCGTGGAAGGTGCCAAGCAGCAGCCCGCGCGTCATCTCCTCGCCCAGCAATTGCTGAACGCGATGTTCCATCTCACGGGCGGCTTTGTTGGTAAACGTGACGGCCAGCATCTGGTAAGGGCGCACGCCCTGGTCGCCAATCAGGTAAGCGATGCGTTGGGTCAGGACGCGCGTTTTACCAGAGCCGGGGCCGGCCAACACCAGCACAGGCCCGTCTTCGGCGGTGACGGCGGCTTTTTGAGCAGGGTTAAGGCTATCGAGAAAATCCATGGGAGCAATCAGTCATTCGCAGGGGGTCAGTGGTCATGCGCTCAATATGACGCAGAAGAAATGATGTTGATTGTAAAGCAAAATCGGGAAGCGGACCAAGCCGATTCCCGATTTGCGCTATGGCCTTCTCAAAGTCTTAAAAACAAACAGGATAGAAGGACTTAAGGATGAGCCGCACAGAAAACGGGGTGAAAATATCCTTGCCTCCACTGCAAAAATCATGATTTCACTGCAAAGACGAAAGATTCGCCCTTACTTTTCCTCTGCGTGCCTGGCGTCTTTGCGGTTCAATAGGGCATTTTGCAGATAACTCATCCTTTTATTCTGCTTATCCTGCCAATCCTGTTAAACCAGGTGCCGCAAGCAAACACGAGAAAGCCATAGTATCCTGCCTGGTTTGGCCTGTTTTATCAGTCGTTCAACTGCAAGCAAAGCGATAGTGATGTAAAAAATGCTCCCAACCGGGAGCATCAAATTTCGTAGCCCATCTTTTGCAGGGTCTTACCAAAGCGCTCGGCCAGGATTCTCTGCTCCTCGGCAGAATAGCGTTCGCGGAAGCGTCCCACCTGGCCCTTGAAAAAGTGTGTTCCCTGCTGGCCTTGCGCCTGCCCGCCAGGGCGGTACTTCTCTATCACGGCTTTTACCTGCGGCTCGGCAGAATCTACCCCCAAAAATTGCGCCAGGCGGGCGGCTTCGACATCGTAATTTTGCAGCAAATCTTCGTAACGCGCCTTCAAGACACCTGGAATCTGCATCCACTGCTCCCAGCCATCCACATACTCGACAAAAAAATCCAGCGTTTTCTGAAAATCGGTCAGGTGCGAAAAAGCGTTGGGGCGGCCCTGCTGCTCCAGCACGCGCTTGCCGTAATCAAAAGCCGAAAGCATCGCATCGCGCGGGTCACGGTAGATATATGTGGCGCGCATCAGGCCGCCGTTCATCAGCGCGCGCGCCCAAATGGTGGGGGCGGAATGCGCCTTAATCACAAACGTATGCCCTAGCAGGGCCGGGCGCGTCACCATCACCAGGCGCCGCAGGCTTAAGACGCCGATATTGCAGTTGACCTCGGTCAGAATCTTTTCCAGCCCATACTTTAACCGAATGTCGCGTGCTTCGTCACAGCCGGTGGTCGCCATCAGGTCATGCACCAGGTTATAGTGCCAGCCCGACCCGGCGCGCGGCATTCCAACAGATAAGATAATCATTCTTTCGTCCTCCAAAAGCCGGTTACTCCAGCGAGTATTCCTAAATTTAACCATAATTCGGGCATGGCAAACGAATCTTGCGAAACTCCCTGCATCACAATCGCTGTCAACGCAAACAGGCCAGCCGCGCCCAGCCAGGGACGCTTTTTGAGCAGTTCCAACACATCGGCCAGCATGGCCAGGTAAAAAGACGCAAACAACACAGACCCAACCAGCCCGGTTTCGGCCAGCAGGCGCGCGTACAGGTTTTTAGGGTTGGGGAACAGGGTGGAAGCCGGGCTCATCTGCTCGGCAATTTCGGGGGCGTTGAACAAAACCCAATCTGGAATGTTCGGATACATCCAAAATCCGCTCCCGCCCAGCCCAACGCCCAGAAATGGTGAAGCCTGGAAGGCCTCCAGCGCAGCCAGCGCATACGCCAGGCGCGGGCCGAGGTACACCGAAGCGGCATAGTCGAACAAATTCTCGGCTTCGCTTTGGAAAAAGACGGCGATGTAGCCTTTGTCCGCTAAAAAGAAAGCGACCCCGGCGAGAACGGAGACCGTTATGAGAATCAACAGAACGCGCCCGGCTGCCGCCTGCATCGCTGCCATGCGGCTTTTAGCCTGCCCTGTGCCGAATCCTGCCCAAAACCACCCGAAAAATTTCCTGAGCATCTCACCGCCCGCCACCGCTAGCGTAACCCCCGTCGCCGCCACAGCCACCAACAGCCCGGAGCGGGAATACGTCATCAACAGGGTAATCAGCGCGCCGAGCAAGAGTACCAATTCCGGCCAGGCGTGGCGGTTTTTCCAAAACAGGCTGTTTTTGAACTGGAACAAGAGCCAGCCAGTCAGCCAGGGCAGGTAGAGCGTCACAATCTGCCCGGCCAGCCAGGAAGGTTCAAAGGCAAAGCCAGAAACACGCTTGTTCTTAACCAATCCGCGCGTAGAAAACAATTGCTGAATCTCGGTTAGGATTTGTCGTTTGCCGGTGTTCAATCCCCAAAACTGGATAAATCCCCAAACGATATGCGCCGCCAGCCCCACCAGCAGCCAGCGCGCCGAGAATTTGACAGCCTCTTCATCCTGATTCATCCAGATGGCGGCCACAAAAAAGGCCAGGCCCATGCCTAAGGTAATGAAGGCGCGCAGGGCACGGTCGGCATATTCGACGCCGCGCAGTTCAATGGGGGCTAGCGTTGCGCCAAAGGCGGTGGAGGCCAACGCCGCGAGACTGAAAGCGGCCAGGATGGTCAGCGTGCCGGGCCAGGGGCGGGGAATCTCTTTGCGGTAGATTCGAATCAATAAAATGGGAATCAATAACAAGAGTGGGTACAACGCCAGGGGGCGGACGAATGTGCCAGCACCCAGCAACGGCACATAGCGGAAGCTGGTGATGGGGAGCGTCACCAGGGTCAGGGCCCACAACAGGCGGGAGGCTCTGATGAGGGAGAGGCGACGAGTGGCGTTATGCGGCATGTGTTTTGCGCGAAAACAACAAAACCAGCGGGCCGCTGAAAACCATCAAAAGCGCCGCTCCGGCCAGCGTGTATGTTCCGAGACCGGTTTTGCGGCTGACAGGTAGGTTTTGCACCTGGGCCGGGGAGATTTGGAGTTCGGGCGTAATGCCGAGCGATTGGGCTTGCAGCCGGGCAAGGGCGGCTTTGAGGGCTTCATCAGTCGGGTTGGCCTCAAGCGCTTTTCGGGCGGCATCGAGTTCGAGGGCGGTCTGGATTGCGGCGCGGGTTTGGGCGGTAAATGATTCGGCCCAGGCCGAGGCCAATTTAACGGCGACCAGGGAATCAGGATCGTAGGCGTAGAAATGCCAGGCGCCATCACGGGGTTGGCTGAGTTCCAGTTTGCCGGTCCGCAGTTGAAGCACCGAAAATCCCGTTTCTGCTGCCACCTTTTGCAGGGTGACATCGGCCCAGGCCACTTCTTGCAGTTTGCGGGCTTCGCGTTCGAGGTAGTAGAACAGTTCTTTATCGGTATCCACCGGCCAGGCCTGTTCGGCATTGAAATCAACGACGACGGTGGCGCGGGCGCGATATTCGGGCGGGAAAATGCTGTGCCAGCCTGCGCCGAGCAGCCCGCCCAGCAGGGCCGCCGCCAGCCAGAAGCGCCAGGCGCGCAGCAAAAGCAGGGTGTCATCGAAGGCAGGTGGAGAAAAGAGGTTGTTCATTAGAATTTTTTCAGTCTCCGCTGCCGCCGCCAGTTGAGCAGCGGCGCCACCAGTTTGCGGATGTAATATTTGCCAACGATGGGCGCAAAGAAGGAACCTCCATCACGGTAATGGACGCGGAGCATTTCGGGCCAGCAGCGGTCATCGGCGATGATGGTTTTGCCGCTGGCATGCAGGCGGAAGTTGGCCCAAACCTGACCAGGCAGGTAACGGAGTTCTGTAATTCGCGCCAAACGAACCCATAAATCATAATCCATTGCGAAGTAAAAGGAGGGGTCAAGCGGGCCCACTTTGTGCCATAGGTCAGCCCGCCAAAAGGCGGCTTGCTGAGGGATGTGAACATAGCCTCGGCGTAAGCGGGTGTAATCGGTTTGGGCAGCGGGAAAGCGGCCAATGAGACGGTCGTTTTCGTCTATAAAGTTTGTGTCGGCGTAGACCATGCCCACTTGCGGGTTTTCCTGTAAAAAATTGACGGCGGCTGAAATGGCGCCGGGGTTGTAGGTGTCATCGGAGTTAATCCAGGCCAGAATCTCGCCAGTGGCGCGGGAAAAGCCTTTGTTGATGGCGTCGGTTTGGCCTTGATCGGGTTCGGAGACCCACCAGGCGAGTTGGTGAGCATATTTCTGAATGATTTCGCGTGAGCCATCGGTTGAGCCGCCATCTACGAGCAGGTATTCGATGCAAGGGTAGTTTTGTTCCAGCACGGAACGGATGGTGCGCTCCAGAAAACGAGCCTGGTTGAAAGATGGGGTGACAATGGAGACTTTCATGGGAGCGGATGTGGACAGCGGAGGAAGCGGAGAAACGGATTACGCATTATGGCACAAGCGGATTGGCGAGGTCGAAGATGATAAAGCCTTTTCCTTGGGCGTAAATGGGGTAGTGGTTATAGAGGTATTCTTTGAGTGCGGTGTCGTTCTCGAAGCGGGCCAGGTGCGTAATCACAAAGAAGCGTTTTCTTTCAAGGAATTCGCCAAATCGGGTGGAAAGTTGAACTTCACGCCCGGCGGCCTGACGCAGCAGCAACTGGCTTTCATCGTACCATGCCTCGTTGGGCTGCCAGCCCCAATAGGCCAATCGTCCGCCATAATCTTGTGATACGCTGGCGACTGATTCGAGGGTGTGACCGGTCAGATTGCCAATCATGGCAAAGTATTCGGCATCGGGTCGGTAGTCGTTGCGGGCGAGTTCGACCCGGGCCGTCCACATTTCAATGGCGACCGCCAGGAGCAATCCCAGCCCAACGGCGATTCGGAGAAGGGAAGGATTCCGCCGGTTGGTAGCGCGTTCTAACCAGGTATGTGCTACCGGCGCGAGAGAGAGCGCCACAATGGGGAGAAGGGGTAACTGGTAGTAGTCATGGGTGGAGGTGTGATAGGCAAAGGTCATGCTATAGATGAAATATCCGGCCCATAACCCGGTCAGAAACGCGAAAACGCGCCGGCGCAGCAGAAAGATTCCTGACAGGGCGAGCAGCACCACGCTGAAGCCAAATACGCCTTCGAGTTGGCCTTTCCAGCGCAGGTAGAAGGCGGGGTCGCTCCAGAGTTGGGGGAAGAAGCGGAAATCAAATTGTCCGCCCAGGTAGCCCGCAATGAAAACTCCGTAGAGCGTATACAACCCGGCAGGCAGAATGGACAACCCAGCCACAGCCCAGGTGGGGCGGTCTTGGAGCGAAGCCTGGAAGCCACGTTCGAGCACCAGGGCCAGGGCCGCAAAAGCCAGGGGGAAGACGGCTACATTTTTGATGAAAATTGCCAGGCCGTTGAGCAATCCGGCGGCGATGGCCCAGCGCCAGGTTCGGTTTTCGCGCCAAATCCACATGGCCCAGAGCGCAGCCATCATAAGAGCCACCATGAGTGGGTCAGGCTGAAAACTGCGGCTGGCATAAATGCCAAAGGGCAGGAACAGGTAGAAGAGCAGAGAAAAGAACGCGCCGTTGGCGTTGGTCAGTTTTTGGGCAAGCAGGAACAAGAAGATTCCGCCAGCAAGCCAGAACAGGCTGGAATAAATGCGCGGTATGGCGAGGTTTTCGCCAAAGGCGCGGTAAGAAAGCGCCACCAAGGCTTCAAAAACCGGCGGCTCGATGACGGGTGACTCTTGCCACTGCTGGATGGCAATCTCACGCTGCCATTCGGGCAGGCCGGGTGTGATGGCGTAGTACATGCCGCGCGCTTTGAGCATGGAAAAAAGTTGGCGCGCAGGGTTGAAGTCGAGTGGCAGGTCGTCCAGGTCATAAAGCCGAATGCCCAGGGCCAGGAGGAAGGCCAGGGCCAGAGAGAAGAGCAGGGTTTTGCGGGAGCCAAAGAGCCAGTAGTCAGTCATCAGTCATCAGTTGTCAGTTATCAGTTGTCAGTTGTCAGTTGTCAGTTGTCAGTTATCAGTTATCAGTTATCAGTTGTCAGTCATCAGTCATCAGTTGTCAGTTATCAGTTGTCAGTTATCAGTTGTCAGTTGTCAGTTATCAGTTATCAGTTGTCAGTCATCAGTCATCAGTTGTCAGTTGTCAGTTATCAGTTGTCTGCGCCCAATGAGTGTTTTCTCAAAAGGGAGCGAACACGGGTATAGAGCAGGCGCAGGTGTTTCAGGCCAAACGGGGCGAGCAGGGCATAGATAACGCGGTGCGTTTCGGGCAGGACAATGCCCGGATTATACCGGAAAGCGCGGGCGTAGGCGGCGAGGCTGGCGGGGTAGAAGCCGCCATCGAGCAGGTAGAAGGCATCCAGCCGGTGAGCGCCAGCCAGAATGCGGGAGCGGTGCTGTTCAAAAACGGGAGAAAAATTCGGGTTTGTTTGCATCCAATCCACAATCCGCAGAGCTTCACGGCCAAATTCGGCGGTGCGCGCCAGGTTTTTGGCGGCGGTGTGGTAGCGGGCGGCGGCCAGGGTTTGTGGAAGATAAATTAACGGCGCAAGACGCGCCATGCGCAGCCAGAGATGATGGTCGAGCAGAAGATGGAAGCTCTCGTCGAGCAATCCGGCCTGTTCGAGAATAGCACGGCGCATAAAGACGGCGGGCTGGCTGATGATGCGAAACGACATTAAGTCAGCCAGGTCATATTGCCGAAAACGCTGAACGTTGAAGGTGCGGCCTTGCGCATCCACCGAGAGCACATTCCCGTAGACCAGACCGGCTGTTGGATGTTCGCGGAAGGTCTTGAGCGCCGCCTGGATGGCTCCTGGCAAATAAAAGTCATCTGAGTTAAGCCAGGCGACAATTTCTCCGCTGGAAGCCTTGATTCCCTTATTGATGGCCTCGGCCTGGCCCCGGTCTTTTTCTGAAACCCAGCCCGTTAGCCGATTCTCGTAGCTCTTGATAATTTCCACGCTGGAATCAGTAGAGCCGCCATCAACGATGAAATATTCCAAGGAATCGATACCCTGCTCCAAAACCGAGCGAATGGTCTGCTCAAGGAATTGGGATTGGTTGTAGGAGGGGGTGATGATGGAGATGGTTCTCAACGGATTAGACAGCGGATAAAACGGATGCCGGAACGGATGGTCGGCTGTTAAAACAACGTGTTGTAATCCACTTTTTCGAAGATGGTCAGCTTACCGCCGACGGTAGCGTCAACGATGCGACGCCCGGCCTGTTCGTAGGCCTGGCGCGCCATGCGGTAGGCAATTTCGGAGGTTTCGAGGTCGGGCAGTTGCCAGCGAAAGCCTTTGCCAAAGTAGGCCGGGTTGAAATGGTTGGGGTCGTCGCCCTCGGAGGTGACGGTGGTGTTGGGTTTGCCCTTGGTGTCGTAGTTGTGGTCAACGCCGATGAGAATTGCTTCGCTGATGCCCATGTGGAAGGCCAATTGCATGGTGACGTAGGTGACAGTGGCGCCTTCCCAGACGCGCCCGCGCACATCGCGGGAGAAACCGGGCGAGTCATAGGCAGTGTAAAGAAAGGTTGGGAGGGTGGATGCCGAAAATTGAATATCTCGAAAGTATCGGCGCGAGCGCCAGGTGAGGAACTTGGGGATTTGGATGGCGGCCAGGTCGCTGGCGGTTTGTTCGATAACCAGGTCGTTGACCACGCTCAAGTAGGTGGTGTGAAAGCCCAATTCGGGGAACATCAGGTAGATGCGGTTCATCCCGAAGGTGATTTCACCCTTGAGCCTGGACATGTCGGTCTGCTTCAGACTGGGGCCGTTGCCGATGATGAAGGCGCGTTGGCCTTTGTGGATGTCTTTGAGGGCCGCCAGCCGCCTGAGGCTTTGCCGCCGCCAGGGGTGCAAGTAGGCAGCCGGGAGTTGCGGCAGGTCGCGCAGGGCGATGTAGGTGTCGCGGAGGAGGGGGTAGGCGGAAGATGATTTGATAGTCTTCATATTTAATCCACAGATTTCACAGATTACGCAGAAAAATCTGTGAAATCTGCGTAATCTGTGGACTATTCGGTGCTGAGTCTCGCTGTTGCGCCGCCATCCACGACCAGCGCCTGGCCGGTCATGAAGGAGGATTGGTCGTTATCGGCCAGGAAGTAGATGGCGCTGGCGATTTCGGCGGGCCGGCCAACTCGTCCATTGACGGTTTTACGGGCCAGGTTGTCGAGACGGCTCTGCATGTCGCCATGACCGACATGGCCGCGGTCGAGACCGGCGCGCAGCATGGGCGTATCCACCGCGCCGGGCAAAATGGCATTGACGCGGATGTTATCGGGGGCAAATTCAATTGCCATGGCGCGGGTGAGGGCCAATATGCCGCCTTTGCTGGCCGCGTAAGCGGCGATGTTGGCCGAGGTTTGCACGGCGTGGACGGAGGAGACGTTCACAATCGCGCCGCCGCCCGCCGCCTTGAAGAGCGGATAGGCCAGTTTGGCAAACAGGAAGACCGGGCGCAAGTTGGAGGCCATCACGGCGTCCCACTCCGTCACGGTGGTCTCGACCAGCGGCTTGGCGACCTGCACCGCCGCGTTGTTGACCAGGGCTTCGAGCGTGGGGCTGAAGGCGCGGGCTTGTTCAAAAATCTGTTCGGCGCTTTCGGGGTGGGAGATGTCGGCCTGAATGAAGCGTCCGTTCGCCGGAAATTGACCGTCGAACGGGTTGCGGTCCACGCCAATGACGCGCCAGCCCTTTTCGGTGAAGTGTTCCAACGTGGCGCGGCCAATGCCGCCGCCGACGCCGGTGATTAAAACGGTTTTTTGAGAAGACATGGTGAGCCTTTCGGGGGACGGGTTGCGAATTTCGAGTATCGAGTTCCGAGTATCGAATATCGAATTACGAATTACGGAACTTGTCCAAATCGCTGCTATCTAATCCCAGCCCGTCCAACAAATTTTTGATGGTATTCCAGTGAACGCGCTCCCAGGCCGCCGGGCTAGAGTTGGCGTTGTGCGGGGCGAGCAGCACGTTGTCCATTTTGAGCAGCGGACTATCAGGCGGGAGCGGCTCAAACTCGAAGACATCCAGCGCCGCGCCGCCCAGTTGACCAGATTGGAGGGCGGCGATGAGGGCGGGTTCATCTACAATTGGGCCGCGGGCGGTGTTGATGAGGATGGCGCCGGGTTTGGCGTGGGCCAGCGTTTGGGCGTTGATGAGATGATGCGAGGTGGGGTTCAGGTCGCAGTTGACGGAGATGAAGTTGGAGTTGGAGAGCAGGTATTCGAGACTCGTCATGCGCAACCCAGTTTCGGCGAGGAAAACATGGTCAATTTCGACAATGTCATTGCCGAGGACGGTCATGCCAAAGGCGCGGGCGCGGCGGGCAACGGCCTTGCCGATAGCGCCAACGCCAACGATGCCCAGAGTCATCTCGTGCAAGGCTTTGCCCGGGATTTTGTCCCAAACGCCAGCTTTCATGGCCCTGTCCATCCATGGTTGGCGGCGCGCAAAGGCGAGTAGGTAGCCCAGCACGGTATCTGCCACTGGCAGGGTGAAGGCGTTGGGGGTGCGGCCAAGCCTGATTCCCAAACGGGAACAGGCCTGTGCGTCAATCGAATCCACGCCGGTGCCCCATTTGGAAATCACTTTCAGGCGCGGGGCGCAGGCTTCCAGCACGGCGGCGGTATAGCGGTCATCCCCGCAAATCGCGCCGTCGAATTGACCGGCATATTTCAAAATGTCAGCGGCTTCGAGCCGCTCGTGGACTTCGGGCAGAATCAGGTCAATATCGTAGTGGTCAAAGACCGGACGGAAGCGTTCCACAAAGGGAATCATGTAGGGGGCAGAAAAGAGGATGGTTTTCATGGGTTTGATTATGCCATTCCCAAACGACGGCGCATGAGCAGGTCGGCGATTTCGAAGTCGGCTTCTTCATCAATATCAACCGCTTCAAGGCGCGGAATCTCGAACATGAGGGGGCGCTCGCCCATGCGGTTGCGGCGCGCCAGCAGGTTGGGGCGGGTGAACAGGTAAAAGCAGGAGTTTTCTTCGTAAACGGGCGGCAAATCTTGGGTTTGGAGCAGGATGGCCGGGTTGTGATTGATGGGCCGGGTCAGTTGGTCATAGAGCCGGGTTTGCCAGCGGGTGACAGAGAACATCGAATCAAAGGCCGGGTAAACGGCCAGAAATTTCTGAATGGCGCGGGAGAGCGTTTCGGGCCGCAACAACGGGTTGGTACTGTGCGTTTGCAGGTAGAAATCCGCTTCGATTTGTGCTGTGTCGTAGGCCAGGATTTCGTTCATCGGAATTTCGGGCGCGCGCAGGGTTTCAGGGCGTTGGATAATTTTCACCTGTGGAAAGTTGGCTCGCAAACCTTCCATGACCGGCTCGGAATCGGTATCGACCAAGATGGTGGTAATCTCCGGCACGGCCAAGAGCGTTTCGATGATGTGCTGGTAGAGCGGTTTTCCCGCCAGCGGACGGTAGTTTTTTCCCGGCACGCGCTGGGAATGGTGGCGCATGGGGACAAGGGCAGTGATTGTGGGCATGTTCTTGATTATACCCAATCGGATGGCATGTATAATTGCCCCATGCACCCTGATCCGGCGCGCCAAGCGCTGATTGCCTGTGGCGTTTTGTCGCTTGTTGCCTGCCTGCCCTTCGGCCTTTTTGTCATGGTCGCCGTTCTTTTCCTACTATAGCCGCTGCGCTTTCTCTGTCATTGGCGGAATGAATTCCGCGTTACGGATTTCCTGATGAAACTCGACCTTGCCCGCATACAGGCCCTGTGTTTCGATGTGGATGGGACTCTCAGCGATACCGATGACCTCTATGTCGAAAAATTTCTGCCGCTTTTTCGCTTTGCGCGCCACCCGGCCCGCGCTGCTCGCCGTTTCGTAATGTGGGCCGAGGCCCCTGGCAACTTGCTGATGGGCGTTCCCGACCATTTGGGGCTGGATGACGAACTGCACCAGTTCTACAACTGGCTGAATCAGCGCTTTCCGCCCTCACTCAAGCATTTCCGGATGATTGGCGGCGTGCGGGAAATGCTCGAACAACTGGCCCCGCATTACCCTATGGCGGTCGTCAGTGCGCGTGATGACCGCACCACCCGCGCCTTTCTTGACCAGTTTGACCTGACACCGTTCTTCCAGGTCATCGTCACCGCCGTAACCGCCGAACACACCAAGCCCTATCCCGACCCGATTTATTTCGCCGCGCACAAGATGGGCGTGCAGCCTGAAAACTGCCTGATGATTGGCGATACCACCGTGGATATGCGCGCCGGCAAAAGCGCCGGGGCGCAAACCATCGGCGTTTTGTGCGGCTTTGGCGAGCGCGCTGAACTGCAAAAGGCCGGCGCAAACCTGATTTTAGAGCAGACGCCCGACTTGACGAAGGCCTTAAAACCCTGAAGACTTACTCCTCCGACTTGGGCTTCGAGCCAATTTCCACCAACTGTACCTGCACCTGGTAGCGCTTTTCGCCAATCGCAATTTTTCCGTTGCCATAAAAACCGCGCGAGCCGGTCTTGAAGGTCTTTTCCTCGGCCAGCATCATGCCGACAACTTGTCCATCTTGTTTGATTTCGACGGTAATCATCCTTTTTCTCCTTGTTGAATTTTATTGTTCTACAATCTGCTCCCGCTCCGGGCCAACGCTGACCAGCCGCACCGGAATCCCGGCCAGTTGGCTGATGGCCTCCAAATAGCCGCGCGCCGCCTGGGGCAGGTCGTCCCAGTTGCGAATGCCGCTCACATCCTCGCTCCAGCCGGGGAATTCATCATAGACCGGTTCGTAGCCTTCCAGTTCGGTCGGGCCGAAGGGCAGGTCGCTGTATGTCTTGCCGTCTTTTTGATAGGCCACGCACAGTTTGAGCCTTTCGAGACCGGAGAGAATATCGAGCTTGGTGATGACCAGTTCGGTACAGCCATTGATTCGGACAGCGTAACGCAGCAGGACGCCATCTAACCAGCCCACGCGGCGCGGACGCCCAGTGGTGGTGCCGTATTCATCCCAGGGGTTGGCGCCCGTCCCGCGCAAGCGCAAAGCCAGGTCGTCAAAAACTTCGGTAGGAAAGGGCCCACTGCCCACCCGCGTCTGAAAGGATTTGCAGACCCCGGTTACAACCGCATCACGCGCGGCGGTAATTCCGATTCCCAGCCCGCTGAAGACGCCCGCCGCCACGGTGGCCGACGATGTGACGAAGGGATAGGTCCCGTGGTCGAGGTCTAGCAGCGTCCCCTGCGCGCCTTCGGCCAGGACCGCCCCGCCGCGCGAGAGAACTTCACAGACCTCGGCAGATGTATCGGCAATGAAAGGCGTAATCCGATATGCGTACTGCCTGAACTGGTCGAGAATGGGTTGGATTGCAAGGGGCGGCGCATCGAGCGAGGTCAGCGTGCGGTTGGCCGATTCGATGTGGCTGCCGAGTTTCTCCACAAAGTCCGCAGAGAGCATTTCCCCCACACGCAGGTTGGTGCGAGCGGCCTTGTCGGTGTAGGCCGGACCGATGCCGCGTCCAGTGGTGCCAATGTTGCCTTTGCCGCGCTGCGCTTCCAGGGCGGCATCGAGGGCGCGATGCGCGGGCGTAATCAAATGCGCGGCGTGTGAAATGCGCAAGCGGCGGGGGGAGATTCCCACGCCCAGGTTGGCGAGCATGTCGATTTCCTTGAGCAGCGATTCAGGGTTGATGACCATCCCATTCCCCAACACCGCAACTGGCCTGGAATGGATGATGCCCGATGGGACGAGATGCAGTTTGAACAACTGCTCTCCCACCGTTACCGAATGCCCGGCGTTATCGCCCCCATTGTAACGGGCCACCACATCGGCGTCGGCAGCAAACCAATCTACAATGCGGCCTTTGCCTTCATCGCCCCATTGCGCACCAACGATAATTTGAAGCGGCATGAGTGCCTCCATGTAATAATATGACGGCGAAATTATACAGCAAGCAGGCGAGGGGAGTGTTAGAATGTATCCCTTCAATTTTGGAGACAAACCATGTTCAAATTGCTTGCCAAACTTTTCCCCCTCCTTTTATTTGCTTCGCTCATGCTTGCGGCTTGCGGCACGGTCAGCGTGCACCCCGCCGCCGAACTGACCGCCGAATTTCAGGCGGCTGTCGAACAAACCATCGCTGCCCGCGATACGGCCACCCCCCTGCCCACCAACACCCGCCCCCCCACATTGACCCCCACGGTGACGGTCACGCCCACCCCCACCGAAACACCCACCCCCAGCCCCGTTCCGCCCACTTCGGTCGTGGAAACGTTTTGCGATAATTCCAAATTCCTGCAGGATATCAACATCCCGGATGGAACCATCCTCGCGCCAGGACAGGTCTTTGAAAAGACCTGGGCCTTCCAGAATATCGGGCGTTGTACCTGGAAGGAAGGCTACACCATCGCTTGGGTAAGCGGCGATGTCATGAGCGGCGTCACCCGCCCGCTGCCCGAAGTGGTCGCGCCGAATGGCACGGTCAACGCTACCGTGCGGTTGACCGCGCCATTCAAACCCGGCACCTACAAAGGAGTTTGGAGATTATTCAACAGCAAGGGCGAGCCGTTTGGGGATTTTGTCAGCGTCTTGATTGTGGTGGCTGGGCCAGGGACGCCCGTCTCGACGCCAGCACCGTGACAAAATTGTGCATCTCCTAAAATGGTATAATCACCCTGCCATGCCCGAAAAGCGACCGGAAGATTTATCAGTAGAAGAACTGCGCCGCCTGCTGCTCGAAAAGCGCCGCGTCAAGCGTCACGACCGCCTGGAACGGTTCAAACGCACCGGACGGGTGATTGCCCTGGCCGCCGAATCCGAAGCAACGCTGGATGACGATGAAAATGGGCAAGTGGTTGCCGCCCCCCCGGGGTTTACGCCGCTTCGCAGCCGCCGCCGGGCGTGGACCGATACCCTACTCTTATTCGTTGAAGTGCTGGCCGTCATTGCGCTGATTGGCGTGGTCTTAAATGCCTTTTCCATCTGGCGCACCCTCAACCAGGAAGTAGCCGCCGCCATGGAACTACCAACCGCCGTGCCGACCCCGCTTATTACCGCCGTCGTCTTGCCTTCTGGCCACACCCCGCCCAATGCCGAACAAGGCGCACAGTTCAATGACGCTGAAATCCCCGAACACCTGCGGCCCATTGCCCAATCCATTGCCAATGTGCCCGTTCCAACCGCCAGCCCGGCCCAGGGTGTTCGCATCCAAATTCCGGCCATCAACGTAGACGCGCCCATTGTTCAGGGCGATTCATGGGAACAGCTCAAGAAAGGCGTCGGCCAACATATCGGCACCCCCAACCCAGGCGAAAATGGCAACCTCGTCCTTTCGGCGCACAATGACATCTTCGGCGAAATCTTCCGCGAACTCGATAAACTCCAGCCGGGCGACATCGTCATTCTCTATACCGCCCAGCGCCAGTACAATTACGTTGTCACCGGCACGCAAATCGTCGAACCGACCCGGGTAGAAGTGATGGCCCCCACCCCCAACGCCACCGTCACCCTCATCTCTTGCTACCCCTATCTTGTTGACAACCAGCGGATTGTCGTTTCTGCTGTGTTACAGAACCCCTAGGAGTAAGAACATGCCCAAGAAAAGCAAAACCCTGTCCTCGGCCCCAGTCGAATTCAACCCCGACTACAGCCAGGTCAAAATGGACTTGAAGCGCATCGGCATCTTGGCCGGCAGCTTCTTCGTCATCCTGGTTGCCCTGTCGTTCTTCCTGCGATAGGCATCAACCGCAGCATGCGTAATGCGTAATTCGTAATGTGTCTCAACCAGTTACGAATTGCGCATTATTCTTTCTTATGACCCATACCCTGCTCGAACTCACCCTCACCACCCTGACCTACGGCGGCGACGCAATGGGCCGCGACCCTACAGGCCGCGCCGTCTTCGTCCCCTTTGGCCTGCCCGGTGAAACCGTCCGCGTTCAGCTGATCGAAGAGCGCAAAGGCTTCGCCCGCGCCAAACTGCTCGAGGTGCTGCAAGCCTCGCCCCAGCGCATTACGCCAAAGTGCAAGCACTTCTTCACCCCTCTCCCCACAGGAGAGGGATTAGGGGCGAGGGCGGCTTGCGGCGGCTGCCACTACCAAAATTTATCCTACCCCGACCAACTGGCCGCCAAAACCGACATCCTGCGCGACCAACTGACCCGCATCGGCAAAATTGAAAACCCGCCAATCGGCGAGATTGTGGCCTCGCCTGCCGAGTGGAATTACCGCAACCACATTCAATTTCACCTCGATGGAAACGCGAACCTGGGGTTTATCGCTGCTGAAACACAATCCGCGCGCCACGAACCGCCCCTCAGCGTGCTTCCGATATCGGAATGTCACCTGCCCGAAGAACCGCTCAACGCTCTGTGGCCCAATCTGCACTTCGAGCCGGGAACTCTGCTAGAGCGCGTCTCGCTGCGCGCCGGGGAGGAGTTGCTGCTCGTCCTCGAATCCGATTCCCCCGAAACGCCCGAAATCGAAATTGAAGCCGAACTCTCGGTCGTTCACCTGACCAAAGACGACGCCGTCGTCATCGCCGGGGACGACCATCTCGTCATCGAAATCTTGGGGCGCCCGTTCAAAGTCTCCGCCGGGTCGTTCTTCCAGGTCAATACGCCAATGGCGGCGAAAATGGTCGAGCATATCCTCGCCCTTCTCCCTTCAAACGATTCTCGAATAACGATTTTCGACGTTTACTGCGGCGTCGGCCTCTTCTCCGCCTTCCTGGCCCCGCGCTGCCAAACATTAATCGGCATTGAACTCTCGCCCTCGGCCTGCGCTGATTTTGCCGTCAACCTGGACGAATTCGACAACGTGGAACTCTACGAAGCACCCGCCGAACTGGTCTTGCCTGCGCTGGATGTCAAGCCCGATGTCGTCCTGCTCGACCCGCCCCGCGCCGGTCTCGAAAAAGCCGCCCTCGACGCGCTGATGACGCTCCAGCCGCCCACAATGATCTACATTTCTTGTGACCCCTCCACCCTGGCGCGCGACCTGAAACGAATGTTGGAACATGGCTACCAGTTGCAACAGGTCACACCCTTTGACCTGTTCCCGCAGACTTATCACATCGAAAGTATCAGCCTCCTCAGCCGGTGAACTTCTTACCCCTTGTGCTTCTTTTGCTGGTGCTGGCCGCCGCGCTGCGCGATGACTTTGCGCTCACGCTCATCTACCTGTTTGTGGGCGCGTTTGGGGCCGGAATTTGGTGGACTCGCCGCTCACTCTCCCGGCTGGAAGCCGAGCGCTCGTTCACCGAGCGCGCTTTCCTGGGCGAAAAGGTCAATTTCGAAATTCAGGTCAAAAACCCCGGCTGGCTGCCGCTGCCCTGGGTGGCTATTCAGGACGGCCTGCCGGTGAGCCTGAGCACGGTGCCAACGTTTGAGCGCGTCACCACGCTGGGGCCAAAATCGGCCACCGGGTTCAGGTACACGCTTGAGGCGCGCAAACGCGGATACTACCCGGTGGGGCCGCTGGCCCTTTCAACGGGAGACCTCCTCGGCCTGAATCCGCCCCTTCAGAAAACCCTGTCAGCGCAGTATCTCACCGTCTATCCCAAAATTATCCCCCTCACTTCGCTAAAAATCCCCTCCCGTTCCCCACAGGGAACTTTGCGCCACACCCAACCGCTCTTTGAGGACCCGACCCGCGTAATGGGCAAGCGCAACTATCTGGCCGGTGATTCGCTGCGCCGGGTAGACTGGAAAGCCACCGCCGCCACCGGACAAATGCAGGTCAAGATGTTCGAGCCATCCATTGCGCTCGAAACCCTGCTGTGCCTGAACCTGAACGAGGACGATTATCCCTTTCGCCAGCGCATCGACTCGATGGAACTGGCAATTGTGATTGCCGCCTCGCTGGCCGCGTGGGTTGCACACAAGCGCCAGACCTTTGGCCTGCTGCTGAACGGCCTCGACCTGCCAACCGGCGAACCGCCGCGCCCCCTGCCGCCGCGCAAAGGCGGTGCGCACCTCATTCGCCTGCTAGAAACCCTGGCGCGGGCTGGCGCCACCCGCCAATCGCCCTTCTTGCCCATGCTGCAACGCCAGCGCAGCCATCTGCCCTGGGGAACGAGCCTGATTGTCATCACCGGGCAGGTAGACGAGGTCTTACTGGCTGAGTTATACCAATCGCGCAAAGCCGGGCAAGAAGTGTTGCTCATTCAGGCTGGCGCAGTGACGTATTCGCGCGAAATCCAAACCCTGGCGGGGCTATACGGTATCCCACTCGTTGCTATCCAGAACGAACGCGGCTTGGACATCTGGAAAAAGTGATGAAAGCCTCCGAAATTGCGCCCGATACCCGCGCCAACGAGCGCACCTTCCGGCAGGTCAGTTCCCTGCTGGCCGCGCTCATGCTGGCCTGCGCCGCCGCAACAGTGGTCAGCCTGCTGACGCGCATTTTCAGCGCCTGGCAGCCCTGGTACCTGGTGGGCCTCTGCTTCCTCGTCTCACTCGATACGTTCTACAATTACGGCAGGTTCAAAAAAATAGACCTGTTCTCGCCAGAATGGTTCCAGGCGGTGGGGGGGCATCTGGTCATCCTGCTGGTTGGGTTGCGGGCCGTCATTGGCCTATCGCATGGGCTGCAATCGTTTTGGAAAGAACTGACTTCGGGCTGGTTTGCCTTCCTGACATCGTTTACAAGTACAGAGTATTTGATTGGCTTGGGACTGTGTGGGTTGGCCTGGCTCATCAGCCTGGGCTTTGCGAGTCTGTTCGACGAAATGGGCCTCGAAGCCGAGTTAATTCGCATGGAAGGCTACGCCATCACACCCGGCGAAACCCGTCTGCCCCGCGAACGGCTGCTTGGCCTGGTGTTTAACGTGGGAACCATGCTGGTGGTTTTCACCGCGCTCATGCGGCTCGATTTCCGCGCCGCGTTTGGCGGGAACTGGGCGGGCGCGGTGCTGAATGTCCCCCCACTCTCGAACGGCGGGGCCAGCACCCTCTTATACTTCCTGCTCGGTCTGGCCCTCTTCAGCCAAACCCAGTTCATTGACTTGCACAACCGCTGGAGCATCAACCGTGTGCCGGTGCAGGCCAACCTGGTTCGCCGCTGGGTTCTCTACAGCCTGGCCTTTCTGGTTATCCTCGCCTCCCTCGCCAGCCTATTGCCGACCAGTTACAGCCTGGGCTTGCTGACCTCGCTTGGATACGCCCTGAACCTGGTTGTTTACTTTCTGTTTGCCTTGATCGAATTGCTGGTGGGGCTGGTTTTGCTGCTGTTTGGCCTGCTTGCCATGCTGTTTGGCCGCGAAGCGCCCGCCGAAACGCCCGAACTGCCCTCGTTTCAACCGCCCATCTTGCCGCCTGCGCCGGTGGACGCGACTTCCACACCCCTGCCCTGGCTCGAAGTGGCAAAATCGCTCCTGTTTTGGGGGGTGTTCCTTGCGGTGCTGGTGTTTGCCCTCGTTCAATACCTGCGCCAGCACGCCGACCTGCTCACCGCCCTGCGCCAGCGTCCTGGCCTGGCCTGGCTGAGCAAAGTATGGCACTGGCTGCGCGGCACATGGCAGGCGGCTCAAAAAGGGCTTGCGCAGGCCGTTTCAGCCGGGTTGGAGCGCATTCGCCCCCGTCAAAGCCTGTCGCGGGTGGTTGGGGGATGGATAAACCTGCGGAAACTGGGCCCGCGCCAGAGGGTGTTTTTCTTTTACCAGGCCTTTCTCCGCCGCAGCGGCGAGAGCGGCCTGCCCCGCAGCCTGTCGCAAACGCCCCTCGAATTTGCCTCCCGCCTCGATAGCGCCCTGCCCGAAGCCGAACCCGATATTGAGGCCCTAACCAACGCCTTCATTGAAGCCCGCTACACCCCGCGCCCGGTGCAGCCCGAACAAGCCAGCCGGGTAAAAGAAGTGTGGGAACACCTGCGTAAGGCGTTACGGGGTAAAAAAGCAGAACGTGGAAAGTAGCCAAAAATTACTTTCCACGTTTTATCATTTTCACCAAAAACTGCCTGATTTCCCCTGCTGTTTGCTCCCACCCGGGCTGCTGGCGGTAGCGTTCTAACGCGTTTAGAGAGAGTTCGGCCAATAGGTTAGGGTTGGAACTCAATAGGATTAATTTACCCGCCAGCGAACGCACATCCTCCGGCTCAATCAGGTATCCCGTGCGCCCATGCTCGATGATTTCCCTCGCTGCCCCGGCAGTTGTGCCAATGGCGGGCAGCCCAAAGGCCATCCCTTCGAGATAGACAATCCCAAAGCCTTCGTAAGAGGAGGGGACGACCAGCAAATGGGCATTCTTTAGTTTTTCGAACAGGGGGACGTTATCAAGCGAGCCGTGAAACGTGACAACTGACGAGAGACCGTTGTCCGCGGTCCGTCGTTGCATGGCAGCGGCATAGGCCGGGTCAGTGGTCAGCGAGCCAACTACATCCAGGTGGTAAAAGCGGTCTAACGGCGGGTTTTTGAGCGTTTGCCCTGGCAAAGCCAGCGCATCGAGCAGCGTATGCAATCCTTTGCGAGGGATGACGTTGCCCAAAAACAAAATCCGTAGCGGGCCGCTTTGGGCGCGTTCGGTGACTTCCTGTTCCGTCAAACCAGCCCCAAACCTATCTGTCGGCGGATAGGCAACGACCGACGGCCTCCCGGCCCCGATTAACTTTTCCACCACTCCCCTGGTGGTTTGCGAGTTGAAAATAAACCCATCCACCGCGCCCAGATACCGTTTTTCAATGGCCCGGTAGAAGGCATTCTGCCAGGCGGGGCGCTGCTCGGAGCAGCGCAGGTGATGGACGAGGCTGATGACGGGGTACGGGTGTTTCCCCCGGTTGGCGGCAATCAGCGAGGGGTGATTCAGTTCATCCTGGATGAGAATATCGAGGCCGGGCGGCAGGCGAAAGGTGAAATTATCGGTCAGGTGGGCGGCGTAATTGCGCCAGGGGAGCGAAATGATTTCAACCGCATCCCCCTGGTGGCGCAGGGACTCCACCAGTTTGCGGTCATAAAGATAGCCGCCGCTTAAGGTATCGAGCGAACCGTAGATGACAAGGCCAACTTTCATTTGGCGATTGTTTGATTTGGCGATTTGGTGATTTGGTAGGAAACCCACGCAACCTCATTTTCCCACAGCCGCACCGTAAGGCTGGTCAGGTGATCAGCGTGAATTTTGGCGTCGAGTTGCTCGGCCACAATCCGCGCGAAATGCTCGATGGATGGGTTCAGCCCGGCAAATTCGGGCAGGTCGTTGAGCATTTTCTCGCGGTAATAGTCCACCGTTTCGTTCAGGTTGCGTTCCACGTCCACAATATCCACCAGATAACCGTGCTGGTCGAGCGTGGGGCCGCTCAACTGCAATTCGAGGACGTAGTGATGGGAATTGGGGAAGTTTTCAGGGCCCCAGTCGCCGCCTATCAGGGCGTGGCGGGCGATGAAGTCACGTTTTACGGCGAGGGTGTACATGAGGTTACTCCGGTGTTAGGGATGGGGTGTTGCGTATCATGCTGGATACTCTAGCAGAACTTGAATGGCATCCTGTGGATGTTCATCCAGCAGGCGATAGGCGTCGCCCGCGTTTTGGAGCGCGAAACGGTGTGTTATCCACTTTTCAGGCTGGATTTTGGCGAGGGCATCCCAGGCTACGCTGAAGCGGCGGGCTTTGTCCCAGCGTCCGCTTAAGTCCGGGCGGATGGTGCTGACCTGGCTGGAGAGTATCTGGATTCGGCTGCGGTGGAATTTGCCGCCCAGGGGAATGGCCGCCGTTTTTTGGCCGTACCACGAGCCGATGAGGATTCGGCCTGAGAAAGTGGTCTGTTCGATAGCGGTATCCAGCGCCAGCGGGGAGCCGCTCACTTCCAGGGTCAGGTCGGCGCCGGAGGGGAGAATCTGCCTGAGAGCGGTATCCAGGTTCGGGCGTCCGGCATCCAGAGAAAAATCAACCCCCAGGGCTTGCGAGGCGGCGCGCCGCAGGGGGTAAAAATCAGTCGTCACCAGCCGTTCGAGCGGGAATTGGCGCAGCAGGGCCGCCGCCAGCAGGCCCACCACGCCCTGCCCCAAAACCAGCACGCGCTCGCCAAGCAGGGGGGCGGCATCTTGCACCAGGTTGATGGCGGTTTCGGTGTTGGGCAGAAAGCAGGCGGTTTGGGGGGCAACCCCTGGCGGGATGGGGAGGAGCGCAGAGGGGTGGGCAATAAAATGGGAGGTGTGCGGCTGAAAGGCAAAGACGAGGCGGTCGCGCCAGGATGCATCTACTTGTTTTCCTGTTTCCAGCACCTGCCCCACGCAGGCGTAGCCATAGGCCAGGGGGTAGTGGAAGGCGTCACCCATGCCGGGGAAGCATTCATCAACCGGCAGGTTTTGCGGGAATTGGCCGCGATAGAGGAGCATTTCGGTGCCGGGGCTGATGGCTGAAACGAGGGTTTGGAGGAGAACTTCCTGCGCGCCGAGGGGCGGCAGTTCGCGCTCGATGATCTCGAGGCGGTAAGGGGCGCTGAAGGTCAGGGTTTGGGCTTTCATCGTTGGCGTAAAATTTGAAAATTAGTATAACACAACGATTTTTGCGGCACTGCTTTGGGACTGGTAAAATAAAGACAATGCGCAATCACCTTCGCTCTATTTCCCTGGCCTTGTTTTTCATCTCGTTGGCGATTACTCTGGGCGGCGGCCTGTTTTGGGGAAACCTGCAATTCAGCCGCAACACGCGCACTGGTGTGGAATTCTTGGCTCTGTGGAAGCCTGCCCAAAATTTTGTTTTGCAGGGCTTCTCGCCTTATGATGTCGGCAATACTCTCGAAGTCCAGCGCCTGGTCTACGGGCGGGTTGCGCACGCCGGAGAACGCTCGTTCCAGTTTAGCATGCCGCTCTATGTGACCCTGTTGTTCTTGCCCCTGGCATCTATTCGTGATTTTTTTGTTGCCCGCGCGTTGTGGCTGGTTTTGCTCCAGGCGGCCTTGGCGGGATTGGTCTTCGTATCTATGCACTTAAGCCGTTGGCGGGCATCGTGGCTTTCGCTGCCGCTGGTGCTGCTTTTCGGATTGGCCTGGCAACCGGGTGTGATTTCAATGCTGGATGGGAATTTCATCATCTTGCAATCGCTTCTTGTATTTGGCACGGTGCGCGCCCTCGAAATTGACGCTGATGAGTTGGCGGGGGCGTTGGCTGCGCTGGGATTGGTCTACATTCGCGTCACCGGGCTGGCGCTGCTCCTGTTGGCCGTGTGGATGGTCGCATCTGGGCGCTACCGCATCTTGGCCGGTTTCTTGATGACGCTCACCTTGTTGCTGGCGGTTTCATTTCTGGTCTATCCCGGCTGGTTCAATGAATTCTTTTTCCGTGGCATCCTTGAGTGGCGCAGCCAGGTATTGCCCTCGACCTTTCGTTCGCTTGAAAACTGGTTCCCTGGTGTCGGTATTCCCCTGGCTCAGGGACTAAGGGCGGTTGCTATCGTCATCTTGTTTTTTGAATGGCAGGCTGTGCGCGGCAAAGGTGCGCACTGGCTTTTTTGGACGATGTCTCTCACCGCCATCCTGACGCCCTGGTTCGGCATGGGCTTCAGCCCGGCCTGGACTGCCTTCAGCCTGCCGGCTGTCATTCTGGTTTTCTCTGTTGTGGGCCAGCGCTGGGGGGTGTTGGGCCGCCTGGCGGCTTTTCTGCTTGGGTTGGGACTGTTGGCCGGACTGTGGGCGGCGCACTTTGCCGGGCTGGATTCGACTTTTCTGTTTGCCTACCCGTTTGCCATGACTCTCTTGCTTTACTGGGTGCGCTGGTGGGCCACCCGTCCGCCGCGTTTGTGGATGGATATGATTTCACAGGGGAGATAACATGACTCGCCGCGATTATCTCTTACTTTTCCTGGTCAGCCTGGCCTTCAACAGCGCTATCGCCTGGTTTCAGCAGGCGCCCGGCTATATGGACGCCGATTACTACTATGCGGGCGGGGTGCGCCTTGTTCAGGGGCATGGATTCACCGAAAACTATCTCTGGAATTATTTGGACAATCCCCAAAGTTTGCCTCACCCTTCGCATGGTTACTGGTTTCCGCTTGCCTCCATCCTGGCGGCAGCGGGGATGTGGCTGACCGGAACGGATACCTTTGCCGCCGCGCGATTGGGTTTTATCCTGGTGGCGGCCCTGGTCCCGCCCGCCAGCGCCGGCCTGGCGTTTTCCTTTACCCGAAAGCGCAGCCTGGCCCTGGCCTCTGGTTTCCTGGCTGTTTTTTGCGGCTACCACGCGCCTTTTCTCCCCACCACCGATAACTTCGGCATTTTCATGCTCCTCGGCGCTTTCTTCTTCCTGCTCTTTCCCCGCGCCGGAATCGTTTCTTCGCTCTTGCTGGGGCTGGTGGCCGGGCTAATGAACCTGGCGCGCTCCGATGGCATCTTGTGGCTGGCCGTGGGTGGCGGCGGGCTGTTTCTGCGCTGGCTGGATGAGAAAAAACCCTTCCTGGCATCATTTTTTTACCCTGCGGTGCTTTTTACCCTCGGCTATGCCCTCCTGATGGGCCCCTGGATGGCACGCAACCTGTCTATTTGGGGAACGCCGCTCACCCCCGCCGGAAGCCGGGTATTGTGGATGACTCGATATGATGAGACGTTCGCCTGGCCGCCAGACCGGGTGAACTACGAAAACTGGCGCGCTGCCGGTTGGGATGCGGCCCTGACCGGGCGGCTGGATGCGCTCAAACTCAATGCAATCAACTCGGTTGCCGCTCAGGGTGTCGTCCTGTTGGCTGTTTTCGCTCCAATAGGTCTGTGGGTGCTGCGAAAAGACCTGCGCGCCCGGCTGGCCGCGCTGACCTGGTTGACGTTGTTCGTCGTGCTGACATTCATCTTGCCCTTTGCGGGGTCACGCGGTAGTTTTTTCCATGCCGCCGCAGCACTCCAGCCGGTTTGGTGGGCGGCGGCGCCAGTGGCGGTCGAGTTCTTGGTGGCAAAAGCGCGCCAGCGGGGGCGCTTGACGCCCGAAGCGTTTGGAATCTTCCGTTTTGCGCTGGTCGCCTTCCTGGGCGTTATTACCCTGTTGCTGGTCTACATTAGCGTTATCGAAAAAGACTGGAACGAGTTCCAGCGTGTTTACCTGCGCGCCGAGCAAATCCTGGTCGAAAACGGCGCGCAGCCCTCCGATGTGGTGATTGTTGCCAACGCGCCCGGTTATTTTGCCGTCAACCGCCGCTCTGCTATCATCGTCCCCGATGAAGACTTGGAAACCACCCGCCGCCTGGCCCGTCAGTTTGGGGCGCGGTTCCTTATTTTGGAAAAAACATACTATACCGACCCGATGATTCCAGTCTACCAAGCCCCCGAATCGCAGCCTGGCCTGATTTACCTGGGCGAATTCGACGAAGTCCGGATTTTCCGTATCAAACCGTAAATGTTATGAGTCAGAAATTTCACTATCGGCATAAGATATGCTATACTCAAAAATAATTCACCGGACTTAAGACATGGAACAAATTACCGTTGTTGTCATAGACGACCATCCATTGTTTCGGCAGGGCGTGGCTGATGCTTTGTCTATTGACCCGCGCCTGAAAGTGGTGGGGCAAGAATCGCACGGAGAGCGTGGGCTGGAACTGATTCTATCGATTCGTCCGCGCATTGCCCTGGTGGATGTCAACCTGCCGGGAATGAACGGTCAGCAGATTACGCATGAGGTGACTACGAATCGTCTCCCGACCCGCATTATCCTCATGACAGCGTATAACGATTCTGAGCAGATGCTTCACGCGGCCATTGCAGGCACGGCTGCCTTTTGTTCGAAAGATATCCAGCCTGATGAATTGACCAAAATCATTTTCCACGTGGCCGACGGGAAATACGTCATGTCCCAGCAGGTGATGACCAAAGTTGAGTTTGAGAATTGGCTGGCGCGACAGCTCGATTTTGCGCGCCGCTCGTATAGCGAACCGGGCAACCCATTCCATCCACTCTCTGACCGCGAGATGGAAGTGTTGGAACTTGTGGTGGCAGGAAAAAGCAACAAAGAGATTGCCGCCCAACTCGGCATTAGCCACCAGACGGTTAAGAATCATATTACGTCTATCCTGCGCAAATTTGGCGTCGAAGACCGCACCCAGGCAGTGGTTTATGCCCTGAAAAGGGGGTGGGTCAAGTTGAACTATGAATCGAATTTGCAGGAGTGAGCCATGACAATCACCGAAGAGCAGACCACCCCTATCGAAGAGGCTCGCAAGAGCATACAAGCCGAGTTAGACGAAGTGACGAAGTCACTGCGCGAGGTGACCCTGATGCTTGAACAGAGCCAGGTGGAAGCATCGAAACTGACGCAGCGCAATACGGCAATTACCGCCCACTTGCAGCAAATTCAGGCTTTGAGTGCAAAAATTTCTCTGGATGAGTTGAAAATGTCTTATGACTCCGCGCTCGATGCCCAGCAGCGGTTATTTGTCATGCGCGGCCAGATTGAAAAACTGCAAAGCGACCAATCGCATCTCCAGCGCTATCGCGGCTCCCTCGAAAAAGTGCTTGCGTTGCTCGAACAGCCCACTGAAGGCGGAAAGGGAAGCGGCAAAAGCACGCAGGCGAGCATTGAAGGCATTATTCAGGCCCAGGAATCGGAACGTCAGCGTTTGTCGCGTCAGATGCACGATGGACCCGCCCAGGCCCTCTCCAATTTTATCCTTCAAACCGAAATTGCCATGCGTTTGATGGATGTTGATGCGGCCCAAGCGCGCGAGGAACTCAACAGCCTGAAAGCCTCGGCCATGAGCACCTTTCAGAAAGTGCGCAATTTCATCTTTGAATTACGTCCGATGATGCTCGATGACTTGGGGCTGGTGCCAACCATCAAGCGTTATGCTGATACGTTCAAAGAACAAACGAACATGGAAATTGCCGTGACCGTTTCTGGGCAGGAACGGCGGATGGAGTCATACGTTGAGGTAATGATTTTCCGCGCCCTGCAGGAACTGCTGGGGAATGCCTCCCGCCACAGCCAGGCAACCATGATAAAAATCATGATTGATATGAGCGAGACTTCGGTCAAAGTGACGGTTGACGACAATGGCAAGGGCTTCAATACCGAGATTTTGGGGCAAGGGAATAGCCTGGGCCTCAACCTGATTCGTGACCGTGTAGAGATGCTGCGTGGTTCTTTTGAACTGGATTCCGTCATCGGGAAAGGCACTCGCGTTACGTTTGTCATTCCTGCCCGGTCTGCATAAACACCAGGGTGCCAGGCACATAAGCAGGGATCGATTGTGGGACTCTCGCGTGGTGTAGAGTCCTACTTTCTTACCATCTATTTGAGATTGCTGTAATTATTCCAATCCTTGTTTTTACTGTATAATCATGTAGAACAAATAAGCAAGAAATCAAGGAGAACCCTATGAGACGTGGTGGCCGTATTCTGCTGTTCCTGGTGATCTTCATCGTTATCTTGATTGCCGTTGTATTCCTGGTTCTTAGCGGAAATTTGTTTGCCCCGCCGCCGCAAGACGTTGCGCCAACGCCGCCCATGGTTTCTATTCTCGCTGTTGGCCAGCCTCTCAAACTTAACGAAGAAATCAGGCCTGAAGCCATCAGCACCATGATGGTCCCCCAGGAAGCATATAACGAGAAAATGGTAACCAATCTCGAAGAAGTGCAAGGGAAGTTTGCCGCGTTCCCACTCGACCAGGGCATCCCTCTTATGCGCGGAATGTTTTCTGACAGTTTGACACGCCCCGTGTCAGAAACAGCCAGGGTCATTGAACCTGGTCTGGTGGCAGTTGCCCTGCCGCTGAACTGGCAAAGTGGTGTGGCCTTTGGTCTCCGGGATGGCGACCGTGTTAATGTAATCGCAACCACCCTGTTTGTTGATGTCGATTCCAGTTTTCAATCTATTCTGCCCAACAACTTTGGGCAGGTCGTCAATACGGGTTTACAGCCTGATGCCTCCACCCTGGTTACGCTCGGTATGAACAACGGAGGCGGAAACCGCACGGTGGGCCGCGCGGAATTAGACCCAGTCCTTAACCAGGCGATTTACCTCATCCCCTCCGAAGCCCAGCGCCCGCGCCTGGTTTCACAACAAATCCTGCAAGATGTACAAGTCTTGCGGGTTGGCTATTTTCCCCTGCCTGGCGCAGAAGCCGTTGCCGCCGCGCCAACCCAGCAAGTCCCCGAAGGGCAGCAGCCGCCAACTCCCGTTGCCGTCAGGGCGCCTGAAGTCATTACCCTGATTGTCACTCCTCAGGATGCAGTTGCGCTCACTTATTTGCTGTACGCCGGAGCCAAATTTACCTTCACCCTGCGCGCGCCAGATGACACCTCTCGAAGAGATACCGAGGCCGCTACGCTCCAGTACATTTTGAGTCAATATGCCATCCCGGTACCAGCGAAACTCCCTTACGCCATACAACCTCGTCTTGATAAACTAACCGACCCGGTTACAACACAAGGCACGCCAACGCCTATTCCGTAAACCGGTCAGTTTGGAGAGTTGGCAACATGCCAGATAAAATTCGCGTCCTCGTTGTTGATGATATTGCCGAAACCCGGGAGAATGTCCGTAAACTGTTGCAGTTTGAAGCGGATATTGAAGTAATTGGAACGGCCCGCTCTGGGAAAGAAGCGGTACAACTGGCGGATGAGTTAAAGCCGGATGTTATCCTGATGGATATCAATATGCCGGATATGGATGGCATTACGGCGACCGGCCTGATACGCCAGCGCAACCCGGTGGCCCAAATTGTTTTTCTCTCCGTCCAGGGTGACTCGAACTATATGCGGCGGGCCATGCAAGCTGGTGCGCACGACTTTCTCACCAAGCCCCCCATGGCCGATGAACTGATTTCGGCGGTTCGGCGTGCCGGAGAAATGGCGCAACTGGAACGTTCCCGGACTGCCCAGGTCGTTGCTTCGGTCGCGGCAGCGACAACCCAGCCCTCGCTGGCAGGTGGATACGTCAACGGACGCGTCATTATGGTTTATAGCCCCAAGGGTGGCACGGGCGTTACAACGCTTGCGACAAACCTGGCCATTACGCTGCATAACGACGAAACCCGCGCTGCCCTGGTAGACGGCAACCTTCAGTTTGGCGATGTCGCCGTCTTTTTGAACGAGCAAGGCAAAAACACCATCCTCGACCTGGCACCCCGCGCCGATGAACTGGACCCAGATATTGTTGACGGTGTCTTACTCAAACATGCTGCGAGCGGTATTCGCGTGCTGGCCTCGCCTCCCAAGCCTGAACAGGCCGACCACGTTACCGCAGACCAATTTGGCAAGTTAATCAAGTACCTGCGCCAGGTCTATGCTTACGTCATTATTGATACAGCGCACATCTTGAACGATATCACCCTTGCCGCGCTTGATGTTAGCGATGTCGTTGTGCTTGTTTGCACGCAGGACATTCCCGCCATAAAAAATGTGCGCTTATTTCTTGACCTGCTCGTCACCATTGGCGTCCAGCGTGAACGTTTGTGCCTGGTGATGAACAAATACGACAAACGCATTTCGATTACGCCGGAAAAGGTGAGTGAGAACCTGAAACAGCCTGTTATCGGCGTGATCCCGCTTGAGGAAGCAGTTGTAATACCCTCCGTCAATCGCGGCATCCCTTTTATGGTGGACAATAAAACAAAAACAGTTGGGCGGTCGGTGTTCGCCCTGGCGGAAGCAATCCGTACCCAGCTTGCCAAAGCGACCGAATCGTAATGATTGTTATCTGGAGGTAACTCATGTCTTTACTTAAGCGTATCGAACAAGGACAAGCGCGAAATTCCGACCCATCGCTACCCCAGCGTCCCACTGCCCTGCCCTCGCAACCCCCTTCTGGCGGGGGAGCCGGGGAACAATCTCTTTCTGGATTGCAAGCACGGCGCGTCAGTGCCCCTGCCACAACCCCCCAGGCGGGAACCTATTTTGACTTGAAGACGCGCGTTCAGAATAAACTCCTGGCAGAGCTGGACCCATCAATGGACATTACCAAAACCGAAGAGGTCCGGCGAACCATCATGGAGCTGTTCGAGCAGATTTTGAGCGAAGAGAACATCGTCCTCTCCCGCCCGGAGCGGCAGCGTTTGTTCGAGCAAATCACTGCCGAAATTCTCGGCTTCGGCCCGTTGCAGCCTTTGTTGGAAGATGACACCATTACTGAAATCATGGTCAATGGCCCTAAAAACATCTATGTAGAGCGCAAAGGCAAAGTTGTTCGTGTTCCGGTGACCTTTGAAAGCAATGACCACGTGATGCGCGTCATAGACCGTATTGTTGCGCCGCTTGGCCGCCGCATTGACGAATCCAGCCCGTATGTAGATGCCCGCTTGCCAGATGGTTCGCGCGTTAATGCGGTCATTCCACCCATTTCGCTGGTTGGCCCAACCATTACCATCCGCAAATTTTCCAAAAATCCTATAACCGTAGAACAACTCATTTCTTTTGGCTCCATTACTCCTGAAGCCATTGAATTTCTTAAAGCATGTGTCATTGCACGCCTTAACATTGTCATCTCAGGCGGTACAGGCTCAGGGAAAACGACCCTGCTCAATGTTCTCTCTGGTTTTATTCCCAACGATGAGCGCATTATCACCATAGAAAACGCAGCCGAACTGCAATTGCGCCAGGAACACGTCGTCACACTAGAATCGCGCCCCGCGAACATCGAAGGCCGCGGTGAAATTACAATCCGAGACCTGGTAATCAACTCTCTTCGTATGCGCCCCGAAAGGATCATCGTAGGAGAATGCCGCGGCGGCGAAACATTAGATATGTTGCAAGCTATGAACACCGGTCACGATGGCTCTATGACCACCGCCCACGCCAACACCCCGCGTGATGCGCTTTCTCGTATTGAAACAATGTGCCTGATGGCCGGCATGGACTTACCCGTACGCGCCATTCGAGAGCAAACCTCCTCGGCCATTGATTTAATTGTTCAACAAGAACGCATGAAAGATGGCACGCGCAAAGTGACATACATTACTGAAGTCAGCGGTATGGAAGGTGATGTGATTACCATGACAGACCTGTTTGTCTTTGAGCAAACGGGCATTGAAGCAGGCAAAGTGATTGGGCGACTGCGCCCCACCGGGTTGCGTCCTAAGTTCATGGATAAAATCGAATCAGCGGGCATCCACCTTCCCCCGACGATTTTTGGCGTGGGCAGCAGCCGGCGCTATTAAATTCCGGTCCTTAATCAAGGCTCGTCATGAATCCTCTTGTAGTTTTGTTGGTTGGCGCGATTATTATTCTCATCCTGATTGCCATCGGGATATATATCTCTTCGAACAGCGAAAGAAACCTGGTCGAAGACCGCCTGGGGCGCTACCTTGATGCAGATAACAAGGCTGCCAGCAGCAGGGAAAGAGAAGAAACCTCAACCGCGTTGACCGAATGGGTAAATAAACGGGTTGAGAAGTCATCGTTTGGTGACCGAGTCGCAAAAAACCTGGCGCGTGCCGACATGAAGTTCAAGGCAGGCGAGTTTATCTTCTTCATCTTCATCTTGAGCTTTCTCTTGGGCGGAGCAGCTTTCTGGTTTGGAGGCAGCAACCCGATCGGAAAAATGTTTTCGGCCGTCATTGGTGTGGCGGTTGGAATTGCCAGCCCCATCATTTACCTTCGCGGACAGCAAGCCAAGCGCCTGCGAAAATTCAACGACCAACTGCCCGATATGTTGAACCTGATGGTCAATGGCTTGCGCGCTGGCTATTCCACCATGCAAGCCATGGAAGCAGTCAGCAAAGAAATGCCGCCCCCCATCTCCGACGAATTCCGCCGTGTTGTTCAGGAAATGCAACTTGGTTTGCCAATGGACAAAGCCCTTGACAACCTGGTGCGTCGCATCCCCAGCGAAGACCTCGACTTTGTCGTCACCGCAATCAACGTTCAGCGCGAAGTGGGTGGCCCGCTGGCAGAAATCCTCGATACCATTTCCTTCACCATCCGAGAGCGAATCCGCATCAAAGGCGAAATCCGCGTCATGACCTCGCAAGTTGTCATGTCAGGACGTATCCTCTCGGCAGTCCCTTTTGTCGTCTTCGTTTTGCTCTGGTTCATCAACCAGGATTACATGGGTGAATTTTTCAAAAACATCGTCTGCGGTGGAATCGCTCTAGTCGTTGGTATCATCATGATTGCAGTGGGCTACTTTGTTATGATGAAAATAGCAGATATCGAGGTGTGAAATGGACTGGGCAACCATTGCCATTATTGTTATCGTCGCCGTTGTGTTATTGGCCGTCGCCTTAATTTATGTTGGGCAGCGCATGCCAAAGCAAGATGAAGACCCACTCAACCAGCGCCTCGCAGAGTTTTCACAACGCGGCGAGGCCGTGAGCCTGGATGAAATTGAACTTTCCCAACCCTTTACCGAGCGCGTCATCTACCCCATCCTGCGCCAATTGGGCGAAGCAGCCGCCAAGAACACCCCCCAAAATGCTTTACAAGAAACAACCCGAAAACTTGAATTGGCTGGTAAAGCCGGTTTTATTGACGCGCCCATGTTCCTGGCCTCCCGTTTCGTCGCCGCAGGCGTGTTGGGGATCCTTGTTTTCGCGGTTGCAAAATTTTCTATCTTCGACCAGACTTTTGCCCGCTCCTTCCTTTATGGCATTATCGCTGCCGCGCTTGGCTTTTTCTTTCCACAACTTTGGCTGAGTGAGCAAATAAAGAAACGCCAGCTGGAAATTCGCAAAGCCATGCCCGACGCATTAGACCTGCTCACAATTTGCGTAGAAGCAGGCCTGGGTTTCGATGCGGCCATGTCGAACGTTGCCCAAAAATGGGATAACGAACTCTCTCTGGCCTTTGCGCGTGCTATCCGTGAGATTCAACTGGGCAAAGTGCGGCGTGAAGCCCTGAAAACCATGTCTGACCGAATTGACCTGCCCGAAATGACCAGTTTTGTGGCAGCCATCATCCAAAGCGAACAATTAGGCGTGAGCATGGCCAAAGTATTACGCATCCAGGCCGACCAAATGCGAATGCGCCGCCGTCAATATGCCGAAGAACTGGCGCACCAAGCCCCCGTCAAAATGCTTATCCCAATGATTGTGTTCATTTTCCCCTCGATTTTCATTGTGCTGATGACCCCTGCTGTGCTGCGGATTATGCAATCCAACGTCTTTGGCGGCGGATAATTTTGACCATACGCCCTGGCTTCTCTTACTACTTCTTCCACACTCTTTGGAGTGCGCTAGACCTGGTCTTCCCTCCTCGCTGCGCAGGGTGCGGAAAACTTGGGCAGCGCTGGTGCGCAGACTGCCAACGGCGATTGGCCCCGCCCCCAGAACCCCTGTGCAAGATTTGTGGCGAACCGCAAAATGCTCCAGGAATTTGCGAACACTGTCGGCAGGCACGACCAGCGTTTTACGCGCTTCGGTCGTGTTTTGTTTTTAAAGAACCCTTGCGCCCGGCACTGCACAAACTCAAATATCGTCGTGATGTTGGGTTGGGAGAAGCGCTCGCCTGGGATATTGCCACCTTTCTCACCTCTCTGGGCTGGCAGGCAGAAATGATTGTCGCCATTCCACTCAGCCAACAAAGAATGCGCGAAAGAGGCTATAATCAAGCTGGGTTAATTGCTCACCCACTCGCACGCATCATGCAATGGAAATACGCTCCCTATGCCCTCCAGCGTGTCCGGCACACACGCTCTCAAGTGGGGTTGAGCGCCGCAGAACGTCGTGAAAACGTCCAATCTGCGTTCACTGCTCACCCTCGCCTGGTACAAAACAAAACAATTCTGTTGTTTGATGATGTTACCACCACCGGCGCAACCCTTCATGCCGCATCTCAAGCGCTGATCTCTGCTGGAGCCAGCCGGGTGTATGCCCTAACCGCCGCCAAAGCCCTGCAAAAATATGGCCTCGACCAAATAAAGCAATCATCTCCTCGCTCGTCGCATTGACGAGCGCACATCTCTTCATTCACTTCACAAGGAGGCAATATGGCGCACAATCTGGAGATTACAGGACGTGAATTTGAAGTGACAGACCGCATCCGCGACTATGTCACCAAAAAAGTAGCCAGGCTCGACCGCTACCTGCCAACCATAGATGAAATCCGCGTTGACCTTGCCCATATTAAAACTGCCCGCAGCGCAGTAGACCGCTATGTAGCCCAGTTAACCATTCGCGGCAAAGGCCTGTTGCTGCGTTCCGAAGAACGCGCCGAAGACATTCGCGCCGCGATTGACATTGCCCTCGACAAGCTAACCCGTCAGGTTGCTCGCTACAAAGGCAAACACCAACGCGGACGCGGCGACGGCAAATCAGCCGCCTCAGTGGCCCTGGAAACCGAAGAACTGCCTGAACTCGAAGCCGAAGAACCACCCATGATTATCCGACGCAAAAAATTCGACCTGATTCCCATGGCAGAAGAAGAAGCCATTGAACAGATGAAACTTCTTGGCCACGATAACTTCTTCATCTTCTTCAATGCCAAAGCCAGCGCAATCAACGTTCTCTACCGCCGCCGCGACGGAACCTACGGTCTCATCGAGCCGCATGTTCGTTAGATCAACCGGCTTGGAGTAAAATAGACTGGCCTTGCTGGAGGCCAGTCTATTTTTTTTGGAGCAATCATGCAGCCTGCTGATTTTGACGAGGACAACACCCCTGCCGTTGGGCAAGAACCCATTCATTTCAACGCCATCGAAACAGCGGTTTCTCAAATTCTAACCGCCATCGGCGAAGACCCGCTGCGCGAAGGATTACAAAAAACCCCCGCTCGTGTCGCCCGAATGTATGGCGAGTTGCTGCAAGGCTATTTACTCGACCCGACTTCGCTGGTCAACGGCGCCATTTTCGACGTCCAATACGATGAAATGGTCATCGTGCGCGACATAGAATTTTACAGTTTGTGCGAACACCACATGTTGCCCTTCATTGGCCGGGCGCATGTTGCCTATATTCCCAACGGCAAAGTGCTGGGGCTATCCAAAATCCCGCGCATTGTTGATATGTATGCCCGCCGCCTGCAAGTGCAAGAGCGCATGACGCGCCAGATTGCAGATTTCCTGCGTGACCTGCTCAAACCCCAGGGGGTTGCCGTGGTGGTCGAGGCCATGCATCTGTGTTCGATGATGCGCGGCGTAAAAAAGCACGATGCCCGCATGGTCACATCGGCCATGCATGGCGCGTTTCGCGCCAACCTTGCCACCCGCGAAGAATTCCTGCAAAATATCACGCGCGGCGCATCTGAATTGCGTTTTTAGCAATTAACCCTTCATTCTTTCAATTTCCACCCCCACAGCAGCCGTAAACGGAATGGCCTGGGTCTTCTCCACCCGAATTTGAACCCCAAAAACACCCGGCATCGCCAAGCACAACTGCGCCAGGTCTTCGGTCAGGGCTTCCACCGTTTGCCGCCGGGCTGTTTCGGCGTGGGCTTTGAGCAGGTTGGCGGCTTTTTGATAATCCACGCACTCGCTAATCTCGTCCAACACAGCGGCTTGATGAACATCGGTATATAAAATCACGTTAATGACCATTTCCTGAGGGCGAACTCGTTCTTGCGGATAAATTCCAATAATGCCATTAACACGCAAATCTCTGATAATCACCTTATCCATAACACCTCCGACCCAGAGTATACATCAAGTTCCGCGCTGACGTTTTCGATTAAAATTTGCCCCATGCCGAACACCAACCAACTGACATTTACCCGCTTTGCCGCTGCCCTGACGGTTGTCATATTCCATTACGGGAGCAAAATTTTCCCCTTCCATCTCTACCCGCTCAGCCAGCTGATTCCCACCGGGCAAATCTTCGTCAGTTACTTTTTTACACTTTCGGGCTTTATCATGATGCTGGCCTACTGGCCGCAAGCCGAAAAATTCCAAACTCTTCGTTACTGGGTGTTTCGGCTGGCGCGCATCTACCCCGTATACCTGCTCGGCCTGGGGCTGACCCTCTTGCTCAATTTGAAGTTTTTGCGCGAACTGACCGCTCTGGGATTGAACTTGACCCTGTTGCAAGCCTGGCGGCCACCTTACCCCAATTCACTCAACTACCCCGGCTGGTCGCTTTCGGTAGAAGCATTTTTCTACCTGCTCTTTCCGCTCATCTTATGGGTTGCCCGCCGCCTTTCGCTGCGCGTTTCGGCAATTTTGCTTTTCTCATTTTGGGGCGGCAGCATGGCGGCGCATTCTTACCTGCTCAAAAACTGGTACACCGGATTCCCCTCCTTCACGCACGATGTGCTATTCTATAACCCGCTCTTCCATCTGAATGCTTTCCTGCTCGGCGCGCTGGCTGGCCGCTGGATGTTAGAGCGCGGGCAAACCCTGCAAAACCAACCGCGTCTGAATACCGCCCTGCTGGCAGCCAGTCTGCTTCTCATTGCACTCTCGCTGCTCTACCTGAAAGACTTCTTGAAAGACGCTTTTGGCATCCGCATGGCGCTCACCAACGGCATTTTAGCCCCTATTTTCATCGTATTCATCACCAGCCTGGCGCTCGACCAGACCTGGGTTGCCCGCCTGCTGCAAAAACCTGGCTTCGTCCTGTTGGGCGATGCCAGTTACGCCATTTACATCCTGCAATACCCGGTGCATACGTTCTATAAAAATTATCTCGACCCACGCTTGAGTAATTTCAGCAACGAGGCCCATTTTTACACCTACCTGCTGCTGCTTATCCTGGTCTCCACCGGCACGTTCTTGTGGATAGAAAACCCCACTCGCCAGGCGGTAAAGCGGCTTTACGACCGCGTCAGCCGCAAAACCAACACCCGCCTGGTCGAATCAGTCACCCGATAGCCATGCGCCATGCGCAAGCCGGGAATCCAGGCAATCTCGTCTTCCACGCACAGCACCGGCCAGTTTTTGCGAAATCGTTTGGGGATTTTGAGATTCACGAACAAATCTGATAGTTTCATCGTCTGCCCAGGCATGCCCAGCGGTTCAAAGCGGTCGCCTGCCCGAAACGGGCGCACCGTGAGCCTTGTCCTGAGATTGGTCGAAGGGCTGGTTTTCGCTAAATCGGCATCGAAATACGCTGACCAGTTATCAGTCATCAGTGACCAGTTCTCAGCCTGCCCCCGCAAGGGGGTGAGCAGTGAGATGTGCAGTTCCCACCTATTCTCCAACTGAATACTGCTTACTGAAAACTGATGACTGAACACTGAACACTGGACACTGATTTGTGGATAGGGCGTTGGCAGCTCCGATTCATCCTCCGTCAAATACAGCGTTTCGCCTTCGATGAGCGTTTTCAGCCCCCCGGCCAGTTCGGTGGCTTTCAGGGTACAAGCCCGCTCTAGTGCCTCAAAGCCCACATCGCGCAAGCCAGGCTTAAGGGTGAAGGCTGCCCGCCGAAACAGATTGCGCCGCAGGGCGGGAGACATCTGTCGCAGATGGGGCAGGTTGAAGGCCACAAAGCCATTCCCAGCCGCGCTCACGGTGTTTTCCCAGGCTGAATTAACCAGTTCGTTGAGCAGTTCGTAGTCGCCTTGCAGGGCCAGGGCGCTTTTGGCAAGGGTGTGACGAATTTGCGGGTTGTAGGCTTCCAGTTGGGGCAACAATTGGTGACGCAGACGGTTACGAAAGTAGGCTGTGTCGGCATTGCTGGAATCTGTCAGGTAGGGCAAGTTGTGTTGACGACAGTAGGCTTCGGTTTGGGCGCGAGTCCAGCTGAGCAGGGGGCGCACGAGCGGGATTTCGGCGTCGAAAACGGGCAAAATGACGCGGGGAGGCATCCCTTTTAGCCCCGCAAGCCCCGCGCCGCGCAGGAAGTGCATCAGCACCGTCTCGGCCTGGTCATCGGCGGTGTGACCGACGGCCACCGCCCCCGCCCCGGCTTCTCGCGCAGCGCGGAACAGGAAGCGGTAGCGCAACTCCCGCGCCGCTTCTTCCACGGACAGGCCTTCGGCCCCGGCGTACGCCGCTACATCGGCGGAATCGGTTACGAAGGGCAGTCCCATCTCCTCGGCAATCTTCTGCACATGAGCAGCGTCTGAAGCCGATTCGGGGCGGAGACGGTGGTTGAAATGGCAAACCAGCAACGAGCAGCCCGCTCCGCGCAGGACATTTAAAAGGGCGAGACTGTCTGGTCCGCCCGAAACGCCTACGACCAGTAATTTTCCCGATTCCAAAAAAGAGAACATCATTTGCAGGGGCGAGGTTCTCTTGCCAGTGGAGGAGAAATCCCGCCCTTTCCTTAAATTTGGTACAGTTCCACCAGCACGCCGCTGGTGCTTTCGGGGTGGATGAAGGCGTAGCGTTTGCCGTCGGCAGCGGCGCGCGGTTCTTCGTTGATGAGGCGGATGCCTTTGGCCTTGAGTTGGGCCATCATGCCTTCGATGTCATCCACTTCCAGGCAGACGTGGTGCATTCCGGGGCCGCGCTTGGCGAGGTATTTGGCGAGGCCCGAATCGTCGCTGGTGGGTTGAACCAGTTCGATTTCGGCACCTGCCAGGGGCAAAAAGGCAACCTGGCTCTTTTCGGCGGGGACATCGCGCAGTTCGTGCAGTTCCATTCCGAGCGCGTCGCGCCAGAAGGTGAGAGATTTTTCCATATTATCTACAACAATGGCGACGTGGTTGATGCGGTTAATTTTGGGCATGGGGTCCTCGATAGTGAATTTGGACACAATTATATCTTCAGCCGGGCGGGCTTGAAATGCTTGTTATTCTACTTCAATCGCCATTGCCACCGCCTCGCCGCCGCCCAGGCAAAGGGAGGCCAGGCCGCGCTTCAGGCCGCGCTCTTTCAGCGCAAACAGGAGCGTAACCAACACGCGTGCGCCACTCGCGCCAATCGGGTGTCCCAACGCAATTGCGCCGCCGTTAACGTTCACTTTGCTCCAATCCCAGCCTTGTTGGGTCAGTTCGTAGCCGTTGGCAAGCACTTGCGCGGCAAAGGCTTCGTTAAGTTCGATTAAATCTACATCGGCCAATGTCCAACCGGCTTTGGCAAGCACTTGAGGCATGGCTTTGGCCGGGGCTGCAAAGAGCCATTTTGGTTCGAGCGCGGCCTGCCCATAGGCAACAATGCGCGCCAGGGGCGCCAGGCCATGCGATTCGGCGTAAGCGCGGCTGGCTATCACCAACGCGGCGGCTCCGTCGTTGAGCGAGGAAGAATTCCCGGCAGTCACTCGCCCATCAGAGCGGAAAGCCGGTTTCAGGCGTGTCAGGGTTTCAAGCGAGGCTTCGCGGCGAGGTCCTTCATCGGCCTCGAACAGCGTCACTTCGCCTTTGCGCCCCTTCAACTCTACTGGCACAATTTCGGCCTTGAACTTTCCCGTGTCGCTGGCGGCAATGGCTTTTTGATGGCTCTCTAACGCAAATTTGTCCATCGCTGCCCGGCTGACTTCGTATTCTTCGGCAATGAAATCTGCCGAGTGGCCCATGCCCCAGTTCTCAAAGGGGTCCCACAGCCCATCGTGCAGGAGCGCATCGGTCAGTTGGGTGTGACCATAGCGTAGTTCGTTATTGCGGCCATTGATGATGTATGGCGCGCGCGACATGCTTTCCATGCCACCGGCCACAAAAAGCCGCCCGTCGCCCGCACGGATGGCCTGCGCGGCAAACATGGCGGCTTTCAGCCCGGAGCCGCAGACTTTATTGAGAGTGGTTGCGCTGACGCTGGCGGGCAACCCGGCGAAAATGGCGGCCTGACGGGCGGGTGCCTGCCCCTGCCCGGCCTGAACGACGTGACCCATCAGCACTTCGTCAATCTCATCCAGGTTTTCCAACCCCGCGCGTTCGACCGCCGCTTTAACGGCCACAGCGCCCAGTTGGGTTGCCGAAATTGCGCTCAAAGCGCCCTGAAATTTTCCAATCGGCGTGCGCGCAGCCGATAAAATGACAGCCTCGGTCTCCTTGCTCATCGCTCCTCCTTTTTGAAGTTGTCTTTTGGTATTCTTATTATACGTTTACCTATCTGCAGAGCGCAACCGCTGGGCTAACATCTTGGGGCAAAACTTGCAGGCGCAGTCGGGATGTTTTTAGAACGATAACAGAATATTAAGGTTGCCAAAATACATTTGTCTTGCCGTATTCTGGAAAACGTTGTATTATCTGCCTTGCAAACCTGCAAGTTGCAGGACCCATTTTAAGAGGAGAAGAAACCTATGAAACGTTCGTTCTACTTTGTAGTTGCTCTGCTGGCGCTCGCTTCTATGGTGCTGGCCGCCTGCGGTCCGGCCGCTACCCCCGTTCCGCCCACAGAGGCGCCCAAGCCGACAGAAGCCCCCAAGCCCACAGAGGCGCCCAAACCCACCGAAGTTCCACCCACACCCGTTCCCCAACTGGGCACGCCTGAAAACCCGCTCATCATGGCACTGGCTCCTTCGGCCACCACCCAGGAGCTGCAAACCGGCGGTGCAGCCATTGCTGAAGAGTTGAGCAAAATGACCGGTCTGACCATCACGACCGTCGTCCCCACCAACTATGCTGCGATGATTGAAGCCATGGGCGCAGGCAATGCCCACATTGGCTGGCTGGCGCCGGTGCAATACATTGTGGCGCATGGTAAGGGTTTTGCAGACGTGGCTCTTTCCACCGTGCGTAACGGCTCTAACCACTACGGCGTGCAGTTTGTTGCCAATGTCGAAGCCGGTTTTACGTCTTACTACGACCCGGCCACCGGTAAGAGCACCGCCGATGCCAAAACCGCCCTATCACAGTTTGATGGAAAGAAACCCTGCTGGACCGACCCGCTCTCCGCTTCGGGTTACATCATTCCCTCTGGCATTTTGAAGAACTTAGGAATCAAAACCCCGGCTGGCGCCTGGGTACAGGGACATCCGACCGTGATCAAATCGGTCTATCTCAGCCCTAAAGGCGAAATCTGCCAATTTGGCGCGACCTTCATCGATGCCCGCGCCAATGTGACCAATGACTTCCCGGATGTCAACGACAAAGTCGTGATTATCTACGCCACCGACCCATTCATCCCGAACGACAATGTTTCCTTCGCCACCAGCGTTCCTGCCGAAATCCGTGAAAAAGTGACCAAGGCCCTGCTCGATATGGCCGCCACCGAAGAAGGCAAAGCGCTGCTCAAGAACGGAGGTTACAGCATCCAGGGTCTCGAAGTGGTGGATGACACCTTCTATGATGAATTCCGCGTCTACCTCGAGGCTTCTGGCATTGACCCAACGACTCTGTTCAAGTAATCCATAAATAACCTGAAGAGGGAGGGCTTTTGTTCTCCCTCTTCTTTTTTGCTTTTTGCAAGACACGAGATGTAAGATGTGGAATGGTTTTTTACGTCTTTCATCTCATGTTTTGAATCAAATTCCAGATTGAGGATGGCATTATGCTCCGTATCGAACACCTCTCCAAAACCTACCCAACTGGCACGCAGGCCCTCAAAGATGTGACTTTCAACGTGCCTGACGGCGAATTTATGGTGGTGATTGGGCTTTCTGGCTCTGGCAAATCAACCCTGCTGCGCTGCATCAACCGGCTGATTGACCCGACCGAGGGAAAAATCTATTGGGATGATACCGACATCACCGCAGCCAGCCCGACGGAACTTCGCCACATCCGCCGAAATATCGGCATGGTGTTCCAGCAATTCAACCTGGTCAAACGTTCCAACGTGATAACGAATGTGCTTTCTGGGAGGCTGGGATATGCTAACCCCTGGCTGAGCCTGCTTGGCATCTGGCCGCAAGCCGAAAAAGAGCGCGCAATCAAGGCGCTGGAACGGGTGGGCATTGCCGACAAGGCCTATCAGCGCGCCGATGCCCTTTCGGGCGGACAACAGCAGCGGGTGGGAATTGCCCGCGCGCTCATGCAAGAGCCAAAAATCATCCTGGCCGATGAACCCGTTGCCAGCCTGGACCCGGTGTTGTCCCACTCGATTTTGCAATACCTCGAAGTTTTGAACAAAGAAGGGATTACGGTGATTTGTTCCCTGCACTTTCTCGACCTGGTGCATCGCTACGCAACCCGCGTGGTAGCGCTCAAAGACGGGGTGAAGGTGTTTGAAGGCACGGCCCAAGAGATTGACCGCGCTAAATTTAAAGAAATCTACGGCGAAGAAGCGCAAGAAGTCCGCGCTGCGTCTTTGTGAGGCCTGCATGGAGAGAAATCGTTCTCCCCTCTTGGCCGCCCTGCTCTCGCTGCTCATTCCTGGCCTGGGGCAAATTTACGCCGGTGAGCGTTACCGGGGCGTATCTATCCTCATTGGCGCGCTGGTTGCTGCCGGCATGGTTTTTTGGTACGGTCAGCCACTCTGGTACTTTGTGCCGGTGCTTATTCAACTCTGGAATGCCTGGGACGCCTTCTCGCTGGCCGGGCGGCAAGGGGCGCGCTCTCTTTTGTTGCCGGTGGTGGCGGCGATGGCGGCTGCTTATACCATTGGCTGGCAGGTGGTTGGCATTGATTTTGCTGCTGCGGATGCCAACCGCGCCCTGCAAATCCTGCGCCCCATGCTGCGCCCCGATTTCGTCCAGCCGCGCCGCGAAGTGAACAGCATGTACGTTCCTGTAGAAGTGCCTTGCTCGCCCCAGCCCGCCCCGGCGCGGCGCGAAGCAGATGGTAAAACTGCCCTGGTCACGCCCGATTGTGGCCACGTCGGCGAGACGATGATTGTCAACGTAACTGGCCTGTGGCCCAATACCGAAACCGAAGTGGTCTGGAATACGCCGATTGGCAACGCGCTCATGCTGGGTGGCAACGAAGATGCCATGCTCAAACTGCAAACCGACGAGAGCGGCTCACTGACCACCGCGATTCGCGTCCCGCGCACGGCCCTGGTGGCCGCGCCCGACCCAACCTTGCCACAAAATCACCGTGTCGTCCTCTACCAATACAAACCGCTGGGCGGAATTGAACTCTCTTACATCGGCGGCGAAGTGGTACATGGCGCCCTGGCGACGGTTGGCATGGCCCTGATTGCCACCGTGCTGGCAATTGTCTTTGCCGTCCCAATGAGTTTCCTGGCAGCGCGCAACCTGATGAGCGGAAATCCGGTCACGTATGCAATTTACGTTATCGTTCGCACCCTGCTCAATATCTTGCGCTCCATCGAATCATTGATTATTGCCATTGTATTCGTCGTCATCGTCGGCCTGGGGACTTTTGCAGGCGCGTTGGCTCTGGCCTTGCACTCCATTGCTGCGCTGGCAAAACTCTATTCCGAAGTCATCGAAGGCATAGACCCTGGCCCCATCGAAGCAGTGCGTTCCACCGGCGCCAACTGGCTTCAAACCGTGCGTTATGCGGTCATTCCGCAAATCATCCCGCCTTTTACGGCTTTCACCATTTACCGCTGGGACATCAACGTCCGCTCGGCCACCATTGTTGGCTTTGTGGGCGGCGGCGGGCTGGGTTTTCTGCTGATTGAATTGATTCGCGTCAACAACATGCAGGGCGTTAGTGCCGTGTTCATCACCATTGCCATAATTGTTACGGCCATGGACTACATCAGCGCCAAAATCCGCGAAAGGCTGGTGTGATATGGATACCCGTCTTTCGATTGGCAAAATCGTTCGCAACACCCTGGTGGTTGCAGTGATATTGATTGCCCTGGGCGTTTCCTGGAATGTCACCGGGGTGGATTTCCCACGCCTGGTACGCGACCTGCCGAAAGGCCGCAACATCATCCTGGCCTTCCTGACGCCCGACGTTGTCACACGCGACACAACCACCACCACGGTGAGCATCGCCTTCCCCATTCCATGCGGCGCTGCTCAGCAGTCTGAAATTCCAGCCAGTGGGCCGCGCCTCGTTCCCAGTGTTGGTTGCGCTGCCCAAAAAGAAAAATTCAGCCTCGAAGGGTACGACCTCGAACCCAATTCTGAAATCGTTGTGCGCTGGAAACTACCTGATGAACGCACCCTCACCGCCATTCGCGCCCAAAGTGATTCTAATGGCTACTTCAAGGTGGAAATGGAAGCGCGCCCCATCGCTGCTGCGGTGGATAATGTGGCCGCCAGCCTCGAAGTGGACGCGCTAACCCCGGTTGGGTTTATCAGACCCAGTGAAGCTGTGCATGACGTGTTAGAGGCCATGTTCGTCACCATTTTCATGGCTCTGCTCTCCACCACCCTGGCAACCATCGTTGCTGCACCCCTTTCCTTCCTGGCGGCCAGCAATATCGTAAAGCGCGGTGTTTTGGGAACAACAGTTTACTATTTTACCCGCTCGATATTCAACCTGTTGCGCTCCTACGACCCGCTGGTCATGGCGACAGTCTTTGGCTTCTGGCTTAGTTTTGGCGCGTTCCCCGGCTTTTTGGCACTCAGCGTAGTCACAATCGCTTCGCTCGGAAAGCTATTTTCAGAAGCCGTCGAAAACATTGACCAAGGCCCCATCGAAGCGTTGCAAGCCACTGGCGCAAACCGCTTGCAGACTGTGGTTTATGGCGTGGTGCCGCAAATCGTCCCTGATTTTGTCTCCTACATCATCTATCATTGGGACATCAACGTCCGCATCTCGACCATCATTGGCTTCGTGGGCGGCGGGGGCATTGGCTACTATCTCAGCCAGCGCATCAACGGTTTTGAATATAGCAAAGCCGGGACCGCCATTTGGGCCATCGTCATTGTCGTCATGGCGATGGACTTCCTGAGCGCCGAAGTGCGCAAGCGATTAACCTGACGTTTCCCTTGCGAAAAATATGTATTTGGTTAACGCCGAAGAAATCCGGCGTTCTTTTTGATACAATCCCGCTCATGTTCAAAAAACTGTTCAAAACCGTTGCGCGGTTTGTCTTTTACCTGACCCTGGGCGGAGTTGGGATTCTTATCCTTTCTCGGCTGCTCACCGGGCTGGTGGGCTGGGCGCGCACCTATAGCGCAAATGATGTTCCTGCCAAACCGGTGGCAATCGTGTTTGGAGCAGGGTTGACGCGCAATGGTGATGCCTCTCCCGTCTTGCGCGATCGCATTCGCACTGCCGCCGACCTGTATCTTGCAGGAAAAGTCAAAAAACTTTTGATGACCGGCGATAACAGCACCCCTCACTACAACGAACCCGCCGCCATGCGTGAATACGCCCTCTCGCTTGGCGTTCCGGATGAAGACATTGTCCTCGACTATGCCGGGCGCCGCACCTACGACTCTTGCTACCGCGCCCGCGAAATTTTCGGCGTTGAGCAGGCTATCCTCGTCACCCAAGATTTCCATCTGCCGCGCGCGCTCTACCTGTGCAACATGCTCGGCGTAGATGGGGTAGGCGTTGTCGCCGACAATTTCCGTTACCGCCGTATGTCCCTGCTCTTTTGGAACGCCCGTGAACTCGCCGCCACCCTCACCGCCCTGGTGGATGTGCATATCATCCGCCCCCTGCCCATCCTGGGCGAACCGGAACCGATTTTTTCGTACTGGCCGCAATGAGAAAACCACGAAACTGGTATGGCCTTCTCAAAGTCTTAAAAAACAAACAGGATGGAAGGACTTAAGGATGAGCCGCACAGAAAGCGGGGTGAAAACATCCTTGACTCCACTGCAAAAATCATGATTTCACTGCAAAGACGAAAGATTCGCCCTTATTTTTGCTTCGCGTGCCTGGCGTCTTTGCGGTTCA
>DAOUBQ010000034.1:0-18270 GCA_034432755.1 Anaerolineales bacterium
GCGGCGGCGCACGAGAGCGCGTGGCCGTTATAGGTCAGCCCGGCATAGAGATATTTGTCATCGAAAAATTTGGCGATTTCCTCGCTGACGATGACCGCGCCCAGCGGGGCGTAGCCGCTGGTAATGCCTTTGGCGGTGGTGATGATATCGGGGACGACGCCCCAGTTATCCACCGCGAACCACTGACCGGTGCGGCCCCAGCCGCTCATCACCTCGTCAGAGATGAGCAGAATGCCGTATCGGTCGCAGATTTCGCGCACGCGCGGCCAGTAGTCGTCCGGCGGAACGATGAGACCATTCGAGCCGACCACGCCTTCCATGATGATGGCGGCGATTTTATCTGGCCCTTCGTATTGGATGACTTCTTCGAGGTGTTTGAGGCACTCGCGGGCGCAGGATTCTTTCTTTTGCCCAAACGGACAGCGGTAACAATGCGGGTCGAGGAAGTGAACCACGCCGGGCATGGCCGGTTCGACGGCCAGGCGGCGGTAATCGCCGGTGAGGGCAATGGAGCCGTGCGTTGCGCCGTGATACGAGCGGTAGCGGGCCAAAATTTTGTGCCGCCCGGTGTAAAAGCGGGCAATTTTGATGGCGTTTTCGTTGGCTTCGGCCCCGCCCAGGGCGAAGAAGGTCTTTTTGAGATTGCCGGGGGTGACTTCGGCCAGTTTTTTGCCCAGCAGGGCGCGCGCTTCGGTGGTGTTGCCGGGGTGGACGAAACAAACTTCGGCGGCCTGCTCCTGAATGGCCTGGACCACCTTGGGGTGCCGGTGGCCGATGTTGGTGTTCATCAACTGCGACGAGAAATCAATGTAACGCTTCCCGTCCGTATCCCAAAAATAAATCCCTTCCGCCTTGCCAACCGGAATGGGATTCACCTGACCTTGAACAGACCACGAAAAGAAGGTGTATTCTTTGCTCAGGTCAATGATTTCTTGCGAGGTTAATTTCGTCATGGTATCTCCTGGAAAGTAGACAGGTAAACAAGTAGACAAGTACCTGTTTCCCTGTCTACTTGTTTACTTTACGCTCTTCACCACTTCCGCATACACTTCCAGCGTCCGGTCAATGTCGGCTTCGGTATGCGAGTAGCACAGGAACCAGGGTTCGCGGGGGTCGTAATCGGGCATCACGCCGCGCTCTATGGCGGCTTCGGCCCAGCGCAGGTAGCGTTCTTTATCGGTATGCGCCCATTCGCGCTGACAAGTCAGGGAATCAACACCGATGGAGAAGGTGAACATGGCCGGGTAGCCATTGATGACCGCCTGGATGCCGTTTTCCTCGAAAATCTCTTTCAGGCCATTCATCAGGCGTGTGCCGCGCTTTTCGATGGTCTCGAAAACGGGTTCACGCTGCATGATTTTGAGCGTGGCCCAGGCCCCGGCAATGCCCGGTTTGTTGTTGGTGTACGTCCCGCCCTGCGAAACGCCGTGACCGATGATGCTCATGATTTCTTTTTTGCCGCCAAAGGCCGCCACCGGGTAGCCGTTGCCAAGCGCTTTGGCATAGGTTGCCAGGTCGGGTTTCAGGTTGTAGTATTCTTGCGCGCCGCCTTTGGCAATGCGGAAGCCGGTCTTGACCTCGTCGAGGATAAACACTGCGCCGTATTCGCTGGTTTTCTGGCGAATCAGTTCCAAAAAGCCCGGCTGGGGCAAAATGGCCGCGCAATTGCCCTGACACGGCTCGGTGATGACCGCCGCAATCTGTTCTCCGTACGATTTCATCATCCGCTCGAAGCCCTCGAAATCGTTAAACGGCAGGGTGATGATTTTCTCGCCCAGCGTTTTTGGAATGCCCGAAGAAGCCGGAACCGGAATGGGGCTGCGGCGGTTGCCGTACGATTCGGCGGGGGCGTAGGTGCTCCACAGCGTGTGGTCGTGGAAGCCGTGATAATTCCCCTCAAATTTCAGGATGATTTCGCGCCCGGTATAAGCCCGCGCCACGCGAATGGCGTGCATGGTTGCCTCTGTGCCAGAGCAGGCCATGCGCACCATCTCGACGCCGGGGCACATCTCCACAATCATCTCGGCCACATCCAGTTCCAGTTCGCCGGTCATGGCAAACAAGACGCCGTTTTTCACTTCTTCAATCACCTTTTCATCCACTTCATCGTAGGCGTGACCCAAAATGATGGGGCCAAAGGCCATCCGATAGTCAATGTATTCATTCCCGCCCACATCCCACAGATGCGAGCCTTTGGCTTTTTTGACATACGGGGTGATGCCCTCGCCCCAATAACGGAAATTGGAATTGACGCCGAGCGGCAGCACTTTTTGGGCGCGCTGCTGAACTTCGGCGTTTTTTTCAAAGTTTTTCATGCGGTTTCTCCATTTTTGATGGGTTTGTTTTGCTCTACTGAATTTTGACCGCCGCAGGCGGTTCACAGGGGCTGGCCGCTTCAGCGCGTCTCCCTCTAATCGTCCTCAACAAGCCCGGAAGGAATTTTCCACTGATACACATCTTTTAGCACCAGCGGCACAATGGATGTCGTCGTCTTGCGGACACCCGGCACCTTCCCTATCACCTCCGTTACAAAACGGTATACCTCCGCTGTATCGCGTGCCAACACCTGCACGCTAACATCCGTCTCGCCAATCGAGCAGGCCACATAACTGATGTTCTCGAACCCGGCCATTTTGTGGGCAACTTCCTGGATGGCACCCGAATCGCACAACAGCCAGACATCCGCCACGACACCCATGCCTACCGCCTTTGGGTTGACCACTGTGGTAATCTGGATAATGTTGTCGTCCAGCATTCGTTCGATGCGATAGCGGACCGCCCGCTCAGAGATGTTCCCTATCCGACGCGCAATTTCAGCGGCGTGTATCCGCCCGTCTTCCATGAGGAGTTCAATAATTTTCAAATCCGTTTTGTCGATTTTATACATAGTAATCTCTATTTATTTCCGTTTCTTACAATATATTACTGTTTTGTTGCCGAAAAGTCAATAAGAAAAACGGTTCTCGTGATGTTTGTTGCGAAAAGTACCCCCGCCGTTGACATTTCGATAAAGCGGAGTATAATCAAACTTCGGCATTATCCCCGTGATTCAGGAGCAAACGTATGACAACAACCGCAGCAGAAATCCTTTCCCCCGCCAGCGAGTTAAAACCCAAAACCAGGCTGACGGGGAAAGTTGTTAAAACTACCCTGGCAGGAGCCTTGCTCGATATCGGGATGGACATCCCCGGCATCGTTCACATCTCGCAGATGTCCGAAACCCCGGTGAAACGCGTCGAAGACGTGTTGCAGGTGGGGCAGGAAGTGTCGGTTTGGGTGCGCAAGGCCAAATCGGACCGGGTGGAACTGACCATGATTGAGCCACTCGGCGTGGATTGGCGCGAACTCAAGCCCGAAATGACCTTCAAAGGCAAGGTCATTCGCCTCGAGACCTATGGCGCGTTCGTCGAAATTGGCGCGGAGCGCCCCGGCCTGGTGCATATCAGTGAGATGGCGCATGGCTATGTCAAGTCTCCTGGCGACGTGGTCAAGGAAGGCGACGAAGTTGATGTAATGGTTCTCGAAGTTGACCGCAAGAAGAAGCAAATCCGCTTGAGCATGAAGGCGACCCAGCCTGAACCAGAAGAAAAACCCGAGCGTCCTGAACGTGCTGAACGTTCTGAGCGCAGTGACCGCAAAGAACGTCTCGAACGTGGTGATCGTGGTGAACGAAGCGAGCGCAAGCGCAGCGGCAGCAAGAAGACCGACCGGCAGCCGCGCGGCGAAAAAGTGGAATCATTTACGGACTCTTCTACGGAACTCGAACCAACCGCCTTTGAACTGGCCTGGAAGCAGGCCCTCGAGCGCTCAAAGGCTGAGAAAGCCGAAAAGGCCCGCAAACTCAAGGCCGAGAAGCGCGAACAGGAAGACCTGTTAGAGCGAACGTTGAAAAACCGCGTGCCAACCGCCTAGACAAGAATTGCGCAAAAACCTCGCCTGCGCAGGCGAGGTTTTTCTGTTGACAAGCAAGTCTATTCTTGATATGATTTATCCAAATTGGCAGATACGACCAAAGGAGAATCTTATGCTTCAGGAAATCGAAACAAATATTGGTATCGAAAATGAAACCATTCACGTCTCCGTTGCAGCGGCGGACGCGGTGAAAAACATCCTTGCAGAGCGCAAACTGGAGGGGTATGCTTTGCGGGTCTATGTGGCGGGGAGCGGGTGCTGCGGCGTGCAGTTTGGAATGGCGCTCGATAACAACATCCGCGCCAGCGACCAGTCTTTCCGGGTCGAGGGTATTCAGTTGGTGGTGGATGAGATGTCTATGGAGTATCTGCGCGGCGCAAAGATTGATTTTGTCCATGACCCGCAACGTGGGGCTGGTTTTGTGGTGGATAGCCCGCTCGCCAGCATGGGCGGCTCGTGCGGTTGCGGCTCGAAGAGCGAGTCTCATGCGCAAGGCGATTCGTGTGGTTGCGGTGGCTCGTGCGGCTGTGGCGGCCACTAATTGATATTGACCATGAAAACGTCCCGATGGTTTCAAACCTTCGGGACGTTTTTTTATTATCCTTGCCACATTTTGAGTAAATCAACACGCCCGGCGTGATTACACTCGGTTTTCAGGTTGCAACCGCCGCAGCCGTCGCCGCAAGTTTCATAGGGGCGAATGTAGCCGCTGCGCTGGAGATGTTCGAGCATGACACTGACCAGTTGCGGCGAAGCGCCCAGTTTTTTAGAGAGCGCGTTCACTTCGAGTGTGCCGCCAGCGCGGATTTCAGCGAGGAGTTGTTCGAGCATGGCGGCTACCCCATTCCAAAGAGAACGGCCAGGTGATAGGTCAATGCCCCAGCTGCCACCGAAAGCCCCAGGAACAGGGCCACGCTCAGGCCAGCCCAACGCCACGAGTTGGTTTCTTGCTTGATAACGGCCACCGTCGCCATGCAGGGGATGAACAGCATCGTCACGACCAGGAAGGAGAGCGCGGAGGCGGTCGAGAAGGAGGCGGCCAGCGCTTCCGCCAGTCCCGCTTCAGAAGAGTTGCCGAACAAAACTCCCAGCGTGGCAATTGCGTTCTCTTTGGCCGGGAAACTGGTGATGAGCGCCACCGTCAGCCGCCAGTCGAATCCCATCCACCTTCCCACCGGTTCGATAAGTTGCCCAAACTGCGCCAGGAAACTGGTGTTCAAATTACCATCTGGCAGATATGACAAGACCCAGACGATGAGCGACATGCCGAGGATGGCTGTGCCAGCCTTTTTGACGAAAGACATCGAGCGCTGCCAGACCAGCAGGCCGATGGTGCGGGCGTTGGGGATGTGGTAGAGCGGCATTTCCATGATGAAGGCCGAACGCTGGCCTTTGAAAAGGACCTGGTTGAGCGTCATGCCGCCCAAAACGAGCAAGACGAGTGTCATCAGCACCAGCCCCCACGAAACCCAGAGCGCATGAGCGCCGAAGAACACCGGGGCGATGAAGGCCACCACCACCATGCGCGCCGTGCAGGGGACGAGCGGGGCAATTAGAATGGTGAGCAGGCGGGCCGGCCACGATTCGATGACGCGTGTGCCCATGACGGCCGGAACGTTGCAGCCGAAACCCAGGAAGAGCGGCAAGAAGGATTTGCCATGCAGACCCATCAGGTGCATCAGGTTGTCCATCACATAGGCAGCGCGCGCCATATAGCCTACGTCTTCCAGCAGGGCAAAGGCGGCGAAGAAAACCACCAGAATGGGTAGGAAGGTGAGAACCGAGCCAACACCGCCGATGGCGCCATCTACGACCATGCCCTGCGCCCAGGCAGGTGCGCCTTGCAGCAACCCGCTGACCCACTCAGAAAAAGGCGCAATCAGGCTTTCGTCCATCCAGTCCTGCGCTGGGGCTGCCAAGGTAAACGTGACCCAAAAGACCAGGCCGAGCATGCCGGCCAGGATGAACAGTCCCCAAATGGGGTGAGCCGCCCAGCGGTCGAGCCGCTCGGTGAGGCTGATTTGTCCCATTTTGGGTTGGGTGACGGCCGCCCGCACCATGCGGCCAATCCATTCGTAGCGGCCCGAAGCCACGACCAGAAAGGCGTCATCGTGTTCGCGCAGGATGGCGTGGACGGCGGCCAGGTTCTCAGGGGGAAGTTCGGATTCCATCATGCGGGTCACTTCGGCATCGCCCTCGAACAGTTTGAGCGCCACCCAGTCGGGCGGGTAAGGCGCGGGGACGTGTTCGCCGGTGAGCGCTTCGATTTGCTTGAGGATTTCGCGGTGGTCGGCGCGGATTTCGGGCAATTTGGGCGATGTATGAATGTTGCCAGCCAGCACGTTTTCCACGACTTGGAGCAGTTCTCGCACTCCGATGGCTTTGCTGGCGGTCATGGGGACGACTGGCACGCCCAGGGCGGCGGCCAACACTTCGGGCTGCACCGTGATTCCCTCTTGCGCGGCTACATCCATCATGTTGAGGGCCACGACGACTGGTGCGGAGAGGGCAAGCAGTTCAGCCACCAGGTACAGGCTGCGCTCCAGGTTGGCGGCGCTGACGACGGCGACTACTACCTGCGGGCGCTCGCGGACGATGAACTCACGCGCCACCACTTCTTCGGGTGAGTTGGCGGTGAGCGAGTAGGTTCCGGGCAGGTCTACCAGGCAAAACTCGCGCCCCTTGTGGCGGAAGGCGCCTTCGCGGCGCTCGACGGTCTTGCCGGTCCAGTTGCCAACGTGCTGGTTTAGCCCGGTGAGCATGTTGAAGAGTGTTGATTTGCCCATGTTGGGCTGCCCGGCCAGGGCAATCAATGGCGCGCCAGTCGTAAGCTGCATAACTGGCGCGGTGACCTCGTGACATTCGCTCATTTCCCACTCCGGCGAACGATGATTTTGGCTGCCTCGCCGCGTCCAAGCGCTACGCGCGTGCCGCGCACAGTTACAATCAGCGGGCCGAAGCCGTAGTTTTGGGTCATATCTACGTCTACGCCGGGGGTGAACCCCAACGAGGCCAGGCGGTTTTGGACTGCGCGCCCGCCGCCAAACGACAAGATGGTGGCGTGTTCACCAGCGGTCAGGCTGGACATCGAGACAGGTTCAGGGGACATGGTTCTCCTCGTTCAAGTCCCTGGGGGGGACTCCATCAATGATATAATCAATTAAGCTGCTCTTTCTTTAGTATATGCTAATTTTTTTTATTAGCATAGTCCCCCAAAAAGGTTTTGACCATGACGAATGTCACCAATTCCCCCGATAAATTTGATATTTCTGGTCTCAGTTCCACTGTGCAAGATTATCTTTCGTTGATTTATGTGATGGAGCGTGACCAGGAACCGGTGGTTGGCTCGCGTCTGGCTGAACTTTTGGGCGTTACCCCGCCAACCGTCACCAACACGCTCAAGCGCATGACCCGCGATGGACTCATCACCATGAACCAGGATGGCACGCATCTGACCGAGCAGGGTTGGGCTGCTGCTCGTACGGTGATGACCCGCCACATGTTGATGGAATGGATGATGATTCAAACCCTGCCCTGGTCGAAACTGCATGGCGAGGCGCATCACCTGGAACACGCCATCTCGGCCATGACCGAATCGGCGTTGATGGAACAACTGGGGCATCCGCAGACCTGCCCGCATGGCAACCCGCTGCCCGGTTGCGAGGCGGCGGTGGCCAGCTGGATTCCGCTGACGAATATCACATCTGGGCGCAGCGTCACCGTTCGCCGCATTCACGAACTGGCGGAGGAAAACGCTGCCCTGCTAGAATTTCTCGAAAAGTATAAGATCATGCCTGGTGTCACTGTTACTGTGACGGAGATTCTTCCGTTTAATCAGACCATCACGCTCTCTGTTGATGGGCAAGTCGTCACCCTCGGCAATGCCGCCGCGAAGTATATCTTTGTCGAATAGGAAGCCCGGCCTGGCTGCGCGTACTGTTGTACATCGCTTGCGCTGCCGGTTCGGAGAAAATTTTCTACAACCCGCTGGATAACTTGGGATTCATCTGAATATATGATTTTCTCAGCCCTCGGGTAAACCCTTTTCTAATAAATTGCTTAGTTCGCGCTCGGCTTGCATAGGCAGGATGCCAAGCGCATAACTCCATTCGCCGACCAGCATTTTTTGCGAACGCCGAAGAATCGCCATATCTGTTTCATTTAGGGAGCGGACGCGCTGGTATGCGGTGATGTCGCGGATGACCCGGCAGAGTGATTCGGCGCGGCCATCTTTTAATTGCGCCAGCAGGTGGGTTTTTCGGTCGTAGCGGTCCTCTGGCAGGGGCTCGGCAGGGCCAGACAAGATGGCAAACAGCCGCTTGAATTTTGTTTTGGAAGTCGGCGCGCGCAGGCGGTTCTGGAGATTGCTATCTGCCGGGACCCAGATGGTCATTTCCTCCACTTGAACCATGTAATACACCGTATTTTTGTTGGACAGAACGCGCGCTTCCATCCGCAGTACCTGCCCGAGGCCGTATGTCCAGTGCATTACGGTATCGCCTGTTTGAATATCCACGAACGCCTCCTTTTCAATCTGGTGAAAAAAAAACGCGCCAGCCTCATAGGGACTGGCGCGTGTAAATCTGTCATTTCTAGGGTTATAGTGATTATATCATCTCTACTTTTATTTTGAAAATTAACTTACGGCAAGAAGACCACTTCCACCGTCATGCCCCACCGCAGCGAGGGGGCGGTGTCGGTTAATTTGATTTTGACGGTGTATAACACATCGCCGCCCTGAATGCGGTAGGCCAGGCCAATGCTCTCGACCACGCCCGACAGGGTGACATCTTGGAGCGCGTCTGGTTTGATTTCTACGCGCTGGCCTTCTTTTATGTTGACCACCTCCAGCTCGTTGAGATCGGTCGTTTCCACATACCAGGCGCTGAAATCGGCCATTTGCGCGGCGAATTTTTCGGGGCCGAGAAGTTCGCCAACGGTTACGTTCACATCGGTCACAACCCCGCTAAACGGGGCGCGGATGTCGTAGTTGGTGAGGTTTTTCTCTGCGGCGGCGGTTTGGGCTTTGGCGTTGTTCAGACGGGCTTCGAGGATGGCTTTTTGTTCGGGGTCGGCGGTTCCGTTCATGGTGTTCTCAAACTTGCGCTTGGCTTCGGCTTCGGCGGCCAGGGCGGCTTCGAGCGCGGCTTGGGGCGCATTGACCTGGCGCTGAAGTTCCTCTACCTTACGCTGGGCTTCGTTGTAATTGGCCTGTGCTGTGCGCAGTTGATCCTCTGCTTTGCGGCGGGTGGGATTGTCTGTCTTCAGGTCTTGATATTTATCAAATTCTTTTTGAGCATCCTCCAGTTTTTTCTGGCGGTCGCGCACATCGGCCTCGGCTTTGTCAATTTCATCTTGTACATCGGTTGGCTTGACCTTTTCCCATTCTTTTTGGGCGGCAGCGCGCGCCACCTGCGCCTGCTGATATTCCTTCCAGGCGTTGGCGGCAGATAGCCCGGCGGTGCGAATAAAGTCATCATAGGCCCGCTGGGCCTGCGTCAGTTCCAGTTGGGCGGCGGCCAGGGCGGCTTCGGCGCTCTCGCGGTCGCCCAGGCGGACCAAGACATCGCCCTTGGAAACCGACTGCCCCTCTTTTACGAGAATATCTGTCACCGTGCCGCGCGCCTGTGGATAGACCCGCAAATCTTGGGCCGGGGCGATGCGGCCCTCGGCAATCACCCCGCTCTCTATCACTGGGGCGGGTGTTGCAGCGGGAGCCGCCGGCTGCGCGCCGCACGCAGCCAGCAGCAGGGAGAAAATGGTCAGGGCAAAGAAAATAATTTTTTTCATGGAAACCTCGGGGTCGTAATTTGATGTCCGATATTCGGAATGCGGTTTTCCATTCATCTTCCGCATTCCGCATTCATCATTCGTAAGCCAACACTTCACGAATGGTCAGGCGCGCGGCGTTGCGTGCGGGAAGCACGCTTGCCAGCACGGATAGTACAATCACCAGTCCCAGCCAAATGAGATAACCAACCGGGGTAAAGACGACCGTGATGGGCGTCTCGAACACAGCCAGACTGACAATGAGCGACAAGCCGTAGGTGATGGGAATGGAGAGGAACAAGCCAAGAACCCAAGAAATCAGGCCGATAACCATGCCTTCTACAATCACCATGCGCATAATTTCAGAGTCAACCGCGCCAATGGCACGCATGATGCCGATTTCGCGGGTGCGTTCCAGCACGTTCATGCCCATCGTGCCGGTCAGTCCCATTGCGCCGACCACTGCCGTGAGCAGGGCCATAATCAGCAAGAAGATGACCAGGATATCAAGGCTTTCGGTGGCGTTGCTGAGCGCCGAAAGCCCAGGGCGCGCCTGGCTTATCTGGTATCCGGCTTCGCGGAAATGTTTATCCAGTTTTTCGCTCATATCGCGCTGGTAGGCTTCATCGTGTCGGTCGGTGACGACCCGAAACGAGACCGAACGGTTCGCCAGGTTGGTTTCGCGGGAGAAATATTCGTATGTTCCGTAAGCAATCAGCCCTTCGCGGTCAATGAATTTGAACATCCCAACTACTTGCCAGCGGTTTTGCTGACCGCGCACTTTCACATCGAGATAATCGCCGGGTTTCAGGTTGGGAAAACTGCGCAGAATGCCCTCGGTGATGGCAATGGCTTTGGTGTCACCCGCCTGCACCCAGCGGCCAGCGACCGGTTTTGCCTCCACCATTTTGCTTTCGGCTGGGGGGGCCAATACCACCAGATTTTCGGCCACCGTTCCATCGGGGTAGAGAATTTCGGCGGTGGAAAATGCCCACCCCTCCACATCCATCACTCCCGGTACCTGGCGGGCAACCTGTTCAATTTCGCTCAGCCGGTAGGGCTGGCTGAAATCGAGGGTCACATCGGCGACAAAATAACGACCGACGTTATCCATATAAGCGAACAACGTGGTGCGGACGTTGAAAACGCCCACGAAAATGGCTCCGCCCATCGTCAGTGTGAATAAGGTCAGCGCCAAGCGGCTTTTGCGGCGGAAGGTGTTTCGCAGGGAAATCAGCAAGGGGCGAGGCAGATGGATTCCGCGCCGCAGCAGGGCCTCATTAACCCGATTTTCGAATCGCTCAAATAGGCTTTCACGCTTGCCGCCGGGCTGGGGCTTGCTTCTCGTTTCGTGGGCAACCTCCCCGCTGATGGCGTCTAGCACCGAAATGCGCGAACCATTAATCACCGGGCCAAACCCGGCCACAAGCGGCACGAGGAGACCGACGACAATCTGGATGATGAAGGCCAGCGGCACGATGCGGTAGCCGAGCAGGTTGAAACTCAACTGGCTGGCGATGAACTCGGCCAGGGCATACGCGCCAATGCCGCCAAATGGCACGGCCAGGGCCAGCGCCAGCACGCCAAACGCCAGAATCATCACCAGGTAGAGCGCAAACACTTGCTTATCGCGCCCGCCCACCAGTTTCATGACCCCAATATGGCGCAAGTGTTGGTTGAGCAGGGCGGCCAGGGTGTTTGCAATCAGAGAAGAGGAGAGGAAAACAATCAGCACGCCCAGGGCCAGCAGGATGCCCAGGATGGCGTTGACCGTGGAAGCCAGAGGGTGTTGGTTGGTGAGGGCGCTGCGCGAACGGCGCACGGCCACCCCGTTCTTTTCCACCCGGTCTTTCAGGTCGGCAGTCAGGCGGCGAACGTGTTCGGGGTCGTTGCCGTTTACTTTTACAGTGGCGTAAATTCGGTTGAACAGGTCGGGCTGGCGCAGGGTGGGCAGGGTGTTCATCGTGATGTAGGCGAAGGGCGGGGCCAGGAAGTCATCGGCGCCGGTGGTGGGGTCTTGTACGATGCCCACCACCCGCAGGGTTTTCTCTGAGCCATCGGGCAGTTGGAAGACCATGTCTTCGCCGACTTGAATATCTATGTCTTTTAATACTTCGCGTTCAATCACCACTTCGCGCCGCGCGGGTTTGCTCTGTCCTTGCATGGGGGTGAGCAGGTTGAGTTTGTTCTGGTCGAAGTCTTCGAGCGCAACGATGTCGAGGGTGGTCCAGGCCTGGCTGTTGGCGGCACGGGCGCGGATGTTGAACACCCGGCGCGGCTCAACTTCTGCAATGCCGGGCGCGTTTTCTACCACCGGCAGAAAATCGCGGTCGAAATCTTCCATGCGCAGTTCGATGTTGGCCGGGCGATTGACGGCGTAACTGGCGCTCATGTCGTTGGCGATGATGACATAGGCGCCGGCAATCACGCCAATTGAAAATACGCCCACTGCAATTGAGAAGACCACCAACAGAGTGCGGGTGGGGTTTTCAAACAGGTCGAGCAGGACTTTTCGCCAGCGAGGTCTCATGGAATGATGAATGATGAATGGTGAATGATGAATGGTGAATGGCGGCATTCGTCATTCATTATTCTGACTTTTTATTGATTTGAACGGCCACCAGCCTGACTTGCGCCGGTCGGTGGATTGATTCTCTTGTAAACGCGATTGCACAATTCGCCCAATGGCTTCTTCGGTGAGCGGGGATTCTTTGAGCAATTGGCAGAACGCATCGCGGGGCAGGGTAAGTACTTCGACTGCCTGGTTGGGGGTGGCGCGTACTGCGGCGATGGATTTGCCCCCGCGCAACAGCTCCACCTCGCCGAAGTATTCTCCTGGCCCCAGGCGGGCCACGGTTACGTCTTGGCGGTTTTTGCCCTGCAAGACAATCTCTACTTCGCCGCGCTCAATCATGAAGAATTTATCAACATGTTCATCGCGGCGTAGGATGGGCTGGTTGGGTGCGTAAGCGTGTCGTTCTACTTGGCGGGTGACGGCCAGCATTTGGCGGTGATTGAGCAGGGGCAGGGCGTGGGCCACCGTTTCATTAACAATTTCGCCATCGGAGATGATGATGTTGCGGGTGGTGCGCGCCGTGAGCGAGGGGTTGTGCGTGACCATCACGACCGTTTTGCCGTTGGCTGCCAGCTGCTCGAAGATATTGATGACGACCTCGGCGGTACGTGAGTCGAGATTGCCGGTTGGCTCGTCGGCCACTACCAGAGGCGGGTTACAGGCCAGGGCGCGGGCAATGGCTGCCAATTGTTGCTGACCGGTGGAGACGGCCAGCGGCAGTTTGCCGGCTTGGGCGGTAAGCCCCACCATCTCCAGCAGTTGCATGGCGCGGCGTGGACGCTCGTCGAAGTCGTAGATTCCAGCGTAGTCCATCGGCAGCATGACGTTTTCAAGCAAGGAGAGCATGGGCAGCAGTTGGAAGAACTGGAAGACGATGCCGAGGTTACGCCCGCGCCACAACGAGCGTCCTGATTCATCCAGCGATTCATACAAATCCTGGCCGTTGACAATCACCTGCCCTGAGGTGGGGTGGTCAATGCCGGTCATCATGTTGAGCAGGGTGCTTTTGCCGCTGCCCGATTTGCCAACAATCGAAACAAATTCACCGGGCGCAATGTGCAAATTGACGCCTTTCAGCACGGTGAATTCTCCGGCAGCGTTTTTGAATGTTTTTACAACGCGCCGAATATCAATCATAAGAGCAGATGGGGGCGCGGATGTAGAAGTTAACGCGGAACGATGGGCATCCGAAACGGGTAATACAGATGAAATAGGGGCTTGCTGAGGCATGTCAGTTCATCCGTAAAGCCAAGTCGGGGGCGGGGGCTGGCGCAGAGTTGGGGACGATTTCTCCATCCGCGATGACCAGATGACGGCTGAAGCGCGGCATGAGCCCCATTTCGTGCGTAACCATGATGATGGTTTTCCCTTGCGACACGAACTGCTCAAAGAGCTCGAAGATGTGGTCGGCAGTGACGGAATCGAGGCTGCCGGTGGGCTCGTCGGCGATCAGGATGGGCGGGTCGTTGGCCAGGGCGCGGGCAATTGCCACGCGCTGTTGCTGCCCGCCGGAGATGAAGGCCGGGAGTTTGTTGGCGTGTTCGGCGATTTCCACCATCTCCAGCAGTTCCAGGGCACGGCGGCGGCTTTCACGCGGGTGGTATAGCCCGCACAAGTCCATGGGCAGCATGACGTTTTCGAGCAGGGTCAGCATGGGCAGCAATTGGAAGGATTGATAGACGATACCCATCGAGCGTCCGCGCCATAAGGCCAGGTCGTTTTCGGTGAGGGTATGTACCGATACTGGTTCGCGCCCTACGCGAGCAATCACCTCGCCCTTGGTCAGGTGGTCTACGCCGGTTATCATGTTTAGCAAAGTGCTTTTTCCCGCACCCGATTTGCCGATGATGCCCAAAAACTCACCGGGGTAAATGTTGAGGTCAATTCCGTTGAGCGCGGTAAATTCGCCCGCTTCGCTGGCATAGGTTTTAACCACGCCGCGCATCTCGATGAGCGGCAGGTTGACAGGACTGGAAGGTGATGCGGCAGAGTGAGACACGAATTTCCCTCGGTTGGTTTGATTGTACTCCCAAGGTGTGATTTAAGCATAAAACCGACTATCTGGTCTGATTTAATTCTAATAATTGGCCTATTTTCCCAACTTTGTCACCACCACATTATCGAAATACGCCATTTGTACCTGGTAAGCCAGCAGCCCCAGCCCGCCCTGAGCGTATTTGTCATCCTGGGCTTGCGCCGCCAGTTGGTCATTCACGAAGAAACGAATCTCTGCCCCGTGTACTTCGAGGCGCAAATTGTAGGGCGCGCCAGAACGCAGCGGGTAGGCGGGGTTTTCGGCCAGCGTCTCGCCCTGGCAGTCTCCGCCCATATCATCGAAGCGGAAGATAGTGACCCCCAGTCGGTTGCCACCCGCCCGGTAGCCAGAACAATTGGGCTGGCGGGCGCTGCGCGCCACCAGGTAAATCTGTTCATATTGACCGGATTGAAAGACAACGTCTACGCTAAAGGCGTAATCCACCCAATCGTCGGATATGAGCAGGTAGGCATTCGGCACGCTCTCTGGGGGCTGGTTTTGCACGCCCAGGCCAAACCCACCCTCCAGCGGGAGAATCTCCCAGCGGCCATCGTTGAGATTGCGCCAATTCGAGAGTTCGCCGTTCTCGAAATCATCCACATACAACGCGCCCCCGGCAGGCACGGCCCGGTAGTCTGCCGGGGCCGAGGCGGCGCTGGAAATCGAGGGCAGCAAGACCGCTGCCAGGTAGAGACCCACAAAGGCGAGAAAGACTACGAAAACCAGGACAGGGACGAAATAACGCGAAACCCGCCAGACGGGGACATCTGCACCCGTCTGGGGCAAAGAAACGGCCTGCCGGGAGGCTTCCAGCGCCAACTGGAGAGATTCCTGCTCTGCTGCGGAGAGTTCGAGACCCTGACCGAAGGCCTCCAGGTAGGTTTCAGAAGGCAGGTAGCCGCTGCCAAGTGTTTCGGTGCGGCTGATGACGCTATGATGGAAATGGATGCGCCCGGCCAGCCCTTTTTGGGTCAGGCCGGCGCGTTTACGGTAACGGCGGAGTAAGGCGGCGAGGTCAGTCATGTTTTCGAAAATTTTCTTTGACGATGAATCGCTTTCAATTATGGCACAATTCTGGCAGGTGGAATCACCAATTCATTCCCAATCGGAGAAACCATGAAAACTCGCCTTATTTTGCTCAGCCTGACCCTGGCCCTGCTGGCGGCCTGTCAGCCCGCGCCAACCCCACTACCGCCAACAGCCACGCCCATTCCCTCGGCCACGCTAACACCATCCCCCATCCCCACGCAGACGCCTGTTCCCCCCACCGCCACACCCATCCCGCCCACGCCCACCCTCGAGCCGCCCTCGGCCGCCGCGCAATTCCTGCAAGACCTGACCGTAACCTACTACGACCCCTTCGACGAAAACCTGGGCTGGGGCATGGACATCGGCGTTATCAAAGACGGCATGTTGGAAGTCGTCGGCGATGGCTGGCGCGGCCTTTCGCTGGATACGCGCGATTTTGCGGAAGGTCAGGGGCTGATTCTAAATGTGAAATACGCTGCGCCCAATGCTCATTTTGAAATGCTGCTGGACCATGGCGCCTGGGATACCGAGGGCTACCGCCGCTTTGGGATTATCGTGGAAAAATACCCGCAGTCGAACCTGTGGCGCAAGAACAACCCGGTGGCTTTCAACAACTTGAACGGTAACTTCCGCCCGCAGGCTGATACCTGGTATAGCGTGCTGATGGCCGTTGGGTCAGATGGCGAATTCCTGGCAGTGTGGTGGGACCCGGCCAACCCGACTCAAATCATCAAATACCGCGAAAAATTCGGCAAAGATTGGGCCGGACTGGATTGGAAGTTCCACATTGGCGGCAACTATGGCACAGTCTGGTTTGACGAGTTGCGCGAAGTCCAGTTTAGCGGGTTCAAGAAGTAAACAGCGAATTTCCTATCATCAAGGGGCTGTCTAAAAAGCCCAAAAAACAGACGGCGACCGCCAGAGATGGTGGTCGCCGTTTTGAATTAGCGCCAGGTATATCGGCGAAATGCTATTTCGCCCTACTTTTTGGACAGCCCCTTCGATTGCCAGTTCAAGGCCCTTCCCGGTTACCAAATGACCAGTTCAGGTCTGTGTAGAGCGTTTCGGCGCGATAAACCCGGTCGGGTATCCGTTGCAGGCGGGCGGCCATGGAGGGCGTTATCAGGGGAACGGGCTTGCGGCGGTAGAAAATTTGGTAGAGTTGGTTCGCTCCGGCTTCGTCCCAGGCCCAATTCAGGTTAACATAGCGCGAGGCGTCAAACGGGCGGGTATAGCCGCGCAGGGTTTTGGTCTGGTGGATGCTGCAATAATGCTCGAAGTAGGTCATCACCAGCTCACGCAGGTTCTTGTATACTGGTTCGCGGAACCCCAGGTTGACGTAGTTCGATTTGGCGACTGCGCCCCAACGCCCCTCGATTTGATAGAGCGCCAGCACATGGTCATCGTCCGCGCCGGGGTCGGGAACCAGGTCAATGAGCAGGGGACGGAATCCAAGTTGCCACAGCGCCAGGGCAGCCAGGAAACCGCCATCGAGACAGTGACACTGGTTATCTTGCATTACGTTCAACGGTGAGCGGTCACGCTCCTCGGCGATGTAGGGCATCGAATCGAGATATTGCTGGATGTCAAAGGGGCTGGCGAGGCTGGCGAATCGCTCCTGTAAGGCGCGCGGCAGGCGGGACTGGAATTGTTCTAACATAGCGTGTATTTTACCAATTACGCGATAAAATACTATTCTACGCTTTGTCATCCAAAATCTCTCGTTTTTGCCAAAGTTAGGAGATTTCGACCTCCATGACAAGGACAGACAATGAGCCGCTTCAAGAAAAACCTGGTCTTTTTGCTTCTCTTCATTCTTTGTCCCGAAACCCAGCCCTCGAACACCAACACCCTCATCGGTGGGCGTGCAAGTTGGGTTTGGGTGGCATCTTTCCACGAAGAAGCGATGACCTTTGAGGAACTGCTCCAAAAAGCCGAGCAGAAGATGCTCAAACCGGGGACGTTTTTAGTGGGCAAGCAATGAATTTACTCAAATCTTTTCTCACTTCTTTGCAGAACGAAAATCTTTTGCAGCGCAGTGAGCGGATGCTGCCCGCCGCGCTCTACGGTGCGTTGGCCGCATCTGCCTTCATCCTGTCGAATGCGCTGGTTAACGTCTACTCCTTCCCCAACCTGCCGCTGGGCGTGGATTGGGTCCATCTCTTCGGGATGTGGGTAGGGTTCAGCGCGGCTTTTGGGCTGGCCGGGGTCATTGCGGGCTGGTTCACGGAGGAATACCAGGGAATTGTGGCGGGCGGCGCAATTATCACGGCCCTGCTGGCGGTCGTCTTTTATTTTCAGATGGGCGCGGAGGGCGGGGCCGTGACCCTGCAATCCATCCTGATGGCCGTGCCGCTGGTCGGGGTCAGCATGTTGGCGGCGGCAGCCTTGCGCTGGACCGCCCGGCGGCACAACCAACTCATCCACCAAGAATCTGCCAAGGCGCGCCCCAGGCGGCTGGCCGGGCATATCCTGGTGATTGTGTTGGTGGGGGCTTTTGTGGGCGTTTTGGGCCGTATGGATTTACCTGCCGAACAAACCCTGTCTAAATTCCACGCTTCTCTGCAGGCTGCGCCCAACGACCCCTCGGTTTGGGTGCAGTTACCGCTTAAGCAGGTGCCGGCCCTGTCGGAGCATTTTGGCGTGGGTTATCGTTTTTATGCGCGCCGCTCGGCCTTTGCGCTTGGCTCACTCGACCTGACCGTGCGCTTTGCAGACGGCTTCGTGCTGGAATGTGCGCTGCCGGTGGGTAGCCTCAATTTTTTCACCAATTGTTGGGAAGGGCAATAGTAAGAGCTGCCAAAACAACCTTCAAGAAGAACAGCGACCGCCCAACCTGGCGGTCGCTGCATTTTCCTTACTGTAGTTTCGCCAAAATAATGAGATGAGCACTGGTAAATCTGGTAGGATTTGTTTACAACAACAAAACCCACTGGCAGAGGAAACCAAT
>DAOUBQ010000035.1:0-26743 GCA_034432755.1 Anaerolineales bacterium
CAATCTATCACAAACGATGGAACGTGGAACCCTATCACAAGTCGCTCAAACAGAATGCTTCGCTGGAGAAGTCACCCACCCAAACGGTGACAACTCAGACCAATCATTTCTTTGCGGCTCTGTGCGGTTATATCAAACTCGAACTGCTCAAAGGCAGCACCAAACTCAATCATTTTGCGCTCAAATCCAAACTGTACTTGCACGCTATTCATGCCGCTTATGCCAAGTTGCAGGAACTCAATCCTGTTCAACTGGCTGCGTAAGGTGAGTTTTTAAATTATACACACATCCGGTAAAATGATTCTCGATGGTATTGTCAGGCTGCTCGATGCAATGATGATGAAATCATGAACTGCCCAATTGTTCAAAAATGGGTACAATTCACTACATTCATTTGTTGAGGAGAATTCTATGCCTGCGCTTTTGCAAACAGTACGCAAAAATCCGCTTTATACCCTGTTGCTGGCCTTTCCGTTTGCCCTGTTGGGAGAATACCTGTTACATTGGAGCCCGCTGCTTGTTTTTATCCTGGCAGCGGCGGCGGTGATTCCACTCGCCTCGCTAATTGGCGCAGCGACCGAAGCCCTGGCACATTACACTGGGCCGCGCATCGGCGGTCTCTTAAATGCAACTCTGGGTAATGCCGCCGAGCTGATTATCACCATCGTTGCTATTCGTGCTGGGCTGCTTGAGCTGGTTAAGGCTTCTATCACCGGCTCAATTTTAGGCAATCTGTTGCTGGTGATGGGTATTTCGATGCTTTATGGCGGTCTTCGCAACGGCATCCAAAAATTCAATCCCGGTCAGGCCGGACGCAACGCCATCTTGTTGGTGCTGGCAACCCTGGCGATGCTCATTCCATCCCTGTTTTCCGGTTCGATTGGCGACGAGACCAGCGTCAAAGTCGAAGCGCTCAGCATTGGCGTGGCGGTGGTGATGATGAGCCTCTACGGGTTGGGTTTGCTTTATTCCCTGCGCGACTCCAGCGCAACCGACCATCACGCGGTCGAAGAAGGGGTCGTCCCACACTGGTCAATGCGCACGTCCATTATCGTCCTCGCGGTTGTAACAGCCGGAATCGTCTGGATGAGTGAGGTGCTGGTGGGTGTTGTGGAACCGGTCATGGCCCAGTTAGGCGTTTCGGAGTTTTTCCTGGGTATTATCCTCGTTCCGCTCATCGGCAATGTGGCCGAACACCTGGTGGCGGTAGAACTGGCCGGGAAGAACAAAATGGACATCTCGGTGGAAATTGCAGTTTCATCGAGCCTGCAAGTTGCCCTGCTGATTGCCCCGCTGCTGGTGTTCCTCAGCCTGCTGCTGGGCCATCCGCTGCAACTGATTTTCAACAACTTTGAATTGCTGGCATTAATGGCAGGCGTGGTCATTTCAGCGATGGTTTCCTTCGATGGAGAATCGAACTGGCTGGAAGGCGCTGCCCTGCTCGGCATTTATATCATCCTGGGACTGGCCTTCTTCCTGCTGCCATAATCCTGACCCATGAGAATTGACTTCCGTTCTGCCCTTACCCCGCGCGCGCTGGCCGGCGCTGTGTTGGTGGCCCTGTTGTTGCTGGCGCTGACCTTCGCCTGGATGGCCTGGTCGGTTCCGCCCAGGCCCGATCCGGCAGGGTTGATGGCTGCCATGACGGTCATTCCCGCCCCGACCGGTACGGTTCCAGCCCAGGTTCCAACCATTGACCCTTATGCGCCCACGCCCACCGCAACCCTCATGCCGGGGCAACTGACGACGGGCATCTATGTTCAGATTGTTGGCACGGGCGGCATAGGCTTGAATATTCGTTCTGCGCCGGGGTTGGGTTCGAGCCAGCGATTTATGGGCTTTGATACAGAAGTCTTTCTCATCGAAGATGGCCCGCGTGAACAAGATGGCTACACCTGGTGGTACGTCGTCTCGAATTACGACGATGGCCGCGCCGGGTGGGCTGCCGCCAATTTTCTCGAAGCCATTCCTATGCCCAATCCGTAACGCGGAGTTCATTCTGCAACCTGCGTTGGGCTATAAACGGCAAATTGAACCAGTTCTTCGCAAATGACATGCACACAATAATAATGGAGAAAAAGTGAAAGAAAAACCCATCAATATCACTGCCAACCGCCCAGCACTGGAAATGACGATTAAGTGGGGCGATGGACACGAAAGTATTTACCCATTTTCTCTCTTGCGGGCCGCCTGCCCCTGCGCTCAGTGCCGAGGTGGACACGAAAAAATGTCCCCCGAACCCGACCCAGACGTGTTTCACGTTCAACTGGAAGAATCTGCCGCCACGCGGCTGGTCAACGTCAAAGCAACCGGCTCTTACGGCATCACTCTGGTCTGGGATGACGGCCACGACTACGGCATCTACAACTGGCATTACCTGCGCGCCTTGTGTCCCTGCCCGGCCTGCCGCAAAGGGAAATAAACAAAAACGTCCCGAAGGTTTTTGGCCTTCGGGACGTTGCTTCTCATGGGGTGGCACTTGGCTGACGGGTATTCGTTGGTGAAGGGGTGAGCGAGGGCTGGCGGGTTGCGCGCGGCGTGGGGGTGACCGTGACCGTGCGGGTGGGCAGCGGAGTGCGCGTATCGGTGGCGGTGGGCGGCGCTTTGGTGGGGGTCTTCAACACCTCCAACTGCTCCTGTGCTTCGGCGCGTCGTTCGGGCGGCACAGCCTCCTCTGGCAAGGCCAGCAGGGCATTCCAATCGCGAATGGCAGCGCCAACGGCGTTTAATTGCTGGTTGGCCGTTGCGCTAATGTAAAAATATTGTCCGCGCTCCACATCGTTCGCAATGAACTTTTTGACCTTTTCCACCGTGATATAGGCATTTCCCCACTTGCCATTTGCCAGATAAGCGCGCGCCAGGCCCTCGGCATTGCGGAACGACTCTGCATTGTACTGCACAGATTTTTCAAAGTTCTCCACCGCTTGTTTGAGGTTTTCCTCGCGTCGGGCATCGGCCAGTCCGTCTGCTGCGCTCTTCTTCAGGTAGAACTCGCCCAGCCAATAATAGGCTTCGGAGCTGGTGCGGTCGAGGCGCAGGGCCTGTTGTAGGCTCTTGAGGGCGGCCTCGTCATTGCCTTCATTGAAGTAGGCCGCGCCCAGCACGGTAAATGCCTCGGCGTTATCGGGCTGATATTGGACGTAAATTTCCAGCGTTTCCACCGCTTTCTCAAGGTTGCCATTGGCACGGTAAGCCATGCCCAAGACGACATAGCCTTCTAACATGGTAATATCGAGCCGGTTGGCCTCCAAGGCAGCCTCAAGCGCAGCCTTGTTTTCGCCCGTTGCCATTAACACCCGCGCCAGAGTCATCTTCACCAGCGGAGAGGCCGGATTAATCGCATCCGCTTCGTTGACATCGTTGAGGGCCGCCGTATAGTTGGCGCGTTTCAATTGATAGAGGGCGCGTTCCAGGTAGGCTTCGGCGTAGTTCGGGTCGCTGGCAATCGCCTTATCCAGGTCGGGCAACACATTGCGGTTGGGGTTTAGCCCCAAATTCGCGCGCGCCTTGCCCAGGTAACTGGGGGCATAATTGGGGTTGACACGAATGGCTTCGTTGTAAAAGGTCAGTGCTTCGCCATAGCGTTTTGCCAGGCGGCGCGCTTCCCCGGCAAAATAGAGCGCATCCACCGAGCCTGGCTCTACGGTGGCCAGTTGCAGCCACATATTGACCGAATTATCCCATTGTTGCCTAAGGAGAGAATTTTGGGCGGCTTTATAAATATCTTGCGCCGCCCCCACATGCGGGGTCGCCCCGTAAATCGGCGTCGGCGTATAAGTTGCGTCCAGCTGCGCGGCCAGCGGCGGCAGGGTTGGTTTGTTCGAGAGCGCAGTGGAATACTCTGTAACGGTTGGGCGGGGGGTAAACACCTGCACAACCGGGGTTGAGGTGGGCCGAGTTGCCATCCACACGCCCAAGCCAATCACCGAGGCAATGATAACCAGGCCAGCCACGCTAAAAATGGCTGCCAGCCGAAAGACCGGGTTGCCCGTTAAGCGCTTCAATCCTTTGGTCTTGGGCTTTTCATCGGCCAATTTCAACTTGTTTTCCCAAGGGCGCGGATGATTCATTGGGAAGGGCTGGATGGAGTCATCCGGCGGCAGTGCGCCCATCAAAACCAGGCCGCGCCGCGCGGCGGGGTCGGTTGGGTCGAGTTTATAGGCCGCTTGCAAGCAATACAACCGTTCCTTTTGCGTTTCCATTGCCGCGCTCATCCAAACCCAATAGACCGGGTTGTTCTGGTCGGCCTTGAGCAGTTTGGTCAGGATATCGCGCGCCTGGGCAAAATTCTCCTGCCGAATGGCCTCGATGGCGTGCTGAAGCATGCGCTCTTGTGGGGAAGGTTCGGATGGGATGAGTTCGGGGTTCATGTTATGAGTTTAGCACAGCCCGGTGAGGCGGGCAAGTTATTTGAGATTGATATAATGCAAAGGATGGAATTTTTACGAATCGAACGACGGTTGCTCGTTTTTCTGACTGCCTTGCTGCTGACAGGCTGCACGGGGGCGCAACCCTCCGCGCCCAAACCTGTTTTGCCGTTAAGCCTGGTGGCTTATGCCACTCAAACGCTTCCCGCCAAACCCACCCCCATCATCGCCGCCACCGAAATACCGATTCCCAGCCTCACTCCCTCGACCTATACTATCAAAAGGGGTGATACGCTCCTGGAAATTGCCCGCCGCTCTGGCATTTCACTGGCCGAGTTGCTGGCTGCCAACCCGGGCATCTCCCCTGAAGCCCTATCGGTTGGGCAGGTTATCCAAATCCCGGCGGCGCGCCTGGCCGATTCTTTGCCCCCGCCTGCAGCCGCTGAATTAGGCCAGGCCGCATGTTACCCATCTGGAGGGGGCATCTACTGCTTTGTCCCGGTTAGCAATCCGGGCGATGGTTGTCTGGAGAATGTCAAAGTACAGGTCGCGTTGCTCGACGTGGAAGGCAGGCTCGTGGCGAGTCAGGAAGCCCTTACGTCGCTGACCGGCCTGCCAGCGGGAAAGACGCTCCCGGTGGTTGCCTTTTTCCCGAAGGTTCAAATCGTTGGCGCAATACAGGCGCAGCTGCTGACCGCCATTCAGACCGACTCGGCGCGCTACCTGCCGGTCGAACTTAAAAACCTGCTGGTTGGGATTGCCTGGGGCGGCCTTTCGGCGCAGGTGGAGGGGCAGGCCTGGCTGGCTGCGGAGTCAAAACCCGCCAGCACGGTCTGGCTGGCGGGGGTGGCTTATGATGCAGATGAAAAGGTTGTGGGAGTTCGACGCTGGGAGTGGAGCGGTTCGCTCGCGCCAGGAGAGCCGCTGCCGTTCCGGTTCGTGGTCTATAGCGCGGACGCGCCCATCGCACGGGTGGAGGTATTGGCCGAAGCCCGCCCGTGAAGTTTAGCGCACCAGCCAACTATCGGAGACGCAAACCGGTGTGCTGCCCGGCTGCGAGACGCACACACGATAAGCCACCAGGTCATCGGGCTTCAGGTTGGGCAGGTTAACCGTAAGATAGGCATTACCAGCGCTGGAGGTGGGCGGGAAAACCAGTTTTTTGACTGTTCCATTGGTCAAGCGAATTTCAACCGTTGGCTCAACATCTTTCATGGGCTGATTGGTGAGGGTGTTATACACTCTAACACCCAGCACCTGTGCCTGTCCTGGCGGCAGGTGCGAATTTGTCTCCCAGGCCAGCAGGCCAATTTGAGCCGGTTGGTAGTTTTGGCCGCTCAGGTAAATGTGTCCGAGCGGAGTTGGGCGAATTTGGGCCCCAGCGGGGGCGGTTGGGTCGTAATCGAGGCAGTAATTTTCAAAGCACTGCCGCCGAATGGCGTTTTCCTCGAACAATTCAGTAATGGGCAACCCGGCCAGCTCCTGGCCGCCATGCGCGGCGATGTATTCGATAAAGGGCCGGGGAACGTTATGCCCCAATCTGCCGGTTGATTCGAGCGGGAGGAAAACCATGCGCGGGTCGCTGCTAGGAGGAACGAGCGGCCCCCTCTCATAACCGGTGAGCAGGGGTAGAGAGCGCAAACCAATGGTGCGCAAGTTGCGCGGTTCGACTGTCAGTACGACGTTTTCATAAACCTGTTCCAGCATTCCGTCGGATGCAAGATATGGTTCGGAAAGCGGCGCGCCGGTAAAATCCTGCCCCAGGCGTTTAATTATTGGCAGGAAGGGCTGCGGCAGGTACTGTGTATCAATAATTGCATCGGGTGTGGTAGTAGAACAACCCGGTTCAGTTTGCTTCTCGCGGCAGGCAATCAACCCATAAGGGAGCAGGTGAACCTGGGTTTCGCCTTCCCGCTGGTAGAATCCCATTTTTTCAAAGAACTGTTCATAGCGGCTCTTTTCGGGATTCCAGCGTGCTTGGGTGAGCGGATAACCTGTGAAACGCACCCCGCCCAATTGGTCCAAAAACGGCGCGAATTCGGCAGGAATGATGTAGCCGTTGATATAACGAGTCTCTATCTGGTTTTCGGGGGCAGGCAGGGGCAGGTCGCTGACCTGGAAGGAAGCGCCGAGCGGCTCGAAGTTGAATCGGTCGCCCACCGGCTTGCTCTCATCATAGGCTATCAGCGCGTTTTCGGTATATTGCATGATTTTTCCATCGCGCTGGAATGCCGGGCCGAGCGCTTTGCCTAGCACGCGCTCACCGCCCATTAAATTATAAAACTCGATGAACCGGGAATCTATCTCGATTCTGGCTGGTGTGTTCGCTACATCAGCTCGTGTGCACCCCAGCAAGCCGATGGCAAATAGTCCCCATAAGATTGTCAATGCCGCGTTTTTAAGCGTATTCATTTGTCTTGCCCCAAAAAGATAACAGATGATATGACCTCCGCATATTATAGTTTACGCGCACTTAAATATAGGCGTAAAAACCCTACGGTTATGTAAGCCAGGATATGTACATACATGGATTAAATTACAGGAAGACCACCTGGTCACAGATGGCCTTCCTGTTTGGTTGATTCTGTCGAGCCGTGATTTTTGTTTATGGCGCCGGCCAGGTCAATTTGGCGGCGTCTTTGGCGGTGCGCGGCATGCCCATCAGCACCCAGCGGCGGAGGGCTTCGATGACATCCGGCTTGAGCGTGCCTTTGGGCGGCATGACGCCAATCATTTCCTGACCCGTTTCATCGAGAACGGCCTGCCCCTGAATGGCGAGCAACAGGTAGCTGTTTGGCTCGCCAGCGATGATATTCCGGTCGGCATTGTTGCCGCTGTTCAGGATGTTTTCGTAGGTATCCATAAAGTAGGCGTTGTTGTCTTTTCCAGGGCGATGGCAAGACAGGCAGTAGCGTTGGACAATGGGCGCGATGTGAACATCATAAGATGGCACTTCGTTTTCGGCCAGGGGCGGAAAGAGTGGCTTGATGGCGGGCATTTCGAAGCGGTCGTCCCAGGCGTAGCGTATGAAGGTGACGATGTAGTCTATTTCGGCGCGGGTAAGGCCTTCTGGGTTGTAGGCTTTGCCCAATGGCGGCATGCCCAAGCCGGGGCGGCCATGCGCGATGGTTTCTACCAGTGATGCGTCATTGAGGGTGTATAACACATCGCGGCTGTTGATGGGGCTGACCACAGTGCCTTCTAGCCCTTGTACGCCTTCGATGACCGTAACAGAGCCATCTTCGCCATGGCATTCGAGGCAGTGAATGGAGTATAAATCTTGCCCGGCCATAATTTGGTCTACCAGCGTGGTGGGGTGTTCGGCTTGCTCTTTGGCGGGCAGTGGGTAAAGCACCATTGCCAGCCCGGTGAAGCCGGTCATCAGCGCGCCAGAAGCCAGGGCGGTCCAGGTAATGGCGCGCGCAGCGCGCTCGCGCAGGGTGTAAGCCATCACCACAAAGGTGATGTAAGCCATGAGTGGAATGACAATTCCGGCAATGGCTTGGAGGATGCCCGGCATGCCAGTACCATCATGAGCCACGGTCGGATAATCGGCCATCAAGGTTAATAACACCATGCCCCAAACCACAATGCCCATGATTGCAAGCGGTAGGGCGCGTTTGGCATAGTAGCGGCGCGGCGATTTATCAATGAAGGGCAGCAGGGTTAGTACGCCAATGGCCAGGCCTGGGATGAGGATCGTCGCAATCCATTCAATTTTGCCCAATACCGGGATTTGCCCATAGAGCGCCAGGAATTTGAACAGGAACAGAAAATACCACTCTGGGCGGGGAATGTAACTGGTATCCGAAGGGTCGGCCTTGGGGGAATCGTGAACGCCGACAAAGGTTGCCAGCAGGATGAGAATGACGAATATCGCCAACGCCATGATGGCGTCTTTGTAAATGCTATCGGGCCAGAATCGCTCGCCGCGCTGGAGTTCGCGTTCGTACTTTTCGTGGATTTTCTGCTTGGTTTCATCGTTCATAGGGTCTCCATCCGAAGGTTGAGTAGCGGAGCGTATCGAAACCGGTTTGCCGTTGGTCGCAATACGATGTTCGGTCTACTCGAACATCGGCTAGTCTTCCTTATCCGGGAAGTGCGATTCACCGTGCTTGATGATGAGATACAGGTGGATGCTGATGAGCGCGGTTAGCATGGCGGGCAAAAGCCAGATGTGGGCTGCAAAGAAACGTTGCAGGGTGAGCGCGCTCAAATCTGGCCCGCCGCGCAGCGATTTCAAGATGAAATCTCCCAAGAAGGGGACGCTGCCTGCAATCTGTGTGCCGACGGTGGTCGCCCAGTAGGCCATCTGATGCCAGGGCAGTAGGTAGCCGGTAAAACCCATCCCAACCGTCAACAGTAACAGGCCAATCCCAACCAGCCAGGTCAGTTCACGCGGATATTTATAAGAAGCCGTGACAAAAGTGCGCAGCATGTGAATGAAGACCACCAGCACCATTGCCGAAGCGCCCCAGTGATGAATGCCGCGAATCAGCCAGCCAAAAGCGACATCGTTCATGATGTACTGAATTGAGTCGTAGGCATGGTCGGGCGAGGGGGTATAGTAGACGGTCAGGAAGATACCCGTTGCAGCTTGCAACAAGAACAGGAACAGGCTGGCCGAGCCGAGGGTGTTCCACCAGTTGCCGAGCGGTTCGGGGCGGTCGAGAAGGTTCTTATACAGGTCGTTCAGGCCGAGGCGCTCATCCAGCCAGGCGAATATCTTTTTCCACCAGGTGCTTTGCATGGTCACTTTTCCTTCTTTTCGACGGGGATGATGGTGACGTTGCCCTCGGCATCCACTTGGTACTCGAAGTGACCGAGCGGTTCGGGCGGCGGGCCATTGATCACCTTGCCTTCTTTGTCAAACATGGCATCGTGACAGGGACAGAGAAACCCCTGGGCCTCCTCGTCCCAATTGACACGGCACGAAAGGTGGGTGCAGCGGCTGGAGAGCAGCAGAATATCTTGCGGGTCTTGTGATTTACGCAAGATAAAACCGCCAAACGTGCTGGCGGTGCGCTCCCAACCATTTACTTTGGTGACGGTGAAGGAAAACGGGTAAGGAACACCAACCGGAATATCGGCCAGGTTGGCAACCACCACCGGCTTACTGGCTTTGTCTTCGCGCAGGGCCGGGGCAAGCAGATAGCCGACACTGGGAATGCCCACTCCGGCAGCGATGACCCCCCCGATGGCTCCGGTCGTGAGTTTGATGAAGTCGCGCCGGGAAACCCGGTTTGAACCTGACATGCGCACCTCCTTTGGCTTGGGGTGAGATGATTTGTAATCACTCTTTTTGATGAAGGCAGAAAGAGAAGGTTTCGATTAAAATTTAGCGACGTTTTCGGATTACATTGCAACAAACAGGATTATAAAGGTCATTACCATCTTTTTTATATGATGACTGAAACGAAATAAGCAGGACGATTGTCACTTTGTTGGTTATCTGCAGCATGTGATAATCACTTGGCTTTTTGTATTCATAGACCAAATATATTAGAACAAGGAGGAACCGATGGGCATGACAAGGAATGTCAGCCTGTTTACGGCATTGGGCTATAAAGGAAAAGGGCCGTTTCTCACGTTCATTCTGCACCGCATTGGCGGAATTGGCATGGCTATTTTTATTGCCATGCACGTGTTGGCCTCGTTCATCAGCGGGCCGGGCGGGCGCTTCTTGAACGATATTTACGAAAGTTGGCCTTTCCAAATTTTTATCTATTTCTGCGTGATGTTCCATGCCATCAATGGGTTGCGCATTACTATTCTCGACCTGTGGCCCAAACTGTTGGAATACCAACGTGAGGCTATTTGGGTAGAATTTGCGGTGTTTATTCCGCTGTATGGCTTTTCGGTCTATGTCATCTTGAGCAATGCGCTGAGGGGAGTCTAACCATGAACAAACAACCGCGCGTTGTGCCGCTCAGCAAACGCGGCTTTAACTTTGAAATGCAAATGTGGCTCTTCACCCGCCTTTCGGCGCTCGCCATGCACGCCATTGCGCTGGTAGGGTTTGTAGGCGCTATGATAATGGGCGCACGCTATCACATGAACTTTGCCGATGTGATGCGCTGGATGTTCACTCCCAATGTCACACATGTCCAAAGCACTGCTCTGCCCGACCTGGACCCCTGGGCTTCTTTGTTTTGGAAACTGACCGCCATGACCCTGGTTCTGATTGCCACGGCACACGGGGTGCATGGCCTGGTGGTGATTGCCGATGATTACATTGTCAAACCGCTGGGGCGCAAAATTGTTCGTTTCCTCAGCATTGTGACGATGATTGCCTTCAGCCTGATGGGTCTGTATGTAATTTGGTTTTCATAGGAGCAATTCATGGCAAACCTGCATCAATTCGACGTGGTGGTGGTAGGCGCAGGCGGCGCCGGGCTGATGGCTGGCCTATACGCTTCGCGCACCGCCAAAACCGCTGTCATTAGTAAACTATACCCCACCCGCTCACACACTGGGGCGGCACAAGGCGGAATTAGCGCGGCGCTCGGCAACCTGGAAGAAGACCGGGTAGAATGGCACACCTACGATTCGGTCAAAGGCTCTGATTACCTGGGCGACCAGGATGCCATCGAGTTCATGTGCCAGGAGGCCCCGCAGGCCATCCTCGAACTCGAACACATGGGCCTGCCCTTCGACCGCACCCCTGATGGCAAGATTTCACAGCGACCTTTTGGCGGCCATACCAACAACGTGACTGGCAAACCCGTTCGGCGCGCGGCCCACGCCGCCGACCGTACCGGTCATATGATTTTGCAGACCCTTTACCAGCAATGCCTGAAGAACAACGTCAATTTCTTCGATGAATTTCAGGTGTTGGATCTGCTCATCAACGATGGTAAAGCGGTGGGCGTGGTGGCAGTCAGCCTGGCGGATGGTGAACTGCACATCTTCCACGCCAAGAGTATCATCTTTGCCACCGGCGGACATGGCCGGGTGTGGGAAATCACCTCCAACGCTTATGCCTACTCCGGTGATGGGACGGCGATTACCTTCCGGCGCGGCATCCCGCTTGAGGACATGGAGTTCTTCCAGTTCCACCCAACCGGAATCTACAAACTTGGCATTTTGATTACCGAGGGCGTACGGGGCGAGGGCGGCGTACTCATCAACGGCAAGGGTGAACGCTTCATGGAGAAATATGCCCCGCGCGTGAAAGATTTGGCCTCGCGCGATGTCATCAGCCGGTCAATTTATCTCGAAATCCGCGAGGGACGCGGCATTAACGGCTCAAATTACATTTACCTCGATGTGCGTCCCGAAGTGGTCAACAAATATGCTGCGCTCGATGGCCGCACTAATCCAGATGGCACACCCTACAAGGTGACCGCCGAGGAACTGCTGAAGAAACTGCCCGATATTATTGACTTCAACCGTGTGTATCTGGGTATTGACCCAATGACCCAGCCCATGCCCATTCAACCAACGGCGCACTACGCGATGGGCGGCATCCCAACCAACCAGTACGGTGAAGTGGTCATTGACGACAAGAAGACGGTCTTTCCCGGGCTGTACGCGGCCGGCGAGGTGGCCTGCGTCTCTATTCATGGAGCGAACCGGCTCGGCACGAATTCGCTGCTCGACCTGGTGGTGTTTGGTAAATATGCTGGGCTGCGGGCTGCCGAATACGCCAACGGCGTTGATTTTGCGCCCCTGCCTGCTGACCCCGAAGGGTTCTCCCGCCAGCAGTTCGAGTCCCTGCGCAACGGTTCTGGCAAAGAAAACCTGACTGACCTCTCGAACAAGATGAAAAAGGTGATGTTCGATGACGTGGGTGTCTTTCGCACCGAGCAAGGGATGAAGCGCGCGCTCGAAACGGTCCGTGAACTGAAAGAGCGTTACAAGCAGGTGCGCGTCACCGACACCGGCAAGATTTTCAACACCGAGCTGCTGAATGCCTGGGAATTGGGCAACCTGCTCGATGTGGCGGAAGTGACGGCCATTTCGGCCCTCAATCGCACCGAGAGCCGTGGCGGCCATGCCCGCGAGGATTATCCGAACCGTGACGATGCCAACTGGCTGAAGCACACTCTGGTCTGGAACCGCGATGGCAAATTTGAGATTGGCTACAAGCCGGTCGTCATCACCAAGTACCAGCCCAAAGAGCGCACATATTGATTGTATTAAGCCCAGCAACTTGTTGCTGGCGTGGCAAAGACAAGCCTTTGCACTCCATAGACCGGAGGCCACTCATGAAAGTTACGCTAAAAATCTTCCGCTTCAACCCTGAAGTTGATAAAAAATGGCATTACGAGACTTATGTCATCGAAGCTCAGCCGACCGACCGCGTGTTAGATTTACTGGAATATGTGAAGGGCTACATTGACGGCACGCTTTCTTTTCGGCGTTCGTGCGCGCACGGCGTATGCGGTTCAGACGCCATGCGCATCAACGGCGCCAACAAACTGGCCTGCAAGACGCTGGTGCGCGACTTGGGCGATAAAATCACCGTTGACCCCATTATGGGGCTGAAGGTCATTAAGGACCTGATTGTTGATATGGAACCGTTTTTCGACAATTACAAAAAAGTTTTGCCCTGGTTCATCAACAACAGCCCGCTGCCCGCCGATGGCAAGGAGCGCAGGCAAAGTCCGCAGGCGCGTGAGCGATTCGATGACACCACCAAGTGTATCTTGTGCGCCTGCTGCACCACCTCCTGCCCCTCCTTCTGGGGCAGTGATGATTACCTTGGCCCGGCAGCCCTGGTAACAGCACACCGCTTTATCTTTGACGACCGCGACGAAGCCGCTGCCGAACGGCTGGAAATCATCAGCGAAACGAGCGGCCTGGCGCGCTGTCATACGGCTTTCAACTGCACCCTGGCCTGCCCGCGCGAAATCCAGATTACCAAGGCTATTGGCGAACTGAAGATGGCGACGATTACGGGGAATCTGGATTAAAGACCGTTGACATTCGACGATAAAAACGAGACCGAAGCGGCCAGCCTCGGTCTCGTTTTTCGGTCAACGTTCGATGGTTTATCGTTACCTGGTCCTTTATGCGGCCAGCGTTTTGTTCAATTTGCGCGGGATATTCCATAAAACAAAGGCACAATGAGCAAGGGCAGCCTCGAAAGACTGCCCTTGCGTGATGCCAGTTTCAGGCGTTGCGCGAGGCCCCCTGCATAGCGCAATGCCGTTGGTGTAGAGTCGGGATTGCCAGTCAACATGCCCGGCCTCGGCTCTGCGGTGTCCCGGCAAGTGGGAGGGCATGGAATGGGAGATTCCGGAGCGAGGGGTTTTATATTTGGGCTTTTCCTTTTCCCGACCTGGCGATTCCTTCAATCTCCCCCGGCGGGCAATTGGTCCTCCACGCCAATCCACAACAAACCGGGGAGAATGGTTTTATCTGATTTAACGGCGATGTCTGCATTGTCCTTGTTCTGGTCGGTGTTTTCTAGCAGACTGGGATGCACAAAGCACAGGTTGGGCGCCTGGCCGTATTTTTTCTGGTAGTAGGTTGCCGCGTTGGCAATCATCGCTGCGACGTTCGATGTTTTTTCGCTGTCGAGCCACAGCATACCGACATTCATCTTGGCCTCCTTTTTTTTTTAGAACGTTTATTCTATTATACAGCGCAAGAATAAAATGCGCAAGCAAAAATGGGCGGGAGTTTTAACCAAAACACCGGCTTGAATGAGCCGGTGTTTTTGAACATCTCAATCGCAGTTCAGGGCCGCTTATCCAGTGTGATGCTGATATCCAGCTGCTGGCCATCCCGCAACACGGTTAGCACCAGCGTATCGCCGGGGCTTTTGTAGTTGATGAGATAGCGCAATAGTTCATCGAAATTCTTAATCGGCACGCCATCCATGCCAATAATCAGGTCGCCGCCCCCCAGCAGGTTGGGGCCAAGGCCCACATCCTTTGTTCCAGCCCGAATGCCGGCCTTATCTGCCGGTCCCCCCGGAACGACGGTTGTGACATAAGCGCCGGTAAATCTTGAGAGACCCAACGCCTTGATTTCTTCGATTCCTAAATTGTCCACTGAAGAAATGCCCATGTAGGGATAATCATATTTGCCGTTCTTGATGATTGCTGGCACCGCCCGCTTCGCAATGTTGATGGAAATGGCAAAACCAATGCCCGAATTAACCGGCTCACCGCTGGCTGTAGAGGAAACGGTGCGAATCGCGCGGTTGATGCCAATCACCTCGCCGTTCAGGTTGAAGAGCGGCCCGCCCGAGTTGCCAGGGTTGATGGCCGCATCGGTCTGAATCAAGTCACCGGCGCTAAAGAAACTTCCACCGGTGGTCTGCCGGTTCGAGGGCAAAGTGCGCCCCAGAGCCGAGACGATGCCGGTTGTCATCGTGCCGCTCAAGCCAAAGGGATTGCCAATGGCAATAACCTTCTGGCCGACCTTCAACTGGTATGAATCGCCCAGGGTGAGCGGGAACAATTCAGATTCAGGTGCATCAACCTTGATAACGGCAATGTCTGAATCTTTATCCACGCCCACCAATTTAGCGTAGGCTTTGAAGCCCGAAGTAAACGATACTTGCATGGCCGTTTGCCCCTCAACAACATGCTCGTTGGTAATGATGTGGCCCTGTTTATCATACACAAAACCCGTCCCCTGGCTGCCGCCGTTGCTGGTGGCAACCTCTATTGAGACGATTCCCGGAATAACCCGCTCATACAAAGAAACCAGTAAATCCTGTTCTGAAACCATCGTTGCGGAATTAACGGCTGCAGACGGGTTTTCTAAAAGCAGCGTGCTTGGGGTGGATGAAACCGTTGAAGGCACAGTGGCTGTGGCGGTCATGAACAGGGCAGAATCAGGTTGTAACGTCTTACAGGCCAGCGCGGCCAAAACCAGAACAGAAATCACTGCGAAGAAACGGATACTTTTTTTCATAAAATGGACTCTCATCAAATGGAGATAGAAACAGAGACACATTAGTGAGCAATCAAATCGCGCGCTTTTTCAATCAATCGCCTTTGCTCGGCAGTTAATTGCTTTGGGACATGCACCTTGACCTTAACGAATAAGTCACCTTTCGTCTGTGGGTCTTTTAATCGAGGCATGCCACGTCCGGCCAGGCGAAATTTTTGCTCCGGCTGCGTCCCCGGCGGGATGGTCAGTTTGACGCGCCCGGTCATGGTCTGCACTTCGGCCTCACCACCCAGCAAGGCGGTAAACACGTCAATCGTGGTGGTGGTGGTCAGGTGGTCGCCCTCGCGCTCAAAATTGGGGTCAGGCTCCACCGTCACTTTCAGATAAATATCACCGCCGCCGGGATTGGCATCTGCCACGCGGATTTTGGTGCCAGTTTTTGCGCCCGGTGGAATTTTAACCTGCTTGCGGCTTTCGCCAATCGCAAACTGGCGGGTTGTGCCTTCATAGGCTTCTTGCAGTGAAATGGAAACAGGATATTCTGGCGCGTGAACGGCCTGCCCGCGCGGCATCCCAAAATCGGAGGCGGCTACGCCGCCGCCCATGCCGCCAAAAATGGAACGGAAAAAGTCAGAAAAACCGCCTGCGCCGCCAAACAATTCGTCCAGGTTGACCTGCTGCGCGCCTCCATAACCGTAGGGGCTTCCGGTTGTCCACTCACCCCAGTTGAATCCGCCGGGCGCGCCGCCGCGCCGCTGGTAATCGGAATACGCGCTGCCCAACTGGTCGTAGCGGGCGCGCTTTTGTGAATCAGAAAGCACCTGGTAGGCTTCGTTGATTTCTTTGAACTTCTCTTCCGCCTGTTTGTTTCCGGCGTTGCGGTCAGGGTGATACTTCATCGCCAGCTTGCGATACGCCGAGCGAATTTCATCGGCACTGGCCGAACGCGAAACTCCCAGGGTCTTGTAGTAATCCTTATATTCCATAATTCACCTTCCGCTTTATTCTATGACTCTTAAAATAGTGGTGCAAGAGCCAGGCAGATAATCTAACGCAACTCTAACTTGATGATAGACTATACTATTCTCACTCACTCGAGGTATCTTATGGACTCTATCTGCGTCTACTGCGGTTCATCTGATGACATCCATCCCCACTATAAACAGGCTGGCCGTTTCATGGGCCGGGTCCTGGCTGAAAACGGCATCCGTTTAATCTTTGGCGGCGGCAAAACCGGAATCATGGGCGCAGTCGCCGATGGCGCGCTGCAGGCGGGCGGCGAGGTGATTGGCGTTATCGTTGAGAGCATGAACACCACGGCTCTGGCGCATTTCGGCCTCACCCGCTTGGAAGTCACCCCTACCATCCACGAGCGCAAAGCCCGCATGTACGAACTGGCCGAGGGCTATATTGCCCTGCCCGGCGGGTTTGGGACTTTCGACGAATTGTTCGAGACGATTACCTGGGGTCAGATTGGCATTCACGAAAAACCGATTGGCTTGCTCAACACACGCGGATACTTCCAACCGCTCATGGCCGCCATTGACCACGCCGAAAGGGAGGGATTCATCTTCCCCGAACACCGCCGCATGATTTGCATGGCCGACTCGCCTACGGATTTGCTGGGCTGCATGAAAAACCACCAGCACCCCAGAGAGGCCGTGAAACGATGGATGCGTCAGGAAGGTTAAGAAATCTGCACCAGCCCTGGCAGGGTATGCCTCGCCAGAAAATTCTCACCCTGGCGGAGGACAATAGCGATATTCAATCGGAACGCTCATTTCATTGCTTTCGGCCTGGTTGTCAAACTCATCCACTGCAATGATTTGCCAGACGAAAAAGCCCTCTTTCTCCTTCAAGGTCTTGGCTGCCAGGTTATTTTTGTCGTGGTCGAGCAGGCTCCCGTACAGGGCATTTCCCCACTGGCCTAAAGGCAGGGTATACACCGGGCCTTTCGAAGCGCCGCGCCGATAATAATACTGCACGAAGACTTGTTTGAGAACCGATTCATCCTGAACCAGGGCGCTGATCTCCGTTTGGGTTGGATACATGCCACCGCACAACGCCACATCACCATAGTAAACGGGATTTGGCCTGGCCGCAGGGCGCAGAATGACCGGCGGATTGGCCTCGCAGCGCGAATAATTGATAACTGCCACAGGGCCGAGAAGGGTCACGGCGTTACCGAATCTATCCCGCACGGTTGCCTCCCATTCCAGTTTCCCGTCCTGGCCATCCAGAGAGCGCAGCGCGCGTTCCTGTTCGTTATGGTCAATTTGCAGAACAAACCGGTCGTTTTCTTTCCTGGTCATGTCTGCCTGATACCACTCCCCATAAATGCTGCCGCTCCAGTAACGATACCGCGCCTCCGCGCTGGCAATCCCCGCCGGGTCGAAGGCTTCCAAACTGACAACGACGCCCCCCGGCAGGCTGCATACCGTTGCGCCCGGCCCATAAAAAGATAGGGATGGTTCGACCTGAATCGCTCCCACTTGCGGCGCAGATACATCGGCGGTGGGCGTGACTGTCGGCAGGCGCGTTGGCGTGGCGGTTGGCGTCTGCGTGAGAGTCTGCGTGGCAATGGCGGTTGATGTAGGCGTTGGGGTCGGCGAAAATGGGTCTGTGACAGACACCCAGTACAGGATAACCACTGCGAGCAGCAATCCCAGCAGGGTCAGTAGGATTTTCCCGGCCGGGTGGAAGCGGGAGGCGCGATGCGCCGGCCGCGTCTCAGGAAACAGAAACTCCAGGTTATGGCGGGTATAAGCCTCACTAACCTCATCACCTAATTTTTGGCGCAAGTTGAGCGCGTGCCTGAATAGTTCGTTGGCCTGTGAGAGGTTTCCCAGCCCAACCAGCCGCACGCCGTTCTCGTGCAACGCCCAGGCTTCGGCAGCGCGGTCACCCAGCCGGACTGCCGCGTGCAAGGCAAAATCCAGCACCCGGCTCCAGACATCCCATAAACCGCGCAAGCACAAGAAGGGTGCGAGCGTTCGCGCCAGGGCAATCACATCGGCCAAACGCTCCGCTCTGACGGCCCAATCCAGTGCGCCCAAGAAATTCCCCAGCTCGGCGGCAATAAAATCCTGTCCTTGCTTTGCGCCCTCTAGCAAGTAAGAAACCAGTTTCGGAAAAACGACAGCCTCGTTCAACAGTGACTGGCGGCGAGCGACCAGCCGAAAGCCCGGCGGCAAACGCAGACGCGGGCTGTTGGCATACAGCAATCCCAGCGCCTTCAATCGCTCAATGGCTGCATCCACATTTGCACCCAGTACCACGCTGAACCACCCCGGCGACATCGAAACGCCCGGTGTGAGGGCCGCTGCCGAAAGAACCTTGCGCTCCGCATCATCCAGTTTGTTCAAAACCAGGGTGTAGGCCCGGTCGAGCGCAATGGCAATCGGGTCTGCGCCGCCCACCGGAATTTTCCCCAGCGCATTCAGCGTCTCCTCAGGGGTCATGCCGGTCTCACGCATCAAATTACCCGTGATGATGACGGCCAGCGAAACATCCTCCAGTAACCTGCAGATATATTTGAGCGTTTCACTGGGCGCCACTTCGGCACGCGCTGCCAACATCTGCGCTGCTTCATCCCTGGGGAGCGGGCCAAGCGGCAGGCGTTGAAAATCACCCCCGGTTGGCAGGTCGGCGCTGAGCAAGAAAGCGCCCTGCGGAACCAGGTCGGGCAGGCTGCGCTGCAACATCGGCGGCAGGGGGACTTCATCTAACACGACCAGCGGGCGCGTGTTTGAGAGATACGTGCGCGCCGTGACCGAATTGACCTTCATCGGCGGGTCCGATTCAAACAGGGCGTCGAACAGTAGCTGGCAAACGTCATCGGGGCCAAGCGCCTGGCTCTCAAACCCAGGCGGTTCAAGCAGGATGACGCCGTTGGGCATGGCTTTGGCCGCCTCGCTGCGGGCAGCCTGGTGCAGCAAAGCGCTTTTGCCCATCCCATCCGGCGCGTGAATCAGGACAATTTCGTTGGAGGCTATCCAGTCTTCGAGTTTCGCCAATTCTACCGAGCGGTTGACAAACCCATGTGGGGCGCGCGGCGGCTGGGGCGCAAATTGACGCAGCCTGACCTGTGGGGCAGCCTGTTTGTAAATCATTGTCCCATAATTCGCATTAACGACAAAATTATTATCGCCGACAACGATACTGCCTTCGATATTGCCTTCCACGCGAATGTTGGCCGTTTGCGCCATAAATCTTTCCCAGGCGGTTATTTGCCGCTCACCGTATTGTTCGAGCCGATGACGATATTCCCATGCGCATTGCCTCCCACATTGACCACGATATTTTTATCCCCGCTTATTTGGGTCTGCTGGGCTGCCTCAGCCTGGGCTTTTGCCAGCAAATTGGTCAGCAAGGCCAGCCAGGCCGGGTCTTCCTCGGCAACTTTGCGAATTTCTTTGCGAAACGCAGCCTGATTATCGGCATCGGCGGGGTTTTCGAGCAGGTCGCGGGCCGCTTCTTCGGCCGCGGGCTTGCTGTTAAACTTCTCCACAATCGCCGTCCATAACTTCCCGGCATACTCTGGCGCGTTTTCGGCCAACGCATCGGCCAGTTTGCCGCCTGCTTTGGTGAGATACGGGGCAAGGGTGGTCAAAACCGCAGGCGCAAGGCTCACAGGGTCCATTTTTCCTCCATTTTGAATAAGACTTAACTATAGAATAAAACTTCACATCCAACCGCGCGGAAAGTGATTTTTCAGCAGCCCCTGCACGCCTTTGCCCCAGCCCAGCGGCCAGCCATCGGCGCACACCACCGTCCAGTCGGGCGCATTCACTTCCAGGCTTTCGCCGCGCAGGTAAGCCGCCAACTCACGCGAATCGGCAGAAAAACTGACAAAGTTCTTCATCTCACCCGGTTTCAATGACAATGCCAACGGGTGGGCCGGTTCAAATCGTCCTTTTTTGAGGGAACCGAGCCAAATTCCAGGATGGATGACCCGCAGCCGGCCAAAATCGGGGTTTTCGTTGGGGAGATAATACAACCGCTCTCCAACCACGCACAAGCGTTCTTCTGCCCAATCAACATTTAACGCATTCCTGGCAAACTGCCGCCAAAACCGCAAGTCGGGTGGTTCCGTTGTTCGCGCCTTCTTTCGTTTTCCTATCTGTTTCTCCGCTTCTAAACCTGTTCTCACCTCTGTTTTCTTGAGCAGGCAGGCAAAATGCCCCTCGCCCTGCAACCGGTGCGGGAACAAGCGCACCGCGCCAGCCAGTTCGCGGCGCTCTTTGCTTTTTCCTTGCAGCCACTCCGGTTTTCCTCGCTCGAACCCATCGAACAACGGCAACGAAACAACCTCGAACTGCGGAAATTCATCCAACAGCTGCGCAATCACGCCCTCATCTTCTTCGGGGGCAAAGGTGCAGGTGGAATACAACAAATAACCGCCCGGCTTCACCAGTTTGGCCGCCACCCTCAGGATGTTGCCCTGTCGGCCGGCGCAGCCTGCCACCATCTCCGGTGACCAATCGAGCCGGGCGCCCCTATCTTTGCGGAACATGCCTTCGCCAGAACAGGGCGCATCCACCAGCACCCGGTCGAAGAACGCTCCAAAATGGTCGGCCAGCCGCTCTGGTGATTCATTCGTCACCACCACATTGTCCGCGCCCCAGCGTTCCACGTTTTGGGCCAGGTGTCCTACCCGTTTGTTTTTAATTTCGTTGGCAACCAGCAGCCCCTTGCCGCCCATTAAGGCCGCCAGGTGGGTGGTTTTGCCACCCGGGGCAGCCGATAGGTCAAGGACCCGTTCGCCCTCACGCATCGGAATCGAAAACAGCAATTCTGCTGGGGCCATGGCTGAGGGGTCTTGTAAGTAATACAACCCGGCCAGGTGATAGGGGTGCTTACCTGGCTTCTCCTCACCCTCCAACAAGAATGCCGACCGACACCACGCCACGCGCTGACCGAGCGTAAACGGTGAGATGTTCTCAAAGTCCTTTGGCGCGAGTTTGAGGGTGTTCACCCGCAAGCCGGCTTGGGGCGCGGCAGAAAGCGATTCTTCAAAAGCAAGATATTCCTCGCCGAGGAAGCGCGACATTCGTTCGAGAAAAAGCGGTGGAATAACCGGTGTTGTGGTTGGCATATTCCAATTATACGGGCAAATAAAAACCGCTGGGGGTGCCAGCGGCTTTCTCCACTTGTTGATTTTATTTCACAACGACGATCACCACCGTCACGCTTTGTCCAAATGGCTTGCCCTGGTCATCATACCAACTCCAGTGGGCCACATACTCGCCCGGGTCGCCTGGGGCGTACATGTTGATGCCAATATCAACCACCGCGCCGGGCGCCACGAACTGGTGTTTTTCTTTGATTTTCCAGACATTCTGGTTCGTTGCCATGCTTGGCGGCCCAGACCAGCCGGCAAAGTAAAAGCCTTCATCCCAGGTGCAGGTGCCAGTATTTTGCATCCGCCAGATTTTGTAAAACTTTTCCCAGGGTTTGAACTGGGTGTAATCGGGAACGGTGACATCCTCGACAAAAACAGCGTTTTTACAAAGCTGTTGCGGGGTCGCCACGCCGCCCACCTGAGGTGCCGGTGTAAAGCTGGGAATGGCTGTGGGCAGGCCGGGCAGGGAGGGGGTATCGGTAATGCCAATGACCAGCGGCGGTGGAACGGCAGTGGCATCTCCGCTTGGATTTTGCGTTTCAACAGGAGCTATGGTAACTTCTAAAGTTGGGGTGGATGTGGCCGTTGGCGGCAGGGTAGCTGTTGCCAACCCGGCAATTTCGGTCAATTGCACAAAGGCAGTAGCCGCTGCAGATGTCATCACGGCGTTCACATCAACCGCCGTGGGCGTAGGTTCGGCAGCCTGAGTGAGGGTGCAGCCGGTGAGAACGGCAAAGACAACCAGAATGAGGAATGCCTGTATTGGTTTTTGAAAACGGTTCATTGGACCTCCAAAGTTTGCGGCCTGCCTGAATCAACAGGCTGCTGCCCCGATTATAACTTAATCACTTAAGGGGTTGGCGTTTCAGTTGGTGTGGCGGTTTCGGTGGGGGTCAGGGTTGGGGTGGGCGTCTCTGTGATGGTCGCTGTGGCAGTGGGCGTCAGGGTGGGCGGCAGGGCTGTTGCAGTGACTGTGGCGGTGGGGGTGCGAGTGGGGGTGGAGGTTGGGGTAATCAGTTTCGAGGAGCGTTGAATACGCGGGGCCACCCAAAGCGGCTTATCAAGGTTTGCACTGCCGTTTGCCAGCACGGTCAGAATGAATGTTACGTCCTTGCCTTCCAGGGGACTCAAGTCGAGGTCAACCGTGTAATACAGTCCATCATAGATTTCGTTGAAACTCCAAAACGTCTTGATTTTGCTGTTGCCAATTTGGTAATCGAGGCGGAAAATCACGTTACAACCGGTGGACTGGTATTCGCAGTTGACGATGGCGCGGAAGCGGTCACCTTTTTGGACGCTGAATGGTTGGTAATAGCCGGAGAGGTAACCGTTGTTGACCCGTTCTGGCACGGTGAGCAGGCCCTTGCCGCTGTACTTTTGTCCAGTTTCCAATTGCGGGTTGTTGACATCAATGGCGTAGCCCTTCTTGCCGCCTACGTTGCCCGGGCAGCCCAGGTCGCCCGCGCCAGAGCGCCAATCGGCGTGACAATATTCAGCCGCGAAATCAAAAACCGTTGTCATATCGCCAATGACCTTGATGGAAACGTAAAACGGTCGTTGGGCGTTCTCTCCCAGCCCAAACATCACCCCGCTGGCATTGCGCAGCATCCAATAGCCGGTATGAGCGCCATCAGCCAGGGGCGCGGTGAGTTTGACGGAGACATCTACGAACTGGCCGGGAGATACCTCGCCCGGCAGGTTAACTGCCGCCGCGCCGCCCATCCTACTCCCACTGGAAAATACGAGCGCGTAAGCGGTCGTCCAGGTGCAGGAGCCAACGTTTTGCAGCCGCCAGGTTTTGGTGAATTGCGCATCGGGGGCCAATACCGTTCCATCTGGCACGCTGACATCTTTTACAAAGGCGGCCTGGTCACAGCGCGTGACGGCTGGGATAGATGTGGATGTATTTTGCGGCAGGGTGGTTATCGTAGGGAAAGATGTTTGGGGGGGGAGGGTGGGGAACGGAAAGGTAGGCAGCGCCAGGGGGGTAGGCGTTGTGGTCGGTGCGCTTTGGGTTTGGATGACTGCGACTGTTGCTGCCTGGGCGGTGTAAACGGCCTGGAGCGTGGCGACTGAATCGGGGGTGCTATAAGGCATTGTGCAGGCTGAAAGCCCCACAACAAAAAGGAGCGTCAGTGAAAAAAGTTTGATGATACGCATTTTGACCTCTTACAAATAAACTTTATGTATGTATGAGACGCCAGGAGTGACTGCAATGTTCCCGCCATATTGCGCATCGGACTAAAAAAGCGGCGGCCTCTAGTAAGAGACCGCCGTTGGATAGACAAAACAAGCCGGGCGCTCATTTAGGGGCAATTGAGCATGGCTCGGCCAAATTGCTGGTGATTGGGTTCATCAATGTACAAATCAACCCACAGGCCGCTTGCGCTGGTCGTCCACTCAAACGTAATTGACTGGCTGCCAGCCTTATCAAATTCCAGCGAGCCACTGTTGGCCGGGCCGGTTGCGCCATCGCTGCGAATCCAGGTATATGTCACTAAGCCGCCTTTGTTGACCGTGATAGTCGCCGTGATGGTGTACTTTCCCGCTGCGCAACTTCCGCTTCGTTCTGTATTGAAAGTTACGCTGGCGACGGCAAATTTGACCGGGCCGCTCTCTGAAGTGCCTGACTTGACTTCGATTTCTACGAAAAACGACCTGCCGTTATATCCCTTTTCGACGGGGAGTGTTTGTCCGGTTGCATTTTGCAGCCGCCAGTAGCCGCGATATTTGCCGGCTTTGGTGGGCGCGATTAACGAGACCGAAAGGTCAATTTCTTGTCCTGGGGCAACCGCGCCGGGCAGGGGCAGATTGGCTGGGCCGCCCATTGCATCGCCTGCATCGAAGGCCAGGGAGTAGGATGTATTCCAGGTGCAAGAGCCTGTATTTTTGAGCCGCCAGGTTTTGACGAAGGCCGCGCCGGGGCCAAGTTGGGTTCCATCCGGTATGGTGACGTCGGCCACAAAGCGGGCGGCATCGCAAGAGGGAGAGTTGTTGCCGGGTGGCGTGACCGTTTCTGAAACGGGGGCAGGGGTTGGCGTGCTGGCTGTTTCTGCGGCGGGGGCATTGGTCGCCGTGGGGAGCGGCGTTGTCAGAGCTGGGGTTACAGCAATCAGCAGAGCGTTTTGGGTCAATTGCGCTTCGACCGTTTGCGCGGCGGCAGTGAACACAACATTCGGGCCGGTCGGGGTGGATGGTTGATTGGTCGGCATGTTACATGCGCTTATCAGAAAAGTCATTCCCCAAAAGAATGCCAGCAAACCAAGTGGTTTCATGTTCATGCGCCAGTACGGAATGGTCTTGTGCGACGCCAGGGACAAAAAAGTGGGAGAGTTAACGGCCATAGAAAATGTTGCGAAAGATGTGTGATAAAGAATGACGTTTTGTGCCACCAGGGCTTATTCAGCGCAATTGTACACGAAGCGGATGCGCTCGAATTGTGTATCGGCGCCTTCGTAAGTAACGCGCAGGGCAACCCAGCGTTCGATGTCTTGTACGTGGCTGGTGGTCATCGTCCAGGTGAAGAAGACTTGTTTCGAGCCTGCCTCGCTAAACTTCAACTTGCCGCCTTCAAAGACCCCATCGAAGGGCTGCCGGTCCCATTGGTAAACCAGTTCTCCCGGCCCATTGGCTGTAATTGTGGCAGAAAATGTGTAGCGCGCGCCTTTGGAATCGCAACCTTTGGCCGGGTCTCTCACCAGTGGGCCATAGACTACTTTTGTGACGGCAAAGGTGTTTTTCGGTTTATCAGACACTTCAATGGAGACGGTCAGGTTGGAATCGGTTTGCCCTACCCCGGCGCTGCCCCCACCCGGCACAGCCAGCCGCCATTGACTGGTGTATTTTCCATTGGTCGAAGGCGCTGTCAATGTCACTGAAACATCTACATCCTGCCCCGGGTATACAACTCGCGTAAGCGGGAAGCGGGTTTGTTCGCCCATCTTATCCCCGCCAACTTGAACCATCGCAAAGTTGGCATCCCATTTGCAACTGCCGCCGTTCTTAATGCGCCAGGTTTTGGTGAAGGTTGTACCTGGCAATATGACCATTCCATCAACGATGGTCACATCCATGACATACGTGGCATATACACAGCCAGGGGTGTACTCATACGAGGGGTTCCCGCCTGTTCCAGCCGTAGCAGTGGGCAGGATTTCTTCCGGCTGGAGTGTGGCTGTTATGGTTGGCGCAGAAGCCACCTGGGTAGCCAGGTCAATCAAGGCCTGCTGGGTAAAGCGCGCTTCGGCGGTCTGGACGGCTGCCGTAGCCACCGCTGCCACATCGGGCGTTGGTTCTGCCGGGGCCGGTGTGCCGCAAGCACCGATAAAAAGCGCACAGGCCGCGAGCAGGGAGAGGGGCTTGACGAATATTTTTTTCATTTTTTGTCCTTTCGTAAGCGCGATAATTATACACACCTTTCGTAAATGGTTTTTTAAGCAAAAAGCGGAGACCCGCTCCTTTGCAGAGTCCCCGCTGAATCTGATAGAGGTGAATTTACGGAGTAAGGATGATGGGCGGAATGGTGATGATAGGAATGAGGGTGATGATGATAATCGGCTTGGTCGTTGGCGATGGGGTGACAGAAGGTGTGATGGTTGGAGTGGCGCTGGGCGGCACGACTTTGATTTCGACGAAAAAAGATGTTCCCTGGAAGCCATTCGATACTGGCAACAGGACGCCTGCCGAGTTGCGCAGTTTCCAGTAACCGCGATAGGTCCCGGCGGTGGCGGGCGCTTTGAGCGTCACCGAAATATCAACGGTCTGCCCCGGCGCCACCGAACCAGCCAGGGCCTGCGTGGCCGGCCCATTCATCGAGTCGCCGCTATCGAAAATCAATTGATATCCACTTGTCCAGGTGCAAACGCCATTGTTTTTAAAGCGCCAGGTTTTGGTAAAGGTTTGGCCTGGCTGAAAAACTGTTCCATCTGACACAGTGACATCGGCGATAAATTGCGCCAGGTCGCAAATGGGCGTGGGGCTGGCTGTGTTGGGCGGGGTGTTTGTAACGGTGGGCGGCGCAGGGGTCTCGCTCGGCGAAGGGGTTTGGGTTGCCTGGGGCGTGAGCAGCGCATCGAGCGTCAACTGCGCTTGGACGGTTTGCGCTGCAACGGTCAGAAAAGAATTTGGGGCGGGGGTTTGGGTGGCTCTGGGCAGGTTGCAAGCCGATAAAATGAGCATGGCGGATCCCAGAATCAAAATAAGATTGGGGTTGTTCTTCATTTTTTTCTCTCCTCTTGCGGTTATTTTAGGTTATTTTACTTTCAAGAAAGTGATTTTTTATATCCCCTTTTTGGTTGGGTGCAAGGCGGGGTTGTCCAAAAAGTATAGGTTGAGCAATGGCGGAGGTCACCCGACCAGGAGTGGCCTCCGTTTTTGTGTGAAAAACCTCCTCAAAAAG
>DAOUBQ010000036.1:0-1631 GCA_034432755.1 Anaerolineales bacterium
GCGATATTACCCGCAAGAAAAAACTATTGGAGAAGCAGAAAAAAGGCAAACGCCGCATGAAAATGGTCGGCAGTGTGGAAATCCCGCAAGAGGCCTTTATGGCAGTGTTGAAATTGGGGGAGGAATAGATTGTGACCATCTATGTTACACGCCGCAAAGAAAACGGTTGTTTGCTGTTAAATGCGATGATTTTAGACCGCCTGCAAAATGCTGGAATGATACGAAACGAATATCAACTGACTACCCATCTGAAGTCAGAAGAAGATGAGACAAATTCTTTGCCGCTCTTTCAGAGCATGGGACAATAAAACATGGGGCGAGAAACGTTAAGAAAAATGCTCCCCGGCTTGCTCATCAGCCTGACGCTGGTGGCGGCTATCTTGTATTTTGTTGATTTGCAGGCTGTGTTGGATGCCTTCAAGAAGGCCAATTACGGCCTGTTGCTGATGGTGTTTTTGATGGGCTTGGCCTGGCTGGTGGTGCGCGGCGTGGTCTGGCGCACCCTGCTGCGCGAGCGCGCTTCGTATCAGGACGTGTTCCTTACCCTGATGGAAGGCTACCTGCTGAACAACTTTCTACCCTTCCGCCTGGGTGAGATTGGACGGGCTTTTTTGCTCAGCCGCAAATCGGAGTTGAAGTTCGTCGAAATCTTGCCGACGATTGTCATTGAGCGGGTGACCGACCTGGTGTTTTCGGCGGCGATTCTCATCGCTGCCGTTCCTTTTGTGGTGGGAGCAGGCGGTGCAGAGCGGATTGCCTTCCTCCTCGGCGGGGCAATGCTGCTAGGCCTGGCTGCTATGTATGCCCTGGCGCGCAATCGTCAGTGGGCGCTGGATGTCTTTCATAATCTGAGTCACCGCTGGCCGGTGTTGCAGCGCCTGGGCGGTCGTTTCTTGGAGGCTTTTCTCAACGGCCTGGGCGTGCTGACCAATCCCTGGCTTTCGGCGCGCTTTTTTGGCTGGATGACGCTGAATTGGGGCATGGCAATTATTCAATATTATCTGCTGGCGCTGGCCTATTATCCACAGGCACAGCCGGTGTGGGGCATGTTCTCGTTGGGGGCAGCGGCCTTTGGCGGGGCAATTCCTTCGCTGCCGGGCGCGGTTGGCACGCTGGAAGGCGCTTATGGCGGTGCGCTGACTCTGCTTTCGGGCGACCAATCCACGGCTTTGGCGATTGCGCTCACCTGGCGGGTGTTCAATTATGCTTATAGCCTGACTTTCGGTCTATACGGCCTCTCGCGCGAGGGGCAGACACTTGGCGGCTTGTACCAGGATTTGATGAAGTTGACGAATCGGAATAACGATGAGAACGGATGAGAAAGCGGAAGAGCAGATTTGCAAACGAAAAACAACCAATCAGCAATGACTAAAACCGGAGGCACATGAAACGCAATTATTTCATCACCGGCGGGGCCGGTTTCATTGGCTCAAACTATGTTTCACGGCTGTTAGAACGCGGCGAGCAAGTGACCATTTACGATAATCTCTCGCGGGCGGGTGCGCCGCGTAATTTGAAGTGGCTCTATGAAACCTACGGCGAGAAGTCGTTTAATCTGGTCATCGGCGATGTGCGCGATGCCGCCCAACTGGTCGTTTCGGCGCGCGAGGCGGATGTGATTGTTCACCTGG
>DAOUBQ010000037.1:0-12743 GCA_034432755.1 Anaerolineales bacterium
CCAAAACCCGTACACGGATTTCACGGATTCGGCGGATTTACACGGATTTTTTAAGAAAAATCCGTGAGATTCCGTGTAATCCGCGTAATCCGTGTCCAAAAGGTTTTGATTGCAAACGAACTCTAAAGCACTGCGCGATGAATCTCACGGTACGGATTGTGGCGCGACATTTATGTCGCATCCCATATTTTGGAGGCGCACAGAAATGCGAGATACCCCCCTACGGGGACAATATCTCGTGGTACAGATTTGCATACCGCTCGGCATACGACCAAAATTTGGAACGTTGGAGGAAGCAATGAACAATAAAGCCGAAGAGACCTTTGTCAACCAGCTGCTCGCCCAAATGACCCCGGAAGAAAAGATCGGACAGCTCAACCAGGTCAACCCCGGCGGCGATTTTGACCCTGCCCTGCTGCGGGAGGGGCAGGCTGGCTCGCTCATCAACGCCTCGGGCGCGCTGACCGGGCAGGGATTTTCCGATTCCGGCAGCGCCGAATTGAGCAATCATTTCCAGAAACTCGCGCTCGAATCGCGCCTCAAGATTCCCCTGCTCTTCGGGCGCGACGTGATTCACGGCTTCCGCACCATCTTCCCCATTCCGCTCGCCCAAGCCGCCGCCTTCGACCCCGACCTCGCCCGGCAAGCCGCCTCGGTTGCCGCCCGCGAAGCCAGCGCCAGCGGCATCAAGTGGACCTTCGCCCCCATGCTCGACATCGCCCGAGACCCGCGCTGGGGCCGCGTGGCAGAAGGCAGCGGCGAAGACCCCTTTCTCGGTTCGCAGATGGCGGCTGCCATCGTACAGGGCTTTCAGGGCAAGGACCCCTCCGCTCCCGATAAACTCATTGCCTGCGCCAAACACTACGTCGGCTACGGCGCGGCGGAGGGCGGGCGCGATTACGAAAACGGAGAAATTTCCGAACCCACCCTGCGCGACATCTACCTGCCTCCCTTTCACGCTGCGGTCAAAGCAGGCGCCGGCACGCTCATGTCTGCCTTCATTGACCTGAACGGCATCCCCGCCACCGCCAACCGCCGCCTGCTCACGGATATTCTGCGCGGCGAATGGGGTTTCGACGGCTTCGTCGTCTCCGACTGGGAATCGGTCAGGGAACTCGTCCATCACGGCATCGCCGCAGACGAAGCCCACGCCGCCCGCCTCGCCCTGCAGGCTGGTCTGGATATGGACATGGTCAGCCGCGCCTACCTCGACACGCTCGGCGAAAGCCTGCGGGAGGGGAAAATCTCAATGGAGGTGATTGACCAGGCCGTGCGCCGCATCTTGCGCATCAAACACCGCGCCGGACTCTTCGACCAGCCCTTCACCGACCCGCTTCGCGCCACCCGCGACCTGCTTGCGCCCGAATCGCGTTCCCTCGCCCGACAATTTGCCCGCCACAGCATGGTTCTGCTCAAAAACGAGCGCGGCCTTCTGCCCCTCAAAGACTTCCGTCGCATCCTTGTGGCGGGACCGTTCGTCCATGCGCGCGGCGAACTCTTCGGCACCTGGACTCCTGACGGGCGCGCCGAAGATGTCACCCCGCTCGATGAAGCGCTGCGGCAAACTGCGCCCAAAGGCGTGGAACTGTGGTTTGCGGAGCAATACGATTTGGCGCTGCACCTTGCTCACCACACCGACGCCGTCATCCTGCTGTTGGGAGAACACCCTGCCCGCTCCGGCGAAAACGCCAACGTCAGCGATTTGGGCTTGCCGCCCGGTCAGGCGGAATTTATCGAAGCCATGTCTGCCTTGGGCAAACCGCTTGCTCTGGTTGTTTTTGCCGGACGCCCATTAGCCATCACACGCCAGAGCGCGCAGGCAGATGCGGTTCTCTACGCCTGGCATCCCGGCATCGAGGGCGGCGCGGCGCTGGGCGAAATCCTGTTCGGCATCGCATCCCCTTCCGGGCGCTTGCCCGTCACCTTTCCGCGCGCTACCGGGCAGGTTCCCATCTACTACAATCGGAAAAACTCGGGCCGCCCGATTGACCCACAGGGAGAGTTCAGAACACGTTACCTCGATTTGCCTCCCTCCCCTCTTTTCCCCTTCGGCTTCGGTTTGACCTACACCCGCTTTGAATATGCCCATTTGAGCGTGAGCAGCGAGACCTTGCGAGGCAGGATTGACATCAGCGCTGAAATCACCAACAGCGGCGTTTGCCCCGGCACAGAAGTCGTTCAACTCTATGTGCGCGACCTGGTCGGTTCGCTGACGCGTCCCATCCGCGAACTGAAGGGCTTCCAGCGTGTGACGCTTCAGCCGGGCGAAACGCGCCGCGTCTCTTTTACCCTGCACGAGGAAGATCTGGCATTCACCCGCGCTGACGGTTCCTTTGGCGTGGAGCCGGGCGAATTTCACGTTTGGATTGCGCCGGACAGCGCCAGCGGTTTGCGCGGCGAGTTCAGGTTGTGATTCCGTTTACCCGCCGATTCTTTCAATCATCACCCTCCCTTACCCCATCCCAACCTTGCGCTGGGGCAGGTCAACTCTGCCGTTCGATTTTTGGACTGCCCGTTTGGGGGCGCGTTTTTTCCTGCGCCAGCGCGGCGTGACGCCATGTTTGACACACTGGATGCACTGCTTTCGAGCCAGTTGCCGCAACAAGGCCCAGGTGTCTTTCCTCTGGATGGAATCTCCTGGCCGCTTCCGCGTGCTTGCGCCTTGGAAGACTTGTAGTACATGTATCAATCTTCGAGCGATATCAGAGGAATTCGGGGACGAATGCTTGGGCAAAGTGCGCCTGCAACGTTGGCGCGACCTCGATGGATGCTCAAATTTTTGTGCCCGCCTTCGTTTCTTCGTGGACGGTTTGAACAAACATGAACTGTGACATCTGACAGTGCCCGAAACTCTGAATAGCGACCGGCTGGGGTTTCAGGATAAGCCACGCAGAAAACACCCTTTTGTCCTTCTATCCTTTTACAAATTGGCGATTTCAAATTTGGAATCGCTGGACGTTTTCATCGACTCCTCGCGCATTGAGTACCCGGCCAACAAGGGCGGAGGCGATTGCTGTTCGAGCGGCTGTTTGCCGTTCAGGTAAAAGCGGAACATGCCTTCGGCTTTGGCAAGCACATAACTGGAAGGAATCAGGCGCAAAGCCGTTTTGAGCGCAGCATGGCTCAGCGGGTTGACCAGCGGACGCAAGAAGGGCGAGAATACAATGCGCTGGCGCACGGGTTTAGGGAAGTAGCCCATGTGAATTTTGTATTCGTCCACGCTGGGCGGTGCATCGAGGGAGTGTAAGCCGTAGAAAATGCGGTTGATTTCTGGGCGTTCGAGAATCTTTGTGGTTACTACATAGGTCAGGGCGTTGTTAACGCCCAGGCGCAGGAAATCGCGGTGGCTTTGCTGAAAAAAGATGGAAAAGGTGTCATCGCACTGCATTCCGAGCAGGGCGGCGGCTAATCTGCCGTCCACCATTGCGCCCCAAGCCTCCAGGCCGGGTATATCTTGACCAGTCAGGCATAGCGCTTTCCACCAGGATTGTTTTTCTGCGCCCAGCCGGCCCTGTCGCTCCAGAGTATCGCGGCGCAGTTGCCAACCTTCGGTTGCCATTTGGGAAAGGGAAATTGGCTCAACAACGGCAATTGCCAGTCCTTTTTTGGCCTTGTGCGGTAATTTTTTGGGCGGGTAGTTTTTACCCTCGTAGACAATGTGATAGCTGAGCGTCCCTTCTGCAGTAGAAAGTGGCGTGGAATAGCGCAGGGCAGTGGCCCGGTGTTCACGGAACAGGGTTTGCAATTCCTCTTCGGAAGGAGAGATAACCGCGTGATAAGGAACGGCCTGGTACGTTCCCATGCCGGCGCTTACCCAATAGGTGCTTTTTGTGCGCAAGATTTGATGCCCCTGGCGGCGATTCCATTCGATAAAGTGATGAATGTCGGTCATGAATCGTCCTTTCCAATCAATCAAAGATGTTTGAGTATCCAGTTTCGGTAACGTTCGCTGTGTGGGGCGGCGGCAAAATCAAGCAATGAGCCAAGAATGCTGCTGCTTGCCAGCCTGAGACGCCAAATGTGCGCATCCTGGCAGTTAAATTTTTCTTTGTATTGCCCGGCGTAGCCGCCGAAATGCAGGGTCTCCACTCCCCGTGCCTTAAGGAGTTGAATTCCCCGCCAGGTCAGGTATTCGTTGGGGCGCAAGTGCTGATATTCATTGTGGCTGGCCGCACCCCAAAAGACGGCCATGCGCTCAAAAGCGAGGAACAGGCCCGTGGCAATACATTCCCCGTTTGGCAAGTCGGCGCGCACGAGGAGCAAATTGCCGGTTGGGAGCAGGTGTTTCAACATCAACTGCACGGTTCTCAGGCCAAACGCCGGTTGAAGCGCGTGTCTGCGCATGACCTCGGTGTATTGGGCATAATATTCTTCAGCAAATTCCAGGTTGAATACCTGTCGGATAGTCAATTCGTTTTTGCAGGCTTGACGAATGTTGGTTCGGCAGGTATGTTTCATGTTTGCAAACAGCGTAGATTCTGAGGGCCGCAGGTCAAGCGAATACCAGGGGAGATGTTCGCTGTGGCAGCACAAGCCAGAGAAATCAGATTCTTTCAGGAGCGGGTCAACCACTTCTAGGTATTGACACCCCAACTCGTGAAAGACAAAGTGTGGAAACGCTTCCAGTATCGGGCGAGGGGCAACGCCGGGTTGCAGATTGAACCCCATAAAGTAGGTTGTCCATCCCCGAAAGGGACTGCCCAAGATTCGCAGACCGAATTTTTCAACAATTAACCCGGTAAAGAAGCCGCATCGTTTGCCGTTTTCCTGTATTTGGGCGATGACTGGTTTGAGCGGTTGGCGTTCGGTCAGGAAATTGAGCCAGGGTTTGGATTGGAAGATATTCATGCCTCCTATCTGGGCGGCTGTTTCCCAGTTGGCTTCATCGAAACCGATTTGCTCGAAATTAATCATCGTTTGGGTTTCTCTTTGAGTGCGATGGCGCGCATGAGCAGGGATTCGATTTCACGCGCGCCTGCTTCAGGCGAATGTCGTTTTTCGGCCCAGCGGCGGCCTTTTTCTCCAAATTCCCGACACAGGTGTGGCGCATTCTTCAGGTACAGGATGGTTGCCGAGAGCGCGGCAGGGTTTTCGGGCGGCACGCACAGCCCGGCCTCGGCCTGCTCCACCAGTTTCCACGGGTCGCTTTGTTCGTCCACGCACAAAATCATGGGACGCCCGCTGGCGAAGATGGAATACATTTTGGATGGCAACGACCCCGAACCCATGCCGCGCTGCAAACTGACCAGCGAAACATCGGCGCTAGCAAGCACCTCCGGCAATCGCTCGCGCGGTTGGAAGGGCAGGAAAGAAATGTTTTGCAACCCGCGGCGCGCTGTTTCTTCCACCAACATCTGGCGGCTGGCGCCATCGCCTACAAATACAAAGTGGATGTCGTCATTCTGCTTAAGCAGTTCGGCAGCGGCGACGATGTGTTCCAATCCTTGCGAGAGCCCCAGGTTGCCCGCATACATGACCACGAACTTGCTATCCAGGCCGTGTTCGCGGGAGAAGTTGTTCTGGCGCGGCAAGGGGCGCACCAGGTCGGTATCCACCCAGTCGTATCCGCGCACCATCTTTTCGTTGGGAACGCCCATCTCGCGCAGGTCGGGCCGAAATGAATCCGAAATGATGCGCACAAGAGCGGCGTTATGGAGGCACGATTTTTCCAGCGCGGTGAGCAGGGCAATCACCGGGCGGTGACGAAAGATGCCCAGTTTAATTCCTACGCTTGGATAGACATCGTACACGCCATAGATGGCGGGCTTATTGCGCAGCGTGACGAGCGTTTGGAAGGGCAGCCACGAGTTGAGCGCGGAACTGCCCGCAAAGACGGCATCGTACTGTTTGTTCCAGCCGGCCAGCGTCACGCCCACTTGGTAGGCCAGGTATTGCAGCATGCGTTCTGGCAATTTGGCACGATTCACTGAGGGCAGGTTGACGCGGATGACTTCTACCCCCTGGTCATCATCTTTCCAAAACCATTTGCCCTGGTATTCGGGCGGCACACGCCCTGAAGGGTAATGCGGCACCATGGTCAGCATCGTCACCTTATGCCCCAATTTAACCAGGTTGCGGCATAGCATGGTGAAGATGGGCGCGCTGGGGCCCAGGTCGGGTTCGTAGTGTCCGCCAAAAATCAGGATGCGCATAAGCAGGTTTCTCAAGGGTCAGGCGGGTTGGGTTTTCGGGATGAAATAGCGAAACATGCGGGCGGTTTCATCCGCAATTTCAGCAGGAACAAAGCCAAAGCGCGTGTAAAAGCGGATGGCGGACAGGTTATCGGCTTCGGTGAATAAGAAAATCTGGTCGAAGCCGCGTTCTTCGGCGTCTTGTATCAACTGTTGCACCAGGCGGTCGGCCACGCCCTGGCCTCGGAATTGCGGTAGAACGACAATGGGGCGCAGTTCGTAGCCTTGGGGATAATGAATGGCGCCGCTGCGGCGCAGGAAATAGTTGCGCAGGTTCTGTCTGAGTTGGGCTGGCTGTTCCAGTAGATGCTCCACGCTGTAAAGCGCCAGGCGCAGGGGCTTGCGGCGGTTGAGTTGGTTGATGACATGATGGTCCCAAATGCCGCACACAAACCCGGCAAATCGAGAGTCTATCTCGGCCACGAAGCAGATGCCGCCCTGTTGGCGGGTCAGGATTTCGTAGTGGGCCTGCAACAGGCGCACCCCGCCCCACGTGTGAAAAGGAGTACGCAGATGCGCGGCGTGCGCCGAAGCAACGGCTGGACAGTCTGAGATTTGGAGAGGACGAATTTCGAGCATAGGGGTTCTTTGTGGCAAATTAGAAAATTGCGCTACACATCTTCAAATTTTCGAATGACGACCGCTGGGCTGCCGGCGGCAATCGAATCGGCGGGGATGCTGCGGCTGACCACGCTGCCCGCGCCGATGACGCTGTTCGCGCCGATGGTGACGCCTTTCAGGACGATGGAATTCATGCCGATAAAGACGTTATCGCCAATCACTACCGGTTCGCTCTTGCCGTTTTGGGGTTCGAGCAGGCGGGCGTGCGGGTGCAGGGGGTGGAAGTCGGTGTCGGTGATGACGCAGTTTGCCCCCACCGCAACGTTATTGCCAATGGTGACGCGGGTGGCGGCGCAAATGGAGCCGCCGGTCATGCCGAAGTTACGGCCAATTTCCAGCACAGCGCCAGCCCGCAGGGTGCTGAGGATGACGGGGTGGTTGGGTGCAAGCGGGTTGGAATGCGCCGAAGAGCGCAGACTGAAGCCTTCGCCGAATTTCATGACGCTGTGGCGGTGTTTTTGGAGGATGGGCAAACCGTAAAAGCTCCAGCCACGCCCCCATGCAATGCCGTTGAGCGTCATCAGCAGGCGCGCCTGGGGGTAAATCATCCAGCGGCCCAGTTGGTTCCAGAGTTTCCAGGGGGTATCGAAGGCTTTAGAGAGGCGGTTCATCGTTTCTTTTCCTCCAGGGCGCGGTGGTAAATCTCCTCCAACTGGTCTACCACTGCATGAATAGAGAAGGTTTTGGCAATCAGGTGGGCGCAATTGGCTCGATAACGGGCATATTTTTCTCGATTGGTGAGCAGTTCTTGCATCGCTCTGGCAAACAGGGCGGGGTCGAAAGGCACAACTTCGGCAGCCTGGTCTTGTACCAGATGGGCAATTTCACAGCGGTCGGTAATGACCATTGGCGTGCCGGCCAGGCAGGCTTCCATCATGACAACCGGGAAGGTATCGGCGCGGCAGGGCAAGACGAACAGGTCGGAATCGCGGAAGGCGGCCAGCACCTCGGGGCCGGTCACCAGGCCGGGCAGGGAGACGCGCCCCTCCAGGCTGTGCTTCTGAATGAGCGCCTGCACTTCGGCCAGTTGGCCGTCATCGGGGCCGGCAATCACCAGGTGCGCGGCAGGGGTTTTTATTTGGGCAAAGGCTTCTACCAGCATATCGGGGCCTTTTTTTTTGTTGATGCGACCCAGGAACAGGATGAGCGGTTGTTCGGGAGAAATTCCCAGGCGACGGCGAAAACTGCCAGGCGGCGGGGCCTGTTCCATATCGGCGGGGTCTATGCCGTTGGGCAGGATGACGATTCGTTCCGGCGGGACGCGGTGCGCCAGGGCTTGCTGGCGCTCGCTTTCTTGCAGCGCAATCAGGGCGCTGATTCCCCGCAATTCTGCCTGGCCGAACACGCGGTCATAGAGCCGCTTGACGGTTTGCGAGTTGACGATAATCGGCAGGGCCCCGTGTGGCTGGGTGACGATGGGAATGCCCGCCTTGCGCGCCGCGCTAACGATGGGCAGAATCATTGGGCTGCGGTAGCCGTTGATGTGAATGATGTCGAACGTCTCAACTTCGCGCCGCACGTAAGCGGGTAAATCGGGCAGCCAGATGGGCCCCAGTGTGCCGGGCCATTGTTTGATGTTCCAGGCCTCGAAATAGACAATGCGTATTCCGTCCATTTCGCGCTCGAAGGTGCCAGGCGCGATTTTTTCGTGTTTGTTGACCAGATTGGAACAATAGACGGTGACGCGGTGGCCGCGCCGCACGAGTTCGCGCCCGTTTTGGTGAACGACCTTGACCGGTCCGCCCCAACTTTGGGCCGGGTAAAAACCGAGAGTGACCTGCAGGATGTTCATAGTTTTTCTAATTGCTCCACGAAACGAGGCAAGACACGCCGCGTGCTGAAAATTGCTTCAGCATTTGCCAGGGAACGCTCGCCCATGGCCTGCCAGCCGGTTGGCCCGGCGCTCAGGAAATGACGCAGGGCTTCTCGAATGCTCTCCGGCTGATAGGGGTCAAAGAGCAGGCCATTTTTGCCGTTCTGCAACGCTTCGGGGTGACATCCAACCCGGTCTGAGAGCAAAAGCGGCAGTTGGGCAAAGGATGCTTCGATGACTACCAGCGGATAGGGGTCGCCCAGAGAAGGCAGGAGGAATCCGTCGGCCAAGGCCAGCAGTTCGAGTACCTGCGCTTCGGCCTGGTGGCCGAGGAAGCGGATATTCGCTTCTTTTCCGGTTGCGCGTACTCTCGTTTCTAACTCGTCTTTGAGCGCGCCGGTTCCGGCAATCAGCAGGATGAGATTGTTCAGGCCCTCGAAGCCGAGCAGGGATTCGACCAGTTCGCGCATGCCCTTGATGGGTTCGATCCGCGCAACGGTCAGGATGACCGTTTTTCCGGGCGAGTCGCAGCCCCATTTTTGGCGCAGGGCTGCCTGCTCTTGGCGCAGTTCGGCGGTTTTATCGCGGAACAGGGCTTCGTTGACCACATTCGGCAGGTTGAGGAAGGGTTTGCGCGCGGCAGAAGGCGCGTAAGCCTGCACATACTCCCGCGCCCACGCGCCGGGAATGACGTAGCCATCGTACCCGTCGAGCGTGCGCTGCCGCCAGGCATTGACCGGGCCGGTTTTCCGTTCCATGTAGGCCAGGTTCGATTCGTTCCAGAACAAGGTGATGGTCTGGCTGTGGTTAATGGCAAGCGGCGCAACCTGGACGGTAGGGAAATACCAGCTGCCCGAAACCAGCAGCCAGCGTGGTGCTTCGCGGCGCAAGGTGGCGAAAATATCGGGGTTGAAGGGCAGTTCGTAGCGGCCCAGTTTGAGCGTCCAGTCTTTCAGGAAGGTGTAGTGGTAACGGTGGTTTTGCGGGTCGAAGGTCCAAAACCGCCCCGGCTCGCTCTTTGCCATGTACAGGACATGCAGCCCCAGGCCGCGCGTTTCCATCTCTTGCGCGAGGGCGTTGTAGAGATGGGCGCGGTAGGGGGTGGGGATGTTGGTGAGGCTGACGAGGGTTTGTGTCATGAACTCACCTCGCTGGGCGCCGGGCGGTTGGGCCGAGGCGCATACGAGCGGATGGGTGGGGCCGCAGGCGGGATTTTGGGCGCAAACAGCCACAGGAACAGGCCCGGAATGGCGTTGACGCCCACCACAATGGCGCCCCAGTAATCGTGGCTGCCCCAAATCATCCACAAGAAGCAGGTCCAGGTGAAGCCGATGGATTTGACGATGAGGTGGCTGTCTTTGGAAATCATGCCATCTACTTTGCGGAGCAGGAAGCCCATGACGGCCATCAGCACGATGACACCGACAATGCCGCCGTTGCCATAGAAACTGCCCAGCAGGCTCGATTTTGACCCGTAAAGGTATAGCGTGGTGAGGTGGTCGTAGAGTGGCGGTTGGCTGGCGCGCAGCCAATCAACCAGGAAGTATTTTTGGGGGAAGAAGCGCGAGGGGATGAACCCAAACAGGAGATAGTTGATGAGCGGCAGGAGGTAATCGTAGCCGGTGATGTTGTCGCGCACATGACTTTCCAGGTAGAACGAGGAGAGCATGGCCGAATCGACCGTACTGAACAGGTTGATGAATTGGGAAGGGATTTCTCGAACGAAGCCAAGCAGTTCATCGGTCGATTCGAGGGTGGTGTGGCCGCGCAGGGTGAGAACCGCCCCGCCGATGAAAGCCAATACGATGAAAATGGGGTGAGGCCAGGCGCTTTTGCTTTTGTAAGTTAAGACCATCGAGAAGGCCAACATCATCGAAACGACGCTGAAGCGGCTGTGGGCCGAGGTGATGGTCAGGCCGACATATACGATTACCAGTAAAAAGCCCAGCCAGTTTTTCCACCTGGCCTGGGATGCCAGTAAATAGACGGTGGGGAAGAAGAAAAACGTATCGGCGATATATTCGTAACCGGTGGTGTTGCCCACGAAGCGGCTGCCCTGAATGACCACGTCCTCGCCGCCGCCCACGAAACGGGTGCGGTAGATGAGCAGCGAGAGGGTGGCAACGCCAATAAATCCGCCCAAGGTGAGCAGCATGGGCAGGTTGATTTGCTCTTGCTTTTTAACGTCCATTCCCCAACGGATGGGCGAAGCCGGGGTGAGCAGGTAGGTGATGAAAAAGGCCGTGATGCCCAAAATAAGAACCAGCCCCACCCATTCGGCTCTGGGCATGCCCCCGCTCATGAGCAGGTTGCGATGATACAGAAACATACTCGTTGCCAGGCTGGCAAGCGGGTTGAGGACGAAATAGAGCAGGAGGGCCGCCCAGGTCCAAAAGCCGGTGGAATACCAGTTGAACATGCCGCGCCGCGCCATGAGGATGGCAAAGAAGGCCAACAGGCTTAAAATAAACAGCGATTGTACCAGGACCAAATCTTCGATGCGCGAGAACATTTCAGTATCCAGTCATCAGTGAACAGTTTTGGGCGATTGACTCCACTGCAAAAACGATGTTTTGAACCGCAAAGAACGCGAACGCCGCCAGGAATGCAACACGAAATGACTTTTATTTCCCTCACGGAATCTGCTCAAAGGCTGCCCGCAGGCGTTGGCCGTATTGTTTCCAGGTAAATTGTCGGGCGCGTTCTTTGGCGGCGGCAGACATGCGTTCGCGCAGGGCGCGGTCGTCCATCAGTTGGCGAATGCGTTCGGCCAGGGCTTGGGCGTCTCGTTCGGGGACGATGAAGCCCTCAATGCCGTTGCGCACAACCGAACCGGCAGCGGGGGTGGTGATGACCGGCAGGCCGCTGGCGAGGGCCTCGTAGGTCACTTCGGCGGAGCCTTCAAATAAACTCGGCAGGATGAACATATCGGCGCGGCGAAACTCCTCCCGTACTTCGGTACGCGGCACGAAGCCGACGAAGTTGAGCCCCTGGCACAAGCGGTGCGCGCGGACTCGCTCTGAAGCCCAGCCCACAATCCGAAACTCGATTTTCGGGTCTGAAAGCAGTTGTTGGGCCAGGCCGGCGTAGTGAATGCCTTTGCCCATGCCCGCTAGCCCTACGAACAGGACTCGCCCCCGCACGGGTTCGTTTTGTGATTCGAGCCACGATTCATGCACGGCATAGGGAACGACGAAACAGCGTTCGGGCGGAAAGCCGAAATTTTGGGTCAGGTCATCAATGACGTGCTGCGAGGGGGCTACTGCCCAATCGGTGACGCGGCAAACCTGGCGCTGTTTTTCGGCGTACCATTGAACATAGGCGTCATCGGGTTCGTCTTCGAGTTCGGGAAAGCGCCGCCATTCCTCGCGGTAGATTTGGCGGCGCGAGGGCATGCTGTAAAACTCGGTGATGACCGTCTGCCCTTGCTGATGGGCGTGTTCGATGAAGGGCAGGCATTCTCCGGCCATCGAAAAGATGTGGGTTGCCTGACCCAACCCGCGCCGAATCATGGCACGCCCCAGCTCGGTGTCGAAGGTTTCCCATAGGATGTCATCACCGACGGCTGTGTTGTATTTTCCTGATGCCTGGCGCAAAAAGTGGCGGAAGGTTTGCAAGGGAAATGTGACCGTTTTGGCGCGGAGGTTGCCCGGTACTTCGCGCCGCGCCAGGCGGCTGAGCGCTCCGCGCCGGAGGGGGGCAGGCAGCCAGGCAAGCAGACGCCCCACCCCAACATTGCCGCATAAATCAGTATAGAACCACTTCAGCAGGCCCGCCTCTTCTAGAAGCGTAGGCACTGCATAAGCGCGGCGTGCGCCAAATTGAACCGCGATGTACTGTTTCATTTTCTCCCTCTGGTGCGAAAACGCTTGGTTTCCCAGACCTTTTCATATTGTACCCCAAAGCCTTACAAAAACGCAAGGTGAAGCTGTTCTAAATTTATGGCCTTCTCAAAGTCTTAAAAAACAAACAGGATGGAAGGACTTAAGGATGAGCCGCACAGAAAGCGGGGTGAAAATATCTTTGACTCCACTGCAAAAATCATGATTTCACTGCAAAGACGAAAGATTCGCCCTTATTTTTGCTTCGCGTGCCTGGCGTCTTTGCGGTTCAATAGG
>DAOUBQ010000038.1:0-102116 GCA_034432755.1 Anaerolineales bacterium
TGTCTTCGCGCAACATTTCCAAAACAATCTGCGCCTTCTGGTTGGCAGTGAAGTTTTTTCTCTTGGGCATGGTGTTTTCTCCGAAAAGTACACCTTAAGTATGCCCGTTTTCGTGTCTAAATTCCCTTATCCACTTAACCTTTTTACCCTGCTCCGCTCGAACCGCTGCCCGAAGCGCCCCCGCCACCGTCGGCGCCGCCATAGGATGCGGATGTGTCGGCGGAAGACATGACGGCCACCATCGCGCCGAAATCGCCCTCGCTGCCGGGCAGCGCCCGGAACCAGGCCGGGAGCGGCACGCCGCCCAGTTTCTGGAAAGTTTTTGCCCAGGCCTCGCCCAGCCCAAAAGCCGCCACAAAGGCCAGGTGGCGCTCGAAGGTATCGGCGCGGATGGCCGGTTCGCGCCCACGGCTGACCTGGTCGAGATAGGCGCAGAAGTTCTTCCAGCGGACTTTTTGCTCCTCGCCCGCTGGGGTGAGCGGGGAGTACGAACCGGCATAAATCATCAAGGCAATCAAGAGAATGCCCCCCGCCGCCCAACCAGGTCAGAGCCGCCGCCAGCCAGGCCACCGTGTTATTTGCCGCCAGGGATGCGCCAGTTGTTATTCCTGCGCCGATGAACAGCCCCAAGCCAAGAAACATAAATAGCAACCCAATCTCCATCAGCGCTGTCTACTTGCGTTTGCGCGTCGGGTCGTTGCGTTTGAAGCCTGGTTCGATTTCGGCAAAGGTGAACAGAGGGAGATGGTCAGGCGCCTGCTATCAGACCCGATGAAAACATATACCAGACCATGAAGAGCATCAAGAAGAGAAAAATGAGAATTTGCAAGATTGTTCGTCTTATGTTGATTCTTTTTGCTGCGCCAATGCGCGCAGGGGAATATAGTAAACGTCCCAACTGGGCAGCAGACTCCAGCCAGGATTGAATTTGTTGGTCAAACCGTTCCTGGAGCGCAAAACCAATTTGTAAACACCCCGTCTTAAATCCAAATAAGAAGAAACGTTGTCTTTGAGCGACCCAGGAAGAAAGAATACTTTTTGCCTGAAGCAGGCGTTGTTCGAGTTGAGCCTGATTGGAGGGCGAACATAAAAGCCGCAAGCCAAACGGGGTCAGGATGTCAGAAATCTTTCTGGGCCAAAAGTCCTGGTCGTAAAGCAGGTCGTTTTCTTCGGTGTCCATCCCCTGAACACACAAGAAAAAATCTCCATCAACAGGTATCTGCAGTTGAATGACCAAAAATGTCTGTGTGCCTGAATTGGGCCCGCTATTCAGGCCTTTGAGGGAAATGAATACAGGGTGTCTGTTTTGTGTGTTTTTATAGAGAAATTGCTCCGTCATGTATTCTAACAACGAAGCACGCTTGAAACCCCACTTAAACAGAACAGGTTCGATGAGAGCAATTGTTTCTCTTCGTGTCTGATACCCCATCCATGACAACCACATCAGAGCAACAAAGGGCAAGACGATCAACAGAATGATGCTGAGAGTGAAAAGCAAAGAAAGACTCATGGCGTTTATCCATTTCAAAACAACCTTACATCGTTATACAGCCCCCCATGTTTTTTCAGGCATGGGCAAGCCTTGTTTGCGGCTGGGAGTGCGCCAGCCAGAGGGCTGCAATCGGGATGACGAGCAGCGGCAGGTGCATGACGCCCAGCACAACTGTATTGGGATTGCCCCAGGCCGCCAGGTTGAACAGACCATAGAGCAGACCGTTGAAGGCTGTCACCCGGAAGGCGAAGATGTTGACATTCGGCCAGGCCAGGATGAGCAGAAAGGCGAAGACCGGCGTGAGGAAGCAATAAGCCAGGCCATAATCAGGCGAGGTGAGCAGCAGCAGGGGGTTGAAATCAAAGACGAAGCGCTCCCCTTGGAGGGCAATCGGCGACCAGAAAACCAGCAGGGCAAAGGGCAGCAGAACCAAGCGCCAGCGCGAAATCGCCTTCCAATCTACTTGCAAGCCGCCCTTCCAGGCCATCCCCAGCCAGAGCAGGCCGAGCAGCACATCGGCTACCAGCGCGCCGGTATGCACGGCGAAGCCGTAGGAGGGCGTGATTGCGCTGGTTTGTACGGCGGCAATCACCAGGTAGTTTAGGCCGAAGTAGACGGCCATTACCCGCCCGCCGATGGCCAGATTCCAGAGTGAAAACGCAATCACCACCAGCGTGCCGAGGTGAAAGACCCAGCCCCAGGCGGCATAAGGCAGGGTGGCGACTTGCAAAATCTCGAAGATGACGCTCTGCGTCTGGCGCGGGTCGTAGGGGCGTTCAGTGTAGAGCGGCAGGAAGGAAATGAAGGCCAGCAGGAAGTACACCAGCGGATAAAACCATTTGCGTTCGATGAGTTTCATAAGCGATACCCTTTCAAATTATTTGCGCCTGGCAACAAACGTTCCATTCGCGCCATCCTCGCGGATCCAGATGCCGGTGATGGTATTTTCGTTCTCTAGCGTCCCCTGCCAGGTTTCGTAACCGGTGAGTTGCAATGCTGCGCCGTTCACGATGTATTCGCCCTCATACTCGACCTGATAGATGTTGACTTCGAGATATGTCCCTTTGGCAGGTTCGCCCTGAAAAGTCATCATCCCGGAGTCATAGGTGTTGCCATCGCTGGCGGTCATGGTGTATTCCCACGCGCCGCGAATGTCGAAAGCGGCCTGTGGCGTACTTTCGGGCGTGGAGAGACAACCGGCCAGCCACAGGGAGGCGGCCAATAACAAGGGAAGGCATTTTTTGATTTTCATAAGCGTTCTCCTTGAATCTCTTGAAAATGTTCCCGCGCCGCCGCAATCAGGCCGGGCAGAAGGGGCGTTTGGCGGTGGGGGACAAATTGACGCGGGCAGGCAAAATGTATTGAGGGGCTGACGAGCAATTGCCCCGGAAAGAGCATTTGTTGCATAACCTGGAAAAACTCGGCCAGGCGCTGCCGCTCGCGCCGTCCGCGCCGCAGATAGGTGACAGGGCTGCGCGCCCAGGCCGGGTGCAGCACGCCGCTGACAAAGGTTATCAAAACACGGGCCGAGGGAACGCGGCGCAGGATGACCTGTTGCCCGAAGGTGGCGGATGAACGGTAGGCCTGAGACCACGATTTTCAGGTCGGGGCGATGGACATAACCGGCAATCGCCAGCCCGTCAATCGTGCCAGGGTGGTTGGAGACGACCAGCAGCGGCCCTTCCGTGGGGACATTCTCCACACCATGCGCCTGTACCTCGCGGACGAAATGCGGCAATATGCGGCGCGCCGCGTCGCGGAATCCACGCGCGGCCACATCCTGGTCGAACTGAACTGCGATTCGGGCAAAACGGCGGCAAGCAGCGGTGAAGAGTGGGGTCAACGGCGCGCGCAAGGGGTGCCCTGCCCCCCACCCCAGGGCTTTGAAAATTTCTTCGAGCAATTTCTGGCTTAAGTCGCGCTCGTCCACTTGATTTACCTCAGGCACAGTATCTATTACTATTGTACTGATTGTGAGTGTTTTCGCAAACTAGCACATGTTAATGTCGGGTAAAGAATGAGGCTGAATTTTCAGGCACTCTCGATAATCTTCCAGCCATGCGCATTGGCATAGGCGCGCAGAATGGGGTCGGGCAGGACGGCTACGGGATGGTCTACACGGGTGAGCAGTGGCAAGTCATTGTGCGAATCACCATAGCCCCAACTGCCTTCCAGCGTCATATCATATTCGGCCAACCATTGCTCCAGGCGTTGTACCTTGCCATCGCGGAAGGCAGGCGTGCCTTCGATTTCAGTCGTATATTGGTTGGCCTTTTGCCTGATTTGGGTGCAAATCACATGCGGGAAGCGCAAGAGTTTGGCAATCGGCTCAGCAACAAAACTATTCGCAGCGGTAATCAATATCAGTGTAAACCCCAGGGCGCGAAAACGTTTGACCCGGCGCATGAGAGCAGGGCGCACCAACTGACGCACCTGCCGCAGGTATTCGGCGCGCCATTCATGCAGTTTCGATTGTGGGTGTATGGTGAGGGGGTGCAAAAGAAATGCCTCATACTCGTGAATATCGAGCCTGCCGACCTCGTAAGCATGATAATAATCTGTAATGCGCATCAAGAAACTTTTATCCACAACACCCTTCTCAAAGAGAAAGCGGCTCCATATAGCCTCGCTATCCCCACTCAGGATGGTGTAATCGAGGTCGAACAGGGCGAGCGGTCCGCCCGAATTGCACTGCGAAGGAGGGAGAGAAAGCCTGGCCATAGAGTGCAAGGTCTATAAGAGCCAGCAGGCTTCGACCGGGAAATGAACGCAGAGCGCATCACCCACCGACGGGATTTTGAGTCGCCGCTCATTGAACATATCCAACGCGAGCAGGTGACCCTCCACTTCGACGCGGATACGAACTATCGAGCCGAGATACGTGACCGATTCCACCCGCCCACTCAGGTTGTTCGCCCCCTCCACAAGGCCGGGATTCAACTCCTCGGGGCGCACCGCCAGCCGCACCGGTCGTCCGTTGAGATGCCCGAACCGACCCGCGCGGATGACCTGTCCGCCCAGCCGCACCACGCCCTCGGCGGGGGTGACCACTTCCACCGGCAGCAGGTTAATATGCCCTACAAACTGCGCCACAAACTCGGTGGCCGGTTCGTTGTAGATTTGGGTGGGCGCGCCCATCTGTTCGATTTTTCCCTGGCTCATCACCACAATCCGATCGGAAAGCGAAAGGGCTTCATCCTGGTCGTGTGTGACATAAATCGTGGTGATACCCAACTGACGCTGGATGCGACGAATCTCCTGGCGCAGTTCCAGGCGGATTTTGGCATCGAGCGCGGAAAGCGGCTCATCGAGCAGGAGCACCTGCGGACGGATAGCCAGCGCGCGCGCCAGCGCCACCCGCTGCTGCTGCCCGCCGGAGAGTTGGTAGGGGTAGCGGGCGGCGAATTTTTCCATCTGAATCAGGGCCAGCATTTCAGCCACGCGCGCTTCGATTTCGGCTTTGGTCTTGCCCGCGATTTTCAGCCCATAGCCCACGTTTTGGGCGACAGTCATGTTTGGGAAAAGCGCATAGGACTGAAAAACCATACCCACCTTGCGTTTATTGGGCGGGGTGTAGGTCAGGTCGGCCCCGCCGATGGCGATTTTGCCAGAAGTGGGCAGTTCGAACCCGGCAATCATGCGCAGGGTGGTGGTTTTTCCGCACCCGCTGGGGCCGAGGAAGGAGACAAATTCGCCCTGCGCGACAGACAGGTTGAAATCTTCGACAGCCACCGCGCTGCCAAAGGTTTTGTGAATGTGGGAGAGTTCGAGATGGGTCATGACATGGAGTGATTGGGTGATTGAATGATTGGTTTAGCGCCCGGTGAGTTGTTGGGCTGTGCCACCGCGGCTGACGAGTTGAATGAGACCGAGGCTGAACCAGGTGAGAGCGTAACTGATGATGGCCAGGGCGGCGGGTTCATAGGCTTTGGTCAGGCCCAGCAATTGCATGTACGGCCCCAGCGCAGGGCGCACCAGGAAGCTTGCCAGGATGAGTTCGCCCATCACAGTGGCGAAGCAAATCAGCGCGCCGCTCAAAATCGCAATCCGCAGGTTGGGGACGATAACATACGCCAGGACCTGAAACCAGCTTGAGCCGAGGCTCTGGGCGGCTTCAGTCAGGGAGCGCACGTCAATGGCGCGCATGCCCACATCTACCGCGCGGAACATGTAAGGCATCGAGATGACAACGTAGCCGGTAACTATCAGAAGGTCGGTGGTGACCGGGCTGAGGGTCAGCTGCAGGGGCGGGCGCGAGAAGGTACGAATCAGCCCGAAAACGTATACAATGGCCGGGATGATAAAGGGCAGGATGGTGATAATCTCCATCACCGGGCGGGCTTGCGGCACTTTGAGGTACATCCAGTAAACAGTTGGAACAAACAGGAGGACGCTGATGACAATGGTTATTAAAGCCATCATGGTCGAGTAGCGAAAGCCCTCCCAGAAGCGCGGGTCGGAAAAAACGATTTGATAGGCTTGCAGGCTCAACTCGCCACGCTTCATGCGCAGCGAAAAATCGAGCGTGCCATACATGGGCAGAAAGAAGTAAAGAATAGCAAGCGCGCCCCAAAAAATCGCCCAGATGTTGGTTCGTTTCGTGTTCATGATTTCATCCACCGGGAGGCTTGGCGCTGCAAGGCGCTGTAAGCTACGATGGTCAGCGCCATGATGACCACCATGCCAAGCGCCAGAGCATACCCTTCGTTGGGGTTGCCCAACACATCGCCGCGAATTTGCTGGCCGATGAAAATGGTCACGAGCGGAATGCTGCCGCCGGTGAGCGCCTGGGCAGTGGCATAGGCCCCAAAGGCATTGCCAAACAAGAGCAGGGTGGCGCCCAAAATGGAGGGGGTCAGCACCGGCAGAGCCACATCGCGCCAGTATTGCCAGGGAGAAGCGCCCAGGTTGGCTGAGGCTTCGCGCCATTCCTTTTTCAGCCCTTCCAGGGCGGGGGTAATGGTCAGTACCATGAGTGGGAACTGGAAGTAAGTGTAGGCCAGCACCAGGCCGTTCAGGCTGTACAGGCTGAAACCGTTATCGTATGGATTAAACGGGCAGACTTCGACCCCATCCGCACCGGGGAAGCAGATGCCTTTGAGCAGGGCGGTGATAAAGCCGGTGCGCCCCAGGGTGGCGATGAAGGCAAAGGCCAGCGGCACGCCGCCAAAGTTAGCCGCCAGCCCCGAAAAGGTCATGATGACGCTGCGCATCAAGCGCGGGCTGTTGCCAATGGTCACTGCGTAGGCCACAAAAAAACCAAACAGGCCGCCGATTGCAGCAGTGAGAAAACTGACTTGCAGACTGGTGAGGTAGGCCTTGATGACGTTGGGATTGCGGAACACGGCCAGGTTTTCCAGCGTAAACGCGTCGCTGCGATTGAGAAAGGCGCCGCTGAACAAGTTGAGCGAGGGGATAATGAGGAAAAACAGGATGAATGCAAAAAATGGAAGCAGGCCAAGCCAGTTCCAGAGCGGGTGCGCACGCCAGGCAGGTTTGCGCGGGGAAAGATGAGGGGCAAGATTCATAAGGTGATTGCGGAATGAATTCCGCGCTACAAATGCGGATGCGTGACCCGACTTGCGCCGGGTCACGCGGGGAAAGGGGCAAAACAATCGAATTACTTGATGTCGAGACCGACGACGCTGTCCCACTGGGTTTTAATCAATTCGCGGGCGGCGCTCAACTGGTCGCGGCTGGGAACGATGGCGTTTTCGATGATGGCCGGGTCGGGCAGTTTGGCCTTCAGGTCGTCAGAGACGACACCACGTTGCAGCATATCGCCCAAACGAGCGGGGGCGCAGTAGCCCTTCATCCAGATGGTCTGACCTTCGTCAGAGTACAGGAATTCTTGCCACAGGCGGGCGGCGGCGGGGTGCGGGGCATAGGCGCTCACGGCCTGCAGGTAGAAACCACCCCAATTGACCGATTTGGGATAGACGATTTCGAGCGGCGGGTTGCCGTTGAAGGATTCAGCGTTCGCCAGCGCCAGGTAGTTCCACTGGAAGGTGATGGGGGTTTCGCCCTTGGCGATGGAGCCGGTGTTGGCGATGAGCGGCAGCAGGTTGCCTTTGGCGTTCAGTTCCTTGAAAAACTCCAGCCCAGGCTGGATGTTATCGAGCGAGCCGCCGTTGGCAATCGCCGCAGCATACACGGTCTGGGCGGCCTGGTTCGAGGCGCGTGGGTCGCCGGCCAGGGCAATCTGTCCTTTGTATTTCGGGTCGAGCAGGTCGGACCAATCCTGCGGCACGTCCTTGACCACATCCAGGTTCACTTCGATGACCAATACGCCGTTGTAATCGGTGTAAAAGTAGCCATCGGGGTCTTTCAGGCCAGAAATCGAGTCCCAGGTGGTGACTTTGTAGGGAGCCAGCAAGCCCTGTTCCTTGGCGAGCGGGCCAAAGGCGGGGCCAACGTCAATCACATCGGGAGCCTGCGGGCCCTTGTTTTCTTTGTTATCAATAATGGCTTGCAGTTCGTCGGCGGAACCGGCTTCGGGGTTGATGGAGTTGACTTTGATGCCATACTTGTTGCTGAAGGTGCTTATCATCTCGCCGTAATTGCACCAGTCATCGGGCAGGGCGATGACGTTCAGTTCGCCTTCGGCTTTGGCAGCGGCCACCAGCGCATCCATCCCGCCCGCGTCGGCAGCGGATTTGACGGTGTTCCAGTCAACAGCTGGCGTGGGAGCGGCCGCTGGGCCGCAGGCCGTCAGCACGATAGCCAACAAAGCGAGCAACGAAACAAACTGCAGGGTCAATTTGGAACGCATATTACTCTCCTCAAGTAGAAACAAAATTGAAAGGGATTCTGTAACGGGAGAATAATATCAAGTTTGTATTATTGGATTTTGTATAAAAAATTAACAACTTATTAAGAGACACCAAAAACTGCAACCGCCCTATCTCACGACCAGAGAAATGACATGATGTAGAATATACTCATGATGATCCGGCCCGATCGAACCACCCGGCCAGGGCTTGCACGGGCAGGCTGGGCAGGCAATCGCCCTGGCGGCCTGTGTTCCAGGTCAGGATTAAATCTCGTTTGGCGCGGGTGATGCCGACGTAGAGCAGCCGCAGCCGCTCGCGGACGTAGTCAATGCGCGCCCGCATGGTCTCCGCGCCTTCTTCGTACCAGTCGTATTCGCTAGAGGCTTCGAGGGCTTTTAATTGGCCAAGTGCTTCGGCTTGGAGATTCAGGCCGCTGCGAATAAACCATTTCTCACTGACATAGCGGTCATACGGCTGCAAGGAGGGAAAATCGTAATTATTGACCGACATCAGGTAAACCCGGTCCCACTCCAGGCCTTTGGCTTTGTGGATGGTCGTCACCACCACCCTGCCGCGATAACGCTCCGGGTCAAAACCTGAATCGTCCGAAGAAAAACCGATGAATCGGCGCTCGTTTTTGGCAATCACGCCCAGCTCGGCAGTCAATTCGGGCAGCCGCCATTCGGGATGTTGGTTGGCACTCTGGCGCAACACCAGGGCCAGTTTGTGCGCCAGGGCCAGGTCGGCGGGTTCGGTAAAAAGTTCTTGCGAAAGGGTCAGAATCATCTGGTCAACAGGCAAAAGGGGAGTCCTTTGCCAGCGGCGAATGACCTCGCGAAAGGTGAGCAATTCGTGGGTGATGGCCTGGTCGGATTCGGAGTCATCCAGGCTGGGGAAGGTCTCCCAAAGAGGGTCATTTTCTGGCGGGAACAAATATGCCTCAACCTTGCCCACCTTACGCAAAAGTTCCGTGACGTGGGCATACAGCCCCTTTTGGTCTTCGTCCTCGCGCCAGGCGCGCCGCCAAACCTGGTAGGCGACGGAAAGTTTACGCGAGGAGGCCGGGTCGGCCAGGTAGCCCATCACATGAGCGATGGCCCCAGCAGTGTTGCGAGTGTTGAGGGTGCTGTTAATCATCTCAACGAAGGGAAGGCCCCGCTTGCGAAGCGCGTCCACCACCTCCACGCCGCGCGCGTTGCGCGGGACCAGCACGGCCACCGTCCAATCGAGGTGATCTGGCAGCCATTTTTCGAGCGATTGCACAACTGCTTCGATTTCGCTTTCGGGGGTGTACTTTTTGTTGATGATGCGAATGCTGTTTGGGTCAGGTGGGGGGTTGGGCTGCGGGTCATCGGGGGCGGCGGCGCGGATATAAGGCGTGGTAAGGGCCTCGCGGCAAGACTCCGCCGGGTGAGATTGGTTCACCCAGGTGATTAACTGATTGGCCAGGTGAATAATGAAGGGCTGCGAGCGCCCCGAAACGGGCAATTCCATCTTGTAATCGGCTTGGTGGGCGATGAAATCCTTCAGCAGGCGCGGGTCGGCGGTGGTAAAGGTCTCAAAAATGGCCTGGTTGGGGTCGCCCACGCGCACCCAGCCGCGCCCCGCGCTCATTGCGGGGTTGCCATCACCGGCCAATTTGCGCAAAATTTCTTCCTGAATGCGGGAGGAATCCTGGGCTTCGTCTTCGAGGATGTAGGGGAAGCGGTATTGCAGGCGGGCCAGGTAGTCGGGATCGGCCTCAAGAATCTGGTAGGCGAGCCGAATCAGGTCGTCGAAATCCACCGCGCCACGATAGGCCAGGGCGCGCTGGTAGTCGGCGTAGATGGCCCAGCCCATTTCGGCCAGCGGCAGAGCGGGGGCCGAATCTAATTTTTGGCGCAGGGCTTCAGGTGTCAGGCGGCGGTCTTTGGCGGAGCGAATGAAGTCGCGCGCCAGGGTGAAGGTCAATTCGGGGATATGGTGGCGAAGCACTCCATTGCGTTTGGAGTCATCGAGGCCAGGGTCGAGATAATCGGACAGTTCGTGCGCGTGCGCCGCCAGCCAGGCGTTGGCCGCTTCCCGAATGACGAATTCCGATTCGCGCTCGTCGAGTATCTGGAAGCGCTCCTCCAGCCCGGCCAGAGCGGGTTTTTCGCGCACGATGTCGTGCGCCAGCCCGTGCAGGGTGCGAACACGGTAGCCCAGGTGCGGAATCAGCCCGCGCTGCTCAATCATGCGCCCTATGCGGGCGGCGAAATTATCAACCGCCGAATTGACCAGGGTCACAATCAGCACATCCTGGTCGGGCTGCAAGGCGCCGCTGCTGATGATTTGGGCGGCCAGCGCGCTGAGGGTGAAGGTCTTGCCGGCGCCTGGAACAGCCGAGATGCCCATTTTGCCGCCGCGATAGCGGAGGATATCGGCTTGAGAGGGACGGAGGGTGAAGTTCATAATATTCTATTGCGCGAATCGCTTACCCAGGGCAGGAAAAAAAAATTAAACAGCGAATCTGTTCAAGCGGCCCACCCAGGCTGTAACATTCCTTGTTGCAATGGATAACTCCTGCCCGCATTACCCGGGCTATCTATCTCCATCGCCGCAATCAATGTTCCAACCAATCCCGCAGCAACTCAACCAATTGCCGCATGACTTCATTCGTCCGCTGCTGAAACAGGTCGAAATTACCATAGGCTTCACCGCCGCCGCTGCCGACCAGGTCAGTCACGCCGCGCAGGATGATGCAGCGGATGCGGTTTTTGTGCGCCACCCAGGCAATTGCGCCCGATTCCCAATCGGCGGCAGAGGCCCCAAAGCGGCTAACCAGGATGGGGATGTCCTCGACGACGATGTCACGGTCGCCAGAGACCAACAAGCCGCGCTGCACAGGGGCAGGGAACGGTTTTGGCAGCCACGCGAGGTCAATGTGGGTCGAATAATCGGCAATCGTGCCTTGCGGGTCACCCATTTGCTCGAGGATGTCGTAGACGATGGTTTTTTCGACGAGGAGGATGGTTCCGGCCTCGATGCGGCCCTCGAAGCCGCCGCAGGTTCCCAGGTTGACGAGCAAATCGGGCTGGAAGTGGTCAATGACGTATTGGGCAGTGGCCGCCGCTGAGATTTTCCCCCAGCCGCCGTGGAAGAAAGTGACCCGTAAGTCGGTATCAGTATCCAGTGAAGCGCGTAAATATTCACCAAAGGGAGAATGTTCGAGCGGGGCGTTGGGGAAAAGCGGCTGGGTGGCGCGCCATTCGGCGTTGGCAGAGATGAGGACGATGATGTTCATGAGGAACGGTCATCTCCATCGAGCGGGTGAAAATCCATCAGGGCCTCGAGGAGGAATTGCAGGGCGGTCTGAGCGGCGTCAGCTTTGTTGTGTGTGCGATTGCCGGGGAAGCGATGAACGCGCGCCCACTCCCCCTGCGCAGTGGAGAGTCCGAACCAGGTCGTGCCGACTGGTTTATCGGGAGTGGCACCGCCTGGCCCGGCAATCCCGCTGACCGAGATGGCGATGTCGGCCCCTAACAGGGTGCGCACGCCGCGCGCCATCTCCAGCACCGTTTCGCGGCTGACGGCGCCGTATTTTTGCAAAGTGTCCCATGAAACGCCCAAAACGGCCACTTTGGCCTCGTAAGCGTAGGCCACCACCCCGCCCAGGTAGTAATCGGATGAGCCAGGGATGTCGGTGATGCGATGGCCGATGAGGCCGCCGGTGCAAGATTCGGCCGTCGCCAGTTTCCAGCCTCTTTGGCGGAGCAAATATCCAAGTTGAATTTCTGGAGATGTTTCCATCCATCCTTTCGCGGCCAGTCTCACTGGCCTGTTCAATATTGAATAACCACTGGCGTTCCGACTTCGGCCCATTCATACAATAATTCAGATTCGTAAGTTCCCAACACCACACAGCCATACGAAATGGGCGTGCCAAGATAGCCAGCCCACAAGCGCTGTCCGCTGGGCAAGAGGGGCAGGGCGTGAATGCCGTTTTCTAGCGAGCCAGACCAGTAAATGCCCAACCAGTTGGGCATCCAGATGTTCCAGGTGGAGCCATAGGCGTTGGGGATTTTATCTAACACGCTAAAGGTGCCAACACGCGTAGCGCCGTTCATGCCGGTTGAGACGACGAAACTGTACACCAGCGCCCCGTTTTCATAGACGTACATGTGCTGTTCAGAAATATCCACCAAGATGAGTTTGCCGCTCTGGTCATTGGGCGCGGGCGCATTCACCGGTTGAGGGGCAGGCGTATCGGTTGGCAGGGGCGTGGGCCAGGGTTCGGACGCAATATCGGTGGGCAGCGCGATGGGCGCATACTGCGGAAGTAACGTGACTTGCGGCAGGGGGGTGTCTGAACTAACGAGGAACGGAGAAAGCGGCGCAAGAGTGGGCAAAACCTGGTCGTTTGACCTGGTCGGCGCGGCGGCTGACCAAGCCACTGCGCCCTGCGGCGGATAAGCCAGACTTTTGAGGAAGGCTTTAACCGAGGGAGTCCCGCCGAGAAAAGAAGCGGCTATGAGCAGGCAGGTCAGGAGAGAGAGAACCAGCGAAACGAGCCCCCCTCCTGGAGTCTGTTTTTTAATCGGAGAAGTTTTTACAACTTGCGCAGGCTGCGTGGCGGCAGGGCTGGCCCCCTTTCTGACCGGCTGGGTGAGAAGGACGGCTGGGGACTTGGCTTCTGCTTCACGCAGACGTTGGAGCGCCCACTTCAGGCCCTTTTGGGCGCGCTCACTATGGGGGTTAACCTGCAGCGCGCATTGCAAGAACTCGACGCTGGCGCGCGGCGTTGAAACGGCGGCCAGCAACAGCCAGGGTTCTTCTTGCGTGGAATCTTGCGCCAGGGCCTGTTCGGCCCAATATCGCACGGCGCGTTTGTCACCGCGCTGCAAGGCCTGGTGGGCCTGGTGGATGGATTCTTGAATGGCTGGCTTGTTCATATCCCAAGCCTATTCTACGATACAACCCCTGAAATATACAGGCAGTAATTCAAAATCTGAGCCTACTGCAAAAAGGCTCCTGAAGGCGTAATGAAGAATCTTTTAGTTCGGCGCAAGATAATCTAAAAAGCCTCGTAACCCTTGTGTCCTTTGTGGTAAAAATGGTTTTCCCGTTAAAAACGGTGGGCCTGGAGGGTTGGCGGTGCAAAGCTCCTGAATTTAAAATTTCCGAATGTCAGATTTGGAATTGCTGTTGGCTAAAAAAATGGCAAAAGCATTTTGGCGTGTAATATAATAAAATTACCCGTTTATTCAGGATATTCGCAAAAGGAGGTGAGAGATGAAAAGCCTTTGGCGTTTGTGGTTAAGCCTGTTTGGCCTGGCGTTGATTTCAAACGCATGTTCTTTTTTATCTACTAGCCCAGAGCGTCAGCCTCCTTCAAAACACCGTCCGCTGGTGATTGCGGTGAACCCCTGGGTGGGTTTCATGCCGCTGGTGTTGGGCAAAGAAAAAGGTTTTTTTGAGGCCGAAGGGGTGAATGTCCAATACAGTTTCAGCGAGAACAGCCGTCAGCAGCGATTAGAGTTTGAAGCCGGCGCTTATGACGGAATTACCCTTTCGCTGGGTTCGCTCATTGCAATAGGCGCCAAAGCCCCCGATACGCGCATTATCCTGCTGACCGATATTTCCACCACCGGCGATGCGGTTGTGGCGCGCCCTGAAATTCAATCTATTCGAGACCTGGCGGGCAAACGGATTGTGTTGGGCGCTGCTGGCTATGGTGAAGTGGTGGTGAGTGTGATGCTTCAGCAGGCCGGTTTGAAAACAGAAGACATCATTTGGGTTCCCATGCAAAGCGAAACCGATGCGCTACAAATGCTCAAAGATGGTCGCGTAGATGCCTTTCAAACCTGGGAGCCATTTGTTTCGCGCGCCCTGGCTGATGGGGCGCGCATCATTTTTACCGGCGCCAATGTGCCTGGGCTGATTCCCGATGCGCTCGCGTTTCATGGCCACATCCTGCAGGAGCGCCCTGAAGATGTAAAAGCCTTCGTGCGCGGCTGGTTTCGGGCGGTAGATTTTTGGCTGGCAAACCCGACGGAAGCCGAGCAAATGATTACGCAAGCGGTTGGCCTGAAGCCAGAAGAACTCTCCCTCGATGGGCTAGAGCTGTTAACCCTGGCAAGAAACCAGCAATTCTTTCGCAAGGACAAAGACTTCTCATCCGTCTATTATGCCGGGCAGGTGTATATGGACTTTTTCTTGCAAAAGGGTGTATTGACCAAGCCGCTCAATCTGGAGGAGTACATCCTTGCTTCGTTTTTACCCCCTTTGCCTTGAGATGAATTCATGCAGAAGTCTCTTCGCTTTCGGTTAATCCTGGTCTCTTTGCTGGTGGCGCTTTTACCCCTGGGGATTATGAGCGGGCTGTATTTCAACACGCTCTACAACACTCTGCGCACTTCTGCCGAGCGAGAGTTGCAAATAGGCGCTCAGCAAACTGCTTTGTGGCTCGATACGTTCTTCAATGAAACACTCATCAACTTGCGCTCACAAACACAGTTACCTGAGTTAGCTTCGTACCTGACAAGCAACGCAATATACCGCCGCCTCTCCGAACCTGGGATGAGCGTTCTGTTTAAAGCGTTGGGGCGCTCGAACAATCAAGCCTATGTTCAGTCTTACATGTTGATTGACCCGCACGGGTGGGTGGTATACGACCAGACGCAATTCAATACGGGCAAAAATGTATCAGGCGAGGCGTTCTTTGAACAAACCTGGCAAAGCAACCAGGCACAAATTCTGTTGAGTGAGCCAAACGCCCTCAACCGCGGCCAAATTTACTTTGCCACGCAGGTTTGGAACGAGGTGGGTGATAAAGTGGGTGTACTGGCCTTGCGATATAACATAGAAATCGTTCAACTGCTGGCTTGGGAATCGGTCAACCTGGCTGGGCAAGATTCTTTTCCCATTGTGGTGGATGATAACGGGCGGGTTTTATCGTGGAATCACGAAATCAAACCCAAACAACAAACGGTAGATTTGGCCTTGCTGCAAGCAGGGCAGGGCATTGAGCGCGTCCCATTGGCCGGCTGGAGATACGCCATCGCGCATGAGCCGCTGCGCCATGCCCCTCTGCATGTGCTATATGCGCAACCCGAAACAGCCATTGAAACCTACGTCAACTCTCATATTTCGACCGTATTGTTGGTTTCGGTCACGGTGCTGGTCTCCGTTTTGCTCATTGCGCTGAGCGCAGCCAACCAGTTTGCACATCCCATCAATCAATTAACCGAATTGGCCCGGCGGCTTATGCAGGGTGACTTTTCGGCTCGCGCCACGGTAAACGACCAGAGCGAAATTGGCTTGCTGGCCGATACCTTCAACCAAATGGCAGCCCGTTTACAAGAAGAGATGAACGAAGTACGTCTGGCAGAGGAGCGTTATAGACAGTTGAGCGTTTCGCTTGAGCAAAGAGTGCATGAGCGCACCCTTCAGTTACAAAAGGTCAATCAGGAATTAGAGGCCTTTTCTTATTCGGTCTCGCACGATTTGCGCGCCCCGCTGCGCGCCATCAACGGGTTTGCAGCCATTCTGCAAGATTCGGCGTCCGAATCTATCAATGACGAATCGCGCCGCCATCTCGCTTACATTCGCAAGGAGGCCGGGCGCATGGGTGAATTGATAGACGGGCTGCTGGCGCTCTCGCGCGTGGGCCGCCATACTTTGCACGTGCAACCGATTTCTGCAAGCCAACTCAGCAACATGGTGCAAGAAGCCATTCAAACCATAGATACCAGCGAGCCACAGCGCCAGGTAGAGTGGCGAATTGAGCCGCTGCCACCTTGCGCTGGCGACCCCACCCTGCTGCGCCAGGCGTTTATCAACCTGATTGGGAATGCCTTCAAATACACGCGCGAGCGCTCACCCGCCATCATCGAAATTGGCTTTGAGCAAGGCGCTTACTTCGTCCGCGATAATGGGGCCGGGTTCGACATGCGCTACGCCAACCGCCTGTTTGGCGTCTTTCAACGCCTGCATAGCAGCGAGAAATACGAAGGCACCGGCATTGGCCTGGCAACCGTTCAACGCATCATTGAGCGGCATGGAGGAAAGATTTGGGCGCAAGCCAAAGTGAACCAAGGTGCCTGCTTTTTCTTTACCCTGCCACCCAATTTGGCAACTTTTGAGCGTACTTCATAAGAGATACTCATGCGCGCCTACCAGTTATCTTGCCCCGCGCCCATCGAAACCAGGCCGCTTCGCCCGGCAGATTTGCCCATTCCGCAGCCAGGCCCAGGGCAGGTGCGCGTCAAGGTCAACCTCTGCGGAGTATGTCACACCGATTTGCACATTGCAGAGGGCGAGATTGCCGCGCCCCAAGGTCCCATCACGTTAGGGCATCAGGTGGTGGGAATGATTGACGCGCTCGTCTCCGCCCCCTCAGCCAGTGCGAAAGTTGGGGTGCTGGTGGGGAACCGGGTCGGCGTCCCCTGGCTGCATTGGGCCTGTGGAACTTGCGATTTCTGTCAACGCGGAATGGAAAACTTGTGTCCAAACGCTCGTTTCACCGGCTTCAGTGTGCCGGGCGGCTTTGCCGAGTACCTGCTGGCCGATTCGCGCTACATCCTGCCCATTCCCGATGAAATTCCCGATGAGCAGGCCGCACCGCTCTTGTGCGCGGGCATCGTGGGCTACCGCGCGCTCAAAAAGGCCGAAATCGAGCCGGGAGAACGGGTGGGGCTGTTTGGGTTTGGGGCCAGCGCGCACCTGTGCCTGCAGGTTTTGCGCTATTGGGGCTGTGAGGTTCACGTCTTCACCCGTTCAGCGGCTCATCAGCGACACGCCCTGGAGTTGGGAGCGGTTCGGGCAACAGAAGCAGGTTCCAGCGGGGCCTTTCTCGATAAGGCGGTGGTCTTTGCCCCGGCGGGCGAGGTCATTCTGCGGGCGTTAGAATCCATCCGCCCCGGCGGAATCGTCTCCATCAACGCGATTCATACAAGCGACATTCCATCGTTTCCCTACTCCAATCTGTGGGGAGAACGACAAATCCGCTCGGTAGCGAATGCCACTTACCGCGATGGGGAGGAATTCCTGGCCCTGGCCTCCACCGCCGGGCTGCGCTCGACTGTCACCGTGTACCCGTTAAGCGAGGTGAACGCCGCCCTGCAAGATTTGAAACACAGCCGCTTCAACGGGGAAGCGGTCTTGAAAGTATCGGACGGTTAGGTGTCAGGTGTCACGTTGCCCCAGTGATTCCAACGTTGTATAATGATTTTGCTATCTCTTTCACAAACCAACTGGAGAGGACACCACCATGACTGCTCAACGCATTGACGGGAAAGTTATCGCCCAGCAGGTGCGCGAACAAGTGGCTGCTCAAGTTGCCAAACGGACGGCGGCGGGCAAACCCAAGCCCACCCTGGCCACCGTGCTGGTCGGTGAGCGGGTTGATTCGGCAACCTATGTGCGCTCGAAAGGCAAGGCCTGCGAGGAACTAGGGATGGGTTCCCTCAGCCATCACCTGCCGGGGGATGTTTCGCAAGAGGAGTTGGAAAAACTCATCAAGAGCTTGAACCGCAGCAAAAAGGTCAACGGCATCTTGGTGCAGCTGCCGCTCCCAGCCCACCTGGACGAGGAACGGATTTTGAGCCTCATCAGCATCGAAAAAGACGTGGACGGCTTCTCGCCCCTCAACATGGGCCGCCTGGCCCAAAAGGGGCGCGAACCGCTCTTTGTGCCTTGCACTCCCTTTGGTTGCATCTACCTGCTTGAACAATCCGGCGTCAAAATTGAGGGCGCAAACGCGGTTGTACTGGGTCGCTCAAACATCGTCGGCATGCCCGCGGCGCTGCTGTTGATTGGCAAAAATGCCACCGTCACGGTTTGCCATTCGCGCACGCGCGATTTGCCCAGTGTGGTGCGCCAGGCCGATATTTTGATTGCGGCCATTGGCAAGGCCGAATTCGTACGCGGCGATTGGATTAAACCCGGTGCGGCGGTGATTGACGTGGGTATCAACTCGAAACCGGATGAGACCAGGAAAAGCGGCTACCGTTTGGTGGGCGATGTCAATTTTGAAGAAGCAAAAGACGTGGCCGGTTGGATTACCCCCGTGCCCGGCGGCGTGGGACCAATGACGATTGCCATGCTGATGAAAAACACCCTGCGCGCGGCGGAGATTCAGCAAGGGTAGTGATTCAGTGAACAGTAATCAGTGAACAGCGCGCGGTTACTGATTACGGTTCACTGATAACTGATTACCGATTGATGACTTCCACTGGCTCAATGTCATCCGCTGGGGTGAAGCCGAAAATTTTAGAGTAAAAGTAAAGCTCCGCTTCAAATGCACGCTGGATGTTCTCGGCCTTGCGAAAGCCATGCTGTTCGCCTGCAAACAAGAGATAGGCTGTTGGCACGCCTCGCGCTTTGGCCGCTTCGAACATCATTTGCGATTGATTGGGCGGCACAATTGGGTCTGAATCGCCCTGCAAGAGCAAAATCGGCGTGGCAAGCCGCCCGGCATGGTGAAGGGGAGAACGCTCAAGATAGACCTCTTTACGCTGTGGATACGCCCCTACCAGGCTATCGAGATAGCGACTTTCAAATTTATGCGTATCGCGCGCCAGCGCTTCCAGGTCACTCACCCCATAATGACTGGCCCCGGCGCTGAAGGTATCTTTGAAAACCAGGGCCGCCAGGGTGGTAAACCCGCCCGCGCTGCCACCAGAAATTGCCATGCGCTTGCCATCCACCAGCCCTTGCTCGGCCAGCCAGCGCGCGCCGTTGCAGCAATCATCCACATCTACCACGCCCCATTGACCGTTCAGGCGTTCGCGGTAAGCGCGTCCGTAACCGGTCGAACCACCATAATTGACATCCAAGACGGCAAAGCCCCGGCTGGTCCAATATTGAATGGCATAACGCAGGGTGGTGCTGGTCGAACCGGTGGGACCGCCATGACTCAACACCAGCAGAGGCGGCAGTTCGCCTTGGGGGGCGATGAAATCCGGGTTGGCAGGCGGGTAAAAAATACCGTGCGCGGTCAGGCCGTTCTCGGTGGGAAATTCTATCGGGCGGGGAGACGAAAAATAGCCAGGGTCAACCGTCGGTTCAAAAGAAAATTTCAAGGCTTCGAGCGCGCCCGTCTGTCGTGAAAAACGCCAAGCCCCCATCGGTTGCGTGGGCGAACCTGCCAGGAAAACCGCAAACCCCTCTCCGGCGCGGATGTCGGAAAAGGTCGTGAAAGGCAGGTCAAAGGGCGCCAGCGTCTTTCGGTCGGTATCGAGCCAGGCAAGAGTCCATAATCCGTTTTTGGTGAAAGCGCACACAATATCAGACGCGCCCCAAAACGCATAGGTTCGCATCCCAAAAACCCATTGCGGCAGGCCAAACTCAGCCTCGGCAGGGTAGAGCGCTTCGGCCTGGTCCCGGTTCAGGCGGTAGAGATTCCACCAGCCAGATTTATCGCTAACAAAGTGCAGGATGCCCTCTGGCGACCATTCCGGCTGAAAGATAGACTCATGCTTCCCGCCGGCCACCTGTGCTGAGCGCAGTCGAAGCATCCGTTCCCCAAGCGTTCCATCGGGCAAAATTTCAGCCACCCACAATTCGGTGCCATCCCAGGGCATGTTGGGATGATTCCAGGCCAGGTAACAAAGTTTCGTCCCATCCGGGCTGATACGGGGTGTGGAGAAAAAGTCCGAGCCGGAGACCAACACCTCGCCATTGCTGCCGCCTTCGAGCGGGATGGCCACCAGGGTATTGACCGCCTCCCCGCCGCCGGTATGGTCTTCGCGGACGCAAATCAGGCGGTTGTGGGCGCGGTCGAAGGCGAAATCGGCATAGCGATAGCCCCCGGCGGGGGTGAGCGCTTCAGGCAGGCCGCCCGGCAATTGGCGGTATAGCCGCTGGTCGGCGAAGTTCACGAAGTAGATGACCCCCTCCCAAACTGCATACGCCCCGCCGCCATATTCATGGACTCGGGTTCGGACGTTGAACTCTGGCGGCAGGCATTCCACCGGTTTTGCGCCCGGCGCGTATTTCATCAGCGCATTGCGCCCGCCTTCGAGCGGACGGCTTTCCAGCCAATAAACATCCGTTCCGTCGAGGACAACCTGACCCAAACCAATCGTTTTGGCGGTCATCAGTTCGGTAGTGATGGGTGATTTCCAACTTCCGTAAGGGGCAATTTGTGGCATGTTTACTCCACTTCTCGTTTGACTCCCGGCGCGGGCGTGCCGCAGTAGGGGCAGATGTTCCAGGGCAGTTCCATCAATTTGCCGCAGTGCTGGCAGGTTTTTTTCAGTTTGGTGTGGCAGTTGGGGCAAACCTGCCAGTCCTCGCGGATTCGGCGTTCGCAGCCGGGGCAAAGCGCCTGGTCTTCGATGGAGGCCAGCAGGGCTTCCTCTTCCAGCGTGCGCTGGTACTCTTCTTCCAGGGTGCGTGTGGGGCGTAAAATCAGGTAAACCAGCACGCCCGGCAGGTTGAGGGCGGCCACCACCAGCACCGCCAGCACTTGGGCCAGCGGGTCGCGCGCGCGCGAGCGGATGTCGCGCCAGGTCCAAATCACCAACGCCAGCCACAGCGCGGCCAAAAAGGCCCCGCCAAAGGCGGTGGCAATCAGCAGGATACTGCTCATCAGGGTTGGGTCAAAAATCATACACTCTCCATATCCGCAGGCGAAAGTCTAACATGATTAGATGTCTCTCAATGGTTGGGTAAACGTGACGCGAGATGAATCACGCAGTACAAATTTACACACCTTGCGACATACAACCCCATTTTTGAGCAACACATCCAAAATCGGGGGTCTTTCCACTCCGGGCTACTTCAAATAACGGTAATCACCCTCACGGCGGGTGACGCCGAGAGAATCCAAGTGTTCGAGCAGGCCCAGCGCGTATTTGCGGCTGGTGTTAAACAAATCGCGCACTTCGGCGACGGTGATTTGCCCCTTTTGGGCAAGCAAATGGCGCACGGCGGCGGCCATCTGCTCATAATCGGCCTGGCGAAAGACCACTTCGGGTGAAACCTGGGTTAGGTGTCCCAAGTCCACCAGCGTGGCGTACACATCCTCGCCCACTTCGGCCTGGCACTCTTTGACGGAGGGCGGGGCATACGGGTTGGCGGCGAATTTCTTGAGCAGGGCATCCACCTTTGCCTGCTGTTGCGCCGAAAAACGAATTTCATGCCCCGGCAGGGCCAGCCATCCTGCGCCCTCGGCCAGGTCCAGCCGCTTGAGCGCGGCGTTGAACAGGCGCGGGGGCAGTTTCAGGCGGCTTTTCAGCTCCTCGCGCGGCATTCCGCGCCGCAGGGGGAAGGTTTTGTGATAGTTCGCCAGCGCTGCCAGCGCGGATTCTTTCAGCGAGGCCCACAACGGCTGGGGGATGAGCAAAATATCGGATGAAGGGGAGATTTCTCCGGCTTCGAGCGCAATCAACAACCCCGATTCGAGGCACGCCCGCAGCGCGCTCGCGGCGGATTCGGACTCCAATCGCGCCGTTGTGACCGTTTCACGGGCGGTGGCCGCGCCCAGGCGCATGGCCGCTAAAAACAACACCTCCGCAGGGTCGCCTTTCGAGAGCGATTCCAGCCCCGAAAGGACCCCCGCGTCGAAGCGTTTGTGCCGTTTGGAGGGGTGGGGGTCCACCACCTGGCCGCCGCCCAGCGTTTCGGAGGGGGAGGGCCGCCGCAGGATGTAGCGGTCGCCGCGCGTGGTCACCAGCGGGCCGCTCAGTTCGAGTTGAATCCAGCCTTCTGCGCCAGGCTGGAGCGTGTCTGTTCCTAAAAGGCGCAGGGTGGCGATGGTTTCCGATGTGCCGAGGAAAACTTTCACTTCTGTGCCGTGTTTGAGCGGGGCCGAAACGTCTTGGAGCAGGCGAAAACGGGCATCGAGGCGGCGGGTGGGCTGGTAGTGGCCGGGCGTGACCAATACATCGCCGCGTTGAATCTCCTCTACGGAGATTCCGCTCAGGTTGACCGCCGTGCGGCTGCCGGGGAGGGCGGTTTCCTCTTTCTTTTTGTGGGTTTGCAGGCCGCGTACTCGGCCCGTTTTGCCCGATGGCAGGATTTCGACTTCATCGCCAATGGATAAATGCCCATCGCTGAGTGTGCCTGTGATGACGGTTCCAAAACCGGGCATGGTAAATACCCGGTCAATGGGCAGGCGGGGGCGTCCCAAGTCGAGGCGCGGGGAGGTCTCTCCCAGGACTCGCTCCAGGGTGCGAATCAAGTCGTCTAAACCGGAGCGGGTGCGTGCCGAGACTCGCGCCACAGGCGCGCCCTCGAGGCAGGTTCCTGCCAGGGCGCGGCGGATGTCTTCTTCGACGAGGGAAAGCCATTCCGCGTCCTCCACCATGTCGGTTTTGGTGATGACCACCAGGCCTTTTTGGATTTGGAGCAGGTCAAGGATGGCGAGATGTTCGCGCGTTTGGGGCATGACGCCTTCGTCGGCGGCGATGACGAGCAGGGCGGCATCTATGCCGCCCACGCCGGCCAGCATGTTGCCAATGAAGTCGCGGTGGCCGGGAACGTCAATGATGCCCACTTCCTCTCCGCCGGGCAGGGCCAGCCAGCCAAAGCCGAGTTCGATGGTCATCTGGCGCGCCTGTTCTTCTTTCAGGCGGTCGGGGTGAACTCCGGTGAGGGCGGCGATGAGGGTGGATTTGCCGTGGTCTACATGCCCGGCGGTGCCGATGACGCGCATGGTTGCTCCCGTTTTAGCGGGTGGGGCGAGTGCGGCCCATGATGCGCTCGTAGTTGGCGAGGAATTCGTGGGCCCAGTTCATCAGTTCTTGCAGGTGGGTTTCGGTGGCTTCGGTGGTTTGTTGCAGCAGGTCTTGCATGCTCTGGGTCACATCGTCCATGGCGGCCAGGCGCTGGTTGAGTTTTTCGAGTTCGAGGTGCAGGTCCTTGTTGAGTTCGTCTTGAGTGAGGGTGTAGTTCGTCCAGCGTTTCTGGTCATCGGCTTTGAAGGTGACCCATTCCTGACGGAAGCGGTCTTCGGCCAGGCGCTGCATTTCGGTAATTTCGTTGATGCGGCGCTCGAGGCGGGTGTTCATCTCATCAAAGGCTTCTTGGGAGCGTTTGACGGAGCGCTGGGTTTCGTCCAGGGTGAGGAGCTGTTGGTCGAGGGTGGCGGTCTGACGGGCAAATGCTTCAAAGCGGAGCTGCATTTCTTTCCAGGCGCGGTCGCGGTCCACCTGGGCCAGGTTTTGCTGTTCGATGAATTGCATTTGGGCGAGGCGGCGGTCGGTTTCGGAGGCCATCAGCTCGTTGACGCGCGCATCGAGTTGGCGGATGGTATCTGCGTTCAGGTCAGCGCGCTCGCGGGCTTCCTCGGCGCGTTTGCGGATGGCAGCCAGGTCACCCTGGATGTCGGTGATGCGTTTGGCATCTTGTTTGCGGGCATCTTCCGCTATGCGTATGCCGCGCCGCAGTTCGTCATCAACCAGGTTGAAGTCTTTGATTTTCTTTTCGAGTTCGGTTATCAGGCGGGCAAGGCGGCTGTCTTCTTCAGCCCGCGCCTGAAGGCCGCGCCGCAGTTCGTTGAACGCATCGAGACTGTTGCGGATTTCGAAGATGGACTTGTTGAGGGCTTCCAGTTCGGCGCGGCGGCGGTCGTCTATTTCGCGCTCATGTTTAAGGCGGCGTTTTTCTACTTCGTCAATTGCTTTGCTGAACTCGCTGCGATATTGGGTGAGCATGGTGTCGAACTGGTCGAGGCGGGCAGCCAGGGGAGAGAAGCGCGAAAGTTCGCCGCTGACTTCCTTGATTTGATTTTGCAAACGGCCTGCATTTCCGTCGTAAGCGGCCAGTTTTTGTTGTAAATCGGCAATCACATCCCGGTCTTTGCGGTGTTCTTTTTCGAGCCAGTCGAGCCGTTTGACAAGTTCGTCGAGTTCCATAAATTAATTCTCCAAAAGGGAAATCTTGCAATCATTATACCCAAAGGGGACGCGACCTCTCACTTTCCCAAATATTCGAACATGGCCGGCAGGTTGGCAAGCAGGGGCTGCGTCCATTGCGGGAAAATGCCCGAAACGAACAGGCCAAACAAGCCAACCCCTAACAAGATGCGCTGGGGCCAGGTTTCGCGGGATGCCCATGGAGTGTGGTCGGGGAACATAGTCAGAACAGCCAACGAACGGAGGGCGACAATCCACAAACCGATGCTGGCGAGGCCAAACCAAAGTGCAAGCGACAGGGATTGGGCGGCCAGGTTTTGCCACAAGGCCTGACGGGCAGGGAAAGCGGCCAAGAGGGGCATTCCGGCCAGGGTGAAGTTAGAAAAAACAACCCCGGCAGAGGCCAGCGGGTATTGACGCGCCAGTCCTTGCAAAGCGGCAAAACGCAAATCGGCGGCATGGCCTTGCAAGATGCGGATGGATAAGGTCCACACTCCCAACGCGAGGGTGCGCGGAATGAAGAGGTAGAACAAGATTTGCAGCCCTACCTGCCGATCAGGCAGGCTCATAGCAAGCAGGGAGACCCCGGTCTCGGCGATGATGGCGTAAGCGGCAATCCGTCCCAGGTGACGTTGGAAGGCCGCCCAAATGCCCGCCGTGAAGAACGTCAGCATTCCGGCTGTTTGCAGGATGGAGGATAAATGGGTTGAATCGCGCAGCCAAGGATAGCGGTCAATAAAATTCAGCGCCAGAACCAGCCCAAAAGTAGATAACATCATCAACAAGAAGGCGACTGCATAAGGCGAGGTTTCTTCTGTCAGAAGCGGAATCCAGGCGTTAAGGGGAAAGACCGCGAGGAGGAAGGCAAAACCCAGCAGGAGCAAAATCCCAGACTGAACAACCTGAGCGACATCTGCCGGGCCAGACTCTACGCCAGAGAGCAGGAATCCTGCAAGCAGGATGAAAGGCATGGCAAAGGTCTGGTAAATCAAGAAGCGCAGCAAGCCGCGAGCAGGGTAACCACCGTCTTGGGTGGTAGACGAGGCGAGACCCGCGCGAGACGGTGAGGCAAGCAAAGGTATAGAGACCAGGACGGCCATTTGGACAAACAGGGCAGCATACAGGAAGGGGCGCACCGCCAGCGAGACCACCAGCAGGGCAATCACCACCAGCCCCAACGAAACAATCTGGCGTGCCTGACCAGTGGCAAATGTGCCAAAAAACCAGAAGGCAGCCATGCCATAGACGAGGATGAGGAGGGTCTGGTCCCCAGAGTCAAGGCTCAGTTGGCGACCAAACAGGCTAAGGGATGGCTCGATGAGCAGTGAAAACGAACCGATGCGGTGGGCCGTGCCAGGGGGAATCCAGTACGCAATGCCTGCCAGGGCCAGGGCAAACAGTGTGCCGAGGGAGGAAATCAGCCGTTCGCGGGGCAAAATGAAAAGCAGAGCGGCCAGTGCCAGGGGAATCGCAATCCATACAACGGGGGCGCTCATGGGGAGTCCTCCGCCGAGGGGAGGGCAACCAGGTAAGAGCCAGCCAGGGCCAATCCCAGCGTAATAGCGGAAAGCAGACCGGCAACCAGGATGGAATTTTCGACCGCCGCATAGAGGGTTTCAAAGCCGAGCAGAACGGTCAGCAATCCAAAGGTCACGCGCAGCGGGTTGGCGGTCATGCCGAGATTAAGCAGTCCCAGGCTGATGAGGATCAGTGAACCGCTAACCACCAAAAGGTTCGCGCCGGGCAGCCAGGCGGTCACAGGCCGGGAAACTGCAAAGACTGCCAGCAAAACCAGCCCGGCTGAAAACAGGCGGAAGGCGCGGCCTTGCGGCCAGGATGTTTCTCTTGATTGGTATTGTTTTACATTGACTTGGGTCATGCCCAGGGCAGCGGCGGCCATCCAACCTGTCACAAGTTTGGCAGCGGCCATAGCCAACGGCCAGTGCAGAGATACCAGCCAGAAAGCAGCAAAGTACTGCCCCGCCAGCAAGGCAATACTCCAGCGCCATTCGCGGCTGACCAGCAGGCCAACGGAGGTGAAAATGAGCAAGACAACAATAACCCATAAAAACGAAGCAGGCATCACTGGCCTCGTAAAACGGTAATAAAAATGAGCAGTAAGAGCAAGGTCCACAATAAGCCGCCATCCCCTTCCAGCAGTGCTGACAGATAACCAAACAGGCGTCCTACCAGGCGGTAGAGTCCCCACAGTAAGCCGGCCAGAAATTCCTGCATTCGGGCAAAATTGGAAATGCCCTCTTCAGCCGGTTCTTCCCGCTGGGGTATGACCAGGCGGCGCAAGCGCAGGTAGGCCAGGCCAACCAGCCCGGCCAGCGCCAGCATGACGAGAGCCATGGCCCATGCGCCGAGCTGCAAACTGCCCGGCCAGCCCCACAGCCCGGTCAGCAAGATGGTTATAATCAGGAGCGCCAGGCCAAGCGGGTAGGCCGCCTGCGCCGAACGTGGAAGTTCGCCAAAGGGGGTATCACCGCCGCGAAACAGGTGACGAATGTACCCGGCAACCAGCATGGCGTGAGCAGCGAGAAACAGGGGCCAGAACAGCCCAGGCCAGGGAAAGTTTCCCATCCAGCCGGTGGCGGTCAGGGTGAAGGGCAGGGAAAGCAAGAACAAGGCCATTCCGGCAAACAGGCGTGAAAACCAGTCCTGACGCGATGAGTACAAGAAAGACAGCCCGCCAAACAAGACCAATGCAGCGCCCCAAGCAGCGCTTCCTTGCGGGCTGCCGCGCAAAGCCGCTGCCAGCGAGAGCGCGCTCATACCAATTATCCAATACGGACGCGCGCTGATTTCATCGGGCAGAGAAAACCATTTCCAACCGGCATACACAGCAGCCAGCGCCACCAGGGCCAGCAAGAAAGGCAGCAAGGTTTCATCCACCACGCCAACCGGCAAGCGCGCCAGCACCACCAGGCTGGTAGCAGCAGCCGTCAGACGCAGGGAGGAGCCAATCCCACGCCGAAGGCCGGGGTCTTCACGGTAAGCCAGGTGCAGCGGGATAACCCCCAGGCGCAAGCCCACGGCCAGCAGCACAAACAACCAGGCCTGGGCCGGAATCTCGTTGAGCGAGGCCAGTTGCCCAACGGATGCGCTCACCGCAGCCGCCCACAGCGCAGAGCCGGTTCCGGCGGCGCGAAAGGAGAACGAAATCACCGCCCGTTCATTCAACGATGGGGAGTGCGAGATGCGGAGCGTGTTCAGGTATTCCAATAAATCAATGGCTGTCCACGCCATCGCCAGGGTCAGGATATTATCGGCCATGACAGCCAGCAGGGCCAGCAAGGCCAGCGCTACCGACCCTATCCACAACACCGGGCTTAGCACGGCCATGCGCGCAGGGGAGGTGAGGATGACCGCCGCCCCCAGCGCAACCAGGCTGAGGGCATATAACCAGGCATAAGAATCGGCCTCAAAATAAGGCGTGACGCTGGAAAATGAAACGGATGACCAAAGAGCAAGAGGCAATTGGGCAGGCAATTCAACCTGCCAGAACAAAATGCTGACCCAAGCCAACAAGGCGCCCAGGGCAGAGACGAACCAGGCGAAGGCGGCCGGGCGGCGGGCCAGGCGCAGGGCCGTCATTGCCAATGACGAGACAAACAAAAGACTCAGGGTGATGATGACAAACATGCAAAATGTATTTTATCAGGTTTACATCCGGTGAAACGGTTTATAATTTCGGCGATGAATACATCACGGCTTAAATTCCTTGCGGCGGGGATATGGGCAGGCGTTTTAATGATGGGAATGCTGCTCGCTATTGCCTTGCTTGCCGGGGACAAAATTGGCAGCGCGCTTGGGAAGAGGACGGGGAACACCCCACAAACTCCCCAGGCCACCCGAACTGCATCCCGCACGCCCACCCCCCTGCGCCAAGTGATTTACCTGCCCTCGGCCACTGCCAGGCCGGTTTCTCCCACACCCATCACCCCCACAGCCACCTCTGTACCCACCCTTTCGCTCAACCAGTTCTACCCGCCACAGGGTGCCAACCCGCTCACTGGCCTGCCAGCCGATGCAAACCTTCTCAATCGCCGCCCGGTGGCCGTCAAAATCAGCACTTTTCCACGCGGCATCCGCGCTTACCAATCAGGCCTGAGCCTGGCCGATGTGGTCTATGAGTATTACATCGAAGACGGCCTGACGCGCTTTGTGGCGGTCTTTTACGGGCAAAACGCTAATCGGGCCGGGCCGGTGCGTTCCGGGCGTTATTTCGACGAACACGTGATGCGCATGTACCGGGCCGTGCTGGTCTTTGCCAATGCCGATGAACGCGTGGAGACTTACCTGCTCGAACAAGCCGAACTGCGGCCCCTGTTGTTCGTCATGCGCCCCGATAACTGCCCGCCGCTTTGCCGTGATACCACCATAACCGGCTACAACAATGTCTTTGTAGATACGGCCGGGGTAGGCGCGAAAATTCTCGATAACTCCCGGCAAGAATTGCGCCAAACCGTGTTCGGGCCGCTGTTTTTCTCTGGCTCCTACCCGGTCATCACCAAAATCTTCACCCACTATTCAGAATACAGTTACGGGTATTGGGAATACGACCCGGCCAACCTCACTTACTGGCGTTATTCCGATGCCCAGGATGCCGAAGCCTTTACCATCAACGAAGTGTACCAGCCGCATATTGACCAGTGGAACGGCCAGCAGGTTTCTGCCCAAAACGTCGTCGTATTGGTCGTGCCGCATGTTTTCAACAACGAATTCGACCGCGCCGACCAGGTCTTCAACATCCAACTGCGCGGTTCTGGCACGGCCTATATCTTCCGCGAAGGGCGGATGATTGTGGGCGCGTGGCTGCGCGACAGCCTGAACCAACCTATCCAACTGGTAGACAAAGACCGCAACCCAATCCCGCTCCAGCCGGGCGTCACGTTCTACCAGGTCATCAATCCACAAAGCACCTTCCGCCAGAACGGCGAAAGGGCCGAATTTTTCTTCTCCATCCCGCCGCGCGTCGTCACGCTTACTCCCACCCCGCCCGGATTCAAGCCCAGCCCAACCCCCAAAAAGTAAAAGGAGGCCGCCATGTGCGGACGTTTCACCCTGACCGTTGACCCGGCGGATTTACAACAAGCCTTCCCGCAGTACACGTTCCTGGCGGAGGGCAAGCCGCGCTTCAACATCGCCCCCAGCCAGCCGGTGTTGACCTTGCCCAACACTCGCGCACTGGCTGCCGAGTACTTTACTTGGGGCTTGATTCCGTCCTGGGCCAAAGACCCTTCCATCGGCTCGCGGCTCATCAACGCCCGCGCCGAGACCCTCGCCGAAAAACCCTCCTTTCGCGGCGGATTCAAGCACAAGCGCTGTCTGATTTTTGCAGACGGCTTCTACGAATGGCAATCACAGCCTGGTACAAAAACAAAAATCCCATACTACATTCACCTGAAGTCTGGCCTGCCCTTCACCTTTGCCGGGCTGTGGGACGAATGGCATGCCCCCGATGGCGCACTGGTCAAATCTTGCACCATCATCACCACCGCGCCAAACGCACTGATGGCAACCCTGCACAACCGCATGCCGGTCATCCTGCCGCCCTCAGCCCGCGAACAATGGCTAGACCCTGACCCGCAAAAACCGGAGGCCCTGCAACCGTTGCTCATCCCCTACCCTGCCGATGAAATGACCACCCACCCCGTCTCCACGCTCGTCAACAGCCCAGCCAACGACCGGCCCGAATTGGTGGCGGTCTGAAACCCATCATGCCCCTCAAAGACTCCCTCACCACCCGTTTCCCGGCCCTCAGTTCGCGCGATTTTGCCATTTTCTGGGTTGGGCAGTTCGTCTCGCTCATCGGCACGTGGATGCAAAGCACCACCCAGCCCTACCTGGCCTACCGAATCTCCGGCCAACCCTTCGACTTGGGCCTGATTGGATTCGCCGCCACCCTGCCGACCCTGTTCCTGGCCCTGCCAGGTGGCGTAATTGTGGAACGGCTCGATAAGCGCAAAACCGTCATCGTATTACAAGCCGTGATGATGCTCCAGGCTTTGGGGCTGGCAGCGCTGACGCTCTTCGGCCTCGTCCAAATCTGGCACATCGTCGTGCTGGCCTTCCTCCTGGGCATTGCCAACGCCATCGAAATCACCGCCCGCCAGGCCATGCTCGTCGAACTGGTGGGGAAAGAACGCCTGCCCAACGCCATCGCCTTGCAAGCCACCATCTTCAACGCTGCGCGTGTGCTGGGGCCGATGATTGCCGCGCCCTTCCTGGTCTTCATCCGCGAAAACGGCGAAGGCTGGGCCTTCCTGGCAAACGGAATCAGTTACCTGTTCGTCATTATCGGGCTGTTGTTTGTGCGTACCCCCTTCAAAGCCGCTCAACCAGCCAGAAAAGAAACCAACCTGCTCGAAGAGTTTAAAGAGGGCCAACGTTACATTCGCTCCACGTCCATTGTGGGCATGCTCATCCTGATGTCGAGCATCATCGGCTTCATCGGTTTTCCGCTCATCCAACAAATACCGGTCATCGCACGCGATGTACTGGCCCAGGCTGGAGATACTCCGGCAAGCCAGGCGGCCCGCAACAGCCTGCTATTCACCTTTCAGGGCATAGGTGCGCTGATTGCTGCGCTCACGCTGGCAGCCTTCAACCCCCGGCGCAAGGGTTGGCTGTTGACCCTTGGACAAATGGCATTCACATTCAGCCTGATTACGCTCTCATTCAATCGCTTCGCCCCGTTGGCAGCCCTGTTGATTTTATTGGTAGGCTGGGGAACAGTCACCATGCTGGCAACGACCAACACCCTCATCCAGATTGACGTTCCGGATGCGCTACGCGGCAGAGTTTTCAGCACATATCTATGGGGCTTGCAGGGTGTGGCACCCTTTGGAAGCCTGGCAATTGGCTGGATGTCCCAAAACTTGGGCGTGCCGACTGCCTTGCTGGCGTGCGGGTTGGCCTGCCTGGCCTTCATCGGGTTGATTCATGCCCGGCATCCTGAAATACGGCAGCGGGTGGCCTGATTTCCCTTCTTTAATCCTCCCTTAATCGCCCGCTTGACGCCCATTTTTGGGCATGTTATGATGATTTCTCATGAGCGACGATTACGAGGAAGCCCTTCTGCAGGATAAGCAAGGGGCTAAAACACCAACAGAAACATCCCCCTCCAGCAACAAGCAGCACGACGAAAGCCGCAACTGGCTCGATTTCCTGGCCCAACTGGGGCTGGGAGAAACGATTGCACGCATTGGGACAGGAGTTTTAACCTTCACGCTGGTTTTGCTGGTCGTTTGGCTGCTGCGCCTATTCTACCAGGCGCAAGCCCTGGCCGCCTCAGCAGAAAGTACACCCAGCGCCTTTCAACCAACCTCTACCCCGCCGGTTTCTCTGGCCGACCTGCCAAAAAGCGACCCAGCCCTGGAAGGAATTGCGCGCAAAGCCCTGATTCACACCACCATCCCCTCGCGCCCGCGCCAGGAAGTGGTCAAATACACCGTTCAGGCGGGTGATACAGTCTTTGGCATCGCCGAAAAGTGGGGACTAAAGCCGCAAACCATCCTGTGGGCCAATTATTACACCCTGCGCGATGACCCTCACAACCTGCAACCCGACCAAAGCCTGAACATCCTCCCCGTAGATGGCGCCTATTACGAATGGCAGCCTGGCGACGGGCTGGGTGGCGTGGCACGTTTTTTTGGGGTATCTCCTGAAGAGATTATCAACTACCCGCTCAACGGCCTCGACCCGGACTCGATTGGCGATTATGCCAACCCCAACATCCGGGCCGGAACCTGGCTGATTGTGCCGGGCGGTTCGCGCCCATTTATCAGTTGGTCCGCGCCGATTGGTGTAACACGCGATAACCCGGCGGTCGCCCGCCAGATGGGGCCGGGTGCCTGCGGCACCATCCAAGATGGGGCGGTGGGGTTTGGCTCCTTCGTCTGGCCGGCTGCCAAACATTACCTTTCGGGCTTCGACTATTCCCCCGAAACCAACCACCGTGGCATTGACATCGCCGGCGGGCCAACCGAAGGCGCGTATGCCGCTGATGCCGGCGTGATTGTCTACGCCGGTTGGAACGACTGGGGGTATGGAAATATGGTCGTCATTGACCACGGCAACAACTGGCAGACGCTCTACGCCCACCTGGGCAGTATCAACGTTTTATGCGGCATGAGCGTTGGACAGGGCGCAATGCTTGGTCTCATCGGCAACACCGGGCGCTCCTCCGGGCCGCACCTGCACTTCGAGATGATGCACACCCAATACGGAAAAGTCAACCCCTGGTTTTACCTGCCGCCACCGTAAACCCAACAACCGTTTCCTACATGTTTGTGTCTTTTGTGGTGTGCAATAGACTCATCCTACTATCCTGTTACACAAATTGGCAATTTCAGATTTGGAATTGCTGCAACGGGTATTGTCAACTAGAACATTCACCTGTATAATCCGCGCTAATCTCTTTGTATTGGAGCAATTCAGTTATGATTGACGAACAGGACGCCCTGAACGGGCAAGGGGGCCGCGAGGACCAATTCCAGGTGGATAACAATCACGAAACAATGGAAAGCCTCATGCGGTCCGAAGATGCCGGGCTGGAATTCCCCAGCCAGGGCGAAATCCGCAAGGGCGTAATCGCCAGCATTTCACCGTCCCAAATTCTGGTCAGTGTTGGGTCGAAATCCGAAGGCGTAATTATGGGCCGTGAACTGGACCAAATCCCTGATTCCGAACGGCAGCAACTTGCCGTCGGTCAGGAAATTCCCGTCTACGTCCTGAACCCCGAGGACCAAAACGGGAATATTGTCCTCTCTTACGTCCGCGCCCGTGAAGCCATGGGCTGGGAACAAGTGGAGGCGATGCAAGAAAGCGGCGAATCCTTCGAAGGCAAAATCGAAGGCTACAACAAGGGCGGCCTGATTGTGCTGGTGCATGGCCTGCGCGGCTTTATCCCGGCTTCGCAAATCAGCATGACCCGCCGCAACATGGCGCAGGGCGATACCCCCGACCGCTGGGCCAAGATGATTGGCGAAAACATCAGCGTCCGAATTATCGAAGTAGACCGCGCCCGCCGTCGTCTGATTCTTTCAGAACGCAACACCAGCCCTGAAACGCGCCAATCGCTCAAGGAACGCGCCATCGAGGGCCTGGAAGAAGGCCAGGTTTACACCGGGCGCGTAACCTCGGTCGCCGAGTTCGGTGCCTTTGTTAACGTCAACGGGGCCGACGGCCTGGTGCATCTCTCTGAACTCTCCTGGGAACGCGTGCAACACCCCCGCGAGGTACTTTCCGTCGGCCAAGAAGTCAAAGTCAAGGTCATCAGCGTTGACAAAGACAAGCGACGCATCGGCCTCTCTATCCGCGCCCTGCAAAGCGATCCCTGGTACACCAAAGCCGAAAACTTCAAAGTTGGGCAATTGGTTGAAGGCACCATCACCCGCCTCACCAAGTTCGGCGCGTTTGCCCGCCTGGAAGGTGACATTGAAGGACTGATTCACATCTCCGAGTTGAGCGAAAACCGCATCAACCATCCCAAAGAAGCCGTCAAGGAAGGCGATACACTCACCCTGCGCGTCATCCGCATTGATGCTGACCAGCGCCGCATCGGCTTAAGCCTGCGCAAAGTTGATTCAGGGGCTTACGCCGACCTGGATATGAAAGCGCTCGCGGCGGAACTCAGCAAAGACGAAGAAAACACCGAAGCAGAATAACCCAACCAACAAGAGCGCGCCGAAGGGGCGCGCTTTTTTCTTTTTTTGTGAAGGCAATCATCTGACAGCGCCAGCAACTTTGAGTAGGGAATGGCTGAGATTTCGATAAGCCACACAAAAACATCCTTTTATCCTTTTACACAAACTATGCCGCATCTCATTGTTGACGCACACCAGGATTTGGCCTGGAACATGCTCACCTTCGGGCGCGATTACACCCTGCCCGTGGCAGAAACGCGCCGCCGCGAGAAAAACCAGCCCCACATCCTCGAAAACAACGGCGAAACCGTACTGGGCTGGCCTGAATACCAGCGAGGACGGGTGGCCATCATCTTTGCCACCCTGTTTGCCGCTCCCCTGCGCGCAAAAATGGGCGACTGGGATACCCAGGTGTACGAGACGCCCGACCAGGCGCACCGACTCTATCAGCAGCAGTTAGACGCCTATGACCGCCTCTTCGACCGGCATCCCGACAAATTTACCCCCATCCGCACCGCGCCGCAACTGACATCCCTGCTCGAAACCTGGAACCAGCCCGAAAGCGCCCACCCCCATGGCCGCCCAACCGGCATAGTGACCCTGATGGAGTGCGCGGACGGCATCCGCTCGATGGATGAACTGGCCGAGTGGTGGCAGCGCGGCGTGCGCATCATCGGCCCGGCCTGGATGTCCACCCGTTTTTGCGGCGGAACGCGTGAGCCGGGGCCGCTCACCACCGAAGGCCGCCAATTGCTAGACGCCATGGCGCAACACGGCTACACGCTCGATTTGAGCCACATGGCCTGGGAAGCAGCCCTCGAAGCGCTCGACCGCTACGAAGGCCCTCTCATTGCCAGCCACTCCAACCCCCTCAAAATGGTCAAAAACGGCCACAGCAACCGATTCCTGACCGATGAAATCGTGGATGGCATCATCGAACGCGGCGGCGTGATTGGCATTGTGCCTTTCAACCGCTTCCTCATCCAGAGTTGGAAAAATTCTGACCCACGCGAAGAGTGCCCACTCGACTACGTGGCCGCACACATTGACTACATTTGCCAGCGCGCTGGCAGTGCCCGCCACGTTGGGCTTGGCACCGATTTCGATGGCGGATTCGGCCTGCAACACATCCCACCCGAACTGGATACCATCGCCGACCTGCAAAAACTAACCCCGCTGCTCACCGCGCGCGGCTACACACCAAAAGACATTGCCGCCATCCTCGGCGGTAACTGGCTAGACCACCTGCGGAGAACCCTGCCTGCATGATAAACCCTGCCGCTCATCCTGAAACCAATGGCCGCATCCACCATGACCGAGTGTATCTTGGCCTCTTTATAGCCACCATCGGCTTCATCGTTTTCATCATTGGCGCAAAACCTGAATGGATTGGGCAAGACCGCAGCCCGGTCATCGGTTTCGTGCAAATCACCGTCTTCTTAATTGGGCTGGCCTTTCTCTGCCTGGGCGGATACATCAGCCTGGCCGCGCTGTGGGCCGGGCAAGAAAAGAGCATTGCAGCCGATATTGGCCTGCGGCTCATCGGCACCGGCTATGTCATTGCCGTCTTTACCGGCATGGCCGATATCTTCGGTATGACAGTCATAGATACCCCACAAATTCCCCACTTTGGGCCCTGGCAATCGGCCGGTGTGCAAATTGGAATGGGACTGATTGCCCTCGGCATGATTCTGACCGTGCCGCCCAAAAAAGAAAACGCATCAGAGCAACCTTGAATCAAAACCCAACAAGATAAGATAATCTGTGGGCCTGATTCGAGGCTATTTGAGGAGCGGCATGGTATGAGATTGGTAAGACGAGTCAGATCTTAAACCCAGTAATCCCAACAAATCCTCTACACTGTCCATGATCCAGTTGGCTACATTGAACCACTTTGTGATGAGTTGTCCAACAGGAAAACGAGCGTTCAGCCACAGCAAGATAGAAATCACGGCAAACAGAGAAATCACAAACACGCTGAATAACACTTGCATCAACTTCCAACTTGCCCACAAAACAGCCATGAGTGGCAAAACAAATGGCGTAATCAAAAACGCGAATGTACGAAGAAACTTCTCCTGAGGAGAGTTTTTACCCAACATGTAGGCCAAATATGGCAAAAAGAAAAATGGGTAAACAAATATCAGGTATGTTCCGAAGGCAATCTGAAAAACGAGAAGCGGCAAAGTCTGCATACAGTCCCTCCCCATTTTTTTTCTTGATTATACGCTTTTTATGGCAAATTGCACAATGATTCACAAACCAGGCACGCAATTATCGCCACATCTATTTCCTAAATTTGATGGCGGGATGTAAAATCAGAACATGAACACTCCCTCATTTCGAATCGAACATGACTTACTCGGCGAGCGGCAAGTCCCCGCCGAAGCCTATTACGGCATTCACACCCTGCGTGCCCTCGAAAACTTTCCCATCAGCGGCACGCCCATTTCCAACCACCCCAGCCTGATACACGCCCTGGCCTGTGTCAAACAGGCCTGTGCCCAGGCCAATCACCAACTGGGGCTGCTCGATGGCCGGAAAACGAAAGCCATTGTGCAAGCCTGCCAGGAAATCAGGGCCGGAAAACTTCATGACCAGTTTGTCGTAGATGTCATTCAGGGCGGGGCCGGCACCTCCACCAACATGAACGCCAACGAGGTGATTGCCAACCGCGCCCTCGAAATTCTCGGCCTGCCGCGCGGTCACTATGCCGAAATTCACCCACTCGAACACGTTAACCTGAGCCAAAGCACAAACGATGTGTACCCCACCGCCGTAAAACTGGCCCTGCGCTTTGAAATTGACCATCTGCTCAAAGCCATGAGCCTGCTAAGCGCCACTTTCGAGGACAAAGCCACCGAATTTGCCGATATTCTCAAAATGGGACGCACCCAATTACAAGAAGCCGTGCCAATGACGCTGGGACAAGAATTCAGCACCTATGCCGTCATGTTGCAGGAAGACGAACAACGACTACGAGAAGCCGCCCTGCTCATTCAAGAAATCAATCTGGGGGCCACAGCCATCGGAACAGGCATCAACGCCCCGCCCGGCTACGCCGAACTGGCGCGCCAATTTTTAACAGAACTCACCAGCGTTCCATTCGTCACCGCCAGCAACCTGGTTGAAGCCACGCAAGACGCGGGAGCCTTTGTGCAGCTTTCCGGCGTCCTTAAGCGCATTGCCGTTAAGCTCTCTAAAACCAGCAACGACCTGCGCCTGCTCTCCTCCGGGCCGCGCGCGGGTCTGGGCGAAATCAATCTGCCTGCCGTGCAAGCCGGTTCATCAATTATGCCTGGCAAGGTCAACCCGGTCATCCCCGAAGTGATGAACCAGATTGCCTACGAAGTCATCGGCAACGACGTGACGGTCTCATTTGCGGCAGAGGGCGGGCAGCTGCAACTGAATGCTTTCGAGCCGATTATCGCCTACAACCTGCTCAACAGCCTGATTTACCTGCGACAAGGCTGCCACACCCTGGCCGAGCGCTGCGTGCGCGGCATCACCGCCAACCGCGAGCGGCTACACCAGATTGTCGAAAATTCGATTGGCATCGTCACAGCCCTGAATCCCTACATCGGCTACGAAAACGCAACAGCAGTGGCAAAAGAAGCCTATGCAACCGGAAAAAGCGTGCGCGAAGTGGTGCTGGCGCGCCAACTGCTCACCGAAGAACAACTGCGCGAGATTTTACGCCCTGAACTGCTCACCCAACCGCGCCCCCTGTAATTTGGGCAGCAAGCGGATGAGAATCTCATCGGTGTAGAACAAAGCCTCCACAAATTACGCAGAGTTCACAGAGTATTTCTGCGCAGCCTGTGGAGAAATTTTCGCTCTTTGGCGACACAGGCCAGAGAAACAGCCCTTATCCCAGCCGCTCTGCCGCCCAACAGGCCGCGCCAATGACCCCGGCATGGCCGCCCAAACGCGCCATCACCAGCTCCACCTGTTCAACCGGCATCATCCGTACCCGGTCGCGCAGGGTTTGCTCCATCGGGTCGAGCAGCAGCCTGCCAGCAGCGGAGACGCCCCCAGCGATGATGATTCGGCGCGGGGCGATGGTCGCGCAAATGCTCGAAGCCGCGATTCCCAGGTAGAATCCGGCCTGGCGGTAAATCTCACAGGCAATTTCATCACCCAGTTCGGCGGCTTTGCCAATCAACTCGGGGGTGATTCGGTTCAGGTCATACTCGCACAGTTCGCCAATCTTCGTTGTCAGCCCCTGGGCCACGGCTTTCATCCCCATCGCGGCAATCGCCGGGCCAGAAGCATAGACTTCGAGACAGCCATAGTTGCCACATCCGCAGCGCGGCCCATTGAAGTCAATAACGGTATGCCCCAACTCACCCGCTGTGCCGTCCATGCCCAGGTGCAGTTGGCCGTTAACCACCAACCCGCCGCCAACCCCCGTGCCAATGGCAAAGACAGCCACCGTATCCACCCCGCGCCCGGCCCCAAAGCGCCACTCGCCAAAGGTGATGGCGCGCACATCGTTCAGAATGACTACCGGGAGGCCGGTCAGGTTCGAGAGAGTATCCACCAGGGGAACGTGGGGCCAGGTTCCGGGCAGGTTGGGCAAGAAGAGCGTCTCGCCTTTATCGAGGTCGAGCCGTCCAGGAACACCAATCCCAATCCCTCCAATTTCATCTTTGGAAAGACCAGCAGACTCAATCACCCGCAGGAACAAGTCGGCCATGCGCTGCATGACCACCGCATGGCCCTCACGCGCCAGGGTGGGCATGCTTTGCAAGCGCAGTACCTCACCGGTTTCAACATCCACAACGGCGGCGCGCAAGTTGGTGCCGCCCAGGTCACAGCCAATGGTTCGCTTCATAAGAAAAAGCCTTTCTGCATGTCAAATTATCGTGAATTATAGTGCCATATCTTAAAATTTTTTTCACAAATCGAAAACGCGGGGTCGCCCCGCTGTGAGCGCCCACACACCTAACAAAGGAAGCCCATTATGAAATTTACCGATGGATATTGGGAAATGCGGCCCGGCCACGCCCCCTTTTACGCTGCCCAGCCGCACGAAATCGAAATCACTCCCGACACGTTGACCATCTATGCCGCCACCAGGCGGCTGACTGGGCGCGGCGATACGCTCAACCTGCCGCTTCTCACGGTTCAATTTTCCGCGCCGATGGAAGATGTGATTCGCGTCTGCGTCTTTCATCACAAGGGAAGCCGGAATCTCGGCCCGCAGTTCCAACTGCGCGAATCAGACTCCCCGCAGCCTGAAGTGGCAGACGAGGAACAGTTCGCCACGCTGACGAGCGGGAAGTTGAGCGTGCGCATCCACAAGGGCGATTCGTGGCGGGTAGAGTACCAGGCCGAGGGCCGAACGCTCACTTCGAGCGGCTGGCGCAGCCTGGGCTTCGTAGATACGCCTGCAGGCCGCTTCATCCACGAGCAGTTGAGTCTCGGCGTCGGCGAGTGCGTCTACGGCTTGGGCGAACGCTTCACACCCTTCGTCAAAAACGGCCAGGTGGTGGATATTTGGAACGAAGACGGCGGCACGAGCAGCGAGCAAGCCTATAAAAACATCCCCTTTTACCTGACCAATCGCGGCTATGGCGTGTTCGTCAACCATCCTGAAAAAGTCTCCTTCGAGGTCGCATCCGAAAAGGTGGAGCGGGTGCAGTTCAGCGTGCCAGGTGAAATGCTGGAATACTTCGTCCTCTACGGAACGACGCACAAAGACGTGCTGGAACGCTACACCGCCCTCACCGGACGCCCGGCCCTGCCGCCCGCCTGGTCGTTTGGGCTGTGGCTTTCCACCTCGTTCACCACCAACTATGACGAGCCAACCGTCACCGGCTTCCTCCGCGAGATGAAAGCGCGCCACATCCCCCTGCATGTTTTCCACTTCGATTGCTTTTGGATGAAAGAATTTCGCTGGTGCGACTTTGCCTGGGACGAGCGCTGTTTTCCTGACCCGCAGGGCATGTTGCGACGGCTGAAGGAACACGGCGTGCGCATCTGCGTCTGGATTAATCCCTACATCGCCCAGCGTTCGGCCCTGTTCGACGAGGCCGCCCAGGCCGGATACCTGCTCAAAAAACCGAACGGCGACGTGTGGCAGTGGGACAAATGGCAGGCCGGCATGGGCATCGTGGACTTCACTAACCCGGCGGCCTGCGCCTGGTTCCAGTCCAAACTGCGCGCCCTGCTGGAGATGGGCGTGGACGCTTTCAAGACCGACTTCGGCGAGCGTATCCCAACCGAAGACGTGGCCTGGTTCGATGGTTCCGACCCGCTCAAAATGCACAACTATTATAGTTATCTCTACAACCAAACGGTCTTTGACCTGCTCAAAGCAACGCGCGGCGAGGGCGAAGCGGTGGTCTTTGCCCGCGCCGCCACCGCTGGCGGACAGCAATTCCCCGTCCACTGGGGCGGAGACTGCACGGCCACGTTTGAATCGATGGCCGAAAGTCTGCGCGGCGGCCTGTCGTTGGCGCTTTCCGGCTTTGGCTTCTGGAGTCACGACATTGGCGGCTTCGAGCAAACCGCTTCGGCGGAAGTTTACAAACGCTGGGTGGCTTTTGGCCTGCTCTCCTCGCACAGCCGCCTGCACGGCAGTGGCTCTTACCGCGTCCCCTGGGTTTACGATGAAGAAGCGGTTGAAGTGCTGGCGAAGTTCACCCGCCTGAAGTGCCGGCTCATGCCCTACATCTATCGCGCCGCCCTGCAAGCCCACAAATGCGGAACGCCCATCCTGCGGGCGATGGTGATGGAATTTCCCGACGACCCGGCCTGCGACATGCTCGACCGCCAGTACATGCTGGGCGATTCCCTGCTGGTCGCGCCAGTCTTCTCCGCCAACAACGTCGTGACCTACTACGTTCCCGCCGGGCGCTGGACAAACATTCTGAACCGCAAAGTGGTGGAAGGCCCGCGCTGGGTACGCGAAACGCACAATTTCTTCAGCCTGCCCCTCTTGGCGCGCCCCAATTCGGTCATCCCGCTGGGCTTCGATGACGAACACCCCGATTACGATTACAGCCAGGGCATCACCCTGCACATTTATGAGCTGGAAGACGAGCAACAGATTCAAGTCGAAATTCCCAACACCCAAGGCGAAATCGAGACCCGCTTCGAAATACACCGTGAAGCCAGCACAATCGCCATCACCCCGCAGAACGCATCCAAACCCTGGAAAGCCTTGCTGGTTAACGTCCGCGAGGCAAAATCCATCGTCTCACTCGAAGAGACGCCCGAAGGCATTCTCGTCTCGCCCAATGAGCCATCCTCCATCGTGAATATTCAGGTCATGCTGACATGAACAAGCAGCCAGGCTTCCTCGCCGCCTGGCACCAGACCGATTCCCTCAATCTCCCGATTTTGGCCGAAGTCGGGAGATTTTGGACTCCATATTTGTACGACCGCTGCCTTCAGGCGGGCCGGGCAGGCTGAAAGCCTGCGGTACGATTTGTTGCCCCAAGAGTGCAACCCGGGCAAAACCGGCCAAATGATGTTAGAATTAGTGTTCTAATATTTTGCTCTCGAAAGACGCCCGACATGCAACCCGACCTGACCGAACGCTACAACGACGGAGTCGTTCCAACCCCCCGGCTGGAGGCCGAGCCACGCCGCCTGCGCCCGCCCGCCTGGATGCCCACCCCGGCCCAGGCATACCTTGCACGCCACAGCATGAAAAGAAACCTGCTCCTTCTGGCGTTCATCCTCTTGCTATTTGGCGCATTGGCGGAGTGGCTAGCCAGATGAAACATGTCTCCTGCGCCTTGCCGCACCCGCTGTGCATCGTCCTGACCCCGCGCTGTCTCGAAAAGACTGCCGAGGACTACCCCGGCCTGCCTTTCCCACAAAATGCCGCCGAGGTGGAGGCCGATTTTCGGGCGGCAGAAGACGGCGTGCTGGCCCTGGTGGACGAAAAGCAGCCCGACAACCCCAAAATTTCCTTCTGCACCCCGCGCTACGAACTGGTCTGTGGCCCGACCCAGCAGCGAGACGCCTGGTACGCGATTCGCATGTCTCCGCTCGGCCTGCGCACGCACAATCAATTGGCGCGCGGCGGGCTGCAGATTGCCCCGCAAACCTGGAGCATCCTCTCCAGCCTGGAAGAACTAAATCAACCCAGCGCCGACACAGAGACCGGGCTGCAATCCATCCTGGCCGCCTGGCGGCAAACCCGCGCGCCCGCGCCCTTGCCCGCCTCGCCCGACGAAAGCAAACTCTCTCCCGCCGCGCAAACTTTCCTCGCCAATATGGATACGCTCATTGAACTGGCCTGCCAAGTGGAACTGGAACAAGCCGCCCGCCAGGAAAAGGTGACGGTACGCTCCGTGGAAGCCGAAGCGGCCCAGGTTTGGCGCTTTGCGCTGCGCGGGCAATCCCCGTTTCGGGTGGGAGAATACATCCAGGTTGGGAACGGCGATACAGCCGGGTTTGCCGAGGGAGTCGTGAGCGAATCGCGCGGCGATTCGCTCCTCGTCCGCTTCTACAAACCGGTCGATTCGCGCCAACTTCAGCAGGCCCGCTGGCTCGCGCCGAAAATCTCCACCCGGCAATACGCCATCCAGCGCGAGGCGGTCCATGCCCTGCGCAACGGGCAATCGCTCAACCCGCGCCTGCTTCGCATTTTGCTCGAAAATCGCTACGCCGATTACCCCGCCCCCACCATTTCCGAAGGAACAGAACGCCCCAACCCCGCCCAACAGACGATGATTGAGCGCGCCCTGCTCGTGCCAGACCTGCTCTTGGCGCTCGGCCCGCCCGGAACCGGCAAAACCGACACCATCCGCGAGATAGTCGCCCGCCAGGCGGCGCTGGGCAAGAAGGTGCTGGTCACATCGAAAAACAACAAGGCGGTGGATAACGTGCTGGCCGGGCTGGGGGGCGTGCGCGCCCTGCGGATTGGGCGCGAGGAAGTGGTGGCCCCCGAAACGCGCGCCCTGCTGGTAGACCGCCAGGCCGGGGAAGTCCGCGCCGCGATTTTAGAGAATATCGCGCCAATACAAGCCCAGATGGACGCGCTGGAAACCCGCTGGCCGGGCATTCAGCGCGCCTTTGCGCAGCTCTCGCAACTGACCGGCGCGTGGAAGAGCGCCCGCGCCGCCCAGGAAGAACAGCGCGCCCAGTTGACGAACTGGCAAACCGCTGCTTACGTCCGCGTGGAACAGGCGCTCAGGCGGCAGGAACACATCACCCAACGGTGGAAGACCGAATTGCTGGCGCTGACTCAACAAGCCGAATCGCTGGAAAGCCAGCTGACCGCGCTCCGCCGCTGGAGCGAGATTCCGGTCATTGGCGGTTTTGTCCTGCTATGGGCCGATGGTATCGCCCAAAACTGGCGCGAGGTATCACGCGCTCACCAGCAGGCGCTCCAAAACCTGCGCAAATCCATGCAGGCCGCCCGCCAGGTGTGGGAATCGTATCGCCAATTCGTTACCGCCAGTGAGCAGGCCATGCAATTCAAACGCGCCATCGCTGAAGCCGAATCGCAGGCCGATTTGGCGTATGAAGCGATTGCCTACGCCCTGGCGGAACTCTCTGAACTCAGCCGTGGCCTGCCCGACGCACCCCATCCATCCCCTCAGGCCACCCCCGAAGCGCTGGAAACCCTGTTCGGGGAATGGCAGGCCTGGCACGCGCAACAGGCAAGCCGCCGTGCGCTGTTGGCGGAGTGGCGCGATATGCTCCAGACGCGCCCGCAAGCCCTCTTCCCACCCCTGATTCGCAGCGCAGACGTGGTGGGCGCGACCTGCATTGGGGTTGCCACCGACGCCCGCTTTGAAGACCTGGAATTCGACCTGGTGATTGCCGACGAGGCCGGGCAAATTCCGGTTACCGACCTGCTGGTCCCGCTCACCCGGGCGCGCCGGGCCGTGCTGGTGGGTGACCACCTGCAACTGCCGCCGGTGGTCGAGCCGGAGCTGGTCGAAAAAATCCGCGCCCGCGAGCCGGAAAACCAGGAAATCGGCGCGTGGCTCGAAACCAGTCTGTTCGAGCGGCTCATCCTGCGCCCCGAAACGCCCGAAAGCCACAAGGTCATGCTCGATACGCAGTACCGCATGCCGCGCCCCATTGCCGATTTTATTTCGGCCCAGTTTTACGGCGGCAGGTACAAGACCGGCCTTGAAAAACCGCACGAAGACCCGTTCTTCGCGCATCCGCTGGTTTTCATTGATACGATGAAGGAAGTCCGCCACTACGAACAGCGCGCCGAAGACGGGCAGGGTTATTTCAACCCAACCGAAGCGCGCATCCTGGCCGACCTGCTGCTGGCCTACCAGAAAGAAAGCGTGGAAGCCGGGGTGATTGTTCCCTACCGCAAACAGGCCGAGGTCATCCGGCGCGAACTGCGCCAGCGCGGCTGCAGTTGGAGTGAGGACGCGCTGCTCAACCGAATTGCGACGGTGGACTCCTTCCAGGGCAAGGAACTGGATGTCGTCATCTTCGGCTTCACGCGCAGCAATGCGGAGGGGCGCATCGGCTTTCTCGCGGAATTACGCCGCCTGAACGTGAGCCTGACGCGCGCCCGCCGTCAGTTGGTGCTGGTCGGCGACTCGGTTACGCTCTCCAACGCATCCGAACCCGCGCCCGCCTACCTGGGGACGAGTTTCGCGCGCCTGTTCCTGGCCCTGCTGGTAAACGTCAAATCCAGGCCAGGGGCCTATCTCACCTCGCATGAGTTGGCAAGAATGCTTGGATAAACATGCCAGACAACTACCTGCTCTATCACCACTACAAAGCCCTCGACCACGTTCAGGAACTGGGGCTGATTCCGATTCGCCTGTTCCGGGTGTTATACCCGCTCTGGCGGGTGCGGGTGGAGGGCCGCCAGCAAATGGTGACGGAGTTTGACGAATTGGAATGGTTCATCGAGCGCGGAATCGCTGAGGGCGGATTGCGCTCCGCCGAGGCGCTTTCCGCTTTCTTTGGGCTGGAAGCCGATTTCACGCGCAAAATTTTGGCACGGGCGCGCGAGGCCGGGCATTTGGAGGGTCAAGACGGCCTCCTGGCGCTCACCCCGCTGGGGCAGGCTTCGCTGCAGGAACGGGTACGCTACGAGGAGCGCGGCATCAGCTCCGAAGTGTATTTTGAGGCTCTTGGCGGCCTGCCGCTCACGCCAGAGCATTACAAAATCCCCATTGTGGAGCAGTTGCCCGAACAAAGCCCTTTTCAGGCCTTTTATCACTTTGAAAACATCTGGAGCGCCGAATCGCTGGAAGAACTATGCCGCCGGCCCGACGCCGACCGGCTGCACCTTCCAGCAGAAGTCCGCGCCGCGCAATGGGTCAGCCCGCAGCCGGTTTACCTGCCGGTGTATTTCGTCGAGGCGCGCGAGAACCAGCCCAACGGCGCGCTCAGCCTGCTGGTTTTCAGCCAGGTACGCGGCTTGCGCGATGAGACCCTCGAATACGCCGTCAACCGCGACCCCAAGGTCTTCCGCGCCCTGAAAGCGCGCGCCAACAGCCGGGCCGAGGCCGTCCGGCGGTATTTCGAGCAAAACGGCTTGAAGCGCGAGTGGTGGTATCTCAACGAAAACGGCCCGCAAGGCGCGCAAGTGATGGTGGATGGGGCCATCTTCCAGCCTGGCGCAGAAAACGGCGAAGACGAAACACCGCGCCTGACCGCGCGAAACGTGGGACGTTACACGGTCATCTACGACTGGTGCATTTGGGTTCAATGCGACGACCCCCAAATCCGCGCCCAGGCGGCCGCCGAGCAGGTGCTGGAATGGCTGCAAAACGTCAACATCCGCCCCAGCCGTTACGAGATACAACAAAAAATTGCCAGCATCAGCGGGCGGCTAAACGTCAGCCAGCCCACCCTGCCGGCCCTGCTGGCCGTTGCCCGACATAAAAAATTCCCCCGCGCCGCCGAACGGCTGGAGGAACTGGAGGAGTTATAAAGCGATTGAAAAACCTCACCCGCCATCCTTCCTGCGACGGTACGACCCCAGCACCCGCAGCATCAACGCATACTCGCCCAAATGGTCGAGCGCTTTTCCAACATGCGGCTCGTGCGCCGCGCCAACAAAATCAATATAAAACAAGTACTCCCAAGGCTGGCCTGGCAGCGGGCGCGATTCAATTTTGGTCAGGTCAATATCCCGCAGAGCGAACACGCTCAAGGCCTTGAACAATGCGCCCGGCACATTTTTGAGCGTGAACACAATCGAAGTTTTCGATTCACCCTCTGGCCGAGTTGGTTGGGGCTGAACGGCCAAAAAACGGGTGTAATTTTGCAGATTGTCCTCGATTCCCTCTTGCAAAATTTCCATGCCATACAGTTCTGCCGCCCGGCGCGAGGCAATCGCGGCCATATCGCGCGCGCCGCTTTCTTTGAGCATCTTAACGCTCCCGGCTGTGTCGTACACCGCTTCGGTTTTCACGCCCAGGCTGCGCAAGTAGCCGGCGCACTGGCCCAATGCCTGCGGATGGCTCATCACTTTTTTGAGCTCAGCCTTTGAAACGCCCGGTGCGGCAATCAAACAATGCCGCACGCGCAAAAAATGCTCACCTACAATGTGCAAATGGTGACGAAGGAGCAAATCATAATTCTGATGGATACTGCCCGCGAGAGAGTTTTCGATGGGAATCAGCGCGGCCTGCGCCCTGCCACCTGCTACCGCTTCAAAGACCGCATCAAAACTCTCGCAAGGTTCTGTTTGAACGGTGCCAAAATACTCAAAAACGGCCTGCTCACTATAAGCCCCAGGTTCACCCTGAAAAGCGACTCGCATCTCAGCCCTCTGCCTTTTCTGCCCAATTGAGAATTGCCCTAAACCCGGCTTCCACCTCCGCATCCGAAGCGGCAATCGTCATGCGCACAAAGCCTTCGCCCTGCGCCCCAAAGGCCGAACCCGGCACCAGCCCCACCCCGGCCTGCTCCAAAACCCGCTCGCAGACTTCGAGCGAAGACATTTTGAGCGGACGAACATCGAGAAAGAAGTAAAACGCGCCTTTGGAGGGTTTTACGAGGATTTTTTCGCTCCGCATCTCGCTGGCTACGCGCAGAACAAGGTCGCGGCGGCGGGCGTAGGCAGCGCGCATTTCGGCAGCCGATTGTTGCACGCCCGGGTCGCTTAATGCAAACGCAGCGGCTTTTTGCACGAAAGGCGCAACGCAAGTGATTGAGTTTTGCCCGGCCTTAACGGCGTTCTCAATCACCCGCGCCGGGGCCGCCAGGTAGCCCACCCGCCAGCCGGTCATGGCATAGGTTTTCGAGAGGCTATGCACCAGCAGAGTGCGCTGCTTTGCGCCGCCGAAAGCCGCCGCCGAGACGGGCTTTTCGGCATAGTAAAGGTTTTCGTACACCTCGTCACTAACAACCCACAAGTCATGCGCAGCCGCAAAATCTTGTAGTTTTTCTAAATAATCGCGAGCAGGATACATGCCGGTCGGGTTAGATGGGTAATTGATAACAATGACCCGGCTGCGGGGTGTAAGAGCCTTTTCCCAGTTTGCAAAAGAGGGCAAGAAATGATTTTCTGCCGGAGCCGGGACACGAATCACATTCCCGCGCAGCGCCATTGCCATGTTGGCATGGGTGGCCCAGGTTGGGTCCGGGACCAGCACATCATCGCCGGGGTTGAGAATGGATTGCATGGCAAGATAATAGGCGTGAATTCCGCCATGTGTGACCAGGATTTCTGCTTGTGGGTCATAATCCAGGCCATTATCGCGGGCCAGTTTGAGAGCAGCAGCCTGGCGCAATTCCACAGTACCAGCGCTGGGGCCATAGTGGGTTAATCCGGCTTGCAGGGCGCTGAAAGCGACCTCCACAACGGGGCGCGGGGTGTCAAAATCGGGGTCGCCGACGTGCAAGGGGATGACTTGCTTCCCGGCGGCGCGGGCAGCCACAATCCGGTCGTTCAGCGCGACAGTGGCTGATTGGCGAATTCGTTTGAGTTGCTGATTCAGGTTCAAGCCAGATTCTCCCAGGGGAAATTCGGGCAATTATAACGCGGTGTATGGCACATTGCCCCAGCAAACCCTGGAGAAGCGCAATCATTGTCAATTCATGAGATTACAAAGACGCAAACCCTGGGCAAGTTTTTTTCCTGCTGAACTTGATATAATAATTCAGATTACGAGTGACGCGAGATTGAGCAATTAACAGTTAATCGAGCAATCGTGTAGCGCGAGATTTATCTGGCCTTTGGCGCAGGCATCCAAGATATGGGGTCGACATGTATCCCCATGCGGGGACGATGTATCGTGGTACGAAACCGTATCTCTCTTCACGGTTCGATTAATATTTTTTTCAAAAAGTGAAAAAAGTGTTGTTGCGCTGAGCGTAATCGTAATACAATAATACATCGAACATGCGCTGTAAGGATGCTGTTATCCATGCTATGTCACTCGTCCATTAAAATTCAATATAAATAACGGTGCAATTATGTTCAATAATGAAAACCTCGGAACGATTTTGTATGTAGAAGACGACCCAAATAATCGAACCTTGATTCGCAGAATACTGGGTGCAGAAGGTTACACCGTCTACGAAGCAGCAAACGCAAGCATAGCAATGGAAACCCTCAAAACCCTCAAGCCAGATTTGATATTGATGGACATCAACATGCCTGAAGTGGATGGCTATACATTGACAACAAGAATCCGCGCCATCCCCGAAATGAAGAATGTCCCAATTGTGGCCCTGACAGCCAACGTGATGAAAGGGGACATGGAACGCTCCCTGCAAGCCGGGTGTGATGGATATATCCAGAAACCCATTGATATCGACACAATTGCAGCCCAGGTACAACGATTCATGAAGAGATGAGACCAATGAGCACAGATAACACCCCCCCGACCAACCCGTTGAATGAACCAGGCCGCAAACCAAGCATCCCCAAAGATACGACCGTGCTGGTGGTCGAAGACAACGTTTCGAACTTCGTGCTGGTTGCCCGCCTGTTGGGCTTTATGGGCATACACTGTGAATGGAAAACCTCCGGTTACGAAGTGGTGGAATATGCCGATACACTTCCACGGCTCGACTTAATTTTGATGGACATTCGCTTGCCCTATGAAGACGGATATGGAGCGATGAAGAAAATTCGCCAATCGGAGCGGCTAAAAACCGTGCCGATTGTGGCTGTCACCGCTGAAGCGAGCCAGGAGCAAATGAACAAAGCCAAAGCTGCAGGGTTCAACGGCTTCCTCGGAAAGCCGCTCGACCCAGACCGCTTCCCTGACCAGATACGAAAGATTTTACACGGAGAGCCGGTCTGGGAAATCCCTTACGAAGAGTAACAAACCAGAAGAGCGAGGGCTCCTCGGAGGGAAACTCTCGCTCTTTGTTTATGATTAGGAAAACGGTATGAGTGAGAAACTATCATCTCAGGTTGACCTGCGACAATTGCTTCGAATACACCAGGCAAACTATGCTGTATTTCAGGCAAAAACCGAAAGAGAAATCAACCAGGCCATTCTGAAAGTTTTCCAAGCCTGCCCGTATGCCAGTTTATATTATGTTGTGAGCGAAAGCGGCCTGGAAAGCGCCATCACCCATAACCCGACCACAAAAAAAGCAATTCGTGAAGCGCCATCCTCCATCAAAATGACACCCGCCGAGATAGTGCAATTCTTTGCACACGAGGTAAGAATCTCGTCTGTTTCAGAAGCGAGCCTGCCCGAAACAATCCACGCTTTCCTGAGCGGTTCTGCTTGGGAACAGGTAGCCATTATCCCTATCATGGAAGATGTTGTCGTTTTTGGGGTTTTGCTAACCCTGGCCGCGACGGGCGAAACGCTGACGAAGGAAACGATTCACCCGCTGATCAACCTGGCTGAAATCATCCCCACTGCACTGGATAATGTGAAGGCAGCGCGCGTCACAAAACAAAGGCTGCGCGAGTTGGAAAGCATTTCAGAAACCAGTCAACTCATTTCGTCTTCTAATAACCTTGAACAACTGTATGAATTGTTGCACAAACAAATCAGCGCCACCATTGGGGCAGACATCAACTTTGCAATTGCAATTTACGAACCATCAAACGAGACCATTGAGCTGCCATACGCTACCGACGGCGACAAGAAACTCCATATTGACCCCTTTCCAATGGGCGAGGGGCTGATATCTATTTTGCTTCGGACCCGTCAGCCGCTCATGTTGGTTGAAGATACAGACCGACGCGCGCGCGCCTTGGGTGCAAAATATGTCGGGGCGCCGCCAAAGTCGTGGCTCGGCTGCCCACTGGTTATCAGCGGCGAAGCGATTGGCGCGCTGATTGTACAAGACCTGGTCAAAGAACAGCGATTCAATCAGGATGACCTGCGATTCATGATTGCGCTTTCGGTGCAGGTGGCCGGAGCAATTTACAATATCCGCCTGCTCGAAGACGCCCGGCGCAGGGCGTTGCAACTTGAAACGGTTGCCGAAATTTCGCGCGAAGTCTCCAGTTCTCTGATTGTGGATAACCTGTTGCGCCAGGCAGTAGACCTGGTGCGCGAGCGATTCAATTTTTACCATGCCGCCGTATTTTTGGTAGATAACACAGGGGAATACGCCGTCATCCGCGAGGCAACCGGCGAGGCCGGGGCGCAAATGAAACGCGCTGGACACAAGCTGGGGGTCGGTTCCAAGTCGCTCGTCGGGCGCACGACGCTAGAAAGAGAAGCGCTGGTGGTCAACGATGTTTCGAAAGACCAGACCTATTATGCCAACCCGCTGCTGCCAGATACAAAAGCGGAAGCGTGCTTGCCGTTGCGGGTGGGAGACCGGATATTGGGCGTGCTGGACGTGCAATCGACCCGCGTCTATGCTTTCACCAACGAAAACATCAAAATCTTGCAAATTTTGGCCGACCAATTGGCGGTTGCCGTGGTGAACTCCGAATTGTTTGCCGAAGCCCAAGAACGCCTGTCGCAACACCGCCTGCTTCATCACGTGACAACGGCCGCAGCCTCCTCAACCACCATTGAAGAAGCCCTCAACAGCGCGGTACAGGGCTTGCAAGTCACACTGGGCGGCGATCAGATTTCCATCTTGTTGGCGAATAAGGAACAGAAAACGCTCGAGGTGCGCTCCTCCATCGGGTATCCAAACGATGAATCGGCGCGGCTAAAAATTCCCTTTGGGGTTGGCATCACCGGCTGGGTGGCATCTCACCGGCAAGCGCAGCGCATCAACGACGTCACCAAAGATTCCCGTTACATTGCGGTCAATCCCAAAGTGCGCTCAGAACTCGCCATCCCGTTGATTTACCGTAACGAGGTACTGGGCGTTCTAAACGTGGAAAGCCCGCGCCTCAACGCCTATACCGAAAACGATGAAGAAATGCTCGGCACGCTGGCCGGCAGCCTGGCGGCAATTATCGCGCACTCGCGCCTGTTGGAACAATTCCGACAGCAAATCGAACGAGAACGCCTGCTGTACGAGATTACCAACAAAATCCGCCGCACGACCGACCCGCAAAAAATCTTAGCTGTTACGGCCGATGAACTGAGCAAGGCAATGAACACCCGCCGCACCGATATCGTCGTACAAATTGAGGATGGCGCAAGCAAGCCAGCCTCAACCAATTGAGACAGATTATGAACGAGTCAAACACTTTAAACCCTGCTCTTATGTTCCGCTTAATGAGGTGGGCCGGAAAGTATTATCCTGTCTATGTTGTTTTGTTTGCCCGGCTGACGTGCGGTTCATTAGGTATTTTGCTCGCCAATTTAATCACCCGAAACAACTATCCGTATACAAACGAGCAGTACAACGCATCTTATTTACTCATACTGGTTCTCGCTCTCTTGAGCGACGCGGTCATGGTCATCGGGACATTCTACTTTACCAGGGATATCAGCGCCCGGCTGGGGCAATGGAAAGCCGGTAAAACAATGAGCGAAGGCCAGGTGGAACTGAGCGCCTGGCGACAAAGCAATGCGATGGCCTGGAATTACGCTGCAGCGGCAGTGATAGTTTCGATTGTGGTCAATATCATCCCGTTGCTCATTTTCCAACAAGTATATTTAAACGCAACCACCAATCAGCTGATTTATTCCGCGCTTGGGTCAGGGCTGTCGGCCATCATCACTATTGCGACTTCGGTCGTGCTGATTGAATACCTGATGCACCCTACGCGCACCGTCCTTCTCCCCTCCAAATTTGAATGGCAGGTTAGGGGCGCGGTTGGCGCCCGGCTGCGCACAAAACTGGTCTTATCCACGCTGGCGCTGCTCGGCATCAGCATTCTCGCGCTGGCGCCGCTAGGGTACTCCAGGACCTATCGCGTCCTCTTCGAGGAGGTTGGCTCACTGGCCACCCTGAAAGACCTTCAGATTAGCCTCATCTTCGTGGCTGTTGCTATCCTGGCATTAGGCATGCTATTGGCCTTTGCGATATCCGAATCGACTGCCGCACCAATGCGCGAACTGGTCAACGTTTTTTCACAGGTCGAACAAGGTGACCTGAAGCAGCGCGCACATGTTACGGCAACCGACGAGATTGGGGAACTGGCAATCTACTTTAACCGCATGATTGCACGCATTGAAGAGCTACAGATCAATCTGGAAAAAAGGGTGGAAGACCAAACCGAAAAACTGCGCGCATCGAATGAGGTGGGCCGCATTGCCAGCACTATCCTCAATCCCGATGAATTAATTGCAAGAGTCGTCAACCTGATTTCCAAGACGTTCGATTATTACTATGTAGCAATCTTCCTGGTGGCAGGAAATGAGCGCTGGGCCGAACTGGTAGATGCAACCGGTTCCGCCGGGGAAATTTTGAAAGCCCGGCGTCATCGCCTGCAAATCGGCGGCAACAGCATGGTTGGGAACGCAATTGCCAGCAAACAAGCCCAGGTTGCGATGGATGTAGGAGAAGCAGCCGTTCGCTTCAATAACCCGCTCCTTCCAAATACCCGCTCGGAACTTGCACTGCCCTTGATCGTTGGCGACCGGGTGATTGGCGCGCTGGATGTGCAATCCATCCGCGAAGCAGACTTCAGGACCGATGATATTGACACGCTGCAAAACCTTGCCAACCAGGTGGCAATCGCCATCGAAAATGCGCGCCTGTTCCGAGAAATGGACAATGCCTTGAACGAATTGCGCCAGACCAACCGCCAATACATCAGTTCGGTCTGGGAGGAAAAACTCCAGGCTGCCAGGCTGCAACACTCAGTAAAATCACCTGCCCTGCCAGACACCCAAGAAACCAAAGAAATTGCCGTTAACTTAAGCCTGCGCGACCAGCCGATTGGCTATATCCGCCTTGAAACCAACGAGGAATGGTCTCAAGAAGACCAGGCCTGGGTGGAATCACTCGCCACCCAGGTAGCCATCTCGCTGGAAAATGCGCGGCTAGTGGAAGAAAGTAACCAGTCGGCTTTACGTGAACGCCTTTCGGCTTCCATTATCCAAAAACTCTGGTCAACTCCTTCAATAGACGGAATCTTGCAAACAGCCGCCCGCGAACTTGGCCGTGCTTTAGAAGCCTCTGAAGCCACCGTCGAATTGAAGCTGGACGATTAAACCCATGAACGAAAGACGAACATCCTCTTTTGTAATTGCCGAAATAGTCCACTGGCTTACCCGTCCATCAGCGAAGATAACAGACCCAGCGGAAAGACGAAAAGCGCAAACGGCCTCCAGCCTGGCGCTCCTCACAACCGGCCTGGCCCTGGTAGGCAATCTTTTTGCTGTGCAAGTGATTCCCAACAGAATGATTAGCCCCATCTGGCTGACTATTCTGATTTCACTGACCGCCTTCATCATCAGTCGAACGCGCTTTTATGCCGCAGGCATGTTTCTCCTCAGCCTGGGTTTGTCTGCCTTCGCTTACATCAATGTTCTCGTAGAAAACCGCCCGATAGAGCGCAGTATCCTGTTATTTGCTCCCCTGGCACTCGTTATTGCCAGTTCCATGCTCTCTTCGTGGGCGCTGTTTTTACTCACCGGCTTGAACGTGGCAGGCATACTCCTGTTGCTGCCCGCACTCGGCGTGACACTTCCAAACAACATTGGCAGCACGGCAGGGCTGATTACAACCGTCGGGTTGGTTCTCGTATTAATCAACAATTTCCGGCAATCCATTGAGAATCAGCGCCTGAAAGAGTTTGAAAAAACCAACCAGGAGTTATTAGACATCCGTGAAAACCTGGAAAAACGGGTAGAGGAGCGCACACAGGAACTCAACCGACGCTCCATGCAACTCGAGGCATCCACTCTGGTTGCCCGCTCCGCCGCCATGGTACGCGACCTGAGCGAGTTATTGGAAAGTGTTGTTGGTCAAATCACCGAACGATTCGGCTATTACCATACCGGCATTTTCCTGACCGATTCGGCGGAAAAATCTGTCGTCCTACAAGCCGCATCATCAGAAGGCGGCAGGTTGCTCCTTAAGCGTGGACTCAAGCTGGATATCGGACGGCAGGGGGTCGTTGGGTATGCGGCCTACCAGAAACGCCCGCGAATTGTTCAGGATGTATCAGCAGATAGCACGTACATGCCCCTTCCAGAACTTCCCCAAACACGCTCAGAAGCCGCGCTGCCATTGATTGTCCGAAACCGCGTGATTGGCGTGCTGGATATCCAGTCAGAAGAAAGCAACGCCTTCAAATTCGATGACATATACACCCTGCAAACAATGGCCGACCAGGTAGCGCTGGCGATTGACAATACAATCCTGCTCGAAGAAAGCCGGGCCACGCTGTTGCAATTGGAAACCATCAACGCATCCAACGCTGCCAACACCTGGAAAACACGCCTGCAAGGAGGCCCGCTCAGATTTACGTATACCCCCCTGGGCATTTCGTCTGCATCAGGCCACAACGGCGGCGAAGAGAGCGACAACATCAAAACGATATCCGTCCCGCTAAATTTACGGGGCAAATCAATTGGCACAATTTCGCTCAAACGCAAAGCCAATGACCCCAATTGGGTCGAATCGGAGCGTGAAATGGCCGAGCGGATTGCCAGCCAGGTCGCCTTGGCTGTCGAAAACGCCCGGTTGCTGGAAGAGTCTCAACGCCGCGCAGCGCGCGAACAAAAAGTGAGCGAATTTTCCAACCGTTTCAGCCGCTCCCTCGATGTAGATTCCCTACTACAAAACGCAGTGCACGAACTCCATAGCCTGCCCCAGGTTGAAGAAGTTTCAGTTTTCATCAATCCGGAAAAAAGGACCGAGCAGGCCCATTAATAATCACCAGCATTGGATAAGCAAATGCTTCGAAATTTCTTCGAATTTCCGATCGAAAACCCGAACCTGCCGCCTGAAAAACGCCAGGTATATCGCCTGGTGGCGGTTGCCACAACAACAATTATGCTCTTTCAGGGAATAGTCGGACTGGGCATACTGGTCATATCAGGGCTTGCCCTGGCAGGCTATCTCGATACGCCTGAGAACATCGGCTTATTGTTTGTCGTGGCCAGCATTAATATTTTAGACGCGGCGCTGCATTTGCTAATCTTACCGCTGATTCGAAGGGAAAAAATAGAGCTGGCTACCGTGTTGCTTATGCTCATCAACGGTACGCTTTCAGCCTCACAAGTCTTTTTCTGGGAAAACATACCGTGGTTTCCAATCGCGCTGGTGCTTTCAGCGGTAATTGTTCTTTCGATTGTGCAGGGCTTGCCCTTGCGCTACAAGAGTGCGATTATTGTAATTGGAGCCGCTTTTATCACAGGAATCATCATTGCCGAAGGGCAAATCACCTATCAACGGCTGAGCCTCTCAAACCTGAACCATGCCATTGCTTTCATCCTCTATCTTCTGCTCACCGGGACCATGCTCGCGAGCGGCATATTAAATGGCATCGTCAATTTTCAAAGGCTTTCTGGGCGGCTGGTAAGCACGTTTACGACTTTTACAGTCGTTATCATCGTCATATTTGTCATCATCGGAAGTCTGGTTAATTACCTGGAAAGCCGTAAACGCGCCTTTGAACAGATTGAAACAGTATCGAACCTGAAAGCCTCGCAAATTAACCTGGTACTAAAACGGTTAGAAAGACAAGCCGCCCAACCCTTAAGCGATATCAGTGTGTTACGTTTGGCCCAAACAATTTTGACCAGCAACCCAGAAAGTGCCATCACCAAAATTGACATCGAAGTGTTTCGTTCCTATTTGTCGAGAATTCAGAGACAGGCTGGCGAAGAATACTTGTTGATTAACACAGATGGACTGGTGCTGATCTCCACCAATGCAAACAGCCGAGGAGTAAATCTTTCATCATTCACGCTGCTCGAAAGAGCCAGGGAAGGCTTGTCGTTTTCTATTGAAAAAGACTTTCCGGGCGCGCTTAATCAGTATTCCCTGCTTACTACAACTCCCATCACGGCACAAGACAAATTTGTAGGAGCGCTGGTCTTTCAAACGAACTTAAGCGCACTCAACGAAATTATCCAAATTGCTGGAGTCACGAAAGAAAGCGTAGAAACGTATCTCGTCAGCCGGTTGGCGGGAATCCCTGTCTTGATAACAGAAGTCCAACAGGATATTGCAGAAGTAGATATTTACCCGGTACAGCAGGCTTTTGAACGAAACGTAACGGCAAAGCGCGATGCGTATCCCAATTATGCAGGCCAAGAAGTATTTGGGTATTACATCTTAATTCCTGAGATTGAGTCGGTATTAATCACAGAAATTGACCAACAGGAAGTCTTGGCAGGAATCTCCAACGCACTGCCAATTTACCTTTCCCTCGGCGCCGTGATGATTCTCCTGGTTTTCGTCACAGTTTTCACCACAGCCCAAACCATCAGCCTACCCATCCAGGATTTTGCCCAAAAAGCCGCCGCGCTGGCAGGTGGTGAATTAGCGGTACGCATTGAGTCGGACCGGCAGGATGAACTCGGCAACCTTGCAGCCAGTTTCAACAAAATGGCGAGCGAACTGCAAACCACCGTGCGAACACTCGAAATAAAAGTGAAAGAACGCACGCAAGACCTGCAAAAACAGGCCAATTACATGCGTATCGCTGCCGAAGTGGCGCGTGATGCAACAACGTCCCAAGACCCCGATGAGCTTCTCAACCGGGCAGCCCAGTTGATATTGGACAGGTTCAATTTTTACCATACCGGCATATTCCTGGTCGATGCCGACCGCGAATATGCCGTGTTGCGCGCATCTCCCACCGAAGCCGGCCGTAAGATGCTGGAACAGGGCCACCGGCTGAGGCTGGGGCAGGTGGGTTTGGTAGGCTATGTGGCCGCCACTGGAACGCCGCGTATCGCGCTCGATATTGGTCAAGACAGCACATATTTCAACAACCCTCTTTTACCCAACACGCGCTCGGAGGTTGCCATCCCATTAAAACTGGATGACAGAGTGCTGGGCGTGCTAGACGTGCAAAGCACCGAGCCAGAAGCCTTCACCCAAGACGATGTCGCCACGCTGCAAGTCATGGCCGACCAACTTGCGCTTGCCATCCAACGCGTTGAGTTAGTCAGTGACTTACAAAGAAATCTAAACGAACTCGAAAACACCTACAAAACCTTCACCAGCGAAAGTTGGCAGAAATTCAGCCAAGAGCCAGATTTCAAACCTGGCTACCGGTTTGATGGTTTGAAAATTACCCCGATCGAATCATTTCCGGCACCGGCGCAGAAGGCCTTGTCGAGAGGGCGAACAACTATCTTGCCACCCCAACGGGAACTCGATGGTGCAACTGTCGTCGCCCCGCTCAAATTACGCGAACAGGTGATTGGCGGCTTGGCGTTGCGTTTCCAAACTACGGCAATTGACCCCGAAACCATCAGCCTCATCGAGGAAACTGCCGGGCGGCTGGCGGTTGCCCTGGAAAACGCGCGTTTGTATGCAGAAACCCAAAACCTGGTGCAGCGCGAGCGCACCGTAAGCGAAATCTCCAGCCGAATCACGACTTCCTTCAACATCGAAAACATCTTGCGCACCGCCGTCATAGAAATCGGCAAGAGGGTGCCAGATGCAGAAGTTATTGTACAACTCAAACAGAATAAAGGCTAAATAATGTCCACCCCTGAAAACGCCAAACTGGAGCAGGCCGGAAAGGCCTTTACAGCACTGCAAAAAGCCAATTTGCGGGTATTCAGTTTCACTATGATGCTCGCTGGCTGGGCGTTGCTCATCTTTTATGCTGGCGGTTTTCTTATCACCGGCAATACGCGTTATACCGGGCTGATTGCAACCGAAGCCATCATAAGCATCATTCTGACCATTGCCTGGCTGCTACAAAGGCAAGGCAAGCATACTTTAGTAGCCTGGATTATCCCCATCGCCGTAATTAGTTCCGTAATCGTCTTCAACCAACAAGTTGCAGGCTTGGGGTTAGCCCTGAGCATCATCATCTCGCTTATTTTGGCAATGGCTGCATGGCAAACTCTGCCTGCGCGAAGCGCTGCCCTGGGAACGCTTCTGATTGCGGCGAGTGGGGTTCTCATGTATGTTACCGATGCATCCTCTGCGCAAGCGGACCGAATTAGCGGCGGGGTTTTCTTATCCACGCTCTTAGTCATCGTTGGCGGCCTGATTATCTTCATTTTGGCTATCAACGGCCTGCGTGGCGTGGAATTTACCAGCATCGCTTCGCAGCTCAGGATCTACTTCCTGGTGGTATCTTTGATACCGGTGCTTATTATCACAATCTTCCAAACAGTTACCCTTGTAAACGTATTGATTACCCAGGCCAGCAACACGCTCCTGGCAAACGCGGACGCCCTTGCGTCCGAACTTGATTCACAACTATTTAGTATCGTAACCCTTATCGAAGAAGACGCTGAAAACACGCAAATCATCAACTACTTGCGCAACCCGGATCAAAACTCATCCCTGCTCACCTTGCTGGCCGCCCGCTACCCAAACGCAATTTCTTATGGGCTGCTCGATAAAAATGGTTTCCTGATAAGCGATAACCAAGGAAACGCGGGCGACAATGAAAGCGACAACTTATATTTCAGAAACGCAGCTGCCGTCCGCATCACTTATATTTCAGATGTGGTGCTAGATGAAGACACCAGGAAGAGCGTCTTTTTTGTAAGCAAACCTGTCCTTGACAAACAAGGAAACTTTCTGGGCGTCATTCGAATAAAATTTTCCGCGGGCTTTTTCCAGCAAATTGCCGAAGAATTTGCCAGGCAACTTGGCCAAGATATTTCGGTTATCGTGCTAGACGATGCCAATATTATCCTTGCCCACAGTGCAGACCCGGCTCTGGTCTCAAAAACGCTCTCAATACCAGGCAGGGTCACCATCGCTGGACTGCAACAATCCGGGCGATTGCCACTTTCAGGCAAAATCAGCGCCAACCTGGATGAACTGGACCGCACCTTGAAGAGAACCGAGGCGAGAACCGTTTTTACCAGTGCCATCCTCCCCGCTGAAATCGGGCAAAATTACATCACATTTACGCCAATAAAGTACAAACCCTGGAAAATACTGGTTTCGCAACGCGCAACTGTTTTCCTTGCGCCGGCAACGAATCAGGCTATCTTAATTGCTTTAATCATCATCGTTCTGTTTGCAGCAATATACCTCGGTGCAAATCTCACCGCCATGCTGCTCGTCACGCCCATGAAACGGCTGACTTTCGCCGCGCAGGAGCTCGGCGGCGGGAAACTGGATATTCCCATTCACCTGCCGCGCAAAGATGAGCTTGGCACATTGGCTACGGTTCTAAACAACACACGCCAGCAGGTTTACGAACTGCTGCAAACCCTGGAACAACGAGTAGAGGAACGAACAGCAGAACTCACGCGCGCAAACGAAAAGAATGAGCGCCGCGCCATACAACTCGAAACCATTGCCCAGGTGGCCCACGCCGTCACCAGCCTGCGCGATTTGAACGAACTTTTGCCTGAAATTACCCGCCAAATCAGCGCGTCATTTGGTTATTACCATGCAGGCATCTTCCTGCTCGATGAAAACAGAGAGTATGCTGTATTGCGGGCCGCCAACAGCCAAGGCGGGCAGGCCATGCTGGCACGAGGCCACCGCATCAAGGTAGGGCGACAAGGTATCGTCGGCAACGTCACCAACACGGGCCGATATCGCATCGCGCTGGACGTGGGCGACGATGCTGTTTTCTTCAACAACCCCGACCTTCCACAAACCCGCTCCGAGGCCGCCCTCCCGCTGCTCATCGGAGAAAATATCATCGGCGCGCTGGATGTACAAAGCACCGAACCCAACGCATTCAGCGAAGACGACATTAAGGCTTTAAGCCTGTTAAGCGACCAAATCAGCGTCGCAATCGAAAACGCCCGCCTGTTCGACGAAACAAGGCAAGCCCTGGCGCAAATCCAGGAAATTTACACCGAATCTAGCGCAACAGGCTGGCAATCAATGGTAAAAGAAACCAGCACGAGCGGATATCGCTACGCCAGGGGCAGCGTGGAACCACTGCGTAAGAATCCTGAAACTGCGACCACCCTGGCAGGTGAAACCCTTGAAATCCCAATTATGCTGCGCGGGGAAAAACTTGGCGACTTGAAAATTCGTCGTCCATCACGGCAGGCTGCCTGGAATGAAACCGAAGCCAGAATGTACCAATCTATCGCAGAGCGCATGTCATTTGCTCTGGAAAATGCCCGTCTGTTCTCCGATGCGCGGCGGCGTGCCAATCTCGAACGAGTGGTAGCCGAAGCCGCTACAAAAATCAGTTCTTCGGTGCGCGTCGAAACCATCCTGCGCACAGCAGCTGAAGAAATCAGCCACTTAATAGACGGTTCTGAAGTCTTAATCCAAATCCAACCCGGCGCTATCGAAAAAATAGATAGCAAGTCAAGTAGTGCAGAGTAATTTATGAAACCTTTCCGTGAAATTACTCCCTTAAGGATTATCGCCGCTCTGTGGACATTCACCCTGCTGGTTTCGTGCAGCCTGTCCCCCGCACAGGTTAAAGAAGAAAATGAATCACTTTTGGTAGAGTTTACCGACTGGTGGGGTGACTATACAATCATCATCGCCCAGGAAAAAGGAATGTTCGAGAAAAACGGGGTCAAGGTTCAGCCTGTGTATTACAAAAACTTTTCGGTTGCCCTGCCCGACCTGGCATCCGGGCAAATTGATGGCGGATTACTTGCGATTGGCGATGCAATCAACGTCGCAAAGCACACAGATGTGCGAGTTGTGGGTGTTTATGATAATGGAAGTTTCAACACCATCGTATCTGTACCGGAAATCGGCCAGGTCGGGGGTTTGAAGGACAAGCGCGTCGGCGTCCCGGTTGGAACGAGTTACGAACTGCTGATTAGCGAAGTACTCGCCTCGGCTGGGCTCAAAATGTCGGATGTCATCCTGGTAAATATCGCCCCTGAAAACGTGCCGGCCAGCCTGGGAAAAACAATCGATGCAGGGTTCATCTACGAGCCTTACACATCCGAAGCCATTACCAGGGGCAACACCCTTCTGGTCAAAAGCACCGAATTTATCGGCTTATACCCCGATGTAATCGTTTTCCGTAACGCAGTGGTCAGGGAGCGCGGCGATGAGATTCGAGGCTTCCTGAAAGCCTGGTTCGAGGCGGTTGAATATCGCAAGCAATATCCCGCCGAGTCGCACCAAATCATCGCTGACTATTTCAACACGTCAATCGACCAAATAATATCTGATGATGCACTGGAAATCTTGAGCCTGGAAGATAACTACGAGATATTCAAACCCGAAGTAACCGTAAAGCGTTCGATTTACCGTACAGCTCGCCTAAACGCGGACTTCCTGGTCCGCATGGGAGTGCTTTCCAGCCAACCAAACCTGGAAATGCTTCTCACCCCAGCCTACCTGCCTTAAGCCAGCCCTGTAAAAGTGAGTATTTTTTATGACGACAGGCGAACCACAAAAACATCGAATCGAACACGAGCAAGCCGCCCAACGAGAGAAAAACACCCTCCGCATTGGGTTATGGACTGGCGTCCTGTTTATCACAATTTCGATTGTCTCGACGATATCAACCATCCAAACTGGCCTCTATGCTTTTGGCGGGATTGCGATAACGACGGTCATCTCGGCAGTCGGCTTTTTGGCCGCTTTCCTTGCCCGAAGGGGCAACGCTCGCACCGGAAGCGCAATCCTGATTTCAAGCATTCTGCTTCTGTCGTTTTCCCTGCCTTTATTGGCGAAGGGCCAGGGCATCTCACTGGCTGTGCTGACGGTTATCGTTGTTTCTAGTATTTCCAGCTACATATTGACAAACCGCTGGGCCGCGCGCGCGTCCATCGCCAGCGTCATCATCGGCCTGATGATCATCCTGTCCGATATTTTTCTACCAGACCCCGGCATTCCCAACGACCCAAGATTCACCAATATTATCGCCACCGTTGCCGGAATTATTTATGCGGTCATTTTCCTGCGCCGCTTTGGCGCGTATCCACTCCCAGTCAAACTGATTATCGCGTTCGTCGCGCTCATTCTTGCTCCGATTGTTGTTTTGAGCGTTTACAGCAACAATACAACCCGCGATATTCTTACCCACCAAGCCGAAACCAATCTAAGCATTTTAGCACTTGAAACGGCTACCAGAATTGACTCTTACGTCTCATCGCAAATGGATGCTGTACGTACGGAAGCCCAGCAGCCCAGCCTGGCAACCTTTCTGCAATCTCCATCCATCCGCCGAGACGAAAACAAAGTGAACGCGCTGCAAACGCTCCTGACTTTTGCCCGTAAAGACCCAGTGTTTATTGTATCCTACTCAATCTTGGATATACGCGGAAGAAATGTATTAAGCACCGACCCATCCCAAATCGGACGCAATGAAAGAGATTATGACTATTTCAATGCGCCTATTATCAATGGCACTCCTTACATTTCCAATATCCTGTTCAAGACCAAATACCCTACCGTTTACCTGACCGCACCCATCAGAACCGAGGGAGGCGTTATTGTAGGCGTCTTGAGCGCTGAATATTATGCCAGTATTTTCCAGAACATTGCGCAAACCATCAGTATTGAACAAGAAACCGGAACACAGATCGTGATTTTCGATAGGAACACCCTGCTCCGGATTGCCGGAACCGGCGAACGGGAGAAAAATTACCTGACATTCAAAGAGTTTTCCCCTCGCCAAATCTTGGAACTGCAAGCCCAGCAAAAACTCCCGCCCGGCGTTTATGAGCAGGCAACCTTCCCGTCTTCTGAACTTGCAACCAGAATTGAAAATATCACCGACCAAGCCATTTTCAACGTCACCAGAAACGGTCAGAACGGAACTGATATCATTGTAGCCGGAAAAACCCTTTCCAGCCAACCCTGGGTTGTAATAGCCCAACAAAACGCCGAAAAGATATATGCCCAGGCAGATACACAGGCACGCTCCAACGTGCTTTGGTCGCTTGGCCTGACCTTTTTGGCCCTGCTGGCCGCCTTTGGCCTGGCCCAGGTCATTTCCTATCCAATTGGCATGCTCGCCAGGGTTGCCGAACGGATTGCCGAGGGCGACCTTTCAGCGCGCGCCACCATCACCACGGATGATGAAGTCGGCCAACTCTCGCGCGCCTTCAATAGAATGACAACCCAACTTAGCCAAACCCTGTCTGGGCTGGAGCAGAGCGTGGAGGAACGTACCCTGGCGTTGCAGGCCGCTAACGAACAGAGTTTGCAGCGCGCCCGCCAACTTCAAAGCATTGCCGATGTTTCTAAAATCATCATCAGGGAACAAAACATCGAGAAATTACTCCCACTCATTACCGATATCGTCAGTGAGCAATTCGGGTACTATCACGTCGGCATCTTCCTTTTAGATGAACGCCGACGCGCGGCGGTGCTGCAAGCCTCGAACAGCCCCGGCGGCCAGCAGATGTTGGCCAACGGCCATAGGCTAACTCTCGGCACAGGCAGTATTGTGGGATATACCGCCCTGACAGGCAAGCCGCGCATTGCGCTGGACGTTGGAGAGGATGCTGTCTTCTTCAACAACCCCAACCTGCCCGAAACCCACTCCGAAATGGCCCTGCCGCTGGTGGTACGCGGCAATGTCATTGGCGTTATCGATATACAAAGCAAGCAATCGAGGGCTTTCACCCAGGAAGATATCAATGTTCTCTCTATCCTCGCCGACCAGGTTGCGATTGCCATCGAAAATGCCCGTCTATTCCAGCAAACCCAGGCCGCGCTCAAGGAATCCCAGGCCATTGTACAGTCCTTCCTGCGAAAAGAATGGTCTGCGCTGGCAAACAGACAGAAAACAGTCGGTTATCTCCACACAGAGACTGGCGGAAAACCGCTCTCCGCACCCGTGCATACGGATGAAATCGAGCAGGTTATCCGGCGGGGAACGATTGTGAAAAAGGAAAACAAAGCCGACGAAGAAGCGAACCCAACCCTGGTCCTGCCGATTGCCCTGGGGGAACAGGTCGTCGGTGCAATTCGCATCCAATCCGCAGACCGAAACCGCACCTGGAGCGCCGAAGAAATCAACCTGCTGCGGTCTATTTCAGAACGTGTGGGCCTGGCGCTCGATAACGCCCGTCTGATTGACTCAAGCCAGAAGCGCGCCGCCAAAGAGCACACCATCCAAGAAATCTCAGCGAAAATCAGCGCAGCCAGCGATATAGATACCATCTTGAAAACCGCAGCCCAGGAAATAGGCCGCGCCTTATCCAATGCAGATGTGGTCATTCAACTGAAAGAAGATGAAGAAGAGTAATGTATGGAACAATTACCGCAAAAGCGACAAAAAATTAATAAACGGTATTATTCCCTGAGCTCTATCCTGGCAAGTGGCATCTCTCTGCTAGCAATTGTATCGGTAGGGATTACGATTGGCATTCTATACCTTAACTTCAGCCAGCAAAGCCGCCAGGACCTGCGGCAACGCATCATGGACATTGCCGAACTGGCAGCCTTGCAACAAGATGGAGATAAGTTCGAGAAAATTACTTCGGAAGACGACCCACTTTACGAGGAATTCAGACTACAAAACCTGAAAATTCGCAAAATTGACCCCCAAATTGCCTTCGTTTACACCATGCGAAAAGACGACCAGGGAATCTACTTCGTCGTAGATGCAGGTGAACCCGGAGAGATAGATATTGCGCGCTATGGAGAACGATACGTTGACGCCAGCTCCACCCTACAGGAGAATTTCGACTCGCTGGAAACGGCCATTGCAGACCAGGAAATTTATACAGATGTTTATGGCTCGTTCCTGGGTGCATACGCGCCCATCCGCAATAGCAAGGGCGAACGAGTTGGCGTCATCGGGATTGATATCCGTGCTGACGATGTCATTGCCAGGGAGAAACAGTTTATTTTCATCTCCCTGGTGGTTTTCGGCGCGGCAGTCATTGTCCTGGCTTTGGCGGCATGGCTGTTCGGGTATATCGTCACCGCGCCGCTCAAAGAATTAACCCGGTCTGCGCACAAAATCGCTTCTGGCGACTTGCGTCATCGCGTGACAGTCGAGAGCATTTCGATGGAATTTGCCGAACTGGCATCCGACTTGAACAACATGACCAACGCGCTGCAAGAGACAGTGCACACGCTGGAAACCCGCGTCGCAGAGCGCACGGCTGCTTTAGAGCAACGCACCCTGGAATTAGAAAAGAATTCTAGGCAAGCAGAACGCCGCGCCAGCCAGTTAAGGGCTGTCGCCATGGTCGCCCGAACGATTTCATCCATTCAAGATTTGCAAGACTTGTTGCCCAACATTGCATCGGTTATCAGCAAAGAATTCAATTTTTATCACATCGGTATTTTTCTGGTGGATGAAACCAAAGAGTATGCCGTGCTGGTGGCAAGTAATTCAGAAGGCGGCCAACACATGTTGAAGCGCAATCACAAACTGAAAATCGGAGAGGTGGGAATTGTCGGTTTCTCGGTAGCAACCGGTCAGGCGCGCATCGCGCTAGATACCGGGGAAGATGCTGCTTACTTTAACAACCCCGACCTGCCCAACACCCGCTCTGAAATGGCGATTCCCTTACGCATCGGGGAGAACGTCATCGGCGTCCTGGATGTGCAGAGTGAGCAGACCAATGCTTTCCACCAAGACGACATCGAGTTGCTGTCGATTCTAGCGGACCAGGTCAGCATCGCCATCCAAAACGCCAGGCAATTCCAGGCAGCCCAAAAGGCTGCACAAGAATCCGAAGAAGCTTACCGCCGCTACATTCGCAGCGAATGGCAGACGCTTGTACGCGAAACCAAGCGGCTGGGGTATCGCTACTCAAAAGCCGGGGTTGGCCCGCTCAAAGCGCCAATCCAATCAACAGAGGCCGCAGAGACCGCCGCAACCGGAAAAACCAACACATCGAAAAAAGAAACCCGCCCACAGATTGTCGTGCCAATTAAACTACGCGGCGAAGTGATTGGTATTTTGAACATCACGGGCGACGGCGAGCGTCCCTGGGACGAGGATGACATTGATATAACAGAGGCCGTGGCAGAGCGCTTGGCACTGGCAATCGAAAATGCGCGCCTGCTTGAGACCTCTCAGGCTCAGGCATCCCGCGAAAGAACCATCAGCGCGGTAACGTCCCGCATCGGCGCGTCGGTCAATTTGCGCAGCATCTTGCAAACCGCAGTTGAAGAACTCGGACGGATTATCCCTGGCTCAGATATTGTTATCCAACTCGGCACAGAGAACGTTGAGAGTTAATGAGGCAGTGACTATGAGACACCGTTTTAAAAGCCTGTTATCTTTAGCGGAAGACTCCAACGCCAATGATGTGCGTTTACTGCAAAACAGCCTGTTAGTGATAACAGCTGCCACTCTAGTTATCATGGTCGCTTTAGGAATGTTTCTTCCCGGCCAAAGCACGACCATATATGTTTTGGCTTTTGCGGTGGTAGGTCTTCTCGGCATGTACGTTTTGTCGCTCAAAAGAATTTATTGGCCCGCAAGGATATTTCCTCCAATTATTTTACTGACAGGCCTGACATATATCGCCATGCAATCACATGGCCTTCGTGATTCATCGTTAAGCGGGTTTCCTATCGCCATCTTAATGGCCAGCTTATTCATTGGCAAGCGAGCCATTCCCTTCATTACAGCATTGGCCATCGCAAGCATCCTGTTCTTAGGCTACCGAGACATGACCGGACTGACAAAATCTGTGATAGCACAGCAAACCGGAGTTGCCATCATCGCAATCTACGCCATATCGCAAGTGACAATCGCCGCAATCATCAACAGCTTGATGGAGCGTCTGATAACTGCGCTCAAAAAATCGCAAGAAAATGAAAAAGCCCAAATACAGGCAAACGAAGCACTCCGCCAGCTTCAATCTACCCTGGAAGAAAAAATCGCTGAACGCACCCTTGAGATGGAACAGCGTTCGCATGAGTTATCGAATCGCACGGTAGAACTGGAGTTGGCAAACATTCGCAACCAGCGGCGCGCAGCACAGCTACAGGCCATTGCCGATACAACCAAAGCCATTGCCAATACACGCAGTCTCGAAGCGTTGTTGCCGCGTATCGTGAACGTTGTAAGTGAACGGTTCAATTTTTACCACGTCGGGATTTTCCTGACAGATGAAGCCAACCAATTTGCCATCTTGAGCGCGGCGAACTCCGAAGGCGGCAAGCGGATGCTGACGCGCGGTCACCGGCTGGAAGTAGGAACGCAAGGAATAGTCGGCTATGTCACCGCAAGCGGTAAACCACGGATTGCGCTAGACACTGGCGCAGACGCGGTCTTTTTTAACAACCCCGACCTGCCCGATACCCATTCGGAAATGGCTATCCCGCTGCTCATCAACAACCGGGTTATTGGCGCGTTGGATATTCAGAGCAGGCAATCGAACGCTTTTAGCCAAGAAGATGTTGAGGTGCTTTCTACTCTGGCAGACCAGATTAGCATCGCCATTGAAACAGCCCGCCTGCTTGAAACCAGCCAGAAAGCCTTCGCTGAGGTAGATACCATCTATCGTCAGTATCTGCAACGTGAATGGAGCCGCTTGAGCGCGACCGAAGACGTCATCGGGTTCCAATATACCGTCACTGGCGCGCAGCCCTTGAAGTCCAGGCTGCAAGCCAGGGGAATCGACCAATCCCTGACGAGCGGCCAAGTCACGGTTGAAGCCGGAGAAAACGCGACCCTGACGGTACCGATTAAGGTGCGCGGTGAAACTATCGGCATACTGAACATTCGCGTTCCCAACAAAAACATCTGGAAACAAGATGAAGTTGCGATTGCGCAGGCCATTGCTGACCGCGTAGCCGTCTCCGCTGAAAATGCCCGGCTATTCCAAGAGTCGCAACTGCGCGCTGAAAAAGAACGCACCATCGGTCGAATTTCTGAAAAGTTAAGTACATCCGTCAACCTGGAAAATATCTTCCGCACAGCATTACAGGAACTCGGGCAACTTGTTCCAGGTTCACAGGTGTTCGTCGAGTTTGAAACCGACCAGCCAGCCTGACAACAGGATTTTTCGCATGAACAGATTGAATTTGCTTTATCGTGCCTTGTCACCATCCACACGCAGAGTGTTTTGGATAGTCACTATCATTGCGATTGTGCTGACCATCTTCAGCATCGCCTTATTTCAGTCGCTCCTTTTATCGGGTTCCATGCTGGAACTGATTGGAGTTTTAATCCCCTACGCGCTGGCCTTTATTGCCATCCTCAGTGCCATCAGCCTGTTATACAACCGCATTCAGTTTGGGGTCTGGCTATTTTTCACAAGCACCCTGACTGCCATGCTGATTGCGCCTTTCATTCAGGAAGGAGTTGCGTTTGCAGCAGCCGTGCTGGTTCTGGTCGTCACCGTCCTGATTCCACTGCAAACCAGCGGCGGACGCAATGCGACGTTGATTGCGCTACTCGGTTTTGTTATAGCCGGCCTAATTATCGCAGTCGATATCTTCTGGACAGGCGCGCGCGCCAGAGTCGCTGTGCGCGACGTACCAAGTATTCAGGCCGTCACAATCGCCCTGGGGCTTATCTTAGTGATAGCCATCGCGGCCCTCTACCCATCACTTAATATCCGCACCAAACTCCTGGTCATCAGCCTGGGAGCCAGTTTAGTCTCCGTTGTGGCGGTGGCAGGCGCCTCCTCGTTTTACACACAAGCCGCTCTCACCCAAAACACGCGCGAAAATCTGCTCACAAGCGCCGAGCATACAGCCAAAACAATTGATGACTACATCAAAATCAACCAGGAAATCATCCAGGCCGAAGCAGGCCTGCCGGCGCTTATCCGCTATCTATCTTCTCCTGAAACAGAGCGCAGGGGATTGGCCGATGTGCAAGTTACATTGCAAAAGCTTGCCGAGCGTGATGTGCAAAACATCCGCTCTTATGCGCTTTTAGACAAGAATGGCAATATCGTGTGGGATACCCGCGCCATCCTGATTTCTAACCCCCGATCGGCCACAGCCAACGATCAGTTTTTCCAAATTCCGTACAAAACCGGTAAGCCTTATATCAGCCCGGTGCGCTTTGCGCCCACTGGCACAGACCGCGTATTTTATATCAGTGCGCCGGTGCGCGACCCCTACAACAAAAATATTTTAGGGGTGCTTGCCATAGAAATGCACGCTTCGGTGTTTGAAGACATTCTGCGCCAAAATACTGAAGCAGCAGGAGAAAAATCATACGCCATTTTGCTCGATGAATATAACATCATCCTTGCCGACCCCAACTACCCAGAGCGCACCAGTCGTTCCATCAATTTATTACAAGATGCACAAATTGCTTTCCTGAAATCGCAAAAGCGGCTCGAACAAAACGTCAACGCCGCACAAATGTCGCTCGATATGAACGCCTTTACGCGTGGATTAAGCAACATCAACACAATGCCATTTTTCGAGAGCAATGACAGCGTTTTTGGAGAACCAACGCAAGGTGCGGCGGTATATTTGAGCAAACAACCCTGGAAAGTTGCTTATGTGCAGCCCTCCTCGATTGCCTTGGCGCCCGTCCTCCAACAAACCCGCACGATTACCGCCTCCGCGCTAATAACCAGTTTCTTACTAGGCATATTCACGCTCTTCGTCTCCCGCACAATTACCAACCCGGTTTCACAGCTGACTCGCGCCGCCGAACAAATTTCAAACGGAAACCTCGAGGCCCGCGCCAATGTTCGCTCCAACGATGAGATAGGCGTTCTGGCAGACACCCTCAATGCCATGAGCGACCAACTGAAACAAACCCTGACCGGGCTGGAAACCATCATCGCCGAGCGCACTGCCGACCTGGAACAGCGCGGGCAAGAGCTCATCCAGCGTTCCCGCGAGCTAGAATTGGCAAACCAACGCTCCGAGCGCCGCGCAGCCCAATTGCTGGCCGTTTCAACGGTATCGAACGCCATCGCAACCGTCCAAAACCTGGACGAACTGCTGCCTCTCATCACCCAAACCATTAGCGAAAACTTTGGCTTCTATCACATTGGCATTTTTCTCAATGATTCCAGCAATCAATATGCCATTCTGCGCGCCGCAAACAGCCAGGGAGGTCAGCGCATGTTACGGCGCGGCCACCGCCTCAAAATTGGCGAAACCGGCATTGTCGGAAATGTTATAGCAACAGGACGCCCACGCATTGCGTTGGACACTGGAACCGACGCTGTCTTCTTTGACAATCCCGACCTGCCCGATACGAGATCCGAAATGGCCCTACCGCTGCGCGACGGCCCGATTGTAATTGGCGCGCTCGATGTGCAAAGCACCGAATCGAATGCCTTTTCAGAAGAAGACATAGAAATCCTCAGCGCACTGGCGGGGCAAGTCAGCATCGCCATTCGCAACGCACGCCTATTCGATGAAATTCAGCGCTCTCAAGCAGAATTGCAAAGCCTGTTACAGCAAGACACACGCCGCCAATGGCGTAGCGCCACCAGCAGCATAGCGCATCTCGGTTATTACTACGACGGCGCAGCGCTCACTCCAATCGAAAAACCTATCGAAAAACCCGCCCAAACTCTTCTTATTCCAATTACCGTTCGCGGGCAAATCATCGGAAACCTGGGCATCCAACCACCCACTGGGCGCGACCTAAAACCCGATGAGATGGATGTCATCAAAGCAGTGAGCGAACGGCTTGCCATCTCAGCAGAAAACGCACGCCTGCTCGAAGATTCACAAAAACGCGCCGTTAAAGAACAAATCATTGGCGAAATTTCGGCCAAAATCAGCACATCCATCAACCTTGAAAACATCCTGCAAACAGCCGTTGAAGAACTGGGACAAGCCCTCAGCGGGTCACAGGTCTCTATTCGGCTCAAAAACAGCCCCAAAACAGGAAAGAAACTATGAAGAAGTGGCAATTCTTTGCCCCGCCGGTTTTTTCAGAGGACGAAGAAAAAACCAGCCGCGCTGTTGCGCTACGCCAGGTACAAATCACGCTCTTCACGTTGACCGTGGCAGTTATACCTGTGGCCATTTTTAACATATCGTTGCGCCCAGTACTGCTCCCACTCACGCTCGCCATTCTTCTCATCCTCACTGTAAGCTACTTCATCAGCCAACGAGGCTACATCAATTTCGCCAGCCACCTGACCGTTACCACCATAATGGTCGGCATCATTTTACTCGACTACACAGGCCGAGGACAAACGCGCCCGCTCTTAATTTTCTCTATCATTCCCATTTTTGTCAGCGGCCTCTTGCTTGGCTTTCGCGCTACAATCGTAACAGCGGCTATCATGGGCATTGCACACGGCATACTGGTTTATCTGGACATCCTCGATGTATACCCCTTCCCACCCACCAACATCCCCGCCATCCAAAACATGGTCTTGCCAGGGGTGGGGTATCTTGGCGCAGCCGTTTTGCTGCAATTTGCCTTGCAGCGCATCCAAACCTTGCTTGAACGCACCCAAACCAACGAACAGACTGCGCGTGAAATGAATGCCCTGCTCGAAGAATCGCAACGCGAACTGCAAGAATACATTGCACGGCTGGAAATCACTACGCAGGAATTAAAACAACAATCGGATGCGCTCACCCGCCAAACCCAAGAACTCGAAGAAGCCAACCAGGCGAACCGCCGCCGCGCGCTTCAGTTCCAAACCGTTGCCGAAATTTCACGCGCTATCACAGAAATCCGCGAGCTGAACGAACTGCTGCCCAAGATTGCCCAAACCGTAAGCGCCAAACTCGGTCACTACCATGCCGGCATCTTTCTGCTTGACCACGAAGAACGCTACGCGGTGCTGGCAGCCAGCAACAGCGAGGGCGGGCAAAGGATGCTCCAGCGCGGTCACCGGTTAGAAGTGGGTAAAAAAGGCATCGTAGGGTATGTCGCAGGAACAGGAATCCCTCGCGTTGCATTAGATGTAGGCCAAGATGCCATTTACTTCGACAACCCTGACCTGCCCAAAACTCGCTCCGAAATTGCCCTGCCGCTCAACGCTCAAGAGCGCGTGATTGGCGTTTTGGACGTGCAAAGTACCGAACCAAACGCCTTCGACCAGCAAGATATTGAAATTCTCTCCACGCTGGCCTCTCAAATTGGCGCAGCCATTGAAAACGCGCGCCTGTTCCAGGAAACCCAAAAATCCCTGCTCGAAGCGCAATCACTTTACCGTCAGTTCATCCAAAGCGGCTGGTCGAGCCTAACTCGCAAACGGAAACTGACTGGCTTCCGCTACAACTCGGTCAACGTCACACCTACCGAGCCAATTGATGCAGAAATCGCCGAACGTGCAGCCAACGAAAAAATCCTGGTCGAAGCACGCGAACAGACAACAAAAATGACCATTCCCATCCTCTTGCGCGGAGAAGTGCTAGGTGTTCTTGATGTGCAAACCAGCGGCAAACGCACATGGAGTCAGGATGAAATCGATGTTGCTCAGGCCATTGCCGAGCGGGTGGCCCTGGCCGCTGAAAATGCCCGGCTATTCGAACAAACCACCGAACGCGCAGAGCGAGAACGTAAAGTCTCTGAAATTACCTCAAAAATACGCTCCAGCAACGACCCCAACGAGATGATTCAAATTGCCTTAAATGAATTAAAGCAAACACTAAACGTCAAGGATGCGCGCATTCTTCCCTACCAACCTGCACAGCAAGAAAAAGGCTAGGAGGACGTATGGTATATGTTATCGCTATTTCAAACGAAAAGGGTGGCGTAGCCAAGACCACCACAACTTACTCGTTGGGGGCTTCGCTGGCAGAAATCGGGAAGAAAGTCCTGCTCATCGACCTGGACCCGCAAGGCAATTTAACCCTTGCCAACGGCATCGAACCTGGAAAAGCGGAAAATACCAGTGCCGACGTCATCATGTCGGGGCTTGCTATTCAAGAAGCCGTGCGCAAAACCAGCACCCCTCGCCTGGAGCTTGTCCCATCCAGCCCAGCGCTCACAGAAGCAGAACAAAACCTGCCTGTTCGCAGCAACTATGCTTTTGGCTTGAACCATGCCCTGCGCAAAGAAACCCTCGAATACGATTACGTCCTTTTAGATTGCCCGCCATCCATGGGAGCAATCACCTACAATGCCCTGACCGCCGCCGAATTGCTCATTGTTCCAACCCAGGCAGAATATTTTTCAGCATACGCCCTGCGCGATATGATGACCCTGATTCGCCGCGTACGGCGAGATTCCAACCCACGCCTGGCCTACCGCATTCTCATTACCCTGTTAGACCAGCGCAACCGCACTCACAAAGTCATCCGCGAACAACTCGAACAAACCTTTGGAAGCGGCTTGTTCCAAACGGTCATCGAAATAGACACCCGCTTACGAGAAAGTCCCATTATTGGTTTGCCTATTACCCAATATCGCCCTAACAGCCGTGGCTCGCAGCAATATCGTGTTCTGGCCCAGGAGTTAATTGAATATGTCCAGCAACAAAAAAATTCGCAATCGGCTTGATAAACTCTTTACCGAAATTGAACAGACCGAGAGCGAAGAAACTAGTTTCGAGCAACCGGTCGCCAGGCAAGTCCTGGAGCCGCAAACAACAGCGCGCCCCAAGCGTCTGGACCCTCTGCCTGTGGAAGTGGAAACCAGCGTTACAACAGCAGGCTCCGAGTCTTCGGTTATCACTCTCCCCTTCCAGGTCGCAACAAGCTGGAATCTATTGCAATTAGAGGCAGAGCCAACCTACGAATGGGATGAAACCGAACAAAGCCTGGCACGTCAAGTCGCAGACCAACTCGGGCTGGCGCTGCAAAACGCAAACCTGCTCCAACAAACAGAGCGGCAAAACCGCGACTTAGCCGTTCTCAATGAGATGGGCCGTGAGTTAAGCACCCGACTCGACATCAACCAAATTATCCAAACCATCTATCTTTATACATCCCAATTGATGGAAACGAGTAGTTTTTTCGTTGCGCTCTACGACGAAGATACTGCCCAAATTAGTTTTCCTCTTCTAATCATTGACGGAAAACAAACCGAGTACCCCGCCCGAACACTTGGAAATGGATTAACCGATTACGTTCTTCGCAATCGAAAAACATTGCTGCTCAACGGTGATTTACACCCGCAAATGCGCGAACTGGGCATTGAATTGCTAACCGTAGGAAACTCCAGGCCTGCTGTCTCCTGGCTGGGCGTTCCCCTAAACATCGGCGAAAAAACGCTGGGGGCCATTGTGGTGCAAAGCATAACAACCCCCTACTTGTTTGCCGAGCGAGAGCGTGACTTGCTCACCGCCATCGCCAGCCAATCTGCCATTGCCCTCCAAAATGCGCGTTTGTTTGACGAAACACAAAAACGCGCCGCCGAACTGGCCGGTCTGAACGAAATCCTGCGCGCTGCTTCGACAGAGATTGACCTGGAAAAAGTTATCGAAGCCGCTTACCAAAAATTGCGCGAATTCGTTCAACTCGATGCCTTCATCCTGGCGCTCTATGACGACTACGATGAAACCCTCGATTACAAACTAGTCATTGACGAAGGCGTGCGCTATGAAATTGGAAAGGCAAAACTCAAGCAAAACCTGATGAGCGAGACCGTTCGCACCAAAACATCTCGCCTGGTACTGCGCACCCAGCAAGAAGTAAAGCGCGAGGAAGAACAAGGCCACACCGTGGGCAACACCCATAAAGCATCTGCCTCGCTCATTTACGTCCCCATGATGAAGGGCCAGAATGTCGTTGGCGTCATGTCGGTGCAAAGTTACCAATACCGGGCCTATTCACAAAACGACGTGTTTTTGCTCGAAAACGTTGCCAACCAGTTGGTCAATGCCATACAAAATGCCTCCTTGTACCAAAACATACAAAAATCCCTGCGCGACCTGGAACTCATCAACCGCCTGACATCTACCGTCAGCGGGTCGCTCGAAATCCAGAGCAGTCTGCAAGTGATTGCCGAAGAATTCCAACAAACCTTCAAACTTGGTCATGTCGGCGTTGCCCTTTTCGACGCGGAATACAAATTTCTCACCCTGACAGCTGACGCGCCCTTGCCCCAAGACGGCAAAGGATCTATCGGGACGGTTATCCCCGTCGCTGGCAACCTGGCAACTGAGCAGGTGATAGAGACCAAAAAACCTGTCTTTGTATACGATGTGTCCAACAACCCACTCACAGCCAACCTAAAACATGTTCTGCAAGAGCGCGGCACCAAGAATATGCTCATCTTTCCCCTCCTTTCGGGAAACGAGATGCTAGGCACGATAGCCTTCGATACACTTGAGATGGAACGCACCTTCACAGATGAAGAAATCCGCCTCGTCGAAACCATCCTGTTTCAGGTGGCAACTTCTATTCGCAATGCGCAACTATTCACCCAAACCCAATCCTCTGAAGAGCGATTGCGCCGCCAAAACCAATACCTCGCAACTGCCACTGAAGTCAGCCGTCTGATTACCTCCACGCTGGATATGAACATCTTATTTGGCCGGGCAGCCGACCTGCTTCGTTCTCGCTTTAGCTATTATTTTGTTGGCCTCTTCACCGTGGATGAAAACAGTTATAACGCCGTCTTACGCGAAGGAACCGGCGAGGCCGGAGAGAAACTGAAGCAACGCCAATATTCCGTGCCGGTTGGCTCAAAATCTGTCGTTGGTTCGGTCACAGGAACCGGCACCACGCTGGTCGTCCAAAACACCGCGCTCGACCCGCTCTACCGTCCCAACCCCCTGCTGCCCGAAACCCGCTCCGAGATAGGCATTCCTCTCAAAATTGGGGCGCGCGTCATCGGCGCCCTCGATATTCATTCCAGCGAAATCAACACCTTCCACCCCGAAGAAATTTCAGTGTTAGAAACCCTGGCTGACCAAATTTCCGTGGCCCTTGAAAACGCCCGCTCGTATGATACGGCGCAAAAAGCCATCGAGGAAATGAAACAGCTCGACATCATCAAAAGCCAATTCCTGGCGAACATGTCGCACGAATTACGCACCCCGCTCAACTCAATTATCGGCTTCTCGCGGGTCATTCTCAAAGGAATTGACGGACCCATCACAGAACAACAGCAGCAAGACCTCTCAGCCATCTACAACTCCGGCCAGCACCTGTTGGGATTGATTAACAACATCCTCGACCTGTCTAAAATTGAAGCAGGCAAGATGGAATTGACCCTCGAAGAAATCAACGTGGCTGATACCATCGCCAACGTCATATCCACCTCGGCCGGCCTGGTGCGCGACAAACCTATCAAACTCGTTCAACAAGTCGAAAGCGGCCTGCCCACCGTACGCGCCGACCCAATGCGCCTGCGCCAAATTTTGCTCAACCTTATATCAAACGCCGTCAAATTCACCGACGAAGGCTCCATCACCGTCAGCGCCAGCCTGCACACGCCATCCACCGGCATCCCCGAAGTGATGATTAGCGTCACCGATACTGGCCCCGGCATTGCGCCCGAAGACCAGAAAAAACTGTTCCAGGCCTTCTCCCAGGTCGATTCCTCCGCAACGCGCAAAACCGGCGGCACAGGCCTCGGCCTATCAATCTGCAAACGCCTGGTCGAACTGCACGGCGGCAAAATCAGCGTACACAGCACCGTGGGCAAAGGCAGCACCTTTTATTTCACCATTCCTCTCTTCACCACCTTGCTCCCAGCACATCACGAAGACGAAGAACGCATCATCTTGTGCATTGATGATGACCCCCAAATTATCAACCTCTATGAACGCTATCTCAAATCGCAAGGATACAAAGTTATTGGCGCCACCAACGCAATCACCGCCAAAGACATCGCCCAACGCATCAAACCATACGCAATTACACTCGACATCATGATGCCAGAAGTAGACGGCTGGTCGGTGCTGCAAGAACTCAAAGCCGACTCTCAAACCCACAACATCCCGGTCATCATTTGCAGCATTGTCGAAGAGGAAGAAAAAGGGTTCAGCCTGGGCGCTGCCGATTACCTGGTCAAGCCCATTTCGGGAGAGGACCTGCTCGGTTCACTGCACCTGCTTAACGGCGATAGAAGCATCAAAAAAGTCCTGATTATTGACGATTCGCCAGACGACCTGCGCATGATGGAAAAAATCATCAACGACAACGGCGGCTATCATGTGTTAACTGCGCAAGGCGGTGAACAGGGTTGGGAAGCCCTGCTCGAAAAACACCCTCATGCGGTTATCCTAGACCTGTTCATGCCAGATATGAACGGATTCACCATCCTCGAACGGCTGCGTACCACGCCAGAACTGCGCGACCTGCCAGTCATCGTCGTAACGGGAGCCGAGTTGGATGCCGAACAGAAAAAACAGCTCGATAATTTTGGAAAAACCCTGCTGCAAAAAGGAATGCTTAACGAACAAGAGCTGTTTCAAACACTCGAAAAAGCGCTCAAACGGCTGGAATCGAACCCCTAAAAAGACATCTCTCAGCCACACGACCAACGCACCCTTGTTAACCTCTAACAGGTGTGCTTTTTTTACAGGAGCCAGGAATGCACTTTGCCATTCGCTGCTTGGATTGCGGGCAAGAAACACCCTACCATCCACTCACCATCAACTGCCCAAACTGCAAAAGCCAGTGGAGACAGGCCGTTTATGATTACGAAGAAGCCGCCCGCACCCTTGTGCAAGAACTCACCAAACGCCCGTTCGACCTGTGGCGCTACCGCGAAGTATTGCCCGTCCGCAGCCCCAACCCTGACTTATACCTGGGAGAAGGCGGCACGCCATTAATTCGCGCCGTCAATATGGGCATGATGCTTGGCTGCCCAGGCATTTATATCAAAGATGAACGCCAGGGACCAACCGCTTCGTTCAAAGACCGCCAAGCCGCCCTGACCATTGCCGCACTCAAAGAAGCGGGAATCACCGAACTGGTGGCCGCATCCACCGGCAATGTCGCCATTGCCTACTCGGCGTATGCCGCCCGAGCCGGTATCAAACTATGGGCCTTCGTCACCAGCCTCGTCCCGGCGGTAAAAATGCGCGAGATTGCGCTTTATGGCAGTCAGGTCGTAAAAGTGACCGGGTCGTATGACCAGGTCAAGCAAATTGCCGCCGAATTTGCCCAAAAACGCGGGCTGTATCATGACATGGGAACCCGCACCATCACCTCCGTCGAGGGAATGAAAACCATCGCTTACGAGGTATCGGAGCAGCTGACCGAACAACTCGGCCCACCCAAAGATTCCCCCCCCGGTCAAGTACGTTGGCGCACCCCCGATTGGTACATCCAATCTGTCAGTGGCGGGTTAGGCCCCGTTGGCGTTGCCAAAGGCTACCGTGAAATGATTCAAATGGGACTCACCGACCAAATGCCCGGCATCATCGCAGTTCAATCTGCAGGGTGCGCCCCGATGGTTCATGCCTGGAAAGACGACCTCGAAGAAGCCCTTCCCGTCACCAACCCGAAAACCCACATCGAAACGCTGGCGACCGGCACACCCGGGCGCTCCTACAGCCTGCTGCGCAAAGAAATGAAAGAACACGGTGGCCTGTTTGAGAGCGTAACAGACGAAGAAGCCTTCCGGGCCATGCACGTCCTTGCCAAAATGGAAGGCATTTCCGCGGAACCGGCCTCAGCGGTTGCTTTTGCGGGATTGTTCAAACTCATTCGTGCTGGGGTTATCAAACCGACCGACATCGTAGTGGTCAACTGCACCGGCCATACCATGCCCGCCGAGCCACTCGTGCTTGGCAGTGGCTGGGCGCGCAATGTCGTATTACCACAAGTGGAGACCACGACCGTCAAAACCGACACCGAAGAAGAAGGGCTGCTGGCCGCCCTGAGCCGGGTGGCGCCCGACCGCTTCCCGCGCGTTGCCATCGTGGATGACACCGCCGATGCCCGTCGCCTGGTGCGCCGCATCCTGCAATCGCAGGGCGACTTCACCATCTTCGAAGCCGCGAGCGGACGAGATGGCCTGGAACTGGTCAACCGAGAACATCCTGACCTGCTCATCCTTGACCTGATGATGCCCGAAATGGACGGCTTTGCCGTGCTGGAAGCGTTAAGAGCCAACCCAAACACGGCAGAAATACCGGTCATCGTCTCCACCGCCAAAGAATTGACCACCGATGAGAAAAACCGCCTGCAAGGGCAAATCCAGGCGCTCATGCAAAAAGGGGATTTCATGAGCGACGAGTTCCTGGAAGAAGTCAAGGCGCTGTTACGCTAGAACGCAAACCCCGCTTTCTTTTTTGTGAGGAATCATTCTTGCGCAGGCAATACCTAACAAAACTGTGTATGACCGTGTACCCTTTAACATGCAATAGTTTTGTTACAAGGTGAAACAAAAAATAGAATGAGCGCATGACCTCGCATGCCTTTACGAACAGGCTTATAGAAAGGATTACGATGGCTGCCAAAACGCGACAGGGCCTGGGGATTGTCGCTGCCCTGTCTTCAGCAATTTTCCTGGGAATGAACCCCGTGCTGGGCCGCTGGGCCATCCTGGCAGGGTTTTCTCCCTTGCTCGTGGTCGCCATCCGAACCGGCCTGGCTGCTCTCATGATGCTTGCCTATCTGGCCATTTTCAAACGCCAGTTCCTTTACATCTTCCCGGTTGGCCTGTTTGGCTGCTTCCTGGCAGGCGCGCTCAACGGGTTCGGCTCCCTGCTCTACTACCAGGCCCTGGGTTCGCTCCCCGCCAGCCTGGGACAATTGCTCTACTCCCTCTATCCCCTCTTTGTGGCCTTGTTCACCTTTCTCGATAAACAACCCGTCAGCCGATTAACCTTCATTCGGGTCGGAATTGCCGCTGTTGCCGTATTCCTGCTCACCAGCGCAGATGGAGTTAATGCGCCCCTGCCGTCCGTCCTGATGATGCTGGGAGCGGCCATCCTTTACGCGCTCCACATCCCCATCAACCAACGTGTCCTATATGAAATCCCTGCCCCCACCGTCACCCTGTATACGCTCCTTTCGATGAGCATGGTCACCATTCCGTTTTACCTGATATTCGACCGCACCCTGCCCGCACCCAACGCATCATGGAACCCGGTTATGCTCCTCACCCTGGTCACATTTGCATCACGTCTCACCCTATTCCTCGGCATTAAGAACATTGGCGGCTTACAAGCTGCCCTGTTGGGACTAAGCGAACTCTTCATCACCTTTATTTTAGGCCACTACATTCTGCACGAATCATTGACCACGCTCCAAATCCTGGGCGCGGCCATTCTCGCAATCAGTATGCTGCTCGTTGCGCTAGAAAAACAAGACCCCACCCGGCGGCATCCCAAAGGCGGCTGGCTGGCCTGGCTGCACCCGCCCGAAGTCAAACCCTGGAGTTTGCAAGATTAAGCACGCTGCACAGCCTGCCCAACTACAAAGCACGGTACTGTTAGAACCTATCCGAAAATTCGCGCCATGCTGGTCCCGCCCGGAGAGTTATCTCCAGGCTAACAGTACAAAATCCGCTCCGTGTGCCGCGTAGTGGCAAAGCGGACTGTAATGACCGGGGTTTAGCCATCTTCAGACGGCTTCGGATGATATAGGCGCAAGAATATTTTTCGGATAGGCCCTTATTTCTATTCCGGCTCGAACACATACCCTGTCCCACGCACGCTGACAATCCGCTCAAACAGAGTTGGGAAGGGTTCCAATTTATGGCGCAGACGGCTCACCAGGGGACGCAAAATTTCCTGGGCTTCGCGTTGCGAAACATCATAGCCCTGCACCAGCAATACCAGCTCACGGTGGGAATATACCTTTCCAGTATTTTCTAAAAACACCTTCAGCAAGTGACCCTCCGCAGGAGTCAACGATTCGACCTGGCTGCCACGCGTAACGATGCGGCGCATCAAATCCACTTCCGTGCCATCAGAGGTGGTAAACACGGAGACTTCGGCATCCTTGCTTTCCTTTTGCTTCAACCGCGCCTCGCGCCGCTCCAGTCCCCGCTTCACGCTCTCCAATATTTGACCAGGCGAGGCAGGCTTGAGCAAATAATCATGCACGCGCTGGCGCAACGCTTCCACCGCCGATTCCATCGAGCCGAATGCGGTCAACAAGATAATTTCCGTATCGGCAGAAATCTGGTTAACCACCTGCACCACGTCCAACCCATTCATGCCGGGCATCTTCAAATCCAACACAATCAGGTCCACCGCATGGCTGCGGACGTGTTCCACCGCCTGCTCACCATTGGCAACAGCCGTCACGCTATACCCTTCCAGCCGCAAAATGTCGCTCAACGACTGCCGGGCAACCGGCTCATCATCAACAACAAGGATATTGATTTTCATGAATGATTCTCCCTTGAAGAATTGATTGGAAGCAAAAGCCGAAAACAAGCGCCAGGAGCGCGGTCTGCCAGCAGTTCAAGTTTGCCTCCATGGGCGGTCACAATGTCATAACTGACCGAAAGCCCCAAACCGGTTCCGCTGCCCTTCGTGCTGACAAACGGCTCAAAGATGTTGGCGCGCACCTCAGGCGGAACGCCGGCACCGGTATCCTGAAACAAGATTTCAATCATCTTACGCTTCTGGGTGATACGAATCCACAGTTCGCCACCCTGGGGCATGGCATCGAAGGCATTCAAAACCAGGTTGATAAAAACTTGCTCAATCTGGTTGCTGATGGCGCGAATCCCCGGCAGGCGCGCCGGCCAGGCCGTTGTAACGCGAATGTTGCGCTCGCGCAACTGCTGTCCCAACAGGTTGAGAACATGCTCCAGCAAATCGAGAACCTGAACCGGTTTGAACTCAGCACTCGGACGGTAAAAGTCCAACATGCGCTGAACGGTGGTCATCAGGCGGTCCAGCTCTTGCTGGGTCATCTCCAGGTATTTCTGGCGCATCTCTTGGGGAATGTCTTCACGAGTTGCCAGATGAAAGCAGTTACGCACCCCTTGAAGCGGATTGTTGATTTCGTGCGCAATAGAAGCAGTCAGCCGCCCGGCGGCGGCCAGTTTCTCGGCCTGCACCAGCGCCTGCTGCGATTCTTCCACCCGACGCACGTAAGCGCGCAGTTCCTCGTACAGGCGGGCATTCTCCATCGCAATCGTAGCCTGGCGCGCCAGGATGAGGAACATCTCCAGGTCAGCCTCGCGGAAGACGGGTTCACCGGCATCGCGCGCCACAAACAGGACGGAAGAAAGGTTAACCAGCGAAGTCGGGACGCACATCATGCTGCTCAACTCCAACTGATACAAGTCGCGCTTCAGACGCGCATCGCCCATCCCACCCCAAACCGGGGTTTCCAAAGCCGCGGCACGCAAAACCGGGTTACCAGATTCGCTGAGCGGACCGTCGGGGAGCATCTTGCCGCGCCCGGCCAGCAGGTTGAGGGTATTGTCTTTTTCCGTGACCTGGTAAAAGCCAACATTGGAGCAGCGCAGTTGGGCCGAAACAACATCCAGAATAAGTTCGAGCAAATGGTCGGGACGGGTTTCAGAGAGCAGGGTCTCGGTCACGCTGAAAAGCGGCCGCAAGGCCTGCACACGGGCAGCATCCTGCTTTTGCTGGCTATCGCTGAGGGCTTGCTGCACTGCCTGAATCAGTTCGGCCTTCTCAAACGGCTTAAGAATCAGCCCATCTACCCCGCGCCGCAGGGCCTGAATGGCCGTCTCCACCGTACCAAAGCCAGTCATCGCCAGGATAGCCATTTCGCCTTGCACCTCACGCACCTTTTGGATGACATCGAAGCCGCTAATTTCGGGCATCCGAATATCAACCAGGAGTAAATCATAGCGCTCTTTTTTGATGCTTTCGAGCGCCAGGGCCGGGTCAGTATACACTGTCACATCAAAACCCGCTTTCGAGAGCAGTCGCTCGCAAAGCAGGGTAATTCCAGGTTCGTCGTCAATAACCAGAATGCGGGCTGAGTTCACGCTATTCATTCCAAAGGCAGCCAAACAGTAAACGATGACCCGGCAGACACTTCACTTTCCACTTCAATCATGCCGCCGTGGTCAGTCACAATGCCATACGTCACGGAGAGGCCCAGGCCAGTGCCACCCCGGTCGCCGCGCGTGGTGAAAAACGGCTCGAAGATGCGCTGCAAATTTTCGGGCGAAATGCCCACGCCCGTGTCGCGCACCGACATGGTTATCCACTGCCGGTTGTAGCGCGCCTGGCAGGCCGTCTCCACATCCAACCGCCCGCCTTCGGGCATGGCATACAGCGCATTATTGACCAGGTTAATCACTACCTGCTTAATCTGGTTGCGGTCCATCGAGGCCCAGGGTAGATTTTCACCCAATCGAATAACCAGCTGGACGTTGTTGGTATGCATCAGGTGCTTGGTCAGCAGCAACACATCATCCACAACTTCGTTAATATCAGCCTTCACACGGTTGGCCTCGCCCTGACGGGCAAAATCGAGCAGACGGCGCACCACGCTGCGCGCCCGGCGCGATTCTTTCAACACCAGTTCCAGGTCGCCACGCAACGGAGAATCAAGCGGCAGTTCCTCAAGGGCCAATTCGGTAAATCCAACAACGGTCGTCAATGGATTGTTAAGTTCATGCGCCACGCCAGCAGCCATCTCGCCCACTGCGGCCAGTTTGGCAGCCTGAATGAGCCGCGCTTCAGCCTCATGCTGAGCGCTGATGCGCGCCTGCAACTCCTGCTGGGTGTTCTGGAGTTCCAGCACCGTCTGCTGCAACAAGCCCACCTCGCCCGGCGAAGGCGGCGGGAATGGTTCGCTCAAGGTCGCCAGCTTCCAAAGACGCTGGTCACGGGCGGTCAATTCCGACGAGGAACCCACCACCACCAGGGTCATCACACCCGCCGGAAAAGCGTACAAACGCTGACAGGAGAGTTTTTTATTTTCCAAAATGGGGCGCGAACGCACCCTGCCGCCCGTCAGCGCACCACCAAGCCAGGTTGCCGAACCTGGCTCGTTCAAGAGTCCTGCCAGCGCCACCTGGGAGGCCCTGGAAAGATGGTACACATCACCCAGCCGCCACACATCCCCTTCGCGGAAGGTGTAGGCAGCCCAACAAGCGTCGGTCAACTGACAGGCTTCCTTCAAGCGCAGCAACAGGGGATTGTCCACCATATACGTTGATTATACATAGATACGCGCAGTTTGAGAGAGTTCTACGGGTGGTAAAATAGTCACCTGCTACAGGAAAGTATAAAGAAAATGACAGACCTTAATCGTAAAGAACTCATTGTTATCGGCGGCGGGCTGGCCGGTTCCGAGGCTGCATGGCAGGCTGCCACGCGCGGAATCCACGTCAAATTGTACGAAATGCGCCCACACATGCCAACTGGCGCGCACGCCAGCAGCGACCTGGCCGAACTGGTCTGCTCCAACTCACTCGGCTCGAACCTGCCCGATAGGGCCTCAGGCGTCTTAAAATCAGAACTGCGCCGCATGGGGTCGCTCTTGCTCGAAGTGGCCGAACAAACCGCCCTGCCAGCCGGGGCCGCGCTGGCGGTGGATAGGGAAGCCTTCGCTCGAACCGTCACCGCGCGCCTCAGCGCGCACCCAAACATCGAAGTTATTCGCACTGAAGTGACAGAAATCCCCGCTGGGCCAGTCATCGTCGCCTCTGGGCCGCTCACCTCCCCGCGCCTTTCGCAGTCCATTGCCCGTTTCAGCGGCGAAGAACACCTGTATTTTTTCGACGCCATCTCCCCAATTATTGAGGCTGCCTCCATTGACATGTCCATCGCCTACCGCGCTTCGCGCTGGGGAGAACACGATGAGGCAGGAGACTACATCAACTGCCCCTTCCACCAAAAAGCAGATTACCTGGCCTTTGTGGAAGCCCTGCGCACCGCAGAGCGGATTCAACTCAAAGAGTTTGAACTAGCCCTGGAACAAGGCGTGCGCGCCGGAGCCGACCAATTTTTCGAGGGTTGTTTGCCAGTCGAAATTATTGCCGCGCGCGGCGAAAAAGCCCTGGCCTATGGGCCCATGCGCCCGGTGGGCCTGCCCGACCCGCGCGTGCCGCGCCCACCCTACGCCGTTGTCCAACTGCGGCAAGATAACCTGGCCGGCAATCTCTACAACATGGTTGGATTCCAGACCAACCTGACCTTTCCCGAACAGCGGCGCGTCTTACGCATGATTCCTGGCCTTCAAAATGCTGAATTTGTGCGTTACGGGCAAATGCACCGTAACACTTTCCTGGCCGCACCCAAACTATTGCGCCCCACCCTGCAAGCCCGCACCCGAGATGACCTGCTCTTCGCCGGGCAAATTACCGGCGTAGAAGGCTACATGGGCAACATCGCCACCGGATTACTGGCCGGTTGGAATGCAGCCCGCCTGCTCAACGACCAGCCCCTGCTTGAATTGCCACGCGAAACCATGCTCGGCGCGCTGTGCTGGTACATCACCCACACTGAACTCAAGCAATTTCAGCCCATGAAAGCCAACTTCGGCATTCTGCCCCCCCTCGAAGAAGAAAACCCGCGCGGAAAACGCGAGCGCGCCGCAGCCTATGCCAGGCGAGCCAGCGAAGCGCTAGAGAGATTTTTAAGAGAAGCCTGAACGCCTACCCACCCCTCCCCAACATCTCATCGCTCACCTCATCCAACCGCAGGCTAATCTGCTGACTGGCCGAATCGCGCCCCATCGTAATGCCGTAAATCACATCGGCCACCTGAACCGTGTTGCGGTTGTGGGTAACGACAATGAACTGGGTATGCTGGCTCAACTCGTCCAGCAAGTCTCTAAAGCGGCCCACGTTGGCCTCGTCGAGCATGGCGTCCACTTCGTCCATCACGCAAACCGGGGTGGGCGAGACTTTAAGCAGCGCGAAAACCAGCGAAATCGCCGTCAGCGAGCGCTCGCCGCCCGAAAGCAGAGAGAGTCCCTGCTCGCGCCTCCCTGGCAGTTTGGCTTCGATGTCAATGCCGGTTTCGGTCAGGTTATCGGGGTCGGTCAAGATTAATCGCGCCGAACCGCCGCCAAACAGACGGGTAAAAATAGCCTTAAACTCCGCCGCCACCGCCTCGAAGGTTTTGGTAAACTCCTTTTTGGTCACTTCGTCCAACTCGGCAATCACCTGGCGCAGGTCCGCTTCCGCCTGGCGCAGGTCCGCCACCTGGGTCGTCATAAACTCATAGCGTTCCTTGACCGAGTCGTATTCCTGCTGCGCCTCCATGTTCACCGCGCCCATGCGCCGAATTTGAGCGCGTTTCTGGCTCAAGGCTTCCTCCAATTCAGCAGAAAGTTCAGTCACATACGGCAAAGTCTCCACCATTTCACCAAGCGGCAAAGGAACAGCCCCGGTCACATTCGTTTCATACTCAAACTGCACCAACCCAAAATCTTCCTCGATGCGCCGCTTGAGCGTTTCGAGGGCTTCCTGCTTGCGCCCCAAATCCAACTGGGCCTGAGCATTGTAGCGCTCCACATTCGCCAATGACTTCTGCGCGGCAGCCTCCTGCTCTTGCAGGCTGGCTTCCTGCTGTTCGGCCTGGTTCAACTGCGCTTCGGCGGGTTCAATCAACGCGCGCAAGGCCTCAATTTGCTCATGCAATTCACGCTCGCGGGCTTGCAGGCGAGATTTTTCGCCCTCCAACGCCTCCAGCGCCAAATCAACCTCACCTTCGCGCCGCCGGGCGGCCTCCAATTGGGATTTCACCCGTTCCAACGCCTGGCCGCGCTCATTCTGACGCGCGCGCGCATCGTTCACCGTCCGCTCCGAAACTGAAACCCGCGCCCCCCAGTAATTGACCTGCGACAGCGCTTCATCCAGCCCCAGCCCGGCCAGTTCGCCGTTCAGTTTGCGCAGAGCCTCTTGCGCCGCGCCCAGCTTCTCCTCCACATCCTCCAGCAGCAAGCCGGTCTCGGTCTGGTCGCGCTCCGATTCGCGAATTTCCTTTTGCAGAGTCTCCTTTTGCCCGCTCTGAAAATCACGCTGCCGCCGGGCCGATTCCGCCGCCAGCGCGGCCTCGCGCTCCGCATTCAACACCTCGTTGAGCGCCTTACGCGCCGCACGAAGCGCCTCCTCGCGCGCCGAAATCTCTTTCTGGGCAGCCGAAATTTCCGCATTCAGGCCGTTGAGCGTCTCCATCAGCGCATTCAACTGCCCAACCGCCTGCTCTAGCCGCTCACTCAACTCGCGCTTCTCGCGCGGGCGGCTCAAGGCGGCAGCGCGCGTCTCACGACCGGCAGCAATCACCCCATCAGGCCGGAACACCTCGCCCTTAACGGTCACAAAACGCGCAGCCGGGTATTTCGCCCGCAGGGATTGCGCCACCGCCCGGTTTTCCACCAGGACGGTGTTCCCCAGCAAGGCCTCCACCGCAGGCCGCAGTTCCTCCGACACCTTGACCAAATCCGAAGCGAAACCAATCACGTTTTTGGAAAGGTCTCCCTTCAGCATTTCCCGTTCATCAGGCAGACTTCTGCCTTGTGCATTCCCCGTTATGGGCAGAATGACCGCCCGCCCGGCAGCCTGCTCCAGTAATTCGAGAGCCTGTTCCACGCTCGAACCGGATTCGACCACCACCACATCGAACGCATCGCCCAGCGCAGCAGCGATGGCGGTCTCATAAGCAGCGGGCACATCCAACGCAGCCGAAAGCGCGCCCTTTGCGCCGCCCAATTTCGACTGGCGGGCGGCCTCGAGCAAAAACCTGGCCCCCTCAGCATAACCAGAAAGCGACTTTTCGGCCTGTTCCAGCACATCCAGGCGCGCCTGCAGCTTGGTCTGCTCACCCGCTTTGGCATTGCGCTCATCCTGAAGCGCTCTGCGCGCCGATTCGAGTTCACTCAACCGGTGGCGGGTGGCCGTTAAATCGGCCTCGGCCTGCTGGAGGACGGACTCGGCCCCTTCCCTGGCCTTTTGGGCGGCGAGGTGCTTTTTCTCGGCGGCGGCAAACGTCTGTTCGGCGGTGGCAATCACCACATCCGCATCGCGCAATTTTTGGCGCTGCGCATCGAGGCGGGTCTTGAGTTCATGCAGGCGCGCCTGATGGCGGGCGCGGCGGCCATTCAATTCGTTCAGTTGATTGCGGGCAGCGTTCAGTTTCTGCTCCACCCCGGCGCGCTCCATCTGGCGGGCCGCGAGCGCCGCTTTCGCGGCGGCTTCCTGGTTTTTGGCCTCGGCAGCCTCAGCCTGAATGCGCTCCAACTCAGCGCGGGCTTCCTCCAGGCGTTCTGATGCGGCGCGTTGTTCATCGGCCAATCGCTGCTGCTCGGCGGCGGCAGTGGCGCGACTTTCGTTCAACGACCGGCGGCGTTCCTCCAGCACAGCCAGTTCGCGGCTGATGGCTTCGCTTTGGTTATGCAGCCCGGCCGATTGCCTGTGCCACTCATTCAGGCGCGCGCGCAAATCAAACAGGCGTGCGCGGGTGCTGGAAAAACCCTCGGTCAGGTTGCGATAGGTTTCGCGGGCCTCGTTCAGTTTGGCTTCCTGCTGGCGGGCAATCGCCTGCACTTCCGTCAATTCCTTTTGAGCGCGATGCCAGTGATAGCCATACCACTCGCGCAGAATGAGTTTCAGGTCCGCCTGAATTTGCAGGTATTCCTGGGCGCGGCGCGCCTGACGCTCCAGCCCGCGCAGGCGCGGCTCCAATTCGGCCAAAATATCGAGAACGCGCTCCAGGTTGCGCTGGGTGTTCTCCATGCGGCGCAGGGCTTCCTCGCGGCGAGAGCGGTACAGGCCAATTCCGGCGGCTTCCTCAAACAGACGGCGGCGCTCATCGGCCTTGAGAGCCAGCGAGGCGTCCACCATGCCCTGGCCGAGAATGGTATACGTCCGCTCCGAAAGGCCGGATTGCGCCAGCAATTCGTTAATATCGCGCAGGCGCACGGTCTGGCCGTTAAGCAGGTACTCGTTATGCCCGTCGCGGTAAGCGCGGCGAGTGACGGCCACCTCCGAGAAATCAACCGGCAGCCAGCCGGTGGAATTGTCGAAGGTGATGGTGACGGAGGCCATTCCAGCGCGCGGGCGCTGCTCAGAGCCAGAGAAAATCATATCCTCGGTCTTCTTGGCGCGCAGCAGGCTGGCAGATTGTTCCCCCAGCACCCAGCGCAACGAATCGGCAAAGTTCGACTTGCCCGAGCCGTTCGGCCCTACGATGGCGGTGATGCCGTCGGCAAATTCAAAGAGCGTTTTGGATGCGAAGGTTTTATAACCGTGCAGTTCGAGAGATTTAAGACGTAAAGGCATAAGAAGTCAAAATGAGGAATGCGGAATGATGAAACACGGAATACGGACGAAAGACAGAAAAGTGGAGATGTGAGTGAATGACTTTGCTCTGCATTCATCATTCATCATTCTGCATTTCAATCCCTTCCAACGCATTTTGGGCGGCGTTTTGCTGAGCGATGTGCTTCGAGGGGCCAGCGCCGCGCCCAAAACATTTCCCGCCGACGTATACTTCAACTTCAAACGTCCGGGCATGGTCAGGGCCGGTCGAATCGCGGGTGATGTATTGGGGTGTGCCAAGTTTTTGAGCCTGCGACCATTCCTGCAAACGCGATTTCGGGTCAATAGTGTGCATTTGGACGAAAATCCGCTCGGCGGCGGGTTCGAGCAGCGGCATGACGAACTGACGGGCGGCCTCAAGGCCTTTGTACTGGTACAGCGCCCCCACAATCGCCTCGAAGGTGGCGCACAAGAGCGCGTCGCGGTCGCGCCCGCCGCCGTGCAGTTCGCCGCGTCCCAAACGCATGGCATTGCCTAACCCTAACTGGCGGGCAAAATCGGCCAGCGATTCGGTGCGGACCAGCGCCGAGCGCATGCGCGTCAGCTCGCCTTCCGGCATTTCGGGGTAAGTATTGTAAACCCACGCGCCGACCAGAAAATCCAGCACGGCGTCACCCAGGAACTCCAGCCGCTCATTGTCGGCAGGAACATCCTGGTGTTCGTTGACGTAGGAGCGATGCGTCAGGGCGCGGGTCAGCAAGCGCAGGTCATCAAACGGCAGATTAAGCCGCTGCGCCAATTGGGCAGGCGTTTCGCTGCCAGCCCGCTCGGTGAGGGGTTCGTTGATTTCCAACATGGGGAAACTCCCTGGAACTCAGGGAGCGCCAGACCCCCTCCCTGCCCTGCCCATTCTCACCGAAGGTCAGTCGAAAATGGGGGAGGATCCCATAAGAACGGGCAGGGGTGGGTCTCGCGGCCACTCAGTTCCGATATAAAAGATGTGCGGCTGATTTTACACGGGTTTTGAGATTCAGGGACTTAAAACCCAGCATCAAATTTGCTGCCCTACAAAACGCATCACTCCCCCGAAAGCCCTATCGGGTGATACAATTTGCCGGAAACGTTCAAGGAGTTCACCAATGACAGACATCCCTGAATCAGTCCGCTTTTTGCACGAAGTCGAAATCGGCCTGGGCGCCTGGGCCTGGGGAGACAGACTGGTATGGGGCTACGGCAGCGGCTACAGCGATGATGATGTGGAAGCAGGATTCCGCGCCTCGCTAGAAAACGGCGTCAGGCTGGTTGACACCGCCGAAGTGTATGGCAACGGACGCTCGGAGCGGCTGCTCGGACAATTCCTCAAGAAAACCGACCAGCCCGTCATCGTGGCAACCAAATTTTTCCCCATGCCCTGGCGCATCCGGCGGGCCTCGGTCACGCGCGCCTTGCGCCACAGTTTAGAGCGACTCGAACTGGAGCGGGTAGACCTGTATCAGATTCACTGGCCCAGCCCCATCGTTCCCATCGAACAATACGTGCAGGGCCTGGTTGCGGCGCACCGCCTGGGGTTGACTCGCGCGGTGGGCGTCTCCAACTACGACAAAAACCAAATGCAGCGCGCCGTCACCACCCTTGCCCGACACGACATCCCGCTCGCCTCGAACCAGGTGGAATATCACCTGCTGAACCGGCGCGTCGAAAAAAATGGACTGCTGGCGCGCTGCCAGGAACTTGGCGTGCGGCTGATTGCCTACTCCCCGCTGGCGATGGGCCTGCTCACGGGCAAATACTCCCCCAAAAATCCCCCGCCCGGGATGCGCAGCAGCCGCTACAGCGGGATACTCAAAGACATCCAGCCACTCATCCACCTGATGACCGAAATCGGACAGGATTACGGCGGCAAATCACCGGCCCAAATCGCCCTCAATTGGGTTATCTGCAAAGGCGCGCTGCCCATCCCTGGCGCAAAAAACGTCCGCCAGGCCGAAATGAACGCCGGGGCCGCCGGGTGGCGGTTGACACCAGAGCAAGTCAAAGCACTGGACGAGGCCAGCGACAAATTTACAAAATAACCCATCCAGTGCAATACGCAAATTACCCCACTCAACCTCTAATTCGCTCAAAATGCGGACACAATCGGGCATCCACATTTGCCTTTAATCGGCCATGCAGAAATCATTCCGCAAACCCACCACGCCAGATATAACCAGGAGAACATCATGCTCGCCGGATTTGACCTCAAACACCTGTTCTACTTCCCTATCGAAAATAGCGAAGCCCGCAAAAACTTCCTGATTGGCGGGTTACTTATTTTAGCCAGCCTCATCATCCCCATCCTCCCCTACCTGATTGCACTTGGCTATGCCATGCGCATTATGCGCCAGGTCATCGCTGGAGAACAACCGCGCATGATTGCCTGGGATGATTGGGAAGGAATGCTCAAAGACGGACTGAAACTGTTTGGCGTGCGCTTCGTGTACAGTCTGCCGCTGCTGCTGGTCTTGCTGCCGGTCATGCTGGTCTTCCTTGTCACGCCCTTCCTGGCTGCCGTCCTGGAAAACGAAAACATCTTTTTTCTCTCGTTTCTCGTCTTTCCGGTTTTCATCATCTGCCTGCTGCCGTTCAGCCTGGTATTTGCACTCATCATCCCGGCCCCCGAAGCGCATGTGACCGCCACACAAGAATTTAGCGCAGGCTTTCGGGTAAAAGAATGGTGGCCCATCTTCCGCAAGAACATTGGCGGGTTCCTGGTCGCCTTCCTGGTGATTTACGGGGTCGGCATAGTGGTTTCGATTGCCTTCCAAATCATCTTCCTGACCATCATCCTGGCTTGCCTGACGCCCATCCTGCTGCCAGGTTTCTCGTTTTACCTGCTTCTGGTGCAACAGGTCTTATTTGCCCAGGCCTACCGCGAAGGGCGAGAGAAATTCGCCTCCAGCCCCCTCCCAGCGGCATAACGAAGCACACCCTAAGGCCCCCACTGGCGAAAAAGAATGCGCCCACTCGAAATCGCCATCCCGCTCCTGCTCATGCTCTACCTATGCTGGCCGCTCATCAGCCGCCGCCGCCCAGCCGCGCTCGGCATCCTGCCGACCTTCATACTGGTGATCATGCTCACCCATCAACGGATTGAAGGCCTGCGCTGGCAAATGATTCCGCTGTATGCCTTTACAGTAACCGTATTTTTTTGGACTCTCCCCGCCTACTTACGCGCGCGCGGCGAAGGAGAGCCTCTCGCCCGCCCAACTGGATACAAGCTGCTCGGACTCATCGCCGCACTCGGCCTGCTGACCGTTTCGACAGCGCTGCCCGCACTCCTGCCGGTTCCCTCCCTGCCTGCCCCGCGCGGCCCCTACGCCATCGGCACCTTCACCCGCCTGCTGGTAGACCAGAGCCGTCGCGAAATCTACTCCGGACAAGATGAACCACGCAAACTGGTGATGCAGGTCTGGTATCCGGCTGAACCCCCTGCGCCCGAAGCCAAACCCACCGCCTGGATGCCCGAAGCCAACATCGTGGCCCCTGAAATTGCCGAATACATCGGCCTGCCGCGCTTTTTCCTCAACCATCTGGCCTATGCCAAATCAGCCGCTTATGAAAACCTGCCCCCCGCCCGCCCAGGCGGCCCCTACCCGCTGCTGGTCTTCGTCCACGGCTGGAACGGCTTTCGCCAGCAGACAACCTTCATCATGCAAGAACTGGCCTCACACGGCTATATCGTCGCATCGCTCGACCTGCCCTACGGCGCGCGCATGGTCGTCTTCCCCGATGGCAGCGTAGCCCGCAACAACCCACAAGCCCTGCCGCCCTCGAGCAGTCTGCCACAAGATGAATACGAAGCTGTGGCGCGCAAACTGGTCGAACAATGGTCAGCAGACATTGATTACACGCTAAATGCGCTTGAAAAAATGAGCGTCAATCCCACCGAACCGCTCAACGGCCTGCTCAACATGGACAAAATCGGAATCTTCGGGCATTCCACCGGCGGCGGGGCGACCATCCAATTCTGTGGAACGGACTCGCGTTGCACAGCCGGCCTGACCTATGATGCCTTCATGCGCCCGGTCAGCCTGCAAGTGCTGGAAAACGGCACCAGCCAACCCTTCCTCTACCTGTTCAGCGAATTATGGCCTTTTGCGCGCAATACCGAGTTGTTTAACGACTATTACAGGCATGTCCCGCCTACGAATCGCGTTGTGACCATCCTCGGCGCCGACCATTACGACTTCACCGACCTGCCCGCCCTCTCTCCGCTCGCGCCCCAACTTGGTCTGAAAGGTCCCATCAACGGCGCGCAGGTGCAAAAAATCCTGATGGACTACACCCTGGCCTTCTTCGACCTGACCCTGAAAGGAAAGCCCACGCCCCTGCTCGATGGACCTTCAGCGCAATATCCCGAAGTACGCTTTGACCGTTAGCAACGATGAATGAATCAACCAGCACGTCTAAAAACTTGATTCCGTGGCTAGGCGCGCTCCTGCTCATCCACAGTGCCGGGCTGGTTGGGGTCACACTGTTTATTTTCCGCGTATCAAGCAACAGCGGGCGCGCCCTGCTGTTGGGTCTCTCGGCGCAAAGCCTGCTATTAATTGCGCTGACCCTGCTGGCCGCGTTTGGACTTCTGACCATCGGCCTGCTCACCCTGCGTGGACAATTCCCTGCCGAACAATTGATTCGCGCCCTGCTGCGATACCCAGCCTGGAGCATTGGTCTTCTGGCACTGATTGCGCTGGACGGCTGGTTGCTGGCCTGGACACCCGCAGAGTATTTCAAACAAAACTACTATTATGCTCTGCGCCTGATTCCACTGGCCGGCTGGCTGGCCTTTGCCTGCGGAACGCTCGCGCTCTATGTTTTGGTCGCCTGGGAAGGGATAAACCCATCAAATGCCGGGACATATTTGCGGGAAAATCGCGCCCTGCTGGGAGCAGGGACGATTACGCTGTTAGTGATGAGCCTGACCGCCTGGATGGCCTCGGGCCGGATTGTGGGAATGAACCCGGAGGAGGAAGATTTCTGGTACGGGGCTGGCGTTCCGGTATTGGCCTGGCAGGTTTTAATCGCGATTCTCATCGGGTTGGCAGCCGCCTGGGGCGAGAAAAAGTTCCTGCATCACGGAACAAAAGATACAGTGAGGCACGTTCCGGTTGATGTCCTCGTGTTTGTCACCCTGTGGGCAGCGGCAGGGTTTTTATGGGCGCAGGCTCCCATCGCATCCAACTTCCTGATTTCACAGCCCTACCCGCCCAATTTTGAATATTACCCCGCCGCCGATGGAGAGAACTACGACCTGGCGAGCCAGTATGCACTCATTGGGCAAGGCTTGTTTAACGGCGGGCAAATGCGAGTGTATTTCGAGCGTCCGCTTTATTCGGCTTTTCTTTTCTACCTGCACATGCTGGCCGGGCAAGATTTTACGCGCTTGCTCAACCTGCAAGCCTTCCTGTATGGCGTCTTTCCGGCGCTGGCATACCTGATTGTAAAAAACATGCACAGCCGGGGAGCAGGCCTGACGCTGGCCATGGTGCTGACCCTGCGCGGCATGAATGGATTAGAAACAGGCGAATTTCTCGATAATTCAACCCAGAAAATGCTTCTGACCGAGTTCGCAACTGCAATTGGCCTGGCGCTTATCCTGCTGGTGGCAATTCGGTGGGCCAAACAACCGCAGGAGCGCTGGCAGCTGGCCTTCTGGCTGGGCGGCACGGTGGGGCTGTGGAGTTTTGTTCGCCCGCATATTCTTTTCTTTCTACCACTTGCACTCTTGCTGTCTTTGGCGCTCTATTGGAGGCAAAAACGAAGGGGGGTTGTTTTATCTGGAGCAATTTTACTGGCCTACCTGGGTTCTGTGATGCCCTGGATGCAGTTCAACGGCAGCGGTATGTCGCTGGTAAGCATGTATGCGTGGCGTCTACAGGCCATCATCCAGGAGCGTTTTCAGTGGCCACAACCCCAGCCAGACGGCTTGCTCCTGCCCCGGCAGGTTGCCAGCCTGGGGCTACCCGCCCAACCTGCAGAACTGCTGTCAAAATCACTGGCTGAGTTTGCACTCGACCATTTCTTAAACAACCTGGCCCTTTCTACACTGTCGCTGCCCACCACTCTGCAAAATCTCGACACGGTCACCATCATCAAGCAATCAGAACCCTTTTGGAGGCCCTATTGGGACGGAACGCTCAGCCCCTCGGCGCGCATTCTCTTGCCCATTAACGTGGTTTTGATTGCCTTAGGGATTGGCCTGGCCTGGCAGCGCGCCCGGTATATTGGTCTGTTCCCGCTATCGGCCATGCTCATCTACTTCGTCATCAACGGCCTGGTGCGAACCTCAGGTGGACGCTACCTAGTGCCTGCCGATTGGATTGTGATTTTGTACTATGTGCTTGGTCTGGCGGCCTTGTTCGAGTTCACGGCGGCCTGGCTAGGATACCGGCCCAATGCAGCCCCCACCCACTCACACACGAACCCCGCCCCGCCCTGGCACGGATTGGCCGCGTTGGTCACAACAGCGGCACTAGGGGGTCTGATTCCGCTTACAAACCTGTTCTACCAACCGCGCTACGAGCAGCTCGACAAATTTCAGGTTGCCGCCAAATTAGACGACCGTTCTCTGACCCAACTGGGAGTTGGCGCAAAAGAAATCCTATCGTTTTTGGAGCAAAACCAGGCCATTGCGCTGGAAGGGCGCGCGCTCTACCCGCGTTACATCTGGCGCGGAATCAATCCGCTCATCCCTGGTCACCTGCTCAGCGCAAAGCCCTATTCGCGGATGACGTTCACGACCATCGGAAGGCACGGACATGCGGCGGTGATGCTGGTGACGGGCGATGAATGGTTCGAGTTTCCGCACGGGGACGACGCGCTGGTAATAGGCTGTCTCGAAAAGGGTTTCGTGAATGCCTGGGCGGTCATCCTGCCAGAAATAGGAGCCATTTACCGGCGCCAGCCCCAAACGCTGCTCAGCTGCCCGCTGCCCGAACCGGTTTGCGACAATAACGGGTGGTGCAGTTATGATGAATAGCGAATCGCCCCGAAGGTTTGTGGCGCAAGCTTGGCCACCCCTTTAGGACGTTTTTTGGAAGCCGAGTTGCCCCTTGACCTGGCTCTCTTTTTTTGTTATTATTATTTAGGATAGCCTAAATTTTATTTTAGCATAAAAAATGCTCACTCAGAACATTCAGGATTATCTGAAACACATCTACGCCCTTACAGAAGACGGCGGGGCAGCCTCCACCAACGACCTGGCGGCCCGGCTGGGGATTGCTCCGGCTTCGGTGACCGGGATGCTGCAAAAACTGGCCTCCGTTCACCCGCCTCTGGTGGATTATCGCAAACACCAGGGGGTAACGCTCACCCCGCAGGGCGAAAAAGCCGCGCTGGAGGTGATTCGCCACCACCGCTTGCTCGAAACCTACCTGGTGACAATGCTCGGCTACTCGTGGGATGCCGTTCACGAAGAAGCCTGCCGCCTGGAACACGTCATCAGCGAGGAGTTCGAGTCGAAAATCGCGGCGGCGCTCGGCCACCCAACGCATGACCCGCACGGCGAGCCAATCCCAAACGAAGCGTTAGAAATGCCCGCCGATGAGTCGCTGCCACTCGCGGCGCTGCGCCCCAACCAGAAAGCGCTCATTGTGCGAGTGCGAGCGACTGACCCGGCGCTGCTACGGCATCTCGAACGCCTGGGACTCATCCCAGGGGCAGAGGTAGAAGCGCTGGCGTATTCATCGTTTGACCAAAATTTAACCCTGGCGGTAGGACGAGAGAATATCTCGTCCTACGTAATCGGTTTTGCCATCAGCAGCCAGATTTTTGTAGTCTGTAGGACGAGATAATATCTCGTCCTACAGGGCAAAAAGGAGTAACTTATGCCCATACTTGCATGGTTAATTGCCATCCTCATTCTTGGTCTGATTGGTTTGTTCCTGCCAACTTATGGCGGCCTAGCGCGGCTGGCGGCCTGGCGCGAAATCCGCCAGCGTGAACGGGTGGAGGACGCGCTCAAGCACCTGCTCGACCGTGAGCAGGAGGGGCGGCACGCCTCTCCGCAATCGCTGGCCGGAACATTGAATATCAAACCGGAGCAAACGATAAAACTCATCGCGCAGATGGAATCTCAAAACCTGGTCGAATCGCGCGGGAACGAGATTCATCTCACCCCCGAAGGCGAGCGCTGGGCGCTACACATCGTCCGCGCCCACCGGCTGTGGGAACGCTACCTGGCCGACGAAGCCCGCATGCCGCTGGAGAAAATTCACGGCGAAGCGCACAAACGCGAACACCACACCTCAACAGCGGAACTCGACCAGCTCGATGCGGCAATGGGCCACCCCACCCGCGACCCGCACGGAGACCCCATCCCCAACCGGGAGGGGAAAATTCCCAGCCAGCAGGCGGTTCCTTTAACGGCCTGGCAGGCTGAAGGCCCGGCCCGCATCCGGCACATTGAGGATGAACCCGCTCTCGCGTATGAACAAATCCTGGCGGCCGGTCTGCGTTTGGGGCAGGTCATCCGCCTGATTGAAAAAACTCCCAACCGCTATGTGCTTTCAGATGGAGAAAACGAATATCGCCTGGCGCCATCGGTGGCGGCCAATGTGCATGTGACGCCACTGCCCGAGACCGAGACGGCGCTGAAGGGCGCCGTGCCGCTCCACGCGCTGGCAGATTCCCAAAAAGGCGAGATTCTCTTGCTCGACGAGGGCGTGCAGGGTTTTACCCGCCGCCGCTTCCTCGATTTGGGCCTGACCCCCGGCACACTGATTACCCCAGAACTGGGTAATTTCTTTGGCGACCCGCGCGGTTACCGGGTGCGCGGCACGCTGATTGCGCTGCGCAAAGACCAGGCAGCGCAGATTTGGGTCAAACCGATTTAAAGATAGAGATACTATGGCTGAAAAAATCCAACTTCCCACCGAAAATTGCGCCACCTGCCCGGCTTACACCCAACTGGAGCAGATGGGCATCAAAATTGACAACTTCGACCGCGTGATTGCACTGGCTGGTAACCCGAACACGGGCAAAAGCACGTTATTCAACGCCCTGACCGGGCTAAAACAGCACACCGGCAACTGGCCCGGCAAAACCGTCACCCGCGCCGAGGGCGGCTACCAGTTCAACGGCGTGCGCTATAAACTGGTAGACTTGCCCGGCACCTACTCGCTGCTCTCCGCCTCGCAGGACGAGGAAGTGGCGCGCGATTTCATCCTGTTCGGCCAGCCCGATTGCACCATCGTCGTCACCGACGCCACCGCCCTGGAACGCAACCTGAACCTGGTGATGCAAGTGCTGGAAATCACCGATAAAGTGGTGGTGGCCGTGAACCTGATGGACGAGGCCCGCCGCAAAGGCCTAGACGTGGATGCCCGCAGCCTGGCGCGTGATTTGGGCGTGCCAGCCATCCCGGTCACGGCCCGCACCGGCGAGGGAATCTCCACCCTGCTGCAAACGGTGGCCGGTGTGGTGGATGGCTCCATCCTGACCAAGCCGAAACGCGTCGAAGGCACTTCCGAATTCCAACATGCGGTCAACGAACTCGTTCCGATGATTGAAAAGATGGTCCCGGGTATCGCCAACGCCCGCTGGCTGGCAATTCGCTTGCTCGATGGCGATGCGCGGGTGCAAAAAGCGCTCGAAACCGGCGAGCTGCCCGAGCTGATGGCGCGCCAGCGCCGCGCCGAAGTTCAATTCAGCCGCAAAATGGCCGTCGAAGGGCGACAATAACGCATCTAACCGCAAAGCGCGCCAAGAACGCCAAGAAAACCAAAACACTTTGCCCGCTTTGCAGACTTTGCAGTTCGACAAGGATAATTTTATGGAATCAACCGAGATTTTACAAAAAGCCGCCGCCTTGCGCGCCGGTCTTTCTACCGGCTTTCGAGATGAAATGGTCAAATCGCTTTACAACGAGGCCGAAGCAATTGCCCAGCGCGCTGTGAAAACGGCCTCCAAAAAAAAATATGACCTCGACCAGCGCATTGACCGGATTGTCACCTCGCCGCTGACCGGCCTGCCCATTATGCTCAGCCTGCTGGCCGTTATCATCTGGCTGACCGTTTCGGGCGCAAACGTGGTCTCCGATGCCATTGCCAGCGTCCTGTTTTGGGTGGGCGACCAGGGTATTGTGCTGTTCAACGCCCTCCACCTGCCCTGGTGGGTGACCGGCTTTGTGTGGGATGGTGTATATCGCGGCCTAGCCTGGGTCGTTTCGGTCATGCTGCCGCCGATGATGATTTTCTTCCCGGCCTTTACCATTCTCGAAGACCTCGGCTACCTGCCGCGCGTGGCTTTCAACCTGGATTGGTTGTTCAAACATGCCGGGGCGCATGGCAAACAATCTCTCACCATGGCGATGGGATTTGGATGTAACGCTGCCGGAGTGGTCTCCACCCGCATTATTGATTCGCCCCGTGAGCGGCTGATTGCCATCCTGACGAATAACTTTGTCCCGTGCAATGGGCGTTTTCCCACCCTCATCATGCTGGCAACGGTCTTTGTGGCCGCCGGTTTCAGCGGTTTCAGCGCGTCCCTCATCGCCGCCGCAACGGTGGTAGGGGTGGTGTTGATTGGAATTGCCTTCACCCTGTTCATGTCCTGGCTGCTGACCAAAACTGTACTTAAGGGCGAAGCCTCCGCTTTTACGCTGGAACTGCCCCCCTATCGCGTTCCCAACATCGGGCGGATTCTCTACACCTCGCTGATTGACCGCACCCTGTTCGTTTTGTGGCGCGCCATGCAGACCGCCGCCCCTGCGGGGGCAGTCATCTGGATTTTAGCCAACATCCCCTTTGGCGATTCCAACTTGGCGCGTGCCATCGCCGGCTGGCTGAATCCGTTTGGCCTGCTGCTCGGCCTGGATGGGGTCATCCTGCTGGCCTACATCATCGCCATCCCTGCCAACGAAATCGTGGTCCCAACCATGATGATGGTTTACATGGGCGCTGGCATGATGATTGACGGCCCATCTACCAGCGAAGCCATTCGTTCCCTGCTGGTGGAGGGTCACGGTTGGACGATGTTGACCGCCATCAACCTGATGTTGTTCTCGCTGCTGCACAATCCCTGCGCAACGACGATTATGACGATTTACAAGGAAACCAAATCCTATCAATGGGCCACCTTGAGCGTGGTTATCACGCTCGGCACAGCCTTCCTGGTCACCTTCCTGACAGCCACAGTGGCGAGATTTTTGGGCTGGGCATAATCCATTTGTGAGGAATCAAAAAGGCCGGGGCACTCTGCTCCGGCCTTTTTCTGTTTGAACCACTATGCCTGTTGCCTGACCTGCTCCGCTGCCGCAAAACCAGCCTCCAACGCTTTGCGATTCATCTCCTCGGTGCCTTTGGGGGCGCGGGCAATCACGGCCTGCTGAATGGCTTGCCGCGAAACCACCCCCGTCAGCCCCACCAGCGCACCAAGCGCCACTGTGTTGGCGGTGATGGTCTTGCCGGTCGTCTCTTGCGCCAACCGCGTGACGGGAATTGTGACCGCATTCACGCCAGATTCAACGGTCACGCGGTCTTCATCTATAATCAAGACCCCGCCCGGGCGCAGGTTGCGGGCAAACTTTTTGTAGGCTTCCTGGCTGAGGGCAACCACAACATCCGGCTCCAGCACTTCGGGGTGGTCAATTTCACCGTCCGAAATGACGACTTCGGAGCGGCTAGCGCCGCCGCGTGCTTCGGGACCGTAACTTTGGGTTTGGGTGGCCTGTTTGCCGTCATAAATGGCGGCGGCTTCGGCCAGGATAATTCCCGCGAGGATCATGCCCTGACCGCCCTCGCCAGCCAATCGAATTTCAGTGCGTTTCTCCATTTTTTACAACCTCCCCGTGTTGCGCAGGCGGATTTCTTCCTGGTGGGTTTGCTGCTGCACCAGCAGGTCATAAATTGCGGTGTATTCGGGGCGCTTTTTCTTTTGCAAAACGCCGCGCACAATTTTGGTATTGGCCTGTTGTTCCTCAACGCTCAGTTTGTCGAACGAGGCTTTGGGAATGCTGTTGTCTTTGAGTGAGCGCATCATTTCGGCGGCCGTGCCAAGTTTGTTGATACGTCCGTAGGTGGTATGGCAATAACTGACCGCCTCCACCAGGCTGAAGCCCTCGTTGGCAATCGCTTCGGAGAGGTATTTATCCAGTTCCAGGGCATGAAAGGCCGTACTGCGGGCCACGTACGAGGCCCCGGCGGCCATCGCCAGGTCGCAAATCGGGAAGGGCGGCTCCACGTTGCCATACGGAGCAGTGGTGGCGCGCATCCCTACCGGGGTGGTGGGGCTGTATTGGCCGCCGGTCATGCCGTAGATGGAGTTGTTGACCACCAGCGCGGTAATGCCAATGTTGCGGCGGGCGGCGTGAATGAAGTGATTGCCGCCAATCGCCAGGGCGTCGCCATCGCCCATAATGGCAATCACCTTCATATCGGGGCGGGCAATCTTCAGGCCGGTGGCAAAGGCCAGCGCGCGGCCATGCGTGGTATGCAGGGTGTTGAAATCCATGTAGACCGGCATGCGCGCCGTGCAGCCAATTCCCGCCACCAGGGCCACCTGGTCTTTTTCGAGGCCGAGATGGTCAATGGCGCGAATGAGCGCGCCCATGATGACGCCCAGCCCACAGCCCGAACACCAGATGGTGGGGAATTTTTTGTTCTTGCGCAAGTGTTGCAGGGTTTCGCTGGCTTCAAACCAGTCTTCGCGCGGAATTTGGGCTTCCTGTTTGGTGAGATAATGCGCTTCGAGAATATGTTCTGACATTTTTTAAGCCTCCACTGCAGCCATCACCATATCGGGGGTAATCATTTCACCGTTGGCGCGCGTAACGCGCTTCACCTTACGGCGTCCGACCACCCGCTCCACTTCCAGCGCCAGCTGGCCCAGGTTCATTTCAGGGACAACAATTCGCTCGACCGAATCGGCCAGTTCTTCGACCGCTTTTTCGGGGAAGGGCCAGAGGGTGTAAGCGGTGAACAGGTTGACTTTCTTACCTTTGGCGCGCATCTGCTTGACGGCGTGACGGGCCGTGCGGGCCGAGGCGCCATAACTCAGCACGGCAACCCGCGCGCCGGGTTGGGTATCGGCCTGGTAGAGCAAGATGTCATCGGCGTTGCGCTCAAACTTGCCGTTGACGCGCTCTAGCCAGGGTTCCACTTCATCGAGCCGCTGGGTGGGGAA